>JAHLWP010000057.1 GCA_019057865.1 Promethearchaeota archaeon
TGAAAATGAATTCAGCTCAATGGATTTCTAACATCTAAATCCTTTGAGACTGTTAGTATCAGTATCTAAGGAAGTATTTTTTTTTCATTAAATTTTTCTTTTTTTTATTCCGACATTATTCTTACTTTAATGGAGGATATTTACCAATTTTTTGTAATGCTCAAGAAATATATCAATTAAAAGAGCTTGAACATATTAAAAAGTTCGCTTTTAGCATTTCCTTCCGTTTTTTATATATTTTTTGAGGTATCGTAGATTTGGGTTCGAAAAAGTGTAAAAAAACATCTGAGTACCTTAACCTAACAATCCTCCCGGTTTCATAACTCCCCTCCCGAGAATCCTTCTATGATTTTAGTCGGAAAAAATCGCCCTATTAGTTCTCCCTTTTTAATAAAATTATAAAATGCGGGACGCTCAAGAGCTGAATTCAATTTTATATTTCTCGGGAATAGTTATCGTTAAAATTTTTCTCCCAGCATCGATTAAGGATAGATAGGAGGTTGAAAAGATCTTATTAAGGAATAATCCAGAAATCTATCAAAAGAGAAATATCTTTATTATTTTAATTCCAAGCTCCCATGAACATTTAGGTATCCCATAAAAGATTATCTCAAAATTTTTCTGAAAAATTGTGGAAGATAGTACGCAGATCGAAGAAATTTTATTCCAAGGTTAAGAAAAAAATCAAAAAAACTTCCATAAATTTTCATTCAAAAATATGTTGATATTTTTTCGATAAATCTTATGATGGCGAGCTAAAAATATCAAATAAAGAAAAATAATTTTTTAAAATAGGAGATTCGTGGCAAAATTTAATAAAGATAATTACAGGTTTATTAGATTTAGAGATCTACTTCCTTTGAAACTGTTAGTATGAAAAAGATCATTTATATGTTTGTGTTTGTACATAGGATATTGCTAAATCGAAATTGATATTATCAAAATTGAAAATAACAAGGAATGACAATAATTCTTCTAAAATCATTTAGATTTTTAAAAAATTTTCTTTTTAGAAAATTCAAATATTTACTTGTTCTAAATCATTAAATCAATGACTAAAAAAATTGTCAAATTATTAATTCGAAAATAATAATTTTGGTCATCAAATATAATAAAATTATGATTTTCAAATTGCTTTTATATCTTTGTAAGAATCTTATTCTTGAATAAAAAAATCAATTTAAAGTAAGTTAAAAAGTCAGTTAGGCTTATGGAAGTCTTAGAACTAAAACCTGTAAAGGGAAAAAAAGTATATTTATATCTAATAAAAAAAGAAGATCGAGAATTATTTGAATCAGAATATGAGGATCTTAAAGAAATTATAAAAAAAAGGAACTTCAGGTTTGCCATAGTTGATTTTAATGATAATGATTCAAAAGAGTTATATCAAACTGCTTTATTAAAGTTTTTGAAAAAGTTTACACTCCCTTATTACAACATCGATATTCCTGAAAATGCTAAAAATTATTTATACCACGAAATTTTAAGGGAAGAGGTTCAAATCAGCGAATTAGAAGAGGAATATGAAAATCTTTATTTGAATGAACAACAAGATACATTTAAAGCTCAAAACTTGAAATCTTGGATTGATTTATTAAAAATAGAAGTAGAATATAAGAAAAAACATTTGGAATTAATTATAAAACCTAAATGGATTGTAAAAAAAGTGTTAGATATTGTTAATGAAATTAAACATGATAAATTATCGATATTACATTTTGCTCCAGAAAAACTATTTTCTGAATTAAAAAGTTTATTTGAAGAATATAATATCAAGGTCATAAAATATGACATGAATAAAATAGATATGAAATCAATTGTAATACAAGAGAGGATTTAAAGAAATGCAAGTTTTAGAATTAAAACCTTTAAAAAATAAAAATTTGAAATTAATTCTAATTGAAAGTGAATTTCCCATAGATTGGGTTTTCGAATTACCAAAAGAAGAAAATATTCTTGGAAACTTATTTTTTGTATCTAAGGAATATATTGATTTTATTAAGGGTTTAGTGAATCAACATCATCCTGATTTTGTGGTGGACGATAAAAGAATGCGCTCAGATAACGAAATTGCTATAGAAGATGAATTTGGCTTTATTTTTAGAGAAACAGGAATCCCCTATCAATTTGTTGATATTCCAGATTATGCATTAAATATTATTTCAACACCTTTAATGGATAAAAAGGCTTTTATTAAAAAATTCTCAGATGAAATTGAAAATTATAGGAAAAGGGGTAGAGTTCACTATAATGATCCTCATTTTCAACAATTAGTTATATGGAGAGAATTTTTAAAAGATGATTTTAAATCACAAGAAGATGAGATAAGATATAAAATACGTGAATCATGGATGATGATGGGGATTTTAGAATTAGCAAAAAAGCAGGAGAAAAAACAAATAAAAGCTTTTTTCATATGCGATAAAAGACATTTTGATGAGATTGTATTCTTAGCTAATGAATTGAATATTAGTACTGAAATAATTAATATCAAAAAAATTGCTAAAGATCTCGATGATACAACTTCAATTAAGGATTTAATGAAAAAATCAGTTCTTGAAATAATACCTATCAAAGTAAAGAAAAAAGAAAAAGAAGAGAAAATTTTATATTTTTTTGATACAGATGATTACTGCTCTCCTTTTGATACCAATATGGGATATGATGCTGGTTTTAATGTTGTTATACCTTATTGTAAAATGACAGCAGATAGGGTCACTAAGTTGGTACAAGATGCTATTTTTTCTAGAAAAGCGGGAGCTCCAACTGTTTTTTTTGTAGGCGGGTCAAATGTTGAGGAAAGTGAAAAAATAGCAAAAGAAGTATTAAAAGCAATTGTTCCACCCTTTGAATCTCCGGTTATAATAGATCCAAGGGGAGCACATACAACTGCATCCGCAATAGTTGCTAAAACTCTACAAGTGGCAAGAAATCATGGGACAACATATATTTCAGGAAAAAAGGTAGTTTGCTTAGGTGGTACTGGTCCGGTAGGCCAAATATCTGCTTTAATTGCCTCAAAACTAAATGCAAATGTAGTAATAATTTCTAGAAGAGAACAATTTGTAAAAGAATTAGCGAAATCACTAACAAAGAAAGTAGGTAAAGGGGCAAACAAAATAACAGGTGAAGTGGCAAAATCAGAGGAACAATACTATAAAATTGTAAAAGATGCAGATGTAATTTGGTCGGTTGGTAAAGCAGGAGTTCAAATGCTATCTAGAGAAGTAATTAAACAGTTAACATCAAATAAAATAATAGTAGATATTAATCTAGTCCCACCCTATGGTTTAGAGGGGATTAAACCAGAATTTGATGATGTTGAATTCTATCCTGGTATTTATGGAATTGGTGCTTTGGGTATAGGGCGGTTAAAGTATAAAGTTGAGAGGAAAATTTTCACAATGGCAATTAGGACAAAGGGTAAGAAAATTTTTGATTATAATATCGCTTTTGAAATTGCTAGTAAAATATTATTTGGCGAAGAAGTTAAAATTTCAATTTAAATAGCATCTCTAACAAAATAAACTTTATTTTTTTTCTTGAAATTTTTTAAAAAAATGAGAGGATTTGATTGCCTTATAAGATTTTAAAAAAGAAAGAAATTGGGTCAAATGGAATTTTATTTGAAATTGTATTAGATACGCCATCAATTGCTAAAAAAGCGCATGCCGGAAATTTTATAATAATTAGAATTAATGAAAAAGGAGAGAGGATTCCTTTAACTATAGCAGATTATGATAGAGAAATTGGAACAATAACAATTGTTTTTCAGGTTGTAGGTAAAAGTACTAAATTGCTTTCATTTATAGAGGTTGGTGATAAGATACTTGATGTTGTTGGGCCATTAGGAAACAATATCCACATTCAAAAATTTCATTATCCAATTGTTATAATAGGTGGGGGTGTAGGAATAGCTCCATGTTATCTACAAGTAAAAGAATTAAAGGAAGCTGGAAATAAAATCATCTGTATATTGGGGGCAAGGAATAAAGAATAAAAAAATTCATTATAATTTATTATTAATCCAGAAATATTAAAAAACAATTATTTAAATTTTTTATAAATTTATTAAATATGATCATATTATTATTGATATCAGTAACATATTAACCTATCTATAGAAATATTAATTAGGAAATCTCTATCAAAATTTACAATTTCGAATAAATTACAAGATCTCTAAAAAAAAAGTTACATAGACGAAAATATTAATAATTAAATTGAAAAAACATAATACGTAAAAGATTGTTATAATCTATGTGAATTATAATATTTAATAAAAAATGTAAAAATTAAAAAAATTTTTAATTTAATGAGGTAAAAAATAATGGAAACAAAAGAAGATATAATTGATTATTTACAATCTATTGATATGGGCATTGGTTTTCAAGATTTGAATGAGCATGTGATAAGTAAAAATGCCTGTATTTTTTGTGGAGCATGTATATCACTTTGTCCTCGCATTGGGGTTAGAGATAATAAACCTGTGTTATTAGATAGTGACCCAGAGTGTTCTATGTGTTTTAAATATTGTGCGAGGACATACTTTCCAGAAGAAATGTTTGAACAAGATCTTTTTAATGGTAATATTCCTAAAGACTTTTTAATAGGACATTATCAAAAGATTATTGCTGCAAAAAGCACAAATAAAGAGATTTTGATGGTTGCTCAAAATGGTGGTGTGGTAACTACCTTACTTATTCATGCTTTAAATACAGGATTAATAGATGGTGTTCTTCTTGCAGATAGAGATGAAAATTGGGTGCCAAAACCAACAGTAGTACGGACTCCTGAGGAAATAATGCTCGTTGCTGGTTCAATATACACCATGACACCAACTCTACTTTCTTATTCTGATGCTATTAATAAATATAAACTTAAGAAATTAGCATTTGTGGGAATGCCGTGTCAAATTCAAGCAGTTCGTAAAATACAATTATGGCCGCCCCTTTCTGAAGAATATGGTAAATTTTCATTAATTATTGGGCTTTATTGTACTTCAAATTATTCATATGACTTAATGGAAAAGCTTGTTCAAGAAAAGCTTAAAATAGAAATGAGGGATGTAAAGAAATTTGACATCTCTCGGGGTCAATTTATCGTTTACACTAAAAATGGTCAATACTGGCAAGTCCCAATACAAGAAACTAAAAAATATAATTGGTCTAGCTGTCAATATTGTAAAGATTATACTGCGGAATTTGCTGATATATCAGTAGGAAGTGTTGGGAAACCTGAAGGAAGTTGGAATAGTGTAATCATACGTACAGATATAGGTAAAAAGTTATTTGATGATGCGGTTACCTCTAAAAAAATGATTGTTGCCAATAATGTTAATCTGTCAAAAATTAAAGAAGAAGCAATGAAAAAGAAATCAAAAATCAAAAAATTGGATGAAAAAGTGTTTTCAGCTATGAAATTCTTAAAAATATCTGATCTTGAAATAAGAACTTATGCAATTCTAGTTTCTCTAGGTAACGCTGACCTACCAATGCTAAACAGAGTCATGAAATTAGAAAAAGAGGTTATCGATAATACCCTTGATTCATTAGTAAAACGTAAATGGGTAAAATCAACTGATGGATTTTATAAACCAATAAATCCAACTAAAGTTATTAAGGATGAGATATATAAATTTAAGAAGGATATTAGGCGAAACATTGAAAGAATTAAAAAAGAAGCTATGGTTGATTTAGAGACATTATTTGAACAAAATAATCTTATGTATGTACGCTATGAAGAATATTTTGATCAAATTCTATACAAAGAAATACTGTAGTAATACTTGGTTTTAAGTATAAAAGAAGTTTTAACAAATTATTATATATAAGAGAGAATAGGAAAAGATATTTTTTATTTTGTAATTTCTGCTTTTAATATATCAATTAAAGTTTTTAAATACTGAGCATTAAATGAATCTTTATTTTGTATTTCTTGATACGCATTAATGTACTCAGCTAATTGTTGTTTTTTCTTTTCTATTTCCCAATAAAGAAATCCTTTTTTAAGTTCTTCCGCAAATTCATTATATTCAATATTAGTCATTTTAACTTCATTTTTATGTTTTAATTCAGCAATAATTTCCATTTTAATAATACACTTCTAATTTTATAATCTTTAGTTAAGTATCTTTACTCTAATTAATTACAAACTAATAGGTAATTTAAAAAATTTGATAAGAGAATTTTTATTTATTTTGACAATTTTATTTATCAATTAATTTTTTTAAACAATTTTTTTAAATGTTAATTATAACGCCAGAAATATAAAATGATTAAAAATTATGAAGAGAATATAGCAATTCTTTGAAAAAAATTACCCATAAAGGGAAGGCTCTTTAATGTCTTCTTCATAAGACATTTTTGCCCTTTTAGCGTCTTTAGTTATTTTTTCTATAGCTTTTTTAAAATCATCTTTGGTAATTTTTGTTTTTATAAATGTTGATATGTCATAATCATTTATTTGATTTTCAATAATACCTCTTCTAATTGCTAAAATAGTAGCTTCCTCACAAATGCCTTGAATATCTGCACCAGTATATCCATCTAATTTTTCTGCTAATTCATCAATGCTGATATCCTCATCTATAGGACGATCTCCTAAGTGAATTTTAAAAATTTTAACTCGAGAGTCTTTATTAGGCAAAGGTATTTCAATATGTCTCCCAAATCTACCTGAGCGTAACAAGGCAGGATCCAATAAATCGGGTCTATTGGTAGCTGCTATTAATATGACATCTTTTAATCTCTCTAATCCATCCATCTCAGTTAACAATTGTGCAACTACTTGTTCACTAACACGAGAACCAGATGATTTACTTCGTTTTAATGCAATTGCATCTATTTCATCGAAGAAAATAATACATGGTGCTGCTGTTCTTGCTTTTCGAAAAGTCTCTCTAACTGCTTTAGCACTCTCACCTACCCACTTAGATAAAAACTCAGGACCTTTTACTGAAATAAAATTTAATTCTGTTTCATGAGCAAGTGCTTTAGCCATTAGAGTTTTACCTGTTCCTGGAAGCCCAAACATTAAAATTCCATTCGGAGGATTTGATTTCATATGTTTATAAAAGTGTGGATACTTGAATGGCCACTCAATTATTTCTCTTAATTGTTGCTTAGCATTTTCTAATCCTCCAATATCCTCCCATGTCTCTGTAGGTTGAGTAATAAGTACTTCTCTTAAAGCAGATGGTTCAATACTATTTATAGTTTTAACAAAATGTATCATCTTAAGCTTAAGTTTATTTAAAATTTCTTCTGGGATTGGTATATCTAAATCAATTTGTGGGAGTATCTCTCTTATTGCAAGCATAGCTGCTTCTTTACATAGAGCTTTAATATCAGCCCCTACAAAACCGTGGGTTTTTTCAGCAATTCTTCTTAAATTTACATCGTTATCCAAAGGAATTCCACGTGTATGAATTAATAAAATTTCATAGCGTCCATTAGTATCAGGAACTTTAATCTCAATCTCTCTGTCAAATCGTCCTGGTCTTCTTAATGCAATATCAATATTATTAACTTTATTTGTTGCTCCAATTATTATAATTTCACCTCTTCCTTCTAGGCCATCCATAAGGGAGAGTAATTGAGCTACAACTCTTGATTCTACCTGGCTTTTACCTTCCTCTCTTTTAGGAGCAATCGAATCTAACTCATCAAGAAATATTATTGAAGGTGCATTTTTTTTTCCTTCCTCGAAAACTTTCCTGAGATTTTCTTCGCTTTGACCAAAAAATTTACTCATAATTTCTGGACCACTAATACTAATAAAATGTGCATCTGTTTCAGATACAACTGCTTTAGCAAGTAAAGTCTTTCCTGTTCCTGGTGGTCCATGAAATAAAACTCCTTTGGGAGGGTCAATGCCTATCCTTTCAAATAATTCAGGATGTCTTATAGGAAGTTCAATCATTTCTCGAATTTTTTGGATCGATGCTTTCAGACCTCCTATATCTTCGTAAGTAATTCTTTCACGGAGTTTCTGTAACTTTTCTTTTAAATCTCTGATCTCCTCATATCTTAACTTTGGTTTGCTAACTATATCAAATTCTTGATGTTTTTCTGTAAAAATTATTTTAGTATTAAGATTAATTTTAACAGCTTCAACTGAAGGAGTATAATCTATTACAACTAAATCAATCCGATGCGCCATAGCGTAAAAACTTAAACTATCACCTTTAGTAATAACTCTGTGTTCTAATTTTCTTGCTAATGCTTGAGGGTCTCGTGGTATCAATGAATCGTCTAATCCAGCAAATGTAATATTTTGGGCTAAAATAGCCTGAATTTTTATTATATCAACTAGATCATCGATTGAAGCTCCAATATTTCTTCTAAGAGATGGATCCATACGTATTATCTTCTTATTTTCATCTTCAATTTTTCCAGTAGACAATAATGCAGCAGTCTTTTTCCTATTTAATGGATGGGTTATTTCAATAACATCCCCCACTTTTAGATTTAATTCATTAATCACATCAGGATCGATCCTTACAATACCTCTGCCAGCATCTTCTTTAAAAGCATCCTTTATCCTTACCTTCATATTTGCGTTTATATTATCAGACATTCTATCCACCTTATTTACCCTTACAAAACTCCTGTATTTAAATAAAAAAGAAAATAAAAAAATTAACACATATTAATAATTAATTTTATTATTTAGATAATAAATTTTTAGCAATCTCGAAAGCATAATTATAGTCAAAAACCTTTAAACCTTTTGTATTAGCTGCTTCTTTAAGTATTTGCCCTTCAGAATTTGCTTTAAGACGCCCTATTGCTAATGCTCCAATTCCGAAAATTCCTGGATAAATTTCTTCATTATCATGTTTTGGTTTTATACCTTCAATTCCATAAGGTGGAACTAAGTTGATATCAATAACAATTTTTTTACCTTTTAGTCTTATCATCAAATCTTCAGGTAATACCTCAATACCTGCTGCAGCTAAAGACCAAATAATATCAGCGTTTTGAGCAACTTCAAATCTTTTCTCAGGATTTGGGGCAAAAATCCCCTTTATTGGAAGAACTCCTTCTCCAGCTTCTTCTGTCAATTCTTTAGTCAAATTTACAATAAATTCTTTATTTGATTTATCCCATGTTTCTACTATATACATATCACATCCAATTTTTGCTCCTAATATAGCTGCAATTCTACCAACTGGACCTGCACCATAAATTACCACTTTTTTCCCCTTCAAATCTGAAATATTATGCATTTTTTTAGCAACATCAACAGTCATTGCAACTACTGCAGATGCAGTAGTATGAGAACCACGAGGATCAATTATCACAGGACATTCAAAAGGCGGAACAAGCGATTTTTTAACTGCTTTTGCAATTTTCTCACCTTCTTTTACATTTGACCCCCCAATAAAAAAAGTGGTAGGCGCTTTGGGTTTTCGTGAAAAAATGGCATCTTGAACTAACTTTGGAACTTGATCAGCACTCATTCTGCTAATTGGTACAACAATATCAAAGCCAGCATCATAAGCCATATTGATATCGAATGGAGATGCATTATCATCAGTATCAAAAAAGTAACAAATCTTATCTGAACTATCTTTTTTCTTGATAATAATTGGAGTCAATTCGATTATTGATTTTCTTCCAAGAATAGATTTAATTTCCTCTTCTATATCTCCCTTTTGCATTTTTTTCTTACACCTCTTTAAATTTTTTTAATTATTAATTAAAGTAATTACTCAGAGCTCCAATACAATATCTTTTTCAAGCTCTTCTTTTACTTCTTCTGTCTTAATAGTACGTTTAATCTTGATCTTTTCAGTATCAACATCTAAATCAGTGGCTAGTTTTTCTATGCCATTGAAATGTCTTAAATCACATATAAACAGACCTTTTAAATTTTTACCCTCTACCTTTTTCGCGAGATTTAAAATATTCATCATCATCCAAGCTTCTCTAACACTGTATCTGACTTCATTCTCTTGTTGGTCATAATCATTTTGTAAATATTCTTTCCATAAAACTAACCTCTGAAATAGTTCGTCATTTTCAGGAACTCTTCCTTGCTTTTCAAGAATTCCTCTTATTCTGTCTTCAAGTTTTTGGATAGTAGATCTATGCTCTTCTAAAGCAGTGGATAGATAATCTTGAGCATTTTCATCAATATCTACATGCTTAAATGGGATGCTTTTTGTCTTAAATAATTCTTCTAATGGATTTTTTGAGTTTGTAAACTCATCCCAGTTTGTAGGTTTTTCTTCTGCTCCAAAATCAGGTTTATATTTAGTAATAAGGTCTTCAATAAGTTGAAGATACTCTTTTGAAATTAAATGTAAATTCCAAACAAGGTCATCTTTTATTTTTTTCGGAGCTTCAAACCACCAATCAATTGGAAATTCACTTTCAACCATTATTAATTTTAAATGCTTTTCTTTTAAAGGTTTTAATTCTAAAACTTTAGGCATTTTTATTTTTCCCTCCTATTCAATTAAAATTCAATATTAATTATATTATGTTTTTTAACATATTGAATAACCTTTACATTTAACGCTCTAAGTTGTTCTGTCACTTCTGAGCATATATCCTCACAGATATCTTCTTGTACTAAATGAAGAAATGAAATTTGTTGCTTTTTATAGTTCTTTGCAATATCTAACATCTTTTTGACAATCCATTGGGGTCTTAGTTTCAAGCTAATAAATATCTCTTTTGCTTGAATCTCCTCTCTTATCATATCTATCCAATTTTTAAGACTTTCTCCCTTATAAGAATCTTTATTGTCCATACTTACATATTCTTCAAATAATAAATTCAATAAGTCTTCTTTTTCACCAATTTCTACATATAAATATCCCATTGCATATTCAGGGATATCTACTTGATGATATTTTATCCCTAATTTTTCTAATGCTTGTGCCAATTCGGATTTTCTAAATTCTCTCATATTAACAGTAAAATCGACAGTAACAAAATCAATCCTTTTCTTTTTCAAAAAATCACTCAATTTTGGAATATCAAAATCATGAAAATCACCTTTACTTCTCTTGGCAATATATGCACAGATTTGTTTTTTTTTTACTGGTTTTAATTCCAAAACTTCCATTCTATTTTCTACCTCTTAAAAAAAATTTACTTTTCTTTTTAATTAAAAATTGTATTAATTCTAAGATAATATTCCTTGAGATGGAATTTAATAAATTTGACAATAAAAATTATGTATATTTTGACAACATTAATTATCAAGATCTTATTTTAACAAATTTTTTAATTATAGAAATCCGTAACTTAATTTATGGTATATAGAAAAAATCTCCCATATAGATCATTACATTTAAATTCTTGATCACTATAATTATTATGATGATTAATTAATTTATCAAAATAATTTATGTTGAATTTTTTTTTTTTTAAATTTTAAATTCAGTTTAATAAAAAAATGGAAGGGATAGACAAATGGATTTATACTCTATATTATCTCACGAATTTAGAAGAAAAATTTTATTACTTCTTGAAAAAGAAGGATATATTTCTTACACAGATTTAATGGTTAAACTTGGTCTGGATCAAACTGGTCAATTAAATTTTCATCTTAAAAAACTTGGATCTCTGATAAATAAAAATAATAAATCCTATTATTTAACTGAAGATGGGAAACGTGTATTAAGAATATTAAATCTTAACAAACGTATTCTTTCTGGTGAAGAAATTGATTATCTCGATTCTAAAGGTAGTGGGATCAATAGAATTGGTGTTATTATTTGTAATTGTAATACAGAGATTTCGAATGTAATCAATATTAACCATTTAGAAAATTATGCAAATAAATTAACTAATGTAGTTTCAGTAAAGATTCTTGAAAATCTATGCCAAGAGAAAAATTTAGATAAAATTGCCAACTGGGTTAAGAATAATTATTTAAATAAGGTAGTTATTGCTGCTTGTTCTCCAAAAACGCATCAACATATTTTTGAGAGAATTTTTCAAGAGGTTATTGATAATGCAAATATTGAAATAGCAAATATTAGAGAACAATGTTGTTGGGTTCATCATTCTAACATGAGAAATATAGATCATTTATTAGCATTAAAAAAGGCTCATTTACTTATTGAAGCAGCAGTTGAACGTGTTAAACTTCAAAAAGAGGTCAAAATAAAAAGAGTTGAGGTAGAAAAAAGTTGTGCTATACTAGGAGGTGGTATCGCTGGGATGACACTAGCATTAAATTTAGCAAGAGCAGGAATAAAAGTATATATTATAGAAAAAACACCTACATTAGGAGGAAAAGTAGCGAGATGGCACCGAATTTATAAAATGGGAGATTGTTCAATTTGTTTTATTTCAGAATTAATTGGGGAGATTGTAAAAGAAAAAAATATTGAAATTTTTACCAATACTGAGGTGAAAAATGTCTCTGGTGAGGTTGGAAACTTTATAATTGATTTAATAAGAAAACCGCGATATATTGATGAAAAAAAGTGTACTGGGTGCAAACAGTGTATTGAAATTTGTGGGATAGAAAAAGTGAATCAATATGAATTTGGTTTAAACAATAGAAAAGTTATCTATATTCCATTTCCTAATGCATATCCTTATGCTCCTATTATTGATGAGGAAGATTTAAAAAATTGTTTAAATTGTAGAATATGCGAACGAGCTTGCGTGAATAGTGCGATTGACTTGAATCAAAAATCTGAGGATATTAAAATCAAAGTAGGAGCAAAGGTAATTGCGATTGGGGCTGATCTTTATTCTGAATTAGATGCTTACCATTATAATCCAAAAAATAATATTATTACTTCATCTGAATTTGAAAGAATATTATCCTCAGATGGAATTACAGATGGTAACATCTTGAGAATCTCAGATAAAAAACCTCCAAAAACAATCTCAATCATTCAAAATGTTGGACCTTCTAAATCTAAAGAAAATTTTATGGATCCTGTTGCCTATAAATATTTAAGTTGCATAAAAGTAAAAAATCCTGATTGTAAAGTGAATGTATTCTACGATTTAAGTAAAATTAAAAATAATGATGAGTACATTCTTAAATCTACAGACCCTAAATTTCACTATTCAAAAAATATTAAAATTGAAAATGAAAATAATCAAAATATTGTGATTACTAACTCAGAAAAATTTCCAAGTGATTTAATAATTTTAAATCTAAATTTAATACCAAATAAAGATCTAAAAAAATTCCGTAAAACAATGGATTTTACCTTAGATGATAGGGGGTTCATGAGTGAGGAGACTTTAGCTTCTGGTATTTATGGAGTAGGTACAATTTTTGGACCATTGAACTATCATTCCACTATCTCTACAGCTAATAATGTAGCAGTAGAAATTATCTCACTTCTATCACAAAATTATTTAATATCTGAATTTGCAGGAATAGAAATTAATGAATTGAAATGTGGTTTATGTAGATTATGTGTGCAATCTTGTCCATATAATGCCATAATAATTGAAGGAGATAAAATAAATATCGATAAATTTAAATGTAAAGGCTGTGGAACATGTGTAAGTGTGTGTCCTACAAATGCTATTGATTTGAATATTGATACTTCCGAAAAAATACTTAAAACAATAGAAGTTTTTTCTAAATTCAATAAAAAACCAAAGATTATTACTTTTTGCTGTAAATCTTGTGGTTATGCTGCTGCAGATGACGCGGGATTAAAGAAATTATTCTATCATCCAAATGTGTTTATAATTAAAGTTCCATGTACTGGTCGTATTGATACAGAATTTATACTTAAATCTTTTGAGGTCGGATTTGATGGTGTAATGGTTATTGGATGTAGAAAAGATGCATGCAGATATATCGATGGAATTCAAAAAGTTCAGAAAAAAGTAAACCTGTTAAAGAAAGTATTAGGTCCACGATTAAGTAGAAGGATTATTATCAAAAATCTGAATGCTGTAGAAGGTGCCAAATTTTCAAATACAATAAATAAATTTTATAACGTATTATCGGAAGAGATCAGGTTTGAAACTTAAATTTTTGATAACATCACTTACATCCTGTAGTGGATGTATTTCTACATTAATCTCGAGTGATATATTTCCTCAGTTTTTAGAAAGAACAAATATTTCTTACTTTCCCTTTATCTCTGATGAGGATAAAATTGAAGAATGCGATATTGCTTTAATAGAAGGTTGTATTTCGATGGATTCACAAATTGAATTATTAAAAGATATTAGAAATAATGCAAAAAAAGTATATGCTTTAGGTACTTGCGCTGCATTTGGGGGAATTTTAAGTTTATCTAAAAAGAAAAAAGCGGGTGCAATATCAGATATTGTTCAAATCGATGGTATTATACCTGGTTGTCCTCCTCCTTTAAAACTAATAGGAAATTGTTTAATAAGATTAATAGAAAATAAAAAAATAGAATTATCAGAAAAAAATCTATGCTCAACATGCCCTCTAAGAGGAAATAATAATATTCCTTTTGAAAAACAAATTTATAAATTGAATCCTTCTGGTGATGAGATAGCAACTCTTGATGAAATTTCAAATTGCTTTTTAAATAATGGAATTTTATGCTTAGGACCAATAACTAGGGAGGGTTGCGATCATATATGTATAGAATATGGAATACCCTGTGAAGGATGTTTAGGGCCGGTATCTAAAGATTATACCTCAAATTTGATAAATTTCTTAAGTCTTTTTAATCTCTCTAAAGATTTAAGAAAATACAAAGGAATCTTTTATAGATTCTCGAAACCAAAAATACGATGGTGATATTATGCAAAAAGTTATTGATGTTTGTACAAGGGTTGAGGGTCACGGTAATGTAAAAATTTTTATTCAAAATGATGAGATTTCAAATGTGGAATTTGAAATTTTAGCCTTCAGGGGATTTGAAAATATTTTAATAGGTAAAAAGTTATCAGATGTTCCTAAAATTGTTTCTAGAATATGTGGATTATGTCATGCATCCCAAACTATAGTAAGTTGTAAAAGCATTGAAGATATGTATAATATAAAAGCCAATCACCAATCTGTTCTAATAAGAAGGCTCTTGATGGCAGGAGAGCTATTAAAATCGCATAGTATGCATTATTTTTTTCAATCTTTTCCAGATCTTTTAAATATTTTTAATATTTATACAAAACCTATTGATATTTATGATTTAATAAAATATAATCCACAATTAACCTCACACATATATGATATAATTAAAATCGGAAATAATATAGACAAGATTTTTGGAGGAAGATCAATCCATACAATTACACCTATCCCTGGTGGAGTTATTTATAGACCATCACGGAAAAGGAAAAATATTGCTGAGAAATATTTTGCAAAGGTAATAAGTAATTTAGAATGGATTATGGAAAATTTCATCGATTTATTCTCAGAATTTACTCCTCCAGAAGATTTTATGCTCCCAAATGTTAAATTTCTTTCATTAAATAACAATAGATCTTATGATAGATATGATGGTATTTTAACCATGAAAAAGGGCTTAACTAAATATCAGGATTTTAGGTTAGAAGAATATCTCAATTATTTTGATAAAGATCCTACAATGTGGGGTATTGATTTTGTTGATAAAAATCAGAATTATTTAGTCGGACCAATTTCTCGAAATCAAATTGTAGAAACTTATGGATTAGATGAAATTTCCGGATATTTAAATCTTTTTGATAAAAAATGGAGAAATAATATTTTATTTGCAAACTTTTTAAGATTACTTGAAATGTTTGTAGAATCACAGAATTCATTAAAAATTTTGAAGGATCCTATTTTAAAAAGTACCATTCCTCTTCCAAATTTTAGTTCGATTATTTCTCGAGAAGGGATCGGAGTTGTGGAAGCCCCTAGGGGGACACTTATTCATCATTATCGAATTAATAAAAGAAATATTCTTGAAGAGGCTAAATTATTTATAGCAACAGAAATAAATATACCACTTATTAACGAAATGATTAGTAATTATGCGCGAAAACTTTATGAAAAAGAAGATATACATTCAGTTAAGAAAAAAATTCAAAAAATTATAAGAGCTTTTGATCCATGCATATCTTGTGCAACACATTAATATATCAAAAAATTAAATTTTCAATTAAAAGGAATAAAACAATATGTCAGATTTCTTTTCTGGAAATCAGAAGGATAGTAGCAAAGTTGCACAATTATGCGAGTTTTTTTTACTCTATTTTGATGAGAAATTAGGTCACATTCCCCTTTTAATTTCTCCTGATGAATCTTTAAAAGAAAATCGTGAAGTAATGCATTTAATTAGAATACATTCAATTTGGTTTCTTGATATTAGTGATCAAGCATCTCCTGATCGTATGGATATAGAATATAGCGGTAAAATGTATTTTGCAAAAAAATTTTTAATTCCTTCTGAAAGAACTAAAAGAAGGGCCGGATTAGAAGAGGATATTAATGATACTATCGTATTAATTCTTGCTTTACCGATTGACATGGATATCTTTGGAGGGGCATTATTAAAAAAAATGGCTGAGCGAATAACAAAACATTTTAAATCTAAAATTTATCATTTAATTGAGGCTGAAATTGCTAAACTTGATGTCATAAAGACTCCAAAAACTGAAGAACTAATCCAAAAAGGTGAAGCTCTCAAAAAAAGAATAAAAGCTTTAATTTATAATACTTGCTCACAATATTTTCAGTTGGTCATTAAACAAACGGATTCTACAACATTTAAAATTCAAAAAGCAATTTCTTATCTTTCTTTGAAGGGAGTTCCGATTAGTTATGTTATTAGTGAAAATAAGGAAATTGGATTTTCTAATATAAAATTATTTGATTCTAAAAATCTATCTCAGTATTCTTTTGAGCTGGGCAAAAATTTTAAGATTTTGCGTGTAAATGTTGATTCTGAAACTCAAGAAGTAGAAATAATAATTAAAAACAATACTAAAAATGAATTTAAAAATCTCTCTGTGAAAGTAATTACAATTCAGGATTACTTTGAAAAAGATATTTTTAACCAAATTATAGATTTTTGGCTTTCTGAAGAGGAATTAAATTTTGTTTTACCACTTTTCCCTCAAATTAATGAATATTTTTTATATATTTTTGATGAAACTAATAAGGAAAAATTGCTTTCAAAAAAAATTGATATAAATTTGATTATTTAATAAGATTATTTTTAATAATCCCTAATCAAATGGGTATGATTGAATAAATTATTACTTGAAAATTTTAAATTACTTTTAACCTTAGCCTTTATATAAACTAAAAGAATTTAGAATCATTTGAACTTGGATATAATCTA
>JAHLWP010000058.1 GCA_019057865.1 Promethearchaeota archaeon
CTGAACTACCCCCATTTTTAATTTTCTCAGTAATATTTTTTCCGATTTTAGGTGTTATTATAGCAGGTCTTATTGTATATGCATTACGCTATTATAGAAAACAAGAAGAAGAATCCCGGGTAATAAATGTTCCTCTAATTTCAAGAATTAAAAACCTTAAAATTCTTAAAGATTCTGGAAGATTAGAAGAATCATTATCTTATTTGTTTAATGCAATTTATATGGATTTAGTGAATGCAAAATATGGAAGAACAAGAAAGGATAATGAAACAATTAGAGATTTTGCTATTGTGTCTGTTAAAGAATTAAAATTAACTCCTGCTACTGTATATCCATTTATCCAGAAAATTGAAGAAGTAATCTATGCAAAACCTTTTAAAATAACAGAAAAAGATTTTTATAAAACATGTGAATTATTTTCTCCTATTTATTTTCAATTAACTGGTTATAATTTCGTATTAAATTTTTAAATAAAATCTATAAATTCAAATCTACAATAAAAATATTAAAAATAAAAATTAAAATGAACTACAAAAAATTATAAACTCAAAATAAATTATTAAATAAATTATTTAAAAAAAGACAATGGTATGAAAAAATGGCAAAGAAGAAAAAGAAGCAACCAGAACCAGAAATAAATGTAAAACAAAGATTCGATAACGTGAAAGTCTTGGTTGAAACTAATAGGCCTAAAGAAGCAATTGCTTACATTTATCTTGTCTATGATGATATTATCAATATCAAATTTAAAAAGCCTAGATTAGCCCATCAAACTATCCGTGAATTCGCAATTATGTGTGTAAATGAATTAGAAAAGAAATTGAAACCAGAATCCGTTTACCCCTTTATTAAGAAGATTGAAGATATTATCTATGGAGGCATTGAGCCAACTAATAAGGAATTAAATTATGCAATCGAATTATTCTCGAATTTATACAACGAAATTACTGGAAAATCATTCTCTTATAAGTTGTAATTCTATAAAATTTTCTATCGTGTTTATTGACATTAAAAATAAATAATAAACAAAATCAAAATGGTTAAAGCAGGTAAAGCTTCTGAGAAAAGCATTAATATATCAAAAGCGATAATTTTTGGGTTTTTCACCATATACTTAATTGTATTTGGAGTTATAATTAGTGAATTTATTACCTCTTTTCAGAAGCATAATCCCGCAGACCTACCTGTTTTGGTTAGTTATATCCCTTTGTTATGTTATATTGGGGCAGTTTTTTTAGGTATTGCTTTTATTATATTCATTAGAAATGTTTCTGTGTATAGAACTCGCCAAAGCCAATCACGGAAACAAGTTAAAACAGGATCAATGTACAAACAAGCCCTTTTTTTAATAATATTTATTTTTGCATTTGTTCCATTGCTTGCTCCTATAATTGATCAAGGCAAAAATAACCACCATTTCTCGATATATAATACAGATTGGAATGGTTGTTCAGATTTTAGAGACACTATAGAAGGTCAAGGTTATGAAATAATGACGATACAATCAAGCCTTAGTGCTACTGAACGGTTAGATAAAAGAGTCCTACTAATTTTAATGGGACCTAATCAATATTATGATCCAATATTCGAAATTCCATATTTTATTGATTTTTTCAATAGCAGTAATTCTCTATTGATATGCCATGATCATGGTTCTACAAGCACCCTATTATGGGAAATATTAATTGCGAGTTTTTTAACTCAAGGTGATCTAGAAACCTTTCCCCTAACTATATTTCCGGATGGAGTTTTAAGAGATCACGCTTCATATCTGACGACTCCAGAATACCCAATTATTACAACCTTTAACCCTCATCCAACCGTATTTCCTGGTATGCAAGTTATTTTAGGACAATCAAGTTCAGCTGTTGGTGGTCCCTTTATAGATATGTTCGGATGGGAGGGAATAGGTTATTCAACAGAACAAAGCTATATTGATAAGAATGGCAATGATCAATTTGATAATGAAACTGATGTACTTAATTTAGGTTTTATGTCTGGTTTGCTACCAGGTTTTCCTAGTGATTTGCCTCTCGGAATTTATCCCCATCCAGTATTTATGGCAAAAGAATACCAAAAAATAAGGTTATTTGTATCTGCAGACGCTAGTCTATTTAACAATGAATTAATCGAATTATATGATAATCGGCAATTTGGCATTAATGTTGTTGAGTGGTTAACATATATGGATTTAGGAGGAAATAAAGACGATTGGGTTATTGTATTTGATGAGGCTCATATCCGTCCAGAATATTCAAGAGATCTAACCTCTGCGGGGATTTATGGGTTTATAATGCAATATATAGTACATTTATCGACTAACCCTATTACAGCATGGATTTACCCAATCTTAGCATATTATACCTTAAGAAGATATCTACCAAAAAAAGATGAGAAAGAACAGAAAAAGAAAGCAGAAGAAGCAGAAAAGGAAGAAGAAATAGCGAAATTTAGAACTTCTTCTTTCTTTGCCCAAAAAATTGAATGGTATAGAGAGAAAAGTAAATATGGAAAAGCATTAACTCTACTCTATAGGAGATTGGAAAGGAAATTAAATAGCCTATTAAAGGGTCAAAAAATCACAAAAGAAAATGTAGTAGATATGGTTGTTGCTAAAGAACTAGGAATTAGTAAAACAAAAGTTAGAAGAATAGATAGATTTATGGATAAGATTTTATTGATAAAAGAAGGTAAAGAAAAAATAAGAAATGAACAAGATTTTGAAAACCTATTCTTTGAAATGGAATGGGTTGTAAATAATATCTAATTACGTTTACATATTAATCTAAAAGATTCAATCAAAAATTATAAATTAAATTTAAAAAAAAGGTGTATAGAAAATGGAAGCCGACAAGGCAAAATATTATGAACATGAAGAAATTGATATTACCCCTATAAGAGAAATAGCACAGGATGTATTAAGTGAAGTAAGCCGAGTCATTGTAGGGTATGGTGATATTCTGCAACAATTATTTATTTCGCTTCTCGTAAATGGACATGTTCTTTTAGAAGGTGTACCAGGACTTGGAAAAACTGTAATGGCAAAGACATTTGCAAAAACTCTTGGAATTACATTCAAGAGGGTTCAATTCACTCCCGATTTACTCCCAGCCGATATCACAGGCACAAAAATCTTCTCACAAGAAGAAGGTACATTTGTTCTTCAAAAGGGACCTATTTTTGCAAATGTTGTCCTTGCTGATGAAATTAATCGGAGTGCTCCTAAAACACAGGCGGCTCTTCTCGAGGCTATGGCTGAACGACAAGTAACAATAGAGGGAGAAACCCTTATACTTGAAAAGCCTTTTATAGTTATTGCAACTGAAAATCCCGTTGAAATGGAGGGAACTTACCCCTTACCAGAAGCACAAGTTGACCGATTCCTACTCAAGATCTGGTTAGATTACCCTGAACAAGATGAAGAAGTGGATATCATGAGAAGACAGATCTCAGGTGAATCACCATCGGTGGATAAAATAACTAACGCAGAAGAAATACTTGCTGCTCAAAGATTAGTGAATATGGTTTACATTGATGATAGAATACTAAAATATATTAGAGATATTATATTAAAAACTCGAAATCATCCACAAATTGCGTTAGGATGTAGCCCTAGGGCTGGTCTCACCTTAATGAAATGTGGAAAGGCACGTGCTGCTATTTTAGGTCGAACCTATGTAACACCTGATGATGTACGAGCATTAACCGTTCCAGCATTAAATCATAGAATTTTATTGAAACCCGAAGCTGAATTAGAGGGTCTTGATGTAAATGCTGTGATTAAAGGAATTATCGAAGATATTCCAGTACCAATATAAAAATATTTTTTCCATTTTTAATAGGGTTATAATCAATTAAGTTAAATAAAGATGTAGAAATTGTAAGTAAGGTGGAAATAAAATTCTAGGAGGAAAAGGAAGAAGTTTAGTTTTATTTGCTGTATTTTTTCTTACAGCAGGATTTGCGTTTACGAATTATTTCCTAATATATTTCGCCATTCTATTACTCTTTAGTACCATTATTAGTTTACCAGTGTTTCACTATAAAATGAATGTGGAAGAATTGAGGGTACATAGAGAACTCGAGAAAGAAAAAGTATTTAAAGATGACTTTGTCCATGTTAAAGTGGTAATAGAGAATATTGGTCGGAGTAGCTTTGATTACCTTGAAATTAGAGACAATTTTAACCCCCAACTTTTTAGACTAATTTTAGGTGAAAATTTCATATCAACGAGAATAGGACCTAAAGCTACTGTTAGGTTCTCTTATGTTCTTGAACCAAAAGTTAGGGGTGAATATGCATTGGGTCCATTGTCAATAATAGTTAAAGATCGCTTAGGTTTTAATTCACTCGAAAGAATCGTTCCTAATAGTGTTACAGATATACTTGTCTATCCTCCTTATGAAGATATTAAAAGAATTGAGATACTAGGTTCAAAAAGATCTTTACAATTGAACTATGGTCTCCAAAGATCGAAACAAAAAGGACTTGGTTCAGAGTTTTATGGTATGAGAAAATATGCTTTTGGTGATCAATTTAGATTAATTGACTGGAAGGCAAGTGCTCGTACCCAAACATTAATTGTAAAGGAGTTTGAATCAGAGAGAGACATCACTGTTATGATTTTAGTAGATTCTTCAAGCTCTATGGCAGGAGGAGCTATAGAAAACACAAAATTTGAATATGCTATAAGAGCTTGTATGTTATTAACAAAAGTAGCCCTAACACGCAGAGACAGTGTCGGCGTTTTTACCTTTTCTGATAAAAAGAATCTAAAGTTCTTAAAACCTGGAAGTGGTGAAGATCATTTTTATCAAGTATTAGATTTTGTTGCTCGAGTGAAACCAGAGGGAAAATGTAGAATTGTTGAATCAATTGGCTATTTCACAGGACGTTTCCAAAAGCGTAGCTTAATCTTTATTATCTCTGATTTAGAAGCAGATGATAAAGAAGTTACCCAAGCAATAAAAAAATTAATTCCTTTTAATCATACTGTTATTATTATTAATCCATTTAGTCCTTGGTTTGAAATACATGAAATCGATTTATCTTCAACTGATAAAGCTTTAGCAGAAGCGATAAGTGAGGAAATGATGGAACATATTCTTAAAATAAAACAAGAATTAAGAAATTTAAGGGTTAATATAATAACAGTTGCACCCGATAATATGATGGGTGAAGTATTGAATAATTATATGGAAGCAAAGAAAAAGGGAAGAGCGTATTAGGAGATGACAAGATATTATATATTAATATTAAAAATCATAGGTGCATTAGTCCTCTCATGGATGTTAACCATATTTGTGATATCAATATTCCATTTTGATCAGGTTGTATACAATGATAATGGAGACTTCGTTTTTTTTGCTGTTATTGGTTCATTAGTCGATGTTTTTACATATCTCTTTTATGTGGTTGCTTTTTTGATTGCTATTTTTTGCGCTTTTGTAACAGCTGGTCCGAATAGTTATTTATTCGATTTTATTAGTACATTTTTTCAAAATTATTTAGGTTTGTGGTTTAGATTTCCAGGAGGTATTAGTCCTGATATTGATGAAATCCCTGATCTTATAGGGGATGAAATTGCTGGATTATTAAATAACGTTTATTTATTTTCTTTTCAAATTTTATTCGCAATAGCAATAATATATGCTATAAGATCCTTTTTTAAAAGTGATCCAAAATATACACTTTATACAATTGGATCTATAGTCCTTATGATTGTTATTCCTTTTATGGTGTTTGAGTTTAATGATATGATGGCATTATTAGGAATGGAAACACTTCCATTCTTTGAAAATTTAGCAGATCCAATTGATGATATATTAACTGATTTGCCAATTGATGATTTTGCCGCATTCATGGCAAGTCCAGTTACTGTGTTTGGTATTATAGCTTATATATATTTAGAACTCTCATTTCAAGCAAATTATGCAGAAACTGTTACTAAACCTTCATTGCAAAGAAGTGATAGATTAGAAGCCCAATTAAATATATTAAAAAGAGAATCAATTCATATTACGGCAAATGTTGATAAAATTAGGGAAGAAGCTAAAAAAAGGAGAGAGGAAATCGAAACTGGACAAAAAGAAGGAATATCAGTAGGTAAATTTTTCGCAAGAACAAGTAAACGATTTTCATTTGTAAAAGAAATGATAGAAAGGAGGAAATTGGAAGAAGAAGAAAAAAAATTAGTAACAGCCGCCTCTAAAACAAGAAGGCTTGGTAGGTATATAGATCGTCTTTTTAAGGAAGACCCTGAAGCACAAAATACACTAACGGCAAGTTCTTCGGCACCACGTGTAGGAAATTTAGCATATTCAACAGTGATTAATTTTAGTTATCGCGTTATTTTATTGATTTTTATAAGTTATATAATTATTCATCCTAGATGGTTCTTACTTAATGTTTTTAATTTACCTCCTGCTATAACTGAAAGTGTTGCTATGTATTCGCCAGAATCTATTATAATTTTATTACTTCCGATAATGCTACTTTTTCCTGTAATTTCTCAGATAATCTCTTACATTAAACATAGAAATTTGATAATTCGACTACAACAAGAGGGGCGTATAAAAGAAATTCTAGCATCTGTTGGAGATTACGTTAAAAAAGAAGAAGTAGAAGAGGAAGGAATTGTAGAAGAGACAGTTTAAATACCTATATTTTACTACAGTCTACAAATTAATAATAAATTGAGCTAAATTTCTTTTTTTCTTTAAGTTTATCATTAAAGTATCATAACAATAAGCATTTATCCCCAATTCTTCAATTCTTGGTTTTAATTTACAATCTTTGTTGTCAATTATGAAATGTTCTAAACATTCCTTATAAAAAGTTGCAACACCAACACAAGAAACTTCTAAACCTAACGCTTGCATCAAAGAAGCTGCTGGACCTTTAACAGCAGCACCTTCAATTATAGGACTTATCGCAAAAGCTTTATTTTTCTCTTTCATTAGCGTTTCTTTTATTTTTGGAACTTGAAGTATTGTCCCTATAGATACAATTGGATTTGAGGGACAAATCAAAATTTTCCTAGCATTTTTAATATAGTCCAATATACCATCAACAGGTTTAGCATTTTCAATTCCCTTGAATTTTACATCCAAAACTTCCGGTTCACAGCGTTCTTTTATGTAATATTCTTCAAAATGAATCTCGCCATCATGAGTACCAATGTAAGTCTCGACAGTTTCATTACACATAGGAATTAGTTGTGATTTCACTCCTAATTTTTTACAAATCATTTCTGTAATCTGAGCTTTAGTATAACCTCGGGTAAATAAATCAGTGCGATAAATATGCGTTGCTAAATCTTTGTCACCAGCATTAAACCAGCCAGTCTCATAATATGTTTTTAATATTCTTAAACAATTGTATGTTTCATCAACAAAACCCCAACCTTTTTCTTTATCTACCAAATTAGCTAATGTATAGGTAATTATATCCAAGTCTGGACAGATTTTTAAACCAAACAATTCAATATCATCTCCAGTATTAACAATGATTTTGAGCAATTCTGGTTTTACAACATTAACTAACCCTTCAATAAATTTTGCTGCTCCCACTCCTCCAGCTAATACAACATAATAATCTTCTGACATATTATCCTTTTGCTTATTCTTTTAATTTAAAAATAATATCATTTAAGTTTTTACGTGGTGGTGCCTTAACTGGCTTTAAAGGATATCCAACAGTAAAAAATGCCATTGGAATATAAGATTCAGGAAGTTTTAAAACCTCTTTTATAATTTCTTTAGTGAATAATGGAGCACAATACCAACACGCAGCTAATTTTTCTACTTCAAAAGCAATTAGTAAATAAATTGCTGAACAGCTAACACTTTGGATTCCTAATATAAATTCATTTTGTGAGCGCTCTTCATCTGGATATTTTTCTAAATCTCTCGAATCTAAACATAGGAGAATTAAGAATGGAGCTTCTAAGAAATTACTTCTTGTTTTGTTAATCTTATTTCTAATAAAAGATTCTGCTCTACCATCTTTTTCTAAATCAAATCTTAACTTTTCATTTATTTTATCAATTAACCTATTTCGTAAACTTCCTTTACTCAATATTACGTAACGCCAATGTTGTCCATTATGAGCACTTGGAGCCCATCTGGCAAGTTCAATACACTCTTCAATAATTTTTTTATCAACATTCTTTGAATCAAAACCAAATTTATAACTCCTTCGATTTTTTAGAATTCCTTTAGTGTTTTCACTAGTTCCTCCTCGAAATAAATCAATACTTTTTTCTCTTAATAGGGATTTTATTGATATATTTTCATTTAACTCAAAATCATATCCTCTAATTAAAATTATAGGAATTCCTTCATCTGCTTCACCCATGGCTAATTGTGCAGCAGAAGCAAGACTATCAACATGTCCTATTATAGTACTTTGAAGTTCATAATCAAATAAATCTTTTTTTCCACGTTTATCTAATATTGGATTTATTCCAGAAACACCTAAAGCCACTCCAACTGCTCCAACTCGAAACGGCCTTCCAAATGAATCAGAAATTATTATAGCGACATCTTTATTTGTGAGGCTTTTAAGATTTATTCTAATATTTTTAGCATCTTCATCTGGATTACTAGGTAACAATCCCACATTCTCTTTCCCTTCAATATTAGATTTATCTATTCCAGCATTTGCACAAATAAATCCATGTTTCGTTTCTGTAATTAAGACATGTTCCACTTTTAGAATATCCTTTGATTCATCCAATATTAATTGAATTAATTCGGGGGTTTTTTCAGGAACACCTAAATTTTTTGCTTTTGACGAAATTTTTTCATGAAGTTCAATAGCTCTCAAGCTTGGTATTATTTCATTAAGATTTCTAATCCTTCCATTGCTCTTTGTAATTATTGTTTGAGCAATAACGAAAATATCACCATTCATAAGTTTCAGATTGTTTTTCTTTAAGGCTTCGAGAATAATTTTAGCAATATCATCCCCCTTCTTAATTAATGGAATCTGTTTTAATCCTACAATTTGAATTTCATTCATAATAGTCAACTTAAATTGGAATTTTTATAAATTTAAATTTCTTTTAATATCAGAATTTTTACTCATAGCTAAATTTTCAAATTTCTTTGGAATAGCACAACAAGCAGAAAAATATTTTAATTTTATTTGAGGATTTTCCTTCATTAACCATTTTATTGTTTGTTTTGATGGTATTTCAATTCTTGTGATTCCTGCTTTAATAGCATACTTTTCTAGTTCTATTTTTATTGATCCTCTCGGACGTATACACCCAAGAGAAATCTCTGTATGAGGCAAAAGAAATCTAATCATAGCTACTACTTTTGCGATATCAAGTGCCTTTGGGGTTTTGAATTTAATAGATTTTTTTGGAGGGATTAACGCAATTAGTACTATTAATGAGGGATTAATCTCAGAATCCAAGATAAATTTAATTGATTCTAATTCTTTATGGAGTTTTCCGTAATATAGACCTATACAAATATGAGGAACTATATTTAGTTTATATCGTTTTAAAAGAATTATTGCTTTTTTATAATCCATTAAATTTTTATCTAAATGGTATATCTCTCTTATAATTTCCTCATCTAAATTGATATCAAAAGAAACAATATCTACACCTGCTTCAGCTAATTTCTTAGCAGTAGCTTCATGTAATAATCCAGTATGGGTGTTTATTATTAAGTTAGTTTGACTTTTAATCTTTTTAATTGTATTCAAAAAACCCATTAATGGTACTGAACCATCTGGCTCACATCCTCCAGAAATTAGGGCTCCAACACCACCATTTTCATAATGTTTCATTAAAAACAATTCCAAATCAAGATTGTTTAAGATTGGTTTCATTCCTTTCAAATATCTTTCATTACAATGTTCACAGTGAAGTGCACACTTATTACCTGTAATACTTATTGCTGGAAATTTATTGGTAGGATTATAAACCTTCAATGTGTTGTTAAAATTCTGTTTGGTCATTTCATAAGCAATATTAAATAATGGATCTATATCATCCTTGTTTAAATTTAAAAAATATGAAAAATCTGACCAAATAGCATTTCCAGATTTTATTTTATCAAGTAATTGTTCAATTTCACTCATATTTCTTTAACCAATTCAGATTTGAATATTTCTCATTAACTAGGTTTTCAGCTAAGTTAAGCTCATAATCTGAAAAATAACCCTCCTGTAATTTAATTTTTAAAATTTTTTCAAATCCAAATTTTAATGAGTTTACAAACTGCTTCTCATCATAATTTCTTAATTGATCCTTTATTCCTATACATTTAGCTCTAACAGATCTGACCATCCTTGATTTATCAATATACTCAGGAACTTTTAAAACAGAATACATTAAATCAGGATTAATTTCTAATAATATGGTACCATGTTGAAGGATATGTCCTTTTTTTCTTACTTGGGCATTCCCAGAAAATTTTTTTCCGTCTAAAAAAATAGCAGGACAATGAATAATACCTTTTTCTGGTTCTAGCCCATAATTCCTTAAACCTGCGATAACACCTTGCGTTATAATCTCAAATTGGTCTAAAATGGTTACTACATTTAAATTCTTTAAAAATTTAATAGGGCATACAATTGAATATGTGATTTCACCACGAAAATCATGAAATACAGCCCCTCCTCCAGTAATCCTTCTAACTACATTGAATCCTTTTTCTTTGATAAACTCTAAATCGACTTCTGCTGATAAACTCTGATTTCTTCCTATACTAGCCGTTGATGGATTCCACTTGTAAAACCTTAAAGTATTTTGGGACTTTTTTTCAGAAACTGATTTTAAAATGGCTTCATCTAACGCCATATTCCAATAACCATTTCTAGTTTCAAAAGGTAAAAATCTCCATTTATCCATTGTTTCTCAAAATGTACCTAATTAACAAATCTATGCAATAAATTATAAATTTCTTCTTTTTCACTCATAGTTAATTCTCTTGGATAATTAAATATTGGTCCAGAGGGTCTTGAAGTATAATAGGGACGATTACAACTAGGGCATCCTGAAGTCATAAAAGCATCATTGTCATCTATAATATTTTTTAATTCCAATTTATTTATATTAAACCTTATTACATCCCCCTTTAGATTAAAAGTAAAATCTTTTAAACTCTTTTGAGTATTTAAAATAAGGTATCTTCCAAGTTGTATTTTTCTGAATTTTAAAAGATCAGGTTGATTTAGATTCTCGAGTTTGGTGCCTTTTATTGGAGTAAACGCGAATAAACTTACCTTTATTTTTAAATTATATAATTCCTTAATTAAATTTAATATATCTTCTTGAGTTTCTCCTAATCCTACAATTAAATGAGTAGTGACAAAACCACCAGAGAAAATTTCTAATGCATCTTTAAGATTTTGAATGTGTTCACCCCAATTATAAGGTCCTTTCACACCCTCACCTTTTATCATTTCAAAAATTTCTTTAGTTGCACCATCTAAGGCAATCCCTACTCTCTCCACACCAATTAATTTTAAACCTTTTAATTTTTCTATTGGCATTGGGGGAATTGCTATAGTTATAGGTATATTAGAATTTTTTTTAACTTGAGTTATAATTTCTATTAAATCCTCAAAATTTTTTGGATAATTCAATGTTTGTATACAAATTCTTTTAAATCTTTTAGGAGGAGGCATATAGGTAAGTTTTGTTAAAAAATCTTTAAAGGGAAACACTGGCCAAGTTACTCGTGATAACTTTTCTGTTGAACTATTTGAATTACGCGCTTGAGGACAAAAGCCACAATTTGCAAGACAATGCCCTGGTATATAAGTCATAATATAACATGTTGTTGGAGGATCTATGAATTTTTTATTTTGATACAAACCTAATACTGATGCACTCCCAAACGAAACCCTAATTTTATCTATCGTCATTTATTTTTCCTAATTTTTTTATCAAGTTAAGTTTTTTTCAAATAAAATTAAACTTATTCATAAAAAATTTATTGAATAAATTATTCAAGATTAAGTAAACTTTATTGAAAAACTTAGGTTTGGTTATCATGGCAAGCTACGATCCACAGAAAATCGAGAAAAAATGGCAGCAGAAATGGGAAGCTAGCGATATATTTACAGTAAAAGAGGATCTGAAAAAAAAAAAGAATAAATATTATGTTCTGGAAATGTATCCATATCCTTCAGGAGAAGGACTCCATATGGGACACCTCCGGAATTACTCTATAGGAGATGTTTTTACACGATTTAAAAGAATGTGTGGGTATAATGTTCTCTATCCAATGGGTTATGATTCATTTGGACTTCCAGCAGAAAATGCTGCTATAGACCAAAATGCGAATCCTGAAGAGTGGACTAATGCTAATATGAAATTAATGAAAGGACAACAGAAAAGAATAGGACTTTCTTACGATTGGACAAGGATGATTTATAGCCATGATCCATACTATTACAGATGGGATCAATGGTTTTTTCTAAAAATGTTCGAAAGAAGCCTTGCTTATAGACAAGAGAGTTATGTAAATTGGTGTCCTAGTTGTGCTACTGTCTTAGCAAATGAACAAGTTCAAAGTGGTCAATGTTGGCGATGTAATTCTGAAGTGGAACAGAAATTTTTGACCCAATGGTTCTTAAAAATAAGAACTTATGCAGAAGAGTTATTAGATGGTTTAAACAAAGTGGATTGGCCTGAAAAGGTTAAAATAATGCAGAGAAATTGGATTGGAAAATCTGAAGGTTCAATAATCAAATTTCCAATTGCAGGTGAAGATCGAAGTATAGATATCTTTACAACAAGAGCTGATACATTGTTTGGTGCTACATTCATGGTTTTCGCTCCTGAACATCCTTGGGTTAAAACTTGGGTAAAAAGTACAAAGTACGAGAAAGATTTCATAAAATTCTATGATGATGTAATGAGACAAGATAAATTTGAAAGAACAGATATTGAAGTTATAAAAAAGGGAATGTTTATCAGAAAATATGCTATTAATCCTATGACAAAAGAAGAGATCCCTATTTACATTGGAAATTTTGTCATTTATGAATATGGCGCACTATGTGATTGATGTAATTGATTAAACTGAGAGAGATAACATATTTTTTCTTAAATATAAGAATGACAGAAATTCTAATATTGAAATAACAAGATAATAAATTTTCTTTTAAATGAAGTTGATAATAAAATTCAAAAAAATAAATTTCTTCTTTTTATATAATATAATAATAATAATAACAATAATTTCAATCAAATATTAATTGATTCCTATAGATCTTTTAAAAAGATTTCAAATAAGATTTTTTATTAGAGTTGATGTTGGCAAAGAAACCTATGCTCATATAGAGGAATTACTAACAGACCTTAAAAAAAAGGTTTGGAAATGGGTTATCAATTGGATTTGCTTCAATTATACCAGGAGCAGATTCGAATTGTTCTTTTAGATCATCTTGTCTGACTGATGATGAATTAGCTAAATTTCCAACACTGTGGGAATTAGCAGAAAAGAGAGGTTTTAGTTTAGTAATGACTCCTATTATAAAATATGTATATTGTACTTATTTTACAGATCATGCATTTATCATCGATCCCTCTCGGGATTTATATAAATGTGAAGGAATTGTTGGACTTAAAGATCATAGGATTGGAAAAATTGATAGAAATGGAAAAATTAAAATTAATTGTCAATATTATAATTGGTTATCAATAGACCCTCTTACAAGTAAGGAATGTAGAAATTGTTCTCTTTTGCCTGCATGCGGGGGAGGATGTGCAGGAATCGCATATGATAAACACGGTACATACCACAAAACAGTATGTCATATGTCTAAACATTTAATAACACAAAGAATTAAATATCATTTAAAAAATCATAAATTTTAATTTATAGTTTATTTTTAATTCATCTGTTAATTGTTTAAGTTTAAATTTCCCATAATATTGATTTAAAATAACTCTAAAAAAAATTGATATAAATTTTTTTAGATATTAAAGAAAATTTATTTATTTATTTTGAATTTTTTCTTTTTTTCCTTGGTGGTTCTATATTTTTTTCACATAATTCATTGATGGGACAATCACTACATTTTGGCTGAGGTGCTTTGCAGTAATCTCTCCCTAAGCGTATCAATAATTCATGAGCAAGTTGAAATTTATCCTCTTCTAAGTTCTTTTTAACTTTTTCTTGAATTATGATGTATTTATTTTTTTGATTTGTAATTCCAATTCTCCACAGAACTCTTTTTATGTTTGTATCAATTGGAAATAATTTTCTTTTACCAATATACACCAAAAATACTTCTGCAGTCTTGATTCCTATTCCTTTAATTTTCAATAATTGTTTTAAAGCCTCTTCAGTAGATTCTTTTAATATTGAACTTATATCTCCGTTATATGTCTTTAAAATATAGTTAGATACTTCAATTATTCTTTTTGCTTTAACATTATATAGTCCTCCAGAACGGATGGCTTCTTTAACAAAATCCTCATTTGCATTAGCCAAATTTTCTGGATTAATATCCCCTATAGCTTTTTTTAAACCAGAATAAGCAAGAACACAATTTCTATCACTTGTATTTTGCGCCAAAATTCCTATTATTATGTGTTTAAAAGGATCATAGAAATCCATTTTATCAATATTTCCCCCGATTTCCTCTAATGTTTCATTAACCTCTTTCCAAATTTCTTGATCTTGATATTTATTAAATAAGACCTGAAGAATATTTGTAAATCTATTCGTATCTATCATCAATTAATTCTATTTATTAATACACTTTATTAAAGGCACAATCTCAAAAGGATCGAATGTTTGACATTCAATTAATTTAAATGGAACATATTCAAGTAGGGATATGAGATCTATAAATGAATTAACAATTTACCAATATATAAAGATTTGTAATGCCTTTAAATCATTTGATGATAAATGGAACCAGAAGATGATTTTGGTTGGACTAATGGATTTATTGAAGTTTGGAAAAAAATCAGGCACAGTAAGACCTTCTGATTCAGAATTAGAAATTTTTAAGAAAAACTCGTTTTATAAAAATTACACTTTCTTTTCCTTTTAAAGAGATATCTTTATTTGTTGTTTTATGACTGAATATATTTAAAATATTCATTAATATAATTCTTTACAAATTCAAGCTTAGGAGGATTATGCTTTTTGATTTTTTTCAATAATTTTTTTGCTTTTGTATTATTTGGGTCTAATTCCAACAAATAATTACAACTATCTAAGGCATTATCGTATATTTTTAATTCATATTGTTTTACACATAGGTTATCCCAATCATCTTTATTATCAGGATCTACTTCCAATACATTATGTAAATAATTGCTCATCTCAATGCAGTTACTAATAAAGTTGGAAACCTTTTTCTTTCCTCTTATAACGCCCATATGACCTTCACATAATAGATCCAAATTTAATTTTAATAATTTCTGCATAGATTCTTTGTATTTCTCTAAATCGCCATCCATTAACTTCAAAGGGCAGCCAATTATGTCACCACCAAAAAGAATTTTTGACGTTTCAATTTCCAATAAAATAGCCATTGAACCTGGTGTATGACCTGGTATATGAATACATCTCAATTCATAATCTCCAAATTTTAACGTTCCAAAAGAACCTTCTATATGTTTTTCTAATCTTATATGCTCAAAATCTCCATCAAGATAAGAAGATGCATTTTTATCTTCATAACCTTTTTTCTCTATCCAATTTGAGTCTAATTGATGAGCATAAAACTTAATATTCTCATTAATCTTTTCTAATTCATTAGCAATTCCAAAATGATCAATATGTCCATGAGTTATGATACAATGATTTATTTGTATCGGATCAAATCCAATCTTATTAATTTTTAATATGGAATTAATGTTCATACCTGTATCAATTAAGACTAAACCATCCTTAGATTGAGTATCTATTAAATAAACGCAGCAATCGAATTCTCCAATATTAATTATATTTATACTATAAATATTGTTATATATCTCTTTCATATTACTAAAACTTCTGGAATTCTTACCAAAAGATAATTTAAAATAATAGATTTTTCTCTATGTATCTTAATACGAAATTTTTATCATCAATGTATTTATAGATATAAGGCTCTATTTTATTTAAGATATTTTTATATTCCTTTTGATAATAAGAGATATTATATCTTTCTGCATGATAATCTTGTAAAAAATCTTCAATATTGGTATATTTCTTTCTCCCAGCCATTATATGATTAATGATTTGAAATTCGATTGGCTTTTCATATTTTATTTTACCATTTTCAAATTCTGGATGATTCTTTAGCCACATAATCTCTTCATTTGAAAATTTCTGATTGTATTTTTGACATATCATTTTATTTTTCAATCTTGGATGTTCGCTATAAAAACCCTTAGTTGTTATTTTATTGCAAATTGTACAGGCAGATTTTTTAGATATGTTCTTTGAAAATCGAAAATTAACAACTTACTCTTAATCTTACCGAGAAAGGTCAGAATTTTTAAAATTATTTATTGCAGGTTTTAAATTTTCATAGAATATCAAACTTAGTTAAAAATTTATTATTGATTTAAAAAGAGTTATAATTCTTAACTGGTTAATCGTGAAACAGTTCTTCAAGTTTCTTTTCTTTAAATTCTGTCTTATTAATGCATAGGATGCTCAAAATTATAAATTATTTTAAATCCTTGAGTATTCACGATTATTTAGTTTTGAAATTAACTTGTGAATTATTAACAAATTTTTCCTTTAAATATGAGAAACAAGTTATTGTGTTAAAATTTTTTCTTTATATATGATATTGGAAAAATTATATTATCTCATTTCGTTCTAACAGTAATATTTATAATGTTATATTAC
>JAHLWP010000083.1 GCA_019057865.1 Promethearchaeota archaeon
TTAAAATACAAATATTAATATTTTATAATATTAAAATCTAATATCTTCTCAAATTAATACCTTGTAAATTAATATATTTTTATTATCAAGCCATTTTCCTTCATCTATAATTTCTAAGAAATTAATTAGATCAAACTTTTTTCTATCCTCTTTAAATACTAAGAAATATTTCACTCTATATTTTTTAAATAATTCTTTTATAATTAACTTATCCGTACCGGGATTATATATAGTTTCTATATCTTTACTTCTTTCTAATTGTAATTCTGGAATATTCTCTTCAAGAAGTACATGTGCCCAAGGACCAAAAACAACATCTAATCCAGAATAATATACAAAAATTTCTGAAATTTCAGAAGGAACAGAAATAATATCTTTTTTATTTGCAATTCTTAATAATTTGTCTACAACATTTTCCTTATCTCTAAATAGCAAATTATATTTAACACTCTCTGTAGTACTAACTTCACACCATATATCAGAATTTACTAATAATGGTTTTATAGAAAAAGCTATATTAGAAAATATTAAAAATATACATAAAATTAGCATATATTTTCTTTGAGCTTCCCTAAAAAAATTAATAAATAATACAACCATAATAGAAAGAAATATGTAAAGAATATAAGAGAATCTTTGTTGTCTAAATGGCATTATTGGATCCCCTTCACCAGTTATAATATCAGCTATAAAGGTAAATGAATAAATAATGACTAATGAAATAAAAATAGAAATAAAAACCTTTCTATATTTGATCTTTGAAATTAAAAATAAAGATGGAATTGAGATAACTCCAATAACCCCAAAATTGTTTAGAAACCTCTTTATATTTAATATTATTGTCCATCTCTCATCAGATTTCTGCCATATTGATAAATCTCTTGTTAATAAATTATAAATTAATGGTAAATAATAAATGAGAGAAACAGAAATTCCAATAATTGAAATCATTAAAAAAGTTTTTATCAGTTTTTTATTTTTAAAATTTAAAATAATCATAATAGCAAGGAAAACTATTGAAAAATAAAAGACATGAGCATGTATTGTTCCTAAAATTGAAAGAATAATTGATGAATATATCCGAAAGAAAATATTATCTCTATTCTCAAATATTTTTATTACTGAATAAATAAAAAAGGAGAATAAAGTTATAGATATTTGTCCCGTTATTACACCAGGTACTGCTTGGTGTTGTGCAATATTTAAAACCCAGCTCTCTACCCACACAAATTCCCTCCCACCATTTACACAAATAAAAAATGTTAATAATAATGAAATCCAGATTTTTTTCTTAATCTTATAGGTTAAAATGGCTACCCCAACAGGCAGTAATATTGCCTGAAAGAATATTAAAACAAATACTGTATCAAATATATGCAATTTAAAAAATCTTGTTACTGTAGCAATAGCTGAATGCATTAAAAAGGGTTGCTCATTGGGTGCAATATTGTAACACCAGTGACTATAAAGGAAACCATTTAAAAGCTGTCTGGAAGACATGATGTGTCTAAAAAAATCACCACCTAACATTGGGGATATTATTAAAGGTCGAATAGACAAAAATACAGTGAAAGATATGAGAATGGTTAATGAAATGATGAAAGTGATATTTTTTATGTTTAAATTTTTTGATAATTTTCCTAATTCATCTTTTAGATAAAATAAGTCATCTTTTAGCTTTGGATATGAAAAAAAACAAATTATTGTGAAAAATATGATTAAGAAAAAATAAAAATAAAAATTACTTGAAAGAATTCTTCCATCAAAAAACAGATTAACAATGTAAGCAATAAGTGGCATAACAAAAAAAAGAGGAGGGCTTAACAAAATCTTTTCATAGAAGTCTAAGTGATACTTCCATAAAAAAGCATTGAGTGTGATATAACCAATAATATAAATTGAAATTACTACAATAAGTGTTAAAAAAAAGGGCATTTTTTTACTTTTAAATTTGAAATTTATTTAATTAATTATTTATTTTTCCAAAATGTGATTAATTTTGAGATTTTTATCTAGCTATTCTTCAAGATAATGCTTTTCTACTTTCTCTTCTTCATTAGTAGATAAAATCTCTTCTACCTTCTTAGTTAAAATTGCAAACTTTTGAGCAATGGTTGTAAGATTCTTTTGCAATTTTGATACTTCAATAGTGAAAAAAAGGTTTAAATATATAAGAAATAAAATTCCCAAGAGAAAAATCGTTGTAATTGTATTTGGAAAACCTATTAAATTATTTATAAAAACAAAGAGATCTCTCCATATTGAGCCAATAAATAAAAACAGACTGATGATTACCCAAATTATTGAAAATCTATCAGTCAATTTTTTTCTTCTTACAAAAACTAAAGTCAATATTAAAAGAATAAAACTTGCAAAAATACCAAAGAATTGTGGTAAATAATACCTTAAATAATAATTCATTTTATTGCTTCCTTTTAAATTTATATGTTAAAAATGTGATAATTATACTCAATAAAATTTTATAAATATATGAAACTGGTTTAATACCCACATGCATTGATTCACCAAAATTTCTAATACCGACCTTAATTGGAATTTCACCAATCTTAAAATTGTTTAAACCTAATAATATCAAAATATCAGAATCAAAATATTCTGATTGTGAAAAATCTGACTTAATAAAATATGTATATGCTTTCCTATTTAACATCTTAAAGCCTGAAATTGGGTCAGTAATTTTTTTCTTTAAAATTAATGAGGTTATAAATGAAAAAAATTTATGACCAATTAATCTAAAAATAGTAGTCTTGTAATCGGGTTTCTCTAAATATCTAGAACCGATTATAAGGTCTATATCCTCTTCTTCCATTTTTTTAATAAATCTAATTATATCTTTAGCACTATGTTGACCATCAGCATCCATGAGAATAACAGCATCATAATTTTTTGAATCAGCATATAAAAAACCAGTATATATTGCTGCCCCATAACCCAGATTAAAAGGATGTGAAATCAATTCTAATCCACATTTATTAACTATTTTTCCAGTATTATCTGTTGAACCATCATTGATAATTACTATATCGTAAAATGGAACGATTCTTTGTATCTCATTTAAAACTTTATTTATACTTTTTTCTTCATTATAAGCTGGTATGATAATTAAGTTCTTTTTTATTTCTTTCCTTAGATTTTTTCGATTCATAAATATCTCCATTAAGCTAATAAGTTTCTCCCAATTTATAATATTAACAATTCCTAATCACTAAAAATAATTAAATAGGGTCCAATATTTTTAATTTTGTTCCTTAAAAATTATTTTTTCCCTAAATTTAATTAAATTTTCCAATAATATTTATGATGGCTTATAGATCTTTTAATAAATTTAGGAATTATATTGTGTTTTCTTCCTAGAAGATAACCCAAATATCTTGAAAATTCATATACAAACATATGAGGGATTTTATACCAGAGATTATTTTTTATTAAAAATAAAATTTCTTCTATTATAAAATTTAATCCCTCTTTTGTAACATTTATAATTTTGTCATTTACTATTTCATTTAAAGAGACTCCATGATCAAAATGTCTCCTAAATACATCTATTATGTTGTAATTATGAGAATGATATACTTTCGCTTTAGGTTCATAAATAATACTATACCCACTTAATAATACAGTTTTAGACCAAGCTTGGTCTTCAAAAAGTACAGATTCATCAAATTTATGTTTTTTCCATACATCTTTCTTTATGACTGAGCCTCCACTAGAGAAACGAATTTCATTAAGTGTAAGAGATTTTATTGTTTTTAAATTTTTTATTATTTTATAATCAGAATACACTTTATTTAAATAGAATTTTTCAAAGATATTAGCGTTATCCTTAGGAATCTGCTTATTATAAACACCAGCAACATTTTCATCTTCTAAATTACTTATTAAGTATCTCAACCAATTATTATCAAAAGGTATTGCGTCCTGTGTTAAAAAAACTAAATATTCTCCTTCAGAAATATCAGCACCATAATTTCTTGTTCTTCCGTGTCCAAACTCTTCTGGTTTTATTTGAATTAATCTAACAGGATATTTTTTAGCAATTTCAATTGTTTTATCTGTTGAACCTGAATCTATAATTATTACTTCAAATTTTTCTTTAATATTCTGTTCAAATATCCTTTTAAGAACAGTATCAAACTCCGAACCTGCATTTTGTGTTGGTATTATAATTGAGACTTTTATCTTGTGTTTCTTCATAAAATTTATCTTCAAATGGAATCAAGAATTATGAAAAAATATCTTTATTTATTACTCTCAATGGTAACATTAAATTTATATAATTTTTAATTACATTTTTTTCTAAATCTCAGTTTATTTTGAAATTTCTTTAATAAAATTTTTAACACTCTTTTCATATTCCAACTCGAATCCTTTTGGCACTTCTTTATCTTTGATTAAATTAAAATGTTTAAGAGCTTCTTCTAAAAGATTCTTTTTATAATAAATACTTCCTAAAAGATACTGCAGTTCATAATTATTTGAATTTATTTCCTCAGCTATCAATAACTCATCTAATGATTTTTCCAAATCACCAATTTTATAATATACCCTTCCAAGACCAAAATGTGCACCAAAATCTCCTGATTTCATTTTTTTTGCTTTTTTATATATATTGATAGCTTTTTCAAACTCATTATCTTTATCATAAGCAGTACCAAGGGCAATGAGAGGGTTATAATAATCACTTTTTAATCTAATAGCACAAATTAGATATTTTTTACTTTCTTCAAAATTTTCGATTTTTAAATATGATCTACCAAGTAAATTATAGGCTTCATAATTAAATTTATTAAAATTGATTGATTTATGTAGAAAATCTATTGCCTTATAGTAATCTCTCTCCCTATAGAAATGAACTGCTTCTTTATAATACTTTTCTGACAAATTTATATTTTTTTTATAATTACTAAAGCTTAAAACTGCCGAGAATATTATAATAATTGATAGAATTAAGAAACCTAAATTTATGAATTTCTTTCTACCATTTTTTTCCATCCGCTCATAAAATTTATAAAAATATTTAGTAAAGAAACCAAAGGTAATTAATAAAATTGAAAAAAATAAAAATCTAATTCCAATGCTTTGTTTTCCAAAAAGAAAAAATGATAATGAGCCTATAAAGACCAAAAAACTAATAATAAAAAAATATTCTATCTTAATCTTTATATACGCTGAAAAAATTAAGAAAATGCCTAATAAACTAACAATTGGAATCAAATAATTATAAAAGAATTTTTCGGAAATAGTTAAACAAAGAAAGGTAATAGCTAAAAAAGCTGAGTAAATAAAATATCTATTTTTTTTAATATATCTATAAATAATCTCTTTCATCTTATAACTATCTTCTATTTATAATGTATGCTTATTTTTTATAAAATTAT
>JAHLWP010000006.1 GCA_019057865.1 Promethearchaeota archaeon
GGTTAATAAATTATAAGAAGAAATTAAATCAAAGAGAAAATGCATTATACATGAGCCATAAAAAGAAAAATAAAGAAAGGGCTCTGCCTTTATGTAGTTCAGACATGGATAAAATAGTTGCCCATGGAGCTGTTAATAATCAAAATAATTATTCGGAGGATAAAATCCAAGAATTAAAACAAAGTAAAAATCTTATGAAAAATTACACGGGTAGAAAGATTATATTTGATAATGAATATTTTGGAAAATTTAAAAAAAATGTAGCTATCATTACTGACCATCTATTTGTTGAAGATAAGAATAAGAAAAAAATATATAGAAAATCTTTAGAATTATTTAATTTTGTAGTAAAAAATGGGTTGGATCCTTCAGATTTAGAAGTTAAAAGTGCTGGAGTCTTATCAATTGGCTTTTTTTATTTTTCTTTGCTTTTTTATGATTATAAAAAGATAAAAAATGATGTTCTTACATATAGTACAATATGTCGTTCTTTAGGTAAGGATTTACAAAAAATTGGTATTTCAAACTGCAAATCCAGAAATTTAGGAATAGTCTCAAAATTTTTACCAGAAAATTTAAGAAAGAAATATAAAGAATTTTATTCTAAAAGACTTTATACTGGAAGATTATCCTTTGAAGAATTTATTAATTTTATCAAAGATTTAGGATTAAAAAAGACAGGAATCGAAGGAAAAGTACTGAACCCAGACTTTAATTACAATCAACTAACCATAAATGGTTACCAAGGATTAACATCGGAAGAATATTATAATTTAATCGAAAATAAAAAAGGGACGGAAGTTCGATTTCCGGTATGGTGTGGTAAACATGATCATGCCCCATGGAAAGGCATCCTTTCCAACTTATTACAAGAAAAATGGTGTCGTAAATGTGCGGACGAAAAAAAGATTACTTTCTCACTTGAGAGACTAAAAAAAATTGCACTGAAACGCGGACGTGAAGATACTGGTGTAGAAGGTAAAATATTAAATTTTCAAAATAGTGATATAGAACTCACTCAAAAGACATATGATAGATTGACTGCAGAAAGAACGCCAAGCAAAACCCACTTCTGGTGGAGTTGTTGTATTAAAGGACATTCCTCATGGAGAACTACACCAGGTCATATATTTTTTGACAAAACATGGTGTCCTATTTGTAAAAAAGGTCTATATACACATACAGAATTAATTAAATTGGCGAAAATACGAGGTCATGAAGAAACTGGAGTAGAAGGCAAAATATTAGACTTGAAAAATTGTGATAAAGAACTCACTTTAGAGACATATAATAGATTAACAGTAAATAAAAAGGCAAGTGAAGTCTCATTTTGGTGGAGCTGTGAAAGAAATCACTCTCATTTCAGGAATAATCCTGCAAATATTAGAAGAGGTCAATGGTGTCCAATCTGTTCAAGTGCTGAAGGAAAATTTGAAAAAATAATTAGAGCTCAATTTGAAAAAGTCTTTAAAGTATTATTTCCAGAAAGATATCTACGAAATTTAAAACTTAAATATACGAAAATGGACATTGGCTTGGATTTAACTAAAGAAAAAGATAAGATTATGTTTATGGGATATAAAGTTAATTTTAGCAATCTTCCTCAGTTTAAAATCTATAGTGGAAAAATGAGATTTGATGGGTATGCGGAAATTGTGATCAGTGGGAAATTAATTAAAATTGCCTTTGAATATAACGGTATTCAACACTATGAATTTCCAAATTATTGGTTTGGAAACTCTATTAGGGGTTATAGATCGTGGTTAAAATATATTGAAAGAGATCAGGTTAAGAAAGAAATTTGTAAATTGAATGATATATATCTTATAGAAATTCCGTATTATATCGATTTTACATTAGAGCACCCAGAAAAAATTCAATCTTATATCATAAATCAATTTGAATTAATTACTGGGTTAAAGTTATAAATTAATTAACCACTCGATCACAGAGATGTGAAGATATCTTCAATCCAATACGAATAAAATTCCATATTAATTAGGTATCTTATAGATTAAACGTAGCATCCTGAATTTGCATTGTTGTATAATAAAAATATAGCCCAAAAGCTTTCTTTTTTTTATTTAATAAATTAAATTCATAAATTTAATAAAATCATGAAAATTTTATAATGTAAAAAAAAAGGTATATCTTATGGCTTATAGCATTAAAGATGATGTTAATGAAATAATCAATCGTCTCGAAAAAGGAGATATCTCATTTAAAGAAAAAACAATCTTAGTTACTGGAGGGGCGGGATTTTTGGGCTCATGGGTGTGTGATGTTCTTGTTAAACAGGATGCATATTGCATCTGTTTAGACAATTTATCATCAGGACAACCTGAAAACATATTGCACCTTATGGAAAAAGACAAATTTCGTTTTATTAACCACGATATTTCTTATCCAATATATTTTGGAATGAGTTATCATCCATTGGGCATTTGCATAGGGGATATTAAAAAAATAGATATCGTTATGCATATGGCAAGTCGAGCATCTCCATTTGAATTTACAAAAGAACCAATATCAATATTAAGAAGCAATACTCTGGGAACTTTGAATACTTTAGGAATTGCGAAATTCCATAATGCCATGTTTTTTTATACAAGTACCTCTGAAGTCTATGGAAATCCACCAAAAGAAGCTGTTCCTACACCAGAAAGTTACTTTGGGCACGTAAATCTTGCTTAAGGTTTCCTACAAGAACGTATACCCAGTAGGTCCCAGAAGTTGCTATGATGAGTCTAAAAGAGCTGGAGAAGCATTTATTAAAGCTTATGAACTTCAACATCAAATGAGAACAAAAATCGTGAGAATTTTTAATACAGCAGGACCTAGAATACGATATGGACCTGAATTTGGAAGAGTTGTTCCCAACTTCATACACCAAGCCATACATGATGAAGATATTATTGTTTTTGGAGATGGGTCACAAACTAGATCTTTTATCTATGTAGTCGATGAGATTGAAGGGATACTTAAAATGGTACATAAAGATGAAGCCATTGGAAATGTTATAAATTTAGGTAATAATAAGGAATATACAATTCTAGAATTAGCTAATATCATAAAAGATTTAACGAATTCTAACTCAAAAATTATATTTAATCCATTACCTATTGATGATCCAGTCCGAAGGTGTCCTGATATACAAAAAGCAAAGGAAATTCTCAATTGGGAACCAACAACATCTTTAAGGGACGGTTTGAAAAAAACTATTGCTTGGTTTAAAGATAATGAGCGTAAAAGTTAAGAGTAATGAAAAAACAAATCTAAAGAACAGTAATAAACAGTTTGAGATTATCTTAAAAATCTGTTTAATTATCGGTATTATTATAATTTCAGGTTTTATATTCTATTACATTTCTACTCCTGAGCCCGGATATGTTACTTTTGGAATTTTAAATGAGAATCAAAAGGCTGAAGATTATCCTACCGAAGCGGCTGTTAATGAGAGTGTTTTTTTTTATGTCACTGTTGAAAATCATATGAAACGAGATTTTTCATTTCACTTAGAGATTTTTAAAGGTGATAATGAAACGATTTTAAATTCAACAGGATTATTTGGCGCTAAATCATATTTCAATACAACTACAGTACATTTAAACCATAAGGATTTTTGGATGTCTAATATTTTAAATGTTTCATTTTTACAACCTGGTGCAAATCAAAGAATTATAGTAATATTATGGGAAATTCCTTATAGTGGAATAAGAAGATACGTTTCTTCGCTATACTTATGGTTAGAAATTTTGCCATGAAAAATTAAAATTTATAAAAAAAAGAAAGGGTTAATTAATTTTATTCATAAGAGAGAATACCCATGTTAACATATACTTGTCCATCATTCCACCATTCTTGATTAAAAAATGTTACTTTTTCAACAGTTTTGCCATCAGTTAAATCATATATCTTTAATACATATACTGGTCCAGTATCATATAATTTAAAAGTACTAGATCCACCTTCATAATATGATACCGTGATTTTCGTATAACCTCCGCCATTAAAATAAATTTGTAATAAAAGCCAAGGATCAAGGTCATCTGGATTATTATCCGCAAAAGTAATATAAAAATTAAGCACATAAATAAATAAAAATAATTCAGTTCCCTTGATTTTATATGCATCATATTGTACATCGGGATAGTAGAAACTCTCAAGGTCTCCAGCTAAATGTATTCCTTTTACTTTCACAACTGAAGTCGGGTAAAGATTAAATACACCAAGAGCATTAACAGTAGATAAAAGGAGCATTCCACTCAAAAATGTAACAATACCTAAAAAATATTTTTTCTTAATATTAAACTACCTTTTTTTATTAACTCTTTTTCTTAAAAAATGAATTACTATTGAACTTTTATAAAGATTTTTTTTTGTAAGATTTTTGAAAAAAAAAAAGAAGTCAACTTCATATTTAAACTTTTTTGTCCAAAAGTAACATTAAAATCTAATCAAAAAAGATGATATTTTGAAAGGTTTTTTGATCAATTATTTATTAATCCCTCATTATTCCAAAATGTTAAATTTTAGCCATTCTGAAGTTTTTTTCTGTTAATGAAACTATTACATTTTATTTAACTGTCGATAATTATTTAAATAAAGAATTTACATTTCGGATTAAAATAAAGAAAGGAGATTATAATACTGTACTCAGTTCAATTGGCTCAAATGGTACTCTTGACTCTATAATTGGCAATTTTACTTTAAAAAATAACGAGAATTGGATTTCTGAAAAATTAAATGTTTCTTTCTCAGAAGTAGGGGCAAATCAAATAATTATTACTGAATTATGGCAGATCACTAACGATGATGAAGAAAAATTTTATAATATCTTGTGGCTCAGATTGAATATTACACTAATTTAACCACCTATTATTTGAACATCCTTTATTCTAACAAAGGGTGCTTGGAAAGATCCATAGATTTTAAATTCTTTAGATACAGCATTTATATTTTTGAAGAGATCTAAAAGATTAATACCAAACATAGTTTTATTTAATGGTTCCTTAATTTCTCCATTTTTAATTAAATTTCCATGCAAAATAAGCCCTGAAAAGTCTCCGGTTGAAATATTAGGAGAATCTCCAGTATAATCTAAAAGAATTCCCTCTTTAATATCATTTATTATTTCATCTTTAGAGAGATTTCCTGGTTTTAAAATGAAATTAGAAATGCCAATAGAAGGTATAGAACTATAAGAATTTCGAGATGCGTTGCCGGTACTTTCAATATTATCTTTTCCAGCAGTATAACTGTTATGTAATAATCCTGTTTTAAGAAATTTACCTCTTTCAAATATCTTTTTATTTTTGCAAGGAACTCCTTCACCATCAAATGATGAAGAACCAGGAGCACCATCAATTAAGGCATTATCTTCAATATCTAAATAGTTTGACCCTATTATTTCTTCTCTCTTCCCGATCAAAAAGCTTCTTTTATACTGGAAAGTTTCTGCATTAATAGCAGATGCTATTGGATTTAAAATTAAATTAATTGTACCAAAAGGTGTTAAAAGCAAAGTTATTTTCATACTTTTTATTCTTATCCTATTTAAATTTCTTTTAGCTTTTTCTAAAGCATTTGATGCAATTTCTTTTGCATTAATCTCGCTTAAAGTTCTCATAGATTGCCAATCATAGCCAAAAGAAGTTTCATTACTAACTTTATCTTTAACAATTATATTTGAAGATATTGAGCAACTGGTCTCTTTTCCAGTTATAAATAAACCATTTGAGTTAAAAATATTGGTTTTAGTATAATTGGATAGAAAATTACCAGATTGAGAAATCGCTAATTCATCTTTACTGCATACTTGAATTAAATCTTCAACATATTTTAGAGATTCGTCAATTTCTAAATTTTTTAAATTATTATCGTATAAATTCTTCACATCTGGGTATTTATTATATTGATTAGGTAAGTTCTTAAAATCAAGGTCTATAGTGCCAGCATTCATCATCTTAAGAGCAATACTTATCATCTTTTCAATTGATTTTTTTTTTACTCTATTAGTAAAAGCAAACCCTAGGGAACCTTTTTTATTAATTACTCTAATAGCAGTCCCATAATCATCTCCTACCTCACTATTTTTAACAGAATTTTCTTCAATTTCAATATTAATATAATTATTTTTCCCAAAGAATATTTCAGCACATTTCAGATCAGAGTTACTTCGCTCGGCTAATTTTAATCCATAATTTGCCAAGCTATAAACATCAGAATTATGGTCCATTTAATTTAAACCCCCAACTGTTATATCCTCAGTTCTTATATATGGTCCACCATCACATACTCTAATACTTTGACCACCTTTTCCACAGATTCCATCTGAATAATTCATAGTTTTTCCGATAGCAGAAATTTTATTAAGTACTTCAAGAGTCAAGCCAGAGAGGGATACGTCTCGCATTAATTCTCTTTTTTCTCCATGCTCAATTTTATATGAGAGTTTACATTTAAATTGAAAATTTCCAGTAGTAGGATCTGTGTAACCATATTGAAAATCTTCACATAATACCCCGTTTTTTGTATCCTCAATTATTTCTTCATATTCCCAATCTTTTGGTACTAAATAAGTAAAACCCATCCTAACTTGGGGTCTTGAACTACATGAATTTGCCCTACCATGCCCATTAGATGGAACTGCCATTCTTGAAGATGTTTCTAAACTGTGTAAATAGTTTCTTAATATACCATCTTCAATTATTATTGTTTTTTGCGAAGGAGTTCCCTCATCATCAGTAAAATAACTGCCAAATAATTCATAGGGCAAATTAAATTTTTTGCCTTGATTCATAGTCGGACCATCGATAATTTTTATATCATCCATAGCAACTTTTTTTCCAATTTTTCCTTCTAATATGCTTTCTTTATTTAAAACTAAATCTGCTTCACAAGCATGCCCAAAAGCTTCATGTATAAAAGTTCCTGTTAATTTTGGATCCATTATAACGGTAAATTTACCTCCAACTGGAGAATTTGCATTTAGTAAGTCTACTGCTTCCTTAGCTGTTTTTTCAGTCAAATTATTTGCTCCTTCGGTTTCACTTATTTCAAAACCTCCAATTCCTCCTATAGAATTTATGGATCTTTGAAGGATACCTTTCTCTTTGGCATAAATTAAACTAAATAACCTTAAAAATGATAAATCTTGAACAATATGGTGCCCAAATGAACTAAAAATCAAATCTTGGGAGTGCCCATCCAAATATAAAGTATGAGTATTTTTTATTTTCGGTGAATATTCTGAGGCGATTTTCTCATGACGCTTTACTATTTGTATTTTTTCATCAATGCCAATATCCTCTAATCTTTTTTTACAAGTAATTTTAAAATTTTTAATTAAGGGGTCTCTATTTCTAATTTTAAATTTATTTTTACATAAAGATTCTGATAATTTAGCTAATTTTACTGCTTTTAAAAATCCATTAATTATAGTGTTCCTATTTGGATTTTTTAGAGCATTAAAACCCCAACCTCCATTGACAAAAGTCCTAATTCCGCACTCGATAATTTCATATGACGATATTTCCTTGCTTTTTTGGTCAGTAAAGTCTAGATTAGTCCCAGTTTTCACTCCAATTCGAATATCCCAGTAATCAATTTTATCTTTAGCTATTTTTTGTAATTCGTAAGTTAATTTTTCATCAGCAATTTTTAAATCTTCTGCGATATCCAAGATAATCTAATTGATTGTTTTAATTTAAATAAGAATAATTAACCAAGGTGTTTAAAAAAGATTGTTTAAATATCCATGGTTTTTAAAAAGGATTATTAATAATAACTTTTAAATTTGAGTGTAAAAATTAGAAAACCCCTTATCTTCCATTTTATTCTTCAATTCTTTAATAATTGTAATTGCTATTTTAGTAGAACAGTTTTTAGTAAATTTTAGAGATTTTTTAATAAGAAATGATCGATTACATTTCCAACATTTTTTAGTTTTAATTATTCTTGTTGAATAGAACCATTCACCACAATGATAACACCGAAAAAAATAGAATTTCTGATTATACATTCCATAATATAATTTAAAGTATAATTTATAATGGTTTAAAGATTAGTAGTTTTCTAATTTTTTTTATCAATTAATAAGAATGATTTTTTATTGCTTTTCATCTCAAATGAAATATTATTAGTTAATAAATATCTAATAAAAAAGATAATATTACTATCTTTCATTTTTTCAATTAGGGAAAGTAATATTAGATGAGAAAAGAAATGGATCATAAATTTATTCACCCAATTGAGACACGCTATCGAACTGAGATAGCTGCTCTTTTTACCGAAGAAAAAAAATTAGAAAATTGGTTAAAAGTAGAAGCTGCATTAGCTAGGGTACATGCAAAGCTTGGTAATATTCCAACAGAAGCTGCTGAAGAAATAAGTAAAAAGGCAAATATTAAATATGTTAAAGTTGAAAGAGTTAAGGAAATAGATAGACAAATACACCACGATTTGATGGCAATGGTTAAGAGTTTAGCTGAACAATGTGAAGGTGATGCTGGAAAATATATTCATTTAGGAGTTACCAGTTATGATATTGAAGATAGTGCTATGGGATTACAGTTAAAAGCGGCATTAAATTATATTAGAGATTCTCTGAAAAATTTATTAAAAGAATTATTAAGAATTATTGCTGAAAAAAAGAACCTAGTCTGTATTGGACGAACACACGGTCAACATGCAGTGCCTACTACATATGGAATGCGGTTTGGAATATGGGCATATGAAATTGATAGACATTTGGATCGTATTTTAGAAGTTTTAGATCGTATCTCGTATGGTAAAATGTCTGGTGCTGTGGGTACAATGGCTAGTTTTGGAAATAAAGGAATAGAAATACAAAATAACGTTATGAAAGAATTAGGTTTAAATCCTGTGCTTTTAGCCAACCAAATTGTGCAAAGGGATAGGCATGCTGAAGTTTTGCTTTTAACTGCTTTAATTGGACAGACCCTTGCTAAGATAGCCCGAGAAAACCGGATTTTACAACGAAATGAAATAGCAGAAATGTTTGAACCCTTTAAAAAAGAACAAGTTGGAAGTTCTACAATGCCTCATAAGAGAAATCCTCACAAGTCAGAGAGAATCTGTAGTTTAGCAAGAATTATTAAATCTAACGTTATTCCTGCATTGGATAATATAGTGTTAGAAGACGAGAGAGATATAACAAATTCTGCTTCTGAAAGGGTGATTTTTGCAGAAAATTTCATATTATTGGATTATATGATTAAAGAATTAAACCGTAATCTTGAAGGAATTGAATTCAACGAAAGTAAAATAGAAGAAAATCTTAATCTTACTAAAGGTGCTTGTTTATCTGAAAGGGTTATGGTTGAGTTAGTTAAAAGAGGAATAGGAAGACAAGAAGGACATGAAATTTTAAGAGAAGCTGCAATAGTTTCAAGGAATGAAAATAAATTTATAAAGGATATTTTATATGAAAATCAAATAATCAGTAAACAGTTTTCTAAGGAAGAATTAGATGATTTATTGGATCCACATCAATATATTGGGACAGCGGTCGAGCAAACTGTAAATCTTTTGAAAATTCTAAAGAAAAAATATAATTGGTAAATAAAAATAATGGCTGAAAATAATAATTTATACTCACAATTGGGAGTTTCATCCAAAAAAGAAGATTTACACGAAGCAATTAAAGATGTTGATAAAGGACTTTTTCCAGGAGCTTTTTGCAAAATTGTTGAAGATATTGCAGGTAAAAAAGATTATTGTTCCATTTTCCATGAAGATGGAGCAGGCACAAAATCAAGTTTAGCATATATGTATTATAGGGAAACTGGGGATTTATCAGTTTTTAATGGTATAGTTCAGGATGCAATTGTTATGAATATTGATGATATTTTGTGTGTAGGAGCTACAGGAAATATTTTTTTATCTAACACAATTGCAAGAAATGCTAAATTTATTACTGGGGATATAATTTCAACTATTATTAAGGAATATGAATCCTATAGTAAAAAATTATCATCACTCGGTTTAAAAATAATAACTTGTGGTGGAGAAACAGAAGATTTAGGAGATCTAGTTAAAACTTTATCAATTTTTGCTTCAATTTTTACCAGAATGAAAAAGGAAGATGTAATTGATGCTAATAATATCAGTAAATCCGATATAATAATAGGCTTGGCTGGTTTTGGGAAAGCATCTTATGAAGATGAATACAATACCGGGATTGGAAGTAATGGATTAACATTAGCAAGACATGGAACACTTAGTCATGATTATTATAAGAAATATCCAGAATGCTATGATCAAAATACTGATAAGGATTTGATTTTTTTTGGTAGGTATAAGTTAACTGATATGATAAACGAGATTAATTTAACAGTAGGAAAGGCTCTCTTATCTCCAACAAGAACTTATGCGCCTGTATTAATAGAAGTTTTAAAGAACTATAGAAAAGATATTCATGGTTTAATTCATAATACTGGTGGAGGACAAACCAAAAGTCTAAATTTTGGTAAAAATATAAAATATGTGAAGAATAATCTTTTTCCTCTTCCTAAAATTTTTCAAATAATTCAACAATCTTCTGAGACTAATTGGAAAGAAATGTATAGTGTGTTTAATATGGGTCATAGATTGGAATTGTATTGCGATGAGTCAATAGCAAAAGAGATTATTAATATTGCTAAAAAGTTTGATATTGAAGGGAAGATTATCGGACAATGTGAAAAATCCCCTATAACAGATAAAAATATTATTGAAATACAATCCGAATTTGGTTCTTTTAATTATAGTTAACATGATTATTTTATGACTGAATCATATGATGTAATCTGTATAGGGGCTGCTCTAGTGGATATGATTGCTAGAGTTATAAGGCATCCTGTAGATGATGATGAAGTCTATGTATCAGATCTAGAATTATTAGCTGGAGGTGCTGCTGCAAATACGGCTTATGTATGTGCTAAATTAGGTTTGTTAACGGCTTTTCTTGGAAAATTAGGTCTTAATGATACATTCGGTAATAAAATAATAAAAGATTTCAACGAAGTTAAAGTAGTAACAACATTAATTAAATATTCAAATAAATATGGCACTGGATCTGCTTATGTAGCTCTAAATCGAGAAGGTGATCGGAGAATATATGCGTATAGTGGTGCAGCTAATTATCTTTCTAGAGATAACATTATAGAAGGAGAATTATCCTCAACAAAAGCAATCTTTTTAAGCAGTTTAAAAAATTTGGAGCCATTTATTAAAGCAGCAAAGATTGGGAGAAAAAATAAGATTCCTGTAATATTAAATCCAGGTATGTTAATAATTGACCAAGACCTTGAAAATATAAAAATGTTACTTGAATATATTGATATTCTTATTTTATCTCAGAAAGAGTTTTCGACCCTTATGAACATCCAAGAACGTGAGTTAAACTTAAAAACTATTGAGGGAACTATGAAAAAACTTATCAAATTAGGCATTAAAGTCATCATAGTTACAAGAGGTGAGATTGGAGCTTTATTATATACAAATCTCGATTTTGAATTAATACCTTCTATTAAAGTTAGAAACGTAGTAGATACAACTGGTGCTGGTGATGCTTTTTCTGCTGGTTTTATTTATGGTTTTGTTCAGAATTTAAGTTTTGAGTTTGAAGCCCTCAAAAAAAATGTAAAAATTGGAAATTTCATTGCTGGAAAATGTATACAGAAATTAGGAGCAAGAAATGGAATCCCTTTTAAAGAAGATTTGAAATTAGTTTTTCCCTAAATACAAATAATAAAGTTTTTAATTTTATAATTTAATAATTTTTTATTCAAATACTATACTTTAAAATGAGAATCAATGGGGAAACCAATATATAAAAAAAAAAAAACTATTCTTAAAGAAAGATTTAGATTTCTTTTTGTAGAAGTTATTTGGTATTTTATAATTATTTACGTATTAGTCTTTCTTTCTTTAGCTTCATTAGAGTTCTTTGCGGATAAAAATTCCGTTTCTTATGGGATCATATTTTATATTGAACGAGCTATATTGATATTTATAGCAGTACCGATTGCTTTTTTCATTTCTAAGTTTCTATCACAACCTCATAAAAGAGAGATTATTATTGAAGAGGATATTTCTCCATTCAAAGGATTTTTTATGCTTTATAAAGTAACTAAAAAGAATTATAAATATCAATTTTTGTATGGATTTTTAATATATTTCCTGGTATTTTTACCCTTGGACTTTTTTACTTACCTTTTGTTACCTGATATGATTAGCTATCAAGCTTTTTCTTTAGGTTCTAACGCGTCAAACTCTTATTTATTTAGAGACTATTTTACATTTTTAATATCTGTTATTATAATTCAATTATGTGTTTCTTTTTCAGAAGAAACAATTTTTAGAGGTTTTATTACTAAATCGGGGAGTGAACATATAAATAGAATATCTGTTGTTATAATAGCTTCTCTTTCTTGGGGATTAGGTCATTTTGCTTATTATTTTGATCCTATAAGTGGAGCTTATCCATTTTGGTTTCCCTTCATTTGGTTTACACAAGCATTCATAATTGGAATAATTTTGTCACTTCTAGTTTTGAGAAGGAAATGGATATTTCCAGTAATTCTCGCGCATGCTTTAAATAATATAATTTCAGCACATACTTTGTGGAATTCTTTAAAGGGAAATGATTTTACTAATATTGCTTTATTTCTTTATTGTCCGTTGCTAATTATAGGTATTGTATTATTTATATGGCAATTTCCAAGAATCAAAGAAGGTTTATCAATAGGATTCAAATTATTAAAAACTTATTTTAAAAGTGAAAGGGAATATGTTGATTCCATTGGTGATAAGTTATTTATGATCTTCATAGATTTGTTGATAGGTATAATTGTTTTTCTGGTGGGCTTTATGATTTTAATATAAAGGAGTGATATTTCTATGAAAATTGGGATTTTAGCTGATACTCATATTACAATTAATGATGACCCAAAAAAAATTGAGTTATTAATATCCCAATTAAACCAGATTTTTAATGATGTTGATGAAATTATCCATGCTGGCGATCTATGTGAAAAATTTTTTTTAGATGAACTTAACAAAATTGCTCCAACGAAATGTGTTAAGGGAAATTTGGACAAAATTGAGGATTTGGAAGATTTTATTAAATTTTCAGTTGGTTGTTATAATATAGGAGTAATCCATCAATTACCCCAAAATCTTGAAGATTTTATTAGAAAACACGATCTAAATGTATTAATTCATGGTCATGATCATCAACCGATCATAGAAGGTACATCCTATAATACACTTCTTTTAAATCCGGGTTCACCAACAAAACCAAAAGCACCTCCTCCAAAAGCGGGATTTGAACCACCAATTGCAAGACCAAGCGTGTTAATTTTAAATATCGATGAGAATGATATTATATCAACATTTATAATAAATTTGGATAGTATAAAAAATCAAATAAGTTAAAAATAAATATAAAATAGTTCATATTATTTATACAAAAATACTTTATGAAAGAGAATCTTAAATATTAGAATAATTCTCAGTTTTTCTTTTAGAATAATGTTAAATTAACTATAAAAGAGAGTGTATTAATTTGGTTAGTAGATTGGAAATGGTTCTGAAGGAACTTAATGAAAATGGTAATTTTCGAGCATCATTATTTTCCACAGCAACAGGATTAGTTTTAGCATCTCAAAAAGCTGAAGATATTGATGAAAGAGTAATAGCTGCTATGGGTTCCCTATTAAGCGATGCAGCTTATAAAGCTGCTGAAGAAATGAATTTATCAGAAGTCCAAAGTATAAAAATTAAATATAAAGATGATTATATTATCTGTCGAAATATTATTATTGAAGAGAGCAACACACAATTTATATTAGCAGTATTGAGTGTATTACCAGAATCTAATGATGTCGAAAAATATTATGACCAATTGCTTGATTGGGCTGTAGATAATAGCTCCTCAGACCTTGAAAAGTTATCGACAATTTAATAATTGAATTTTTATAAAACAGTTGTAAATTTTTTCTATTTTTAACATTGAATTCACTTTATTTTCTATAACAATTCACTTTATATTTTTTAGATTTAAAATTATCTTTGTATTATTTAATTTTAAAAAGTTATGTGTAAAGAACATGAAAGCAGCTTATATAGAAAAACATGGAAATTTAGATCAAATTCAAATTGGAGAACTCGAAAAGTTTTACTGGAGATTTGATAAATTTTATTTTATTAATTGGTAAAATTTAAAAACTTTTTCAGAAATTTGGTCCTCATAACCCCAATAAAAATGGTCTGCTCCTGAAATAATTTCATATTGCTTAGGTTTAATGTAATACTTATAATGGTCAAAAAAGTTATCAAATGAGGCAACATTATCTCTGTCTCCTTGAAGAAAAAATTTAGGTTTTTCTGATTGGGAGAGTTCCTTGTAATTAATTCCCATTGAATCCCAAGGAAAAGAAATAGCTATATAACCTATTACTTTATCTGAATGATTAACAGCAGAACAACCTATTGCAGCTCCATAAGAATAACCACAAATAATGATTTTTTTTAAATATTTCTCATTTACTAAAAAATTGATACAAGCTTGGACATCACTTAATTCTCCTCTTCCATTAGAATGAGTACCAGTTGATCTTCCAACAGCTCGGAAATTAAACCTGATACACGAAATATCATTTTTGATGAAAATATTAAAAATTGCAGATACAACATTATTATACATATTCCCCCCAAATATTCCCTTTTTAAGTTTTAAATCCTTAAAAATTGAGGATGTGGGTGGACTAATAAAACAGAATAAGACTCATCAGAAGTTGATTGGTAGTATTCAGCTTCAAGTTTTACATCCTTATTAGTAATAAAAAATTTTTCAGTTTTAACCATAAATAGAATAAAGAACTGTATCTTTATTAAAATTTCTTACTAAACCAATTACTTCATGATATGTAGCTTTGACTTAAGCCACTAATATAATTCCCTTCCTGGGTTATCAATTTTTTTGAAGTATAAGACATTTTTTCTATTTTAACTTTATTGATTAAATTGATTGTATTATGCCTAAATAAGGAGTATAATATATTTAAAGTAGGTGTTGTAATGCCATGCTTAATGATGTCAGTTAAAATTCTTAATAAGTAATTCTCAGAAATATTCTTTCCTTGGTAAAGTAATTTATGAATTGGAGATTCAATTAATCCCTTTATGTATAAGCTATGAAAAGTGTAATTATATAATTCTTTCAATTCTATATTTACTTTTTTCAGCCAAGGGTTTAAATAAAGAATACTTTTTTTTCCTGGTGCTTTATCTTTTGGCATTGGAGTTTCAGGAACAAATTTTCTTAGTAACTCATAATTTCTTTTCCCCATTATATGTATAATATATCGATCATGCCATTTTGGATTTTTTTTACTTAATTCAATTTTTTCTAAGTTTGTTATAATTCCAAATCTTTTAAGTAGAAAATTTATACCAAAAACTAATCTCGGAGAGGAAGTATATAGTCTTACTTTTATGTTTCTCATATTATTTGAATTCCTTATCTGTTCTTTTATTGTGGCATCACCTAGAATGAACCCTCTAAGAAATCCTTTGACACAATCTAATGGGGCATTATATATGAATGGAGGAATTTCCTTTTGATGTGCTAAAACAGGTTTCAATCCTATACCCTTTGTAAAAATACTCTTTACTAAAAGAGATTCATTTCTTAATTTGAAAGCATTTTTATAGTTTTCTCTTTTTTCTTGTTCCAATCGAAATTTAATTCCTAGGACTCTCTTTACTTTTTCGGATACTTTCATAATTATATTTTTATCTGTGCCACATGTAAGATTTATGATATTCATCGAACCCTCTGCGATATATTGACCTAAGATAAATCCAAGGTCAAAATCTTTTTTAATAAAACGAGGAATATTAAATAAGTTGCTCTTTCCAAATGTTATGTATTCTTTTCCATTTATTTCATAAACAAATCCACAATCTTTCAAATCTAATGGATTATCATTTACTAATACCTTAAGCTTTCTAGGCATTAAGATTCTATCTCCACTCTTTAATTTGAAAGCAGGAATTTTATAAATATTTAACTTATCATCTATACTGTAAATAGATTGATTTTGACTTAATAAAATATCATCAAATCTAGAAGATATTTTAATTATAGTGTTGCAAATTTTCTTACTAAAGCCTTCTACAGGCATTAAACAAGAAATTCCATCAGATGACATGCTATAAGTACTAATATTATAATTATTCATTAATTCTTGACTTTCATATAACTTGTAAAGATTCAAGTCTTCAAGATATACTAAATAAAATTGATAAGGGTATTGATCATCTTGCTTTTGCTTTGGTATCATTGAATTTTTTAAAGATTTGATTGCTAATTTATTTTTAATTAATAGTCTTTCATATTGCTTAACTCCAAGATATGACCTTAATCTCTTCCTCATCAGACTTAGAGAAGGGACATTTTCTTCATCATAATATTTACTCATAAATCTATGAGCTGTGATAAATGAGTGAAACTTTTTAACAAGCCAAATCCAATTTAAAATATCTTTTTTTGAAAATTTTTTATTGTTTTTTATCAAAGTTTTGATGTTTCCTTTATCAAACTCAATATTATCGTTATATTGATTAAAAGTATTAAGATCAACCTTTTTCGGTATAGTATTTACATTAATATCATCAAATTGATTTAGATTTTCCTTGATTAATTTTACACCACAATTTATACAATAAAAAATTGGATCTTTATTTCCAGTAATTTCTTCGATCATTTTATTTGAAATGCTCCAACCACATTCCAAACAATAATTTATTATTATATTTATAGAATTTTTTTCTAACATTGTATTTTCTATATTAATTTTCTTTATATCTCATCTTGTTTCATAAAAATTACAATTTTTACAAGTTTTATTTTTAAACAGTGTTATCAAACACTATAAAATAAAATTCTTTATATTTAAATAAAAAAAGAGAACATTAAGATTAACATAATTTTATTTAATTTTTTATCTATAATAATAATACTACTTATAATTCTGCGATAAAAATGAGTTATAACAAAATTATAATAGAAAAGAAAATTAGGGAATTTCTTATAGAAGACTGTAATTTTTTTGACGTAAGTTCAAAATTTATTGATAAAGAAGCTCAAACTTCTTCAAAAATTATAGTGAAAAGTGATGGATGTGTTTCAGGCTTAGAAGAATTAAAAATTTTATATGATCTTCTGAAAGTAACTACTAATTTTTTAAAAAAGGATGGAGATGAGGTTAAAAAAGGGGATATCATTGTTTCATTAAAAGGAAAAACAAAAGATGTACTATTTGGCGAGAGAGTAGGCTTAAATCTTATTACACATATGAGCTCCATAACATCAACAGTAAGAGATTTTGTTAAAAAAATTAAAGATTCTGGTAAAAATGTTAAAATAGCATGTACTCGTAAAACAATTCCAGGAATGAGGATTTTTGAGAAAAAGGCAGCTGAATATGGACAGGCGGATCCACATAGATTTTCACTAGATGATATGATTTTGTTAAAGGATACTCATTTGAGATATTATAATGGAAATGTTGAAAATCTTCTAAAAGATGTAAAAAGAGTAGCCAGTTTTACTAAAAAAATTGAGATAGAAGTTGAAAAAGTAAATGATGTTCTTATTGCGGCAGAGAATGGAGCAGATGTAATTATGTTAGATAATATGAGCCCTGATATGGTTGAGGATGCTATGAATTTGCTAAAAAAAACCAATTTACGAGAGAGTGTAATTATAGAAATTTCAGGGGGAATAACTTTAGAAAATATTATTGATTATTTAATACCAGAACCAGATATAATAAGCATAGGTGAATTAACTCAATTTCCATCACATAAAATGGATTTTTCACTTCGATTTGATTAGAAAGATTTTAATCTATGATAATTTCACGGATAGAAAAAATAACATCCTTTATTTTAGCTAATTGTTTATATAAATCCTTAATTAACTCAATTTCTCCTACGAGTAAGATTAATTCTATCTTCTTTTCTGCGATTCGCCAATCTGTTATTGTTTTAATAATTTGATGGAATTTTGAACATAAATCAGAGATCTGATCGATAATTACACTTTTAAAAGGATAGACTAGATTTATGGCCATAATTTTATATCCTTCTAAATTTTCAAATTTTTCATGTTTTTCAATAAAACTTACTATTGAATCTCTTAATGCTTCACTTTTAGAATTAAATCCGCTAAAATTTCGAACTTTTTCAAACCTATCTAATAAATCATCACTAATTTGTAATGATATTATTGGCATTATAAAATCTATTAAAGAACAATCTCTAAAAAGTTTTTTTCGTGTTTTTGAATTTGAATTATTTTTTAAATTTTAATTTAAAAAACATATAATAGAAAATTTGATGAAAATTACAAAGAATACTTCAAATTGTTTAAAGTAATATAAAGAGGTTTTAGAAAAATTTTCCTATAAACTCAATACTTTGAATCAAGTCTTTTGCTGAGGATAATTCAATGATCAATGGACCTGTATAATCATAACTCTTTATTACTGCAAAGATTTCGCCAAAATTAATTTTTCCAGTTCCCAGTGGCGGATGTGTGTCTGATTTTTTACTGAAATTGTCTACAAGATGAATATTTTTTATTTTATTATGAAATTTTACCCATAGTTTTTTTACATTCCCATCACAGGTATAAAAATGGCTAGTGTCATAAGTAAGAAAAATTTTGGGATGATTGATTTTAGTAAATATATCTTCAATATTATTTTCATCTGACATTATATAACAATTCTTTGGCATATTTTCAATACAAACAGTTAAATCCATTCCATTTGTGAATTCTAATAAATTTTTTACTGATTGAGCTAGTTGTATTTTATTAAATTCTCTTATAGAATTTATTAGAAAATTAGCTAGACCTGGATGAATTGTCATTATTTTTGCTCCAACTTTTTCACATATTTTTGCAGTGTTGTAATAAGATTCTATAGATGCTTTAGAAATATCATAATTATGAGAGCATAAATTTACATCAATAAAAGGTCCATGGATTTGCTTTTTTATTGAATAAGAATTAGTTATATCAATGAACTTTTGTTGGTTTTCGCTATTAAATACTTCAGGAGGATCTAATACCAATTCTACAACTTTAATATTATTTTCTTCAGCAAATTTAAGACAATCCTCGGAAGCTTTAAGTAATAAGTCAAATAAGTTCTTAAACTTACCCAAAAGTCCATATTCTATAATGTGTCCTAACGAACTTATACCTAACTCTCGCATTTTTGATCAATTTAAAAAATTATTAAGGTTTTTTCTTTCGCATACTACGTGGATAATTCGCAAATAAACTCTCAAAGTGTTTTTGGAATCTTTCAGCATGTTCGGCAGAAATAATGTTAGGTTCACCTATTTGTAATGCGCCCCAATACATTTTTGCAAGTTTTTCTACCAATTCAGCAAATTTTACTGCATGTCCTAAAGATTTTCCACAAATAATTACTCCATGATTAGCTAATAACGCAGCATTCTTCATACCTAATGCTTGAAGAGCTGTTTCTCCGATCTCATCTGTGTGAGCTTTTCCAAATGGAGCAACATCAACAGAACCACCTAAGAAGACAACTTGCTCTTCCATTATTATAGGTATATTTTTTCTTACAATGGATAGTGTTGTAGCAAAAATCGAATGCGTATGAATTACACATTGTACTTTTGGTCGAGAATTATAAATAGCTATATGAAGCTTTATTTCAGTTGATGGAAGTTTTTTGGCGCTTATTGTTGTACCATCAAGACTCATATGAACGATATCGTCTATTTTTAAAGTATTATATTGATTAAAAGAGGGAGTAATGAAAAATTCATCTTTTTTAACATTTCGTATGCTGATATTTCCTTCTCCAGCCTCAACTAAACCTTTATTGAAAATTGCTTTTGCTCCTTCAACTAATTCGGACCTAAGTTGATCTTCCTTACTTATTACCATAAATTTTATAATTAAAACTGAGTTAAAAATATATTTTGAAAATTTAAAGATAATGTTCTATAATAATTTGAGTTTAAAGAAACATATTAAAAATTTTTAATAGTCTTTATTTTTAAATCTATTCTGGTAATACCTAAATTGTCATATTTAATGTTTGAAAGATTTTAATTTTTAATTTAAAATAATGACTACTATAATTTTACATTGCGATTTAGATTGTTTTTTTGCTGCTGTGGAGATTAGGGATAATCCAGAATATAGAGGAAAACCAGTGATTATCGGAGCAGATCCAAAGGAAGGTAAAGGAAGGGGTGTAGTAGCAACATGTTCATATGAAGCCCGTGAATTTGGACTTCATTCTGCTATGCCAATTTCTCAAGCATATAAATTATGTCCACATGGTATATATTTAAGACCTAATTCCTATAAATATAAAGATTCCTCAGATAGGATTCATGCTATTTTAAGAGGTTACGCTCCTGATCATTATCAAAAAGTTGGATCAGATGAGGCATATTTAGACGTTACAGATATTTGTACTAATTTTCAGGAAGCTAAAGATTTAGCTGATGATATTAGAGAAGAAATATATAAAAAAGTTGGAATAACAATTTCAATTGGTTGTGCTCATACAAAATCTCTTGCAAAAATCGCTTCAGATTATAATAAACCTAACGGTACAACTGTGGTTACTCCTGAAAATATGTTAGAATTCCTCAAACCAATGGATATAACAAGAATTCCGGGTATAGGGAAAAAATCTAAGAAATATTTTAATAATAAAGGTATTAAAACGATTGGTGATATAATTAGAACACCCTTACATAAAATGATTGAACTTTTTGGAAAACATGGGAAGTGGATTTGGAATATAGCTCATGGAATTGATAATAGAGAAGTAAAAGAATTTGATGAAGCAAGAAAATCAATCAGTAAAGAAAGGACTTTTTATGAGGATACAGATAACTTCCAAATCATTTTAGAAAAAATGGAAGAGATAAATAACAAAATTCATAAAACTTTAGAAAATAATGATATTTATTACCGTACTATAACATTAAAAATAAGATTTGAAGGATTTTTAACATATACTAGAGCAAAAACCCTTCCAATTCCGATAAGAGATAAAAATAAAGCATTAAACATTGTTTTAGTTTTATATAAGGAATTTAAAGATAATAACAAGAAAGTAAGGTTAATAGGGATAAAGTTTTCGAATTTTCAACAAAATTCAAAGATTAAACAAATGCGTCTAATTAACTTTGCAGTTTCTTGAGATGATTTACAACTTTATCATGAATGATATTATTAGAAGCTATAACTGCTGGTTCACTCCACCTTAAAGCATCACCTTCAAACCAAATTGGTCTATTACTTGAATCAGTTACTTTTCCTCCTGCTTCTCTTACTATCAAATAACCTGGTAAAAAGTCCCATGTATAAGAATGTTCTAGATCAATTGGTTTAATATATAAATCAGCACTAGCATCAGCGATTTTACAGAACTTCAGCATACTGTCTATTCTTATTAATTTATTGATTCCTACTTTTTTCGCAAATTCTAAAACCCATGGTTTGTTATAATGCAATGAAAGACATAATACAGTATCTTTTAACGAATCTTGATTACTTACTGTTATTTTTTTAAAATCTTTTTCTCCATATGATGCATAAGCACCTTTACCTTTTACTGCAGAAAATATTGCCAATCCTTCATCATTATAATTTGGAACAGAAATAGCACACGTTTTAGGTTCAGATTCCACCATAAATCCAATTCCAATTGCATAAGAAAGACCCTCAATATATCCTTGAGTTCCATCTATAGGATCTATACACCATTCACTATTGGATTCTGGTCCTGAATAATTAACCATATCATGGAGGTTATTTATGTCTATTTCTAAGTCTGAAAAGCATTTAGTTATGATATTCTCGGTTTTTGAATTAATAAATGAACCCTCTTCTTCAGCAATTATTTTATCTTCAGGAAAAAATTCTTTAATTTTTGAAATAATATAAATTTGAGTTGCTAAATCAGCAAGAGTCACAGGGGTTTCATCTTGTTTTTCGAAATAATCGAAACCTTTCTTCTTAAACCATTCAGGTATTTTACATGCTTTTTTAACTAGATCAATAGCTAATTCAGATTCTTTATTGTACATATTCATATTTCAAATAATGCAAAATTCTAAAAAATTATACTGATAATGATTATTAATTGTACTCAACTTTCAATCTTCTTTAATCAACTTAAATTTTTCAAAATTCATCGTTTCCAGATCTATGATTACATAGATTAAGTGATTTTCATGTTGGTGTGATTGTCCAGGTTGAATACAAATAGTTTTTCCTATAGATGATTTCCACCTTCCTGAAACTTCTGGGCTTTCATGAATATGACCATGAAAAGAAAGGAAGGGCTGATTTTTCTTTATAAACTCATAAACAGCAATAGATCCTACTTTTCGACCATCATGGCATACATCAAGTCCTATATTACTAGGTGGCATGTGAATTATATAAATAGTTTTTTTCATATTATCTGGTTTGATCAATTGATTCACTTCATCCTCAATTGTAGAAAGAGTTTTTATGTATGACGACCAATCTTCAATTTTTTTCCACCCATTTGGATTAGAGATGTATTGCTTCCCAATTTGTTTTGGTAATTTAAAATCTCTGTTATCCATCCTTGCCCTATCTTTGAGTCCAAAAGGAAGATCAGTCACCCAGTTCATACCGATGAACTCATAATCATAATCTTCAATTTGGAATTTTTTTTGGGCGATATTGGTTATATAAGGATATTTTTCGCAAATATCTTCAAATAGAGTGTCAAATATTATGCAGTCATCATTGCCTAGTAAGCTAATAAAATATATTTTTAATAATTCAAATCGAGAAAAGTATTCATCAAGAAAATCAATAATAAATTTATCTTGATGTAATAAATTACCTCTAAACGTAAGCATATCCCCCCCATTTATTACAATATCTACCTTTAAAGACTTAGCTTCATGAAAAATCCTTTCATATTTCCATTTAATTCCATGTAAGTCTGTTACGTATAGTATCTTCATTTAAAAAACCTGATTTTAGAAATGTTATATAATATGAAAGGTTCTCTCTATTTTTTAAGATCTAATAAATTAAAAGAATTAGCTTAGTAATTAATATAAATTTTTTCATTTAGTTGTTCAATAGAATTGCTTTATTAAATTATATAATTAGAAGTTTTTTCATTTCATTTACATAATCAATCGTCAAGGAAAATGTATCAGCTAATATTTTAGCTTGGTCAGTTCTATTTTTTATATCGAATTCAATATTAAATTCTTTCAAAAGCCATAATAACTTATACATTTCAATTTTTTTCATAAAATCTTTGTCAATTTTATAATATTGTGAGTAGCCTTCATAAAAAGCATTTTTAAAATTGTACTTCTCCAAGTTTTTTAATGTTAAATATTCTAGTTTAACAAAATCTTGTGCTCTGCAACCAATACACCAATCATCAAAATCTATTAATCCGCTTATTCGAAAATTGGCAGGTTCTTCTTTCACGATAATATTTTGACCTTTAAAATCATTATGTAATAAAGTAAAATCAAACTCATCTTCAATTAACGCTTGATTGTCTCTGTAATAATCCTTAATTTCTTTTATGAAATTTAATTTATGCCTTTTAGCATCTTGAATTTCAACTTCCAATTTTTTATTAAATATCTCTGAAAGTGAATCTTTTTTCTTACCAATATCTTTTACATTTTCATAATAAGAGTCAAAATTTATTTTATGCAGTTTTCCTAAAATTATTCCTAAGTCCTTAAATAAATTTGGAAATTTTGTTTTCCTTAAAATAATTTCTTCACTTAAATATTGTCTTAAATACCAAATTAATGGTTTTCCGTTAATATAATCTTGTACTGTGAAGACGTATGGAACAGTCTCTTTAGTTTCATCGTAATAAATCAAATTTCCTACAGGAACAGTAGGAGGATTATCTTTATGGAAAATATAAGCCCCTATTTTACTTGATACAATACTATTTACCTGACCTGTGAGATTGTCTGTATCTCCGCTTAAGGTTCCATCTAAAAATGGATATAATAATTTTTCTTTAACGATATTTTCAAATGGAAAGTTTTCACAAGTTCGAAATCTAAAAATTAAATGACTATTTTCAAAATTTACTCTATAAATTGTATTTATTGTGGCATCAAATGGACCTATTATTTTTTTTAACTTTCCTTGTTCAATTAGAACATCTACATTAGAGAATGTTTTAATAATCTCCTTAAATTGATATAGATCTTTTTTCCCTAAGAAATATAACTGATAAATTTGTTTTTGGTTAATTAAGTAATTTATAGTGGCTTCTATTCTTCCTTTTGTTATCTCATCAATGTCTATTTGAAGGTCAGGAGAAATCAAATCAATCTCTTTTATAGGATTAGTTAATCTTTCTTTGTAGAGATGAAGAAAAGCATATTTTAATCCACGTCTTTCTTTTCCTTCATTTATTTTAAAATCATAAATCTTATTTCTGATATCATTTATTTGATCTTGTAATTGATGAACTTCTAATATATTATCTTCAAGAGCAAAATAGTATAATTTTGAGCTTAGATTTATTAAATTACCAATACTAGATACTATTCCACTAAATTCTCTTTTTCCTAATGAAATTAATTGGAAAAAATTTTGAAAATTGGCCTCCATCCCACAATGAACTGAAAAATCATAATCTAGTAATTGAATATAGGATTTGCAATTTTTGATGTTATAAAAAGAATCATTTAATCCTCTTAGATTTGGGAAATCTTTTAAATTATGTAATATTTCAGGGTCAATCTCATTTCCAGCAAATTGATCGGGATTGTTGTGCAAATAAATATGGTTTTTAAAATTGATTGACTCAAATATATCTTCAAAATATGATTTTAGACTCTGATCAGAAATTTTTTCAGAAAACGGTGGACTAATTAAAAAATTGATATCATTAAATTTTTTTGCTAATTCTTCCATTTGATTTATTAAATCCTCGGTTTCATTGCTATAAACTCCAACTAGAATCGGATTTTTTCTTCCTGAGGCCTCAAGTGCTAAATTAATAAGCTTAATTTTCTGTTCTAATTTATCTGAAAAAATTATTCCCTCTCCCGTAGTTCCAAAAAGAATAAACGAATCAGCTCCATTTGTTAGTATGTGCCGAATTAAAAGAGAATTTAATTCTTCATTGATTTCAAAATTTTTATCATAGAATATTATTGTATCACAAATAGCACCACTAACAGTTTGCATTTCTAAACCCTTCAGTTGATTATACTAAAAAAGAAACTTTGATCTATTTTATAATTTGGAAGATTTAGGATTTTTCAATTAATATATTATTATGTTTTCAAATAATAATATTTTATTTTATTTTATAAAATTAAAATATAATTAATTCTCTTGATAATAATCATTTATTAGATTTAAATTTTTGATTTTAGGGGTCCAAAATTTTTTGTAAAATTGATGATAAAGATATTCCACTTGTTATTACGGGAACTAGTCCATTCATAGGAGCAGGTCAATTTGGATTTAAAGGACTTGAGTGGCATCAAAAATTTTTAAATAATCCGGATAAAATGCTGGAAATTTTAGAAACAAGTTATCAAGCTGGTGCACGAGGGATTGAAGTTATTCCAACAGGGAAAATCCTAGATGCTGCAAAAATTATGATAGATACTTATAGTGATTATGTTATTACAGGATCAACTTATCCAGGAATAGATCCTAAAATTGAAGCACTTATAGAAAATGGTGCCAAATTAATATTTGTTCACGCAATTATCTCAGATAGAAAAGACAAAATAATGACTAAACTTTTAGATGCTATTTCGAATCGCGGAATAATTCCTGGGATTGCAACACATGAACCAGTATCAATGATAAGATATGTAATAGAAAATAATTTAAATGTAAGAGTGTTTTTAATACCTTTTAATGCAAACCGAGTATTTATGGGTAATGCTAAGGAATTAGAAGAAATTGTTGACAATACAAAAGATTACCATTTTATAGGAATGAAGACTTTAGCTGCTGGAGCAATTATCCCTAAAATTGCATTCAATTATATTTCTAGGCATAATATAACTGCTGTTACTATTGGAATGGTAACAAAACAAAAAGCAGAAGAATCTACTAAAATTGCTTTAAAAGCATTAAGTAATAAAAAAGCATAATTAGATTTTTTTAGATTCTTTAATTTATTATTTCAAATACTTCCTAACTATCTCTCCCCTTGGTTCTTTTTCCTCAAACAATATTGCTTGAAAAGAATATATTTTTGTATCCTTCATTTTCCATGCATCTTCAGGTAACCATGCTTTCATACATGTATGTGAAAGAAATGTTTCAACATCCCAATTTCTGTCATGATCTACTGGGACTTGGGGAAGTAGTAATCCTCTTCTCATCCCTCTTTCAGCTATAAGACCATCTCTACCTAGTACAATTTTATCAAGATATTCTTTTGGATCATTTACATCTAATAATTTAGGGGGTGTTAATATAGATAATTCAATTATTATATCATCCATTTCTTCAATAGTTACAGAAGGAAATCGTGGATCCTCTATAGCTGAACTAATTGAAACCTTATGAATCACATCATATAAAGAATATGTTGGTTCTATGTAACCGATACACCCCCTTAAGGTATTTCCACTAATATCAAATCTATTTAAGGTCACAAATGCTCCAAACATTTCTCCAAATTTATTCTTCATTTCTTGAGGAATGGGGATTCTTCTATTATTTTTCAAAAAATATTCGATATTTTCACGAGCAAACCTGATAAGTAGCTTACCATCTTCAATACTAAATTTTTCATCATTAGTCATTTTCTTGCCACCAATATTCTTTATTCTATTTTTTATTATGTTATTTATACATTTATATTTTATAACGATCTTTTTATTACTTTTCCTATTGGTTCAATAGCTTCAACATTTATTTCGATTCCACTTAAAAATACTTTCCAAATTTGAACTGATGTTTTTAAACTTTCGAATGGTGAATATTTAGCTTTACTTTTGAACTTTTTAGAATTTATGGTATATTCGGGAATTTTTCCCACAATAATCAAATCAGCGTCGTATCCTTCTTTTATTGACCCTTTATTTATTAAATTAAATTTTTTAGCGGGATTTTCAGATGCACATTTTACAAAATTCTCTAAAGGAAGTTGGTATTGAAAAACTTTATTAAGTAATAATAGTGGATATGTTTCAAAACCTGGAAAACCAGATGGTGCACTAGCATATTGTTGAGATTTTTCCTCTAAAGTATGTGGTGCGTGATCTGTTCCAATCAATTCGATATTTCCATTTTCAAGTTCATTAAATAAGAATTTAGGATGTTTCTCATCTCTTAAAGGTGGTAGTACTTTACCATAGTTGTCATTTTCTAGATTTAAATTATTTGATAAAAGTAAATGATGAGGAGTAATTTCAAAAGAAATTTTAAATTTCCTTTCAGAACCTAAAGTTTCTTTTATTACACGATAACTATTTTTACAACTTATATGACAAAAATGAATAATTGGGTATTTTTCTGGAGTTAATTTATTATCGCTAATAGTTTTTTTATATTGATTTATAATAAATTTAACGTAATTTTCCTCCATATTAACAGAATGTAATTTATTATGAAAATCTAAAACATTTTTTCCTTTATTTTTAAATTCTTCAACTTTTTTTTCTTTTTCAGAATCAGAGATCGGCCAATCTGAATGTATAAATATTGGAATCTTAAATCTAGAAGAAATAATTAAGATAGATTGGATATTACATGGGTCTTTCCAATCTATTTCGTTTAATGAGTCAAGTGGATAAATTTTAAATCCAATAACCCCTAAATCTATAATTTTTTTTATTTCATCCTCATCAATTCCTTTAGGAACCCCTGCAATAAATCCGACATTAACATAAATATTGTTTTCTGCTCTTTTTATCCACTTTTTAATTTGTTCTGTATTGATAGCAGGAGGTTTTGTATTTGGCATATTAAACACAGTTGTTATGCCAGAGAAAGCTGCTGCTTTTGTTCCAGTTATAAAAGTCTCCTTTTCGCTTTGTCCCATATCTCGTAAATGAGAATGAATATCTATTATTCCTGGTAAAATTAATTTATTTTGACAATCAATTTCTTTTTTATCTTCATTTTTTTCAACTAAATTTTTGTAATCTTTTTCGCTCAGGTTAAATTTAATTGAATGTATTAAGCCTTTATTAATGAGAAGAGCTCCCTTACGTATTAAGCCATCAGTATAAATTTTTACATTTTTAAGAATCATACGATTTTTAAATATAGATTTGTTGATCAATTTGAAAATTAATATATAAAATTTTATTTTCTACTCCTTCAATTTTTAAAAGATTTCCACATTTAATATTTTTCAACTTCTCAAATAGTTCTACAACATCAGAATTATCTTTTGATATAGTATAAGTTGGCATAATAAATAATAACTCACTTAGATTACCTAAAGTCTCATTACTGAAGATCATAAAATCACATTCTTCTCTAGAATATTGATCACTATCCAATATTAAATAACAGTTTCCCGTTAAAATTGATTTTAAAAAAGCGTAAAAATCGTTGTTATCCTTAAAACTTCTAACAAAAATTCCAGGGGTTGATTTTATCCATGCTTTATATATAAGACTTTTATATTGGTTAGCCATGTCAATTGCCTTTTTTAGAAGTAATGCTTGAGATCTTTCATCTGGTCCTAAATATTTTAATTTTTCTCCTTTAAATTGTATTAACAAATGTTCATTTTGAAAATATAAATAGAGATTATTGTATTTCCTAATTGAATAAGATAAACAAAATGTTTCTCTAATACATGAACAGAGTTTATATATTTCTAAAGGTGTCTTTCCTTTATCAATTTCGCTTTTTGAGTAAGTAGTTATATTTTTGACAAATAATAGGAAATTAACCAATTTTATCAAGAGAGCCTATTAATATATAAATTTATAAACCTCCAAATTGTTTGAATAATTGATCAAAACCAGGAGGGAGTTTAGGACCTCCTTTTCCACCTTTCTTCCTCATTTGCATGAATCTTTTCATAAACTTTTTCATTTGATTATATTGATCAAGCATCTTGTTTATTACTGAATATTCTACGCCAGATCCAATTGAAATCCTTCTTTTTCGAGTCTTTTTAATAATTTTTGGATTTTCTTTTTCTTGTTGTGTCATAGAATTAAGTACCACTTCCCATTTTTCTAAACCCTTTTCCATATCGTCTTTTAGAACATCTGGAATATTTCCTGCACCCATCATTGTAAGTATTTGCTTCATCTTCCCTACTTTCTTTATACTTTTAAGTTGTTCATAAAGATCTTCGAGTGTGAATTTTCCATGCATTAAACGCTTTATAGTTTCCTGATCTGGCATAACTTCTGCTTCTTGCACTTTTTGAATTAGCCCTTCAATATCTGGTACTCCCAATAAGGTTCCTACAAATTTTATTGGTTCAAATTCCTCAAATTCATCAATTTTCTCACCAATACCGATAAATCGAATACCAACTCCTGTGGCTGCACAAGCAGATAAAGCGCCACCACCTTTAGCTGTACCATCCAATTTTGTAATTATGATACTTCCTAGATTCGTAGCCTTAGCAAATTCTTCTGCTTGAGAATAAGCCTGTTGTCCTAAAGTACCATCAATGACTAGAATTACTTCATTTGGCTTTAGAGATTGCTCTATTTTTGTTATTTCTTCCATTAATTCCTTTTCTTCCTTATGTCTTCCAGCAGTGTCAACAATAATTATATCAAATCCTTCTAAAATCGCTTTTTTAGTTTCTTTAACAGCGATTTTTATAGAATTTTTTTCATTTGGATTCCCAAAACAGCGTACTCCGATTTTTTCAGTTAACTGCACAAGTTGTTCATATGCACCAGGGCGCCATGTATCAGAAGTAACAGTGGCAACTTTAAAACCCTTAGCTAAATAGTATTTTGCTAACTTAGCCACTGTTGTTGTTTTTCCCGATCCTTGAATTCCAACTAGTAATATAACATTTTTTTTTCCTGGTTTTATCCTTATAGGAGCTGGTTTTCCACCTAAGATTTTTATTAATTCATCGTGAATTAATTTAATTATAAAATCTTTTCGCCTTGCTTTCTGCAGTTTAGTGTTCATTGCTTCCTTTTTAATATTCTCAGTCATTTCAAACACTAATTCAACTTTCACATCAGCGGAAAGCAAAGCTCTCTGTAGATCTTGTATTAAAGCATTAATTGCATCTTTGTCAACTTGGGGTAATCGCCTTATTTTTCTAATTACATTATCCAAACTCCTGCCTAATTTCTCTAAAACCATAATTAACCTAAATCAGATTTTATCTCAATTATTTATAATTTTCAAAAAATAATATTTTTTTTGGAATAAAAATAATATTATATAAAAGAATAGAATTGTCTGAATTAAAAGTATTTTGATAAAAAAAACAATCCAAAGGTGTAAAAATAATTGTCAATTAGAAGAACAGAAATACAGAAGCTAAAAACTGGACAATACATCATGAATGAAGGTGAACCTTGTCAGATTAAGTCAACTGAGCGTTCAAAAAGTGGTAAACATGGTCATGCCAAGGTAAGAGTTGTATGTGTTGGCATATTTGATAATAATAAGAGATCTTTAACCTTTCCAAGTGGTTCGATGGTTGAGGTCCCAGAAATCATCAAAGGTAATGCTCAAATCAATTTTATCGAAGATAATTTAATTAATATCATGAATCTAGAAACTTATGAATCAATTGATATAGAATGGCCAAAAAACGAAGAATTAGTTGGTAAACTTAAAGAGTTACAAAAAGATCCAAATAAAATGTCAGCTTCTCAGATTGAATTTTGGCAACTTGCTGGTAAAACTCTGATCAATAGAGTTTTTCAAAATTAATCAAATTTTTTTTTGAATTCTTTCTAAATAGATCAAAAGTTTTATTTTCTTTAAAACCATAATTTTTTTGAGAATTAAACATAAATCAAAATTAGTTTTTGAAATTCTGAGATGCCCATGGAAAAAAAAGCAATAGCAATAGCAAGCAGATTAGATTCTGAACGTGCGATAAAATTAGTAAAGAGAATTTTTGAATTTCTAATTAAGAAAGGTGAAATTGTTTATTTAGAAACTCGAATTGCTCCTAGAATTTTACCACATAGTGCAAAAGATTTAATTCAAATGACTTCTGATAATATAAAATTTGTAATATCTACTGGTGGGGATGGAACTCTTCTGCGAGTAGCAAATAGTCTACCACAAGATGATCCACCTCCGATAATAGGTGTAAATATCAGATCTTTAGGATTTTTAGATGAATCTAATGAAAGAACTATATTTAAGGATTTAAATCAAATATTAAAAGGTGATTATTATATTGAAAAGTGCTCAAAAATAACACCTTATATTGTAAAGAATAATTCTCAGGAAATTAAGCTAAATAATGCCTTAAATGAAATTTTAATTATATCATCTAAAAGTTCTAAAGTATTACAGATATCTGTAAAAGTTAATGGGGTTTTTTTAAATCGAAGTTATTTAGATGGATTAATTATCTCCACATCCACCGGTTCCACGGCATATAACTTGAGTGCTGGCGGAGCAATTGTTAGTCCTACCTTAGAAATTATGCAATTAACACCATTAAATAGTTTTGCTCGTTCTGGATTAAAACCAATAGTTCTTCCAATTGATAGTGAAGTAGAGGTTCAACTTTTAAGACCACGCTTAAATGCAAAAATCGTCATTGACGGTCAATATACTGTAAAACATATACAACCAAATACTAGAATTAGGATAAGAAAGGCATCCTCATACACTAAATTTATACGATTTACTAACAAAAAAGTAAATTACTATAGGCGCTTAAGGAAGAAAATTATAGGAACATTAAGGGTCCCCCTAGATGACAGCCCTGAAGAATAAAGATAGAGATAGAAGAGAAAAGATCTCAATTTTTGATGCTAATATTTTTCTAACTGGGATAGATTTCAATATTTTTGATGAAATAATATTTACTACTCCAGGTATTATTAATGAAATTAAAATAAACAAGACTCATAGAAACATTTTAAACAAAATTCAAGTAGCTATTGAGACTAAAAAATTAAGAGTAAGGATTCCAGAAAAAAAATATATACAAGAGATAGAGAGAAAATCTATGATAACAGGGGATTTTAATGCACTTTCAAGAGAAGATAAGGATTTATTAGCTTTAGCTTTAGAGTTAAGAGAAGAGTCTGATCAAAATATAAGAATGTATACTAATGACTATTCGATAGAAAATGTATGTTCTAAATTGAATATCCCTTTTTCACCAATATTTAAAGAAGGGATTAAAAAAATGATAATTTGGGAAATATATTGTCCTTTTTGTAAGCAAATTTACAATACAGACGATTTAAGTAAAAATTGTGAACGATGTGGATCACCGCTGAAAAGAAGACCTAATCGTAATAAACATTAGTAGTGGTAATTATATAAATAAATATCTATATATTTATTGAAAAAGCGATTAATAAACGAGGAATGGCAATGGGTGTTAAAATAAATGAATTAGTTAAAGAAGTTAAAAGAACAATTACTTTTGAAAATCTCTTTCAAAAGCGTATAGCAATTGATGCTTTTAACACAATATATCAATTTTTAGCAATAATTCGTCAAAGAGATGGAACACCATTAAAAGATTTTCAAGGAAACGTGACCTCACATCTTTCTGGTCTTTTTTATAGGACTATTAATTTTTTAGAGCATAATGTCAAACCGATTTATGTGTTCGATGGTGAACCCTCTGTTTTAAAATTAGATACTATTAAGGAAAGGCAAAAAATTAAGGAAGAAGCTAGAGAGAAGATGATCGAAGCTCAGGAGGCTGAAGATTTTAGAGAAGCTAAAAAATTTGCTCAGATTACATCTAAACTTGATTCTAATATGATAGATGAAAGTAAAAAATTAATTAAATATATGGGAATACCGATAATTCAAGCTACTTCTGAGGGAGAAGCTCAAATAGCATATTTAGTAGAAGTAAGTGATGCTTGGGCTTGTGCTTCTCAAGATTATGATACATTATTATTTGGAGGAGAAAGATTAGTTAGAAATTTTGCTATAAGTAGGAGCAGAAAGGTTAAAGATACTACTATAACACTTGATATAGAATATATATCTTTATCAAAGTTTTTAAAAAATTTTGGAATTACCCGTGAACAATTAATAGAGATGGGGATCTTAATAGGAACTGATTTTTATCCTGGTATAAAAGGAATTGGTCAAAAAATAGCTCTAGATTTAATAAAAAAATACGATTCTTTAGAGAATGTGATTAAAAATAAGGTTGCGATAGGAGGAAAAGAGATTCAAATAGATTTCGAATTGATTAAACAAGTAAAAAATATCTTCTTAGATCCAAATATTAAAACAGATTATCAAATACCAAAACAAAAGGGTATAGATTATGAAAAATTAGAAGAACTACTCATTGAACAACACAATTTTTCTCATCAAAGAGTTGAAAATGCTTTAGATCGCCTTAGGAAATTAGATTCTTCTAAGGTTCAAGTTTCTTTGGATAATTTTTTTAAAAGAAACTAAAAGAGCATGGTTCACAAAAGCAAAAATTTTTACAAAATTAAAATTTCATTTATTTAATCAAATTAAATTTTCTTAAAATCAAGATAAAATGTCATCAAAAGATCCCAATAATAAGGACAAGGATAGCAAAAAAGAAGCCAATACTCCCAGTGTTACTCTAAGGGTTCAAAAAGCCAAAAAAAGAGATATTGGGCGTAATATTATAAGGATTGATCAAGAGACAATGGAAAATCTTAACATACAAACCGGAGATGTTATTGCCCTTATTGGTAAGAAAAAAAGTGCTGGTATTGCATGGCCCAGTTATCCTCAAGATAATGGTTTAGGAATAGTTCGTATAGATTCAAGGTTACAACAAAATACAGGAACAAGAATCGATGATACATTAGAAATATGTAAGGTTAATGCTAAGGTTGCTCAACTTGTTGTTTTAGCACCATCAAATATTCCTATTAGAAACGATCCAAGATTTGAAAGTTTTGTTAAGAGAAAGTTAAATAACTACCCTATAACGATTGATGATTTTATTCCTATATCTATTGGAATAAGTAGAGAAATACAATTTAAAGTAATAAATGTAAGACCTAATGATGTTTGCATTATAAAACAAGAAACTGTTGTTAATATAAGCGATCGAGTAACTGAAGATATAGAGAGAGGTCCTGATTATTTAACCTATGAACATGTTGGTGGATTAGATAGAGAAATACAAAGAGTAAGAGAAATGGTTGAATTACCCTTGCGACATCCATCTTTATTCAAACGATTAGGTATAGAGCCTCCTAAGGGTGTATTATTAAGGGGACCACCTGGTTGTGGAAAAACATTATTAGCCAGAGCTGTTGCTAATGAAAGTGAAGCACATTTTATATCTATCAATGGTCCTGAAATCATGAGCAAATTTTATGGGGAATCTGAAAAAAAATTACGTAAACTCTTTATAGAGGCAGAAGAAAAAAGTCCTTCAATTATATTCATTGATGAGATTGATGCTATTGCCCCAAAGAGAGAAACAGTTACGGGAGAAGTAGAACGGAGAGTTGTTGCTCAACTTCTAGCATTAATGGATGGACTTCATGGTAGAGGTAAAGTCATTGTTATAGGTGCTACTAATAGACCAAATAGTTTAGATCCAGCATTAAGAAGACCCGGCAGGTTTGATCGTGAAATTGAAATAAAAGTTCCTAATGAAAAAGGGAGAAGAGAAGTTTTTCAAATACACACTCGAAATATGCCACTGGATAAGAAAATTTCATTAAAAGAATTTTCCCAAATTACTCATGGATTCGTTGGAGCAGATATTATGGCAGTATGTAGAGAAGCTGCGATGTCAGCATTGCGAAGATATTTACCAAAAATCGATTTAGAATCGGAAATTATCGAACACGAACTATTAGAACAAATTGAAGTCACTAAAAGTGATTTTGATGAAGCATTAAAAGAAGTATTGCCTTCTGGAATAAGAGAAGTATTTGTAGAAGTCCCTAATGTTACATGGGATCAGGTAGGTGGATTAGAAGATTTAAAACAAAAATTAATTGAAGCAGTAGAATGGCCTTTATCACACCCAAATATATTCAATCGTATGGGCATAACTCCACCAAGAGGAATCTTGCTCTATGGACCCCCAGGATGTGGTAAAACTCTATTAGCAAGGGCTGTAGCTACTGAAAGCGAAGCTAATTTCATAGCTATAAAAGGACCTGAGCTCTTATCTAAATGGGTAGGAGAAAGTGAAAAAGCTATAAGAGAAATTTTTCGTAAAGCCAAAATGGCGGCACCTTGTATCATATTTTTTGATGAATTCGACTCAATAGCACCAAGTAGGGGACGACATACTTCTGATTCTGGAGTGAGTGAAAAAGTATTATCTCAATTATTAACAGAATTAGATGGATTAGAAATTAAAAAAGATATTGTAGTAATAGCAGCTACGAATCGACCGGATATATTAGACCCTGCGCTGATTAGGCCTGGTAGAATTGATAGAATATTACTTGTTCCTATTCCTGAGAAAAAAGGAAGGTTGGAAATCTTAAAGATATTTACAAAGGAGATGCCTTTAGTAAATAATATTAAAATAGAAGAATTAAATGAATTAATAGAAGGGTTTTCTGGAGCTGATATAGAAACCTGGTGTCGTGAGGCTGCTATGATAGCTCTTAGAGAAAATATTAGAGCAAGAAAAGTCTCTTTAGAACACTTTAAGGAAGCAAGAAAATTAGTTAGTCCAACATTAACAGAAGAAATAATAGAATGGTATGAAAAGTTTGGAGAAAAGCTTAAAAGTAGAAGAATTGAAGAATCAAAAGAGGATCGATTGTTTGTATAAAATTCGTAAAATTAATTTAAAAACAAAAATTAATTACTACAATTTCCAATTTTCTATTTTTAAATTTATAATAATGGTGAAATATTATCGAAACGCATAGATGGAATCAGAATCCGCTAATCAATTCAATATTAGACATACTTATTAAAAATAAGGGAGAAATTTTAGATAAAAGGCTTGAGGAACTCTTGAAAAAAGAATTCCCTTATGTTAATTCTTTAAATTTAGAAGAATTATTCATGAAATTAGAGAGTATGAACGTAGTAAATGTTTTTCGAGTTTCAAAAAATAAAAAAATGATAGTTCTCAATAAACATAATACATCAATTAAGAATAGTGTAATGAATGATTTATTGTAATTATTTATTCTGCCACTTTAAGCAAACTTGAGCTAATGAATTATCTTCAAATTGTGGTTTATATTTTCTTTCCCTAATATCAATAAAAGCAGGGTAATTCACAGCATTTCCCATCAACAACATTTCTCCTACACCCAAACTAGAAATCATACTTGCGTATTCCTGAGTAATTGCTTCTGAACTATCCATCAGATGTTTCAAATCATATGGATTTTTAATATTTAAAACCATCTTAGAATTACATTGAGAAAGAGCAGTAGTACTCAACTTTTTTGGTCTTTGGCTTATTAAACATAAACATGCCATGAATTTTCTTCCCTCTCTAGCAATCATTTCAATGATTGGTTTGGAAATAGCTTTAGAATGAGCTGCTTCAGGGCAAAATTGATGAGCTTCTTCTACAATTAACAAAAAAGGGGGAATCTTGTTCATTCTTCGAAGATAAAATAAGCGACTACATATATAATCAACAATAATTTGCTTTTTTCTTATACTAATTTCTTTTTGAAGGTTAAAAATTAAAATCTCTTGTTTATGTATAATTTTATTTAGTAATGGATTTTCTTGGGACCCAAAGAGTGTTAAATGGTCCAATTCTGATAACCAGCCTATTAATGCTTGTTTTGTGCTCTTATTTCCATCAGATTCATTCTCTATTATATCTAAGATATCAGAGAGAGTATACTTACCTTTTTTCTTATCATCTTTTTTTAACTTTTTGATATATTTGGCTAGTTCTCTTATTTGAACACTAGAAATTTGTTCTTGATACTTTTTGAAAGAATATTCATTTAAATTCGGAACGGCAATTTGAAAGTAAGAAATATCTTGAATTTTAACCTTATCTTTTAATTCAATCAAATCCTTTAAATATGAATATTCTCCATGAACATCTATTAATATAATAGCAGGAGTTCCAAAAGAACTGTCTCTTGTTATAAGCTCTTCAATAAGAATTGATGTTAAATAACTTTTACCTGCTCCTGAAATTGCGAGAATAGAAAAATGTTTATTTAATAGTCTATCCATGCTGATTTTTGCATTGAAATTTGAAACTTTAACTTGTCCTACATTTAATCCATGTTCAATATCAAATCCCAGGAATTTGTTAAGGAGCTCTTCTTCAACAAGATAAACTTCTATTCCTGGACTTGCTGGATAAGTCATTCTTTGAATTTTTGATATTTCTTTTTCTTTATCATCTTTAAATTTAATAATACCTAGACATTTAACAATAGCTATTGCAAACTCAAACTCATCACTTGGAAAAAGGCCTTTTAAAATGTTAGGATTATTATTGTTATTATAAGCTTTAATTGTTAATGCATCAGAGAAATATTCATTTAATAAAACAATTTTTTCAATAATGCCAATTAAAAATCCTTCATTAGATTTTGTATAAACAAACAATCCTTTTCTAATTAAAACTCCATCTCTTCTTTTATTTATGACAAAAGGGAATTTTGATACATCTGGTAATTGTAAATAATTAAAAACAATACCAACTTTAGTTGCCATTTTTTTCAAAATGCGGTGGTGGGTTTATTGGGAAAAGTATACTTTGATTTTAATTAAGAATTGAACTTAATAAAAAGGAGATAAGAGCAAAAATTTTCTAATTTAAATTAAAGGATTAAAAATAAAATAATAAATTAGTTGAGAATTTCTTAGATAAAATTTATTGTTGCTTTTCTTCTTTTTCCAAAGCTCCCATCATTTTCAGAATTATATAATACCCATTTTTCCAAAAGTAGATCATGAAAAGTACTATGCCTACAAGCAAGAAGAGTCCTATTCCTGATGCTAATATTATAGGACCTGCAGTATCTAGGATTTCTAAAAGAGATAATGTACCATCTTCAGATCCGGTTATAAAATCAACAACTATAGCAAAAATAATTCCTATTATAATACCTATTAAGCTAATTAATAGCCCTCCAGCAGCAATTTTCACACCAGTTCTATTCTTATACTTTTCCTCAAGTTCTCTAACCTTGTAGATGAAATTTATCAAAGAACGTGAAGTTTTCTTAAACAATCCAAAAAAGAAAACTAATAGAAAAAATAAACCCGCCATAAGTCCCCCGATTATTGCTATTTGGAAACCTAAATTAAGATGTAAAAACTTCTCAAGTTTTCCTGTTGGACCTATAAAGATTTCTGTAAGTGTAAAAACAGCTCCTCCTATAGTAATTAAACTTGCTAGCACTATAATGATATAAAAAACTAATGCTACAATTTTCTGCCTTTTATTATACTCAATAGGTCGAATTGGGACAGATCTTTCCATTTTATTCACATTTAGTTCTTTTATTGATTTTTCAGTTTTAGAGATTATTCCTTCAGTTATAAGTAAAATTGAACATAAAAGAATTCTATGTCCAAACAATAACTTAACTATGCAATTATAATTAAAAAAACAATATCAATATACATATATAAAATTGATTATTATCAATTCGATTATTTAATAATAAAAAATAATATAGCTATTTTGGACTCTAATTCTGATTTAAATTGCTAAAATTTTTATAGAAATCATTACCCTCTAAATAATTATACAATTCATATGAAAGTTTATAGATTTTTTCATAAATTTCATGATTTTCATTATTAGGTATCCACTTCTTATCAACCTTACATAAATTTTCTGCTGCTTTAGAGATATCAGGATATAATCCTGCTCCTGAAGCTGCTAATATAGCTGCACCCAATGATGTGGATTCTTCAATTATATTTCTTACACACGTAATACCTAAAACATCAGCATATATCTGATTCCAAAAATCTGAACGAGAACCGCCTCCAGTTAACATTAATTCTTTAGGGACAATTCCTATTTCTTTGAAAACTTCGACATTTTTTCTTACTTCAAACGCCACGCCTTCAAGAACAGCTCGATAAAGATCTTTTCGTTCATGACCTAAAGACAGCCCAAAGAGTATTCCCTTTGCGAAAGGATTCCAATGGGGAGCTCCTGCCCCTACTAAGTGGGGAATCAATATTAATCCATTAGCGCCCATTGGAGACTGTTTTGCTTCAGATATCATATTTTCATATGGATCTTGACCTATCTCTTCTGCTACTAAGCATTCAGCTTTGCCCACTTGATCTCTGAACCATCTTAGTGTGGCTCCGGATGTGAAAATGCTAGCTTCTTGCACCCAAGATCCTGGTACTGCATGACAGCTACATATTACTCTCTTCTCTGGATCGAATTTTGGTTTGTCTAAATAAGCTAAAATAAAACTTCCTGTTCCTGTTGTACATTTAATATCACCAAGAGAAACTACTCCTACTCCTAAAGCTGCAGATTGTTGATCTCCTGCACCTGTAACCACTAAAGTTTTCTTATCGAATAATGTCTCATCTGTTACAATTTCTCCAATATCTATTCCACTTTCTATTGCTTCTGGCATTTTATCTAAATCTATTTCAAGCTCGGAAGCGATGTCTTCTGAATATCGAAGGTTATTGATATCAAATAACATTGTTCTAGAAGCATTTGAAAAATCGGTATAAAACTTACCTGTTAATTTGTGTATTATGAAATCTGATACCAATAAGAATTTATGAGTTTTTTGATAAATATCTGGTTTCTCATCCTTGAACCATAATATTTTAGTAGCAGAAAAATATGGATCTATTGTCAATCCTGTAATCCCATAAATTTTATCTAATCCTAACTTAGATTTAATTGTTTCCACTTGATTTATAGTGCGTCGATCTTGCCAAACTAATGCATTATGAAGAGGATTTCCCTCTTTATCAACAGGTACTATAGTTTCTCGTTGATTGGTAACAGATAGGCTTACAATATCTGTTTTATCAATCCCACTCTTTTTTATGGCATTATCAATAGTTTTTTTGATTGAATCCCACCACACTTTAGCGTCCTGTTCAACATAAGAAGGAGAAGGATAAAAGCTATTCCATTCTTGATAATCACTAGCAATTATTGTACCAGCTAAATCAAAAATATAGGTTCTACACCCTGTTGTCCCTAAATCCAATGCAGCGACAAACATTTTTATAACTCTTATGTCTTAAATTTCTAAAAATATATTTAATTATAAATAGAGTATTAATAAAAAAGTTATCCTTCAATAGATTGATAATTCTGGTTTAAAAATTAAAAAAAGAATTCACTTCATTTTTTATAAAATCTTTAATTCTATTCGGTCTGTTCATTTTCGGGCAGATCCAATATGGAAATTCAAAAAAGATAATTCCATTATGGTAGAGAAGATAGATTTTAAGAAGATCATTAATTATACCATTTAAAAACGAATCTAGTTCATTAATATTTTTATGAAAATAATTCGGAAAAATATAATGCTGAATTCCATTATATTCGAATGTTATCCATATGAAATTTTCGCTATGATAATTAAAGGGGGTATTAATTTCACGCTCAAGAAGAAAAATTTTATTATTTTTAATGGTAATTTTAATATAACCAATAGGGAACTGAATTTTTATTAGTTTTGAATCAATTTTCGTATAATCATCTTTAATTTTATCAACAATCTTCTGAATTTGGAAAGCATCGAAAAGTTAAAATATGATGGATATCATTACTCTGATATATATTATAATACTAATCAAGTCGGGTGTTCCTCAAGTAAGAAATCAGTATTATACACACATTCAGTGCAGTTATTATGGAGCTCACATACCTTTTGTTTTACGCTTTCCGCTAATTTGCTCCGAAAAATCTTACAGTGTTCCTTTAGAGTAACATTTTATATATATTTTTTAATCAGAAAAAACATGATTACATATGATAGGTTTTGTTATATCTCTTATTCTCGCCATATCTTCCTTGTTGTTGGGAATACCTTTGATATTCAGAAAAGTTAAACCTAATCATTTTTATGGTTTTCGTGTGTCAAAATTCATTTTTAAAAGTGATGATATATGGTATGAAGTAAATGCTAAAGGAGGGATGCATTTAATCATTATTGGAGGTGTTTTAATAGTTATAGCTTCATTAGCATTAGTATATATTAATGATAATATCTTGCAAGGCATTTTTTTATTCATCACTTTACTTATCGAGGCATTGGGACTTATTTTATCTTTAATCATAACATATAATCTAGCACATAGACTAGCAAAGGAAAAAGGATTAAAATAAATATTTTCACTGCAATTTAAAAGCAGAAAAAGGATTCTTCTATAAGAAAAAGAGAAGCAACAACAGATTTTATTTAACTGACTTTGGGTGTAGGAAATTCTTTCAGATTTCTTTTCAAATTGAAAAAAAAATTGATCTTTCCATAGGATTATCAACTTCCTTTAACACATTTTTCAATTTATAGTAGTATAAGGTTTTATTCACAAATTTATTGGACGAAGTACATCTCTTATTTATGCCTTTTCATGTAGACAATTTACTCCAAATATTTAAATAAGTTTGGAGATATTATGAATTTGGGAAACTGTTGCATCTTGTTCAACATAGGAAGGAGAAGGATAAAAGCTATTCCATTCTTGATAATCACTAGCGATTATTGTACCAGCTAAATCAAAAATATAGGTTCTACACCCTGTTGTCCCTAAATCCAATGCAGCGACAAACATTTACTTCAAATCTCTTTAATTAAACTTTTTTATAAAATTAATTTAACAATATTCTTATAAGGATACTTATTAATGCGTTCTTTTAATAAGTTTATGATTTAACTACTTTTATATCCACAACGAGGACAGACTAACCTACCAAAGCCTACACTATAATCCTTAAGTTCCTTCATTAATTCATTACAAATAGGACATAATTTATTTGACAATTTTGGTTTATAAGATGGGAACCAAGCCCCTTCAATATTAGGCATATTCTTTAACATCTCTACATACTTTAATTTATCAATATAATTCTTATCAACTTGAAAAAGTTGTTGTTCCTCTGCGATTGATTTACCCATTGGTGCTAATATCACTAAAAATTTAATATTTGAAGGATTATTTAAAAGAGAAAGAGTTTTTAATATTGCTCCTTCTTTGTGTTCAGCGAATAATTTAGCAAGTTCGGGGGGAGCTAAAGCAACTAAAATACCTTGAGAATCCTCTCTTTCAGTTTTTTTCACTCTTTGAAATAAAAATTGAAACATACGATTTTGATTATCAAAAGCCCAAATAAAATTCCAGTTAAAAATATCATAATCTTCATTATTAGGCCCAACTATTCTTCTTAGGCATTTAATCCATGAATAATGATTGTAATTATATACTTTTGAAAGGATATCGTCAAAAAATTCCTGCTGAATAACTGGAAATGTTTTAAGTATATTTTTCAGGGAAAATAATTTAACTTTACTTAATAAATTTGAATTGAGTGTATCCCAAGGTGTTAAGGTAAAAACTGTGAAATAACTGCTCATATAATAACCATATAAAGTTCACTAATAAAAAATTGACCTTATAATTAAAAAAAAGAATTATTAAATAGCAATCTTAACATTTAATAAATTAATATTTTAAAAGTACTTTCTAGACTTTCTTTCTTATGAATACAATTTGGGATACTAAATCTGATACTGTACAAAAAGGTGACAATCTGAGAGATGTTACTTCCTTAATGGATAAAACAAGAATAGATGAAAATGATTTCACACATTATATTTTCAGTAAAACTATGTTTAATAATCCATGGTATGTTATCCCAGATAATGATTTAGAATTATTTAATAAATTTATAGAAGGAGGTTCAAGAGCCTATCCATCAGATGGCAATGTTCCTTGTGATATTGTTGCAAAAGAAGCAAGGATTCTTCTTAATAAGATTATTGATCTTTCTCAGGATTCTACTTCTCACCATTTTGAAGAGGCACGTAAAGCACTTGAAAATGGAAAAGATTCTCTCGTTAGAGGTACATTAAAGCTTTACTTAGGAAAATATACGACAAGAGATTGGAGAAGAAAAAGATTTACTGATGATATTGATTTTTGGATTCGTCAAATCCATGTATTACATCATGTGTTAAGAAGATCTGGATGGTTAAAGAATAATACTACAAAGGAGTGGGAAAAAAAGATTCAATGGAGAAATCTTTTAACAAATGAAGAGAGAAGTGCAACGCTTATAGCCGCAAATGATTTAGATCAATTACTTGATTTTGGAGCTGGGAGTTATCTTGAGGGATCTAGTCTCAAAGAAATTTTCCAAAAAAAATTAAAAAGGGGACATGATGTTGATCTTAGTGATATAATTAATGTTATAATGGTGAATGGAGCAGATGGAAAATACATTGGCGATGAAATCAGAGAACAAAAATGGCATAATGCATGGAAGGCTTTTGAAGAAGCTGCAAATACAAGAAATACTAGAACAACATCCAATTTGATCTCATTATGTAGAGTTTCATTAGGAATTGCTGATCATTCAGAGAGGGTTAGCAGCACCATAAAAAAATATAATGATATAATTTTGGATAAAATAGAATATCCAGATAAGGAATTAGATAGAATCTGTAGAACTTCCATACATTGGAAGAATTATTTAGAAGATCACGGTCCTGATGCAACTAGGAAAATCTTTCATAGTTTTTATCACAAGCAAGTTGAAGAGACGTTAAACCATGCAAAAAATCTTAGAAATTTTGTTAAAAAGTTATTGGGTTTGCTTAATTCTAAATATCAACATCTGAAGGTTATCTTCGATATTGAAAACTAGATTTAGATTAGTTTTCAAAATTTTTGAACCTGATTTGTGATATCAAAAAGTTCGTGAAAGATACGTTTTACGATCTTTAATAACAAAAGGAGAAAAAAGGTATGATTGTTTAATGGGTGATTTATTTATAAGAAAAGGATAATAAACTCATTCCAATGCCTTCACTTTTGAATAATTAATAGTAATTGTATGTTTTGTCTCAATTATTTCTCCGATGATCAACACTTTTTTATCTAGAAATTTATGCAATTCAGGATCTTTTTGCCATAAGTGAGTTTTTTTCCTAACAAGAATCTCTGACCATCTGTTTTTGTAATCGTCCAACGGTTTAATGAAATATTCAGGTCCTTCCGATCGTGTCCCCTTTCCTTTTATTATTGCAAAAAGAATTCCTCTAATTTCATTCATAGATTAAATCCATATTAATGAGTATTGTAATAGATCAAAAATCGTAGGTTTTGATGTGTATTAAATATATTTAAAAATAAATGAAAATAATTACTTTTGTTTTGATAAATACCTAATTTTTACAAGTAAATCCCGCAATTCCATTTTATCGTTTTCAGGTGTAAGGTATTTCTTTTTAACGCCTTCTGATAATGGAATAGTTTCAATTTTATTGCCTTGAAGTGAAACCATATTTCCAAATTTACTTTCTAAAACAAGTTTCATAGCAGCTAAACCAAATCGTAGTCCTAAAATTCGATCAAATGAGTTTGGAGCTCCTGCGCGCATAGTATGACCAAGTACTACACTTCTACATTCAAATTCTACCCCATTTTTCTGGAACTCTTGCTTTAAGTCGTCTCTTAAGTTTAATTCATCAACAATTATTTGAGACATATTTAATTTTACAAGTAATGGGTTTCCATAAGTATCTTTAGGTAATTTATCTATAGTTTCTTTGGAAATCGTTTTAAAATCTCTCTCTAATGACTTTAGACTCGGATATGCTCCTTCTGAAATTGCTATTATGTGATATTTATATCCCGCATTAGCTCTTTTTTTAAGAATTTCAACAATATCTTTCTCAAAATCAAATGGCGTTTCTGGGATTAAAATGATATCAGCACCAGCAGAAATCCCACTATACATTGTAAGAAATCCAGCATCCCTCCCCATTATTTCAACAATAAATACTCTCTGATGAGAACATGCTGTAGTTGTGAGATTGTCCATAGCGTTAGAAGCTAATTGCGTCGAACTCCAAAATCCGAATGTATAATGAGTTCCCTGCAAGTCATTATCAATGGTTTTTGGCACTCCTACTACTTTTGCATCAGCATAATTACACATAAGATCCGCAACTCCTAAGGTATCATCGCCACCTATTGCAATTAAAGCGTCTATTCCTAGTTCTTTAAATTTTTCTGCTAGTTCTTTAGCTCTTTTCTCTTTTGATTCGACTCCTTTAAATGGATTTGTCCTACTTGTGTATAGAATCGTTCCACCAACAGTATGTAAATCATCATGTTCAGCAATATCAAGTGGAATTGTTTGATTTTCCAAAAATCCTTTCCAACCTTTAAGGATTCCAATACATTCAATGCCAACATCGTACGCTTTAAGCATGATTCCATAGAGGACAGAATTTAAACCAGGACAATCTCCTCCTCCAGTTAAAATTCCTACTTTTTTTATTTGATTTCCCATTTCATTTCACATGTTTAGTTGTGTTAGATTATAACAAATTAGTTTATAATAAAAAATTATGATAATTTTATATTTTATATTTATTCTAATTCTATTTTCTCAATTTTCTTAAAAGTATATTTTGATTTATTTTTTGGAATTATATAACTCCCTCCTTGGGTATCAGTTATTTTTAAAGTGAATTTAAATCTACCATCCATTGCTTTTTTTAAATTATCTAAGAGTTCGTCTATTTCGCTTTTTTCATGATCATTTTCATCAAGGTTATTTCTATAAATTAAAACAGCACTTTCAAATCTATATAAAATACCCTCTATATTTGTATAATAAAAATCGGCTCTAGGACCCGGTTCTACGGTTAATTCCAATTCTGGTATTTCTAACTTGCCTACTGGGGAACGATAGATTTTAGATTTTAGATCCTCTTCATTTGTAATTTGTAAAGTCATAATTCCCGGCTTCATATTTGTTGTTAAAGGAATAACATCATTTTTATGAAAATTACATGTATTACATTCAAATTTTAATATGAGCATTTTGTCACCATCAGGAACATTATAAATATTCTTAACAATATCGATAATTCCCTGTTGACATAAAGGACATTTGAAAGAATAGATAATATTATTATTTTCTTTCTCATCAGACATATTAAAATTTCCTAGTTTAATTTATAGTGAATTTAAATGTTTTTTTTTCATTACCTATCAAAAATAATTTAAAATAATACCTATTTGAAAATAAATTAATTAATATAACAATTATTATTTTAAATTCTATATTATTGTTTGATATTGTAATTATATATGTTAAATCAATAGAACTTTTATTCATTGTGTCTTTATTGGATATATTGCACTCAATTGAAATAAATAAAATTCAGTTGAATAAATTGTCAAACAATGAAAAGATTATAGAAATATCAATGCATTGTAGAGGTGGTCAAACTTGTATCACCGCAAGCCAATTGTTAGCTGAAATGGCATTTGAGGAAGGTTTTAAGGACACAATCGCAATTCCAATAATAGGAGCTGAGCGAAGGGGGGCTCCAATACAAGCATTTACAAAAGTTTCTAAGAGTAAACCAATTAAAACCTATGACAGTGTAGTAAATCCAGATTATATATTTATGTTTGATACCTCATTATTAGACATACCAAGGATAAGGGTTACTATAAAGGAAGGTGTAAATATAATAATTAATAGTCCAGATCCTATAGATACAACTGGTCTCCCTAATAATATAAAGATCTTTATTGTCGACGCCACAGGCATTTGTATTAAACGAGAATTCATGCATTCAAGTGGTCCAATTCTAAATATTCCTATGTTAGGGGCTTTTGGAAAGATTACGGGGTATTATAATCTTAAAACAATGGAAAAAGTAATTAAAAAGGAATTTGGAGAAAGTAGATTAGAAAAAAATATGAGTGTTGCAAAAGACGCTTATGAATCAGTAAGGGAAATATAATTATGTCAGAATCTGAAAAATGGAAAAAAATTAATAAATCAGTAAAAGAACGTCCCAAAGTTCAAGAATACAAAAATTGGAAAGAATTATCCCCAATTCCAATTTCATTACCAATTGAAGGGAATATTGGAACGACGGGTGATTGGAGAACTTTTAGACCAGTTATTAAAGAAGGATGTAATAAGTGCGGAATATGCTGGATGTATTGTCCAGAGGGTGTAATTAAAAGAAAAGAAGATGGTTCATTCGAAATTAATTTGGTTTATTGTAAAGGTTGTGGGATATGTGCTAAAGAATGTCCAACAAATAATATAGAAATGGTCAGAGAGAGTGATATAAAAGATGACTGAAGTACAGAATGATTTTATTCAGAAGAGAGAAGCTATTATTATAAAAGGTAATGTAGCAGTAGCTTATGCAGCAAAATCAGCACGAGTTCAAGTTATTAGTGCGTATCCAATTACTCCACAAACAACTGTGGTTGAAAAATTATCTGAATTTGTAGATAATGGACTAATGCCAGGAACTCAATATATAAAAATGGAGTCAGAACATAGTGTTTTTGCTGCTGTAGTTGGTGCAAGTAAAGCAGGAACTAGAACATTTACAGCAACATCTGGTCAAGGTATATTTTATGCGCATGAAATGATTCATTGGGCTGCTGGAGCTAGGCTACCTATTGTTGTTGCTATAGCATCTCGAGGACCCGCACCGCCATGGAACATTTGGGCCGATTTTACTGATGTGATGAGTCAACGGGATACAGGATGGATGAATTGCTTTTGCTCAGAACATCAAGAAATATATGATGAAATTTTAATGTCATATAAGATTTGTGAAGATCACGATATTCTTTTACCTAAGTTTGTATCTTATGGGGGGTTTATTCTTTCACATACTTCAAAACCGGTTATTCTCGAAGATCAAGATCTTGTAGATAAATTTTTACCTCCATTACCAAGTGAGGAAGGCTGGCCACATATCTGGATGGATCCAAAAAGACCAATGATGTTTGGGAACCTTATTATGCCTTCCAGTTTTTATTATGAATTTAGATTAAAAATTCATGATGCGCTTATAAGAGCGAAAGCGAAAATTAAAAAAGTTGCTAAAGAATTTGAGAAAATTTTTGGCAGAAATTATGGTAATGGATTAATTCAAGAATATAAAATGGATAATGTAAATGTAGGAGTAATTACTTATGGAGATTTGGCTTTACAAATGGAACAAGCTGTAGATGATTTAAGAGATGAAGGGTATAAAGTTGGGATGGTGAAATTGAGGCATTTTAGACCATTTCCAACAGAAGATATTATTGAAGTTGCTAAAAAGGTGAAAGTTCTTGGAGTTATAGATAGAGCAACAGCATTTGGTTCTCAAACTGGAGGACCAGTGAGTTGTGAAGTTAAAGCAGCTCTACATGAAACTAAAGGAACTGCAACAGTATTACCAATAATTAATGGACTGGGGGGAAGAGAAGTTACAATTGAACAACAAAAAAATCAATTGATAAAGTTAGTCAAATATAATGAAACTGGAGAATTTCCAAAAGATATTATTCATGGAACTCTCTGGGATGGTTTATTAGAGGTTGAATAAAGGAATGGTTAAATTAAAAGAGGCCTTAGAATCTTGCCAGGAAGAATATTTTCTTCCAGGGAATTCTTGTTGTGCGGGATGTGGCTTAGAAATCGCCCTTAGATGGGCTATAAAAGCGTTAGGACCTAAGATAGCTCTAGTAACACCAGCTTCCTGCTTAAATGTTGTAGTAGGATTATGGCCTAAAACAGCACCAAATTTCCCATTTACAAATATGGCTTTTGCAGCGGGTGCAGCGGGTGCGACAGGTATGTCTGCTGCTTTCAAAGCGAAAGCTTATAGATTTCCGGGTAAGGGTTGGGATGAGATAACTGCAATTACCTTTGCTGGAGATGGTGGTACTGCTGATATTGGAATTCAAGGTTTAAGTGGAGCAGCAGAAAGAAATTCTGATCAAATTTATGTTTGTTACGATAATGAAGCATATATGAACACTGGTATTCAAAGATCTTCAAGTACTCCACATGGTGCATGGACAAGCACAACCACAAAGGGAAAAGATCGCTTTAAGAAGAATCTTCCCGCAATTATGGCAGCTCATGATATACCTTATGTAGCTACTTGTTCTATTAGTGAACCACTTGATTTATATGATAAATTTAAAAAAGCTAAATCGATTAAAGGCTGTAGATATATCCATATTATGGCTCCTTGTTGTATTGGATGGGGATTTAATTCTGAAGATACAATAGAAATAGCTCGATTAGCTGTAAAAACTGGTTCATGGATTTTATATGAAGTAGAAAATGGAATCATAAAGTTATCAAAAACAAGTAGACTATTATTGGATCCTTCTAAGAGAATTCCACTGATGGATTATCTATCTAAACAAAAAAGATTCGCAAATATTTCCGAAAAGGATCTAATTGAACTTCAAGAATATTTAGATCATACTTGGAAACGTATAGAAGCTGATTTAAGTTGCCAAGAACAATATCCAAAATAATCTTTATATATTTAGTTGTTTCATCTTTTATAATTAATTTCAATTTTTAATTGAGCTCAAATGGGATTTTTAATAAGACTGGCTGGGAAAGAGTTAAAAGATACTGAGTTTTATTTACAAATCGCAGTAGAGAACATAATCGAAGGAAAAATAATTGCTTTTCCTACTAATTCTGTTTATGGTATAGGAGGTGATCCACTAAATCTTGATGTTGTTGAGCGAATATTTGAGATAAAATTTCGGGATCGATCTAAAGGATTTTTATTACTCGTTTCTGACTTTGAGGAAGCTTCTAAAATAGTTGAATTTAATGAAGTTGCTAAAAAATTAGCGGATAAATATTGGCCAGGACAATTAACTCTAATTTTAAAAAGAAAGGAACCAAATATAATCCCCTTAGAAGTATCAGTTCATCAAGATGCATTAGGTTTAAGAGTTCCTGAGAATAAAATCATTTTAAAGATTTTAAGGATATTAAAGGAGAAAGGGTATTTAGGGGGGATTATAGGGACTTCTGCTAATTACTCAGGTGAACCCCCTTCTATTAGTGGAGATGAAGTAGTAAAAAAATTATTAAGCCCAATAGATTTAATAATAGATGGAGGGAAATCAAAATCAAAAACCCCTACAACAATTATCGACTGTACCACTCAAGAGTTAAAATTTTTGCGAATTGGAAAGATTTCCAGAGAAGAAATAAATGATTATTTGTCTAGTTTTCAATAAGAAATAAGAGTGTGATAAAATTGAAAAATTTTAACTTGCTAGTCTCAACATCTAGATTCAATGAAATTAATGCGAAGGCAGAACTTTGGTTTACACTATTAATGTGCGGTGATGATTATCCGATTATCTCAAGATTAAATTTTCCGGGATTGGTAACAGGTTTAACCAATTTGAGTACTAAAGAGGTAGTTTTAAAAATTAAGAAAATTTTAGAAAAAGATCCTTATTTTTTTCAATATATTTTAAAAATAATTCCAATAGATTTTGTTTGTGAGACAAACTCTCAAGTTATAAATCAATTAGTAGAATTGCATTATAGAGATTATCTTAATGATACAGATTCTTATAAAATAACATTAAAACGTAGGAAACATGAGCAAATTGAAAGAGTCAATTTTATACAAAAACTTGCTAAAAACATTCCTAATAAAGTAGATCTTGAAAACCCTGATAAATTTATTAGAATAGAGATTCTGGGCAGTATTTGTGGAATATCATTTCTGTCAAAAGAGGATATTATTTAAATTAAAATTTATATAGAGTGAAATTAATCAACTTTTAGCTTCTCTGTATTTAAAAGAGCCATTTTTTCACATAATAAATCATGAAGAGCCATATACATGGCGTTTAAATTATAATCTAATTGTTTTTCGTTAAAGTTGTGAACTCCATAGGATTTTAAAATAGAGGAGAGTTGTTTATTGGAGATCTCATAAAAGTTTTGAATCATGTTGAATTTTTCAACTAATTGGTCGTTTATTGTTATATCTATTTCATAAGCGTTTAAATTTAGTAATATATTATTGTTAATCTCTTTTAAATTATTTACTGAGGAAATAATACAAGATATTAAGTAATTCTTTTTTAAATCAATATCAGTAATCCCAAAAGCATCAATTCCTTTACTAATTTGCCGATTAGTTGATAAATATAGGAATATTTCAATATTTCTTTTATTTGAAATATTTAAATTTTGAAGAAATGCCTTTTGTAGATAATATCCTGCTGTAAAGATATGATCTTGGTTTAAAATATATTTACTCTTGATAAGTTGTATAGTTGAGTTTAAAAATTTATTTTGAATAGCGTCAATTTTATCAAAAATAAGATCTTCAGCTTTTTTCTCATCAGTAATTTTATTTATCTCAAGAAATTTCTTTAGATCGATCCTAATTTGATTTATCCCAACAAAATAGTGTAAATTTAAATCTTTAATTTTAAATTCCTTTACAATCATACTATCAATTCCCAACTTAGCCAATCTGGCATGATTGCGAAATTAATTCGAACTATAATTGAAATTATTAAAAATGATAATAAATATAATGTAAAAATCCAATCTTTAAATGAATATTTTATTGTATAATAATATGTACGTTCCTTTTTGCTTCCAAATGCTCTAGATTCAAGAGCTTCTGCTACATTGAAAGCTCTTTTTATAGAACAAATTATTAAGGGAATTAATAGGGGAAAAAGGTTTTTAATTTGATTGATAAGCCCACTTTTTTGCATTTCATATCCTCGACTTTGTTGAGCATCTATAATATTTTGTGCTTCAGTTGCAATTGTAGGGATAAATCTGAAAGCTAATGATAAAGAAAAGGCAAATTCATAAGGAAATTTCATTGATATTAAAGATAATGCTAAATCATTGGGATCAGAAGTCAAGAAAAAGATTGAAAAAGCCGATACCATTATGCAAATTCTAATAATCATTGAAATTGCAAATGATAATGACAGAAAAAAAGTATTCAATATTATTATCATAAGAATTAAATATGATAAGCCTTGGATGCTTTTAAGCCATTGTTTTATTAATTTTCCTGCCAAAATAAGAGGTATTAAACTCAAGAAGATTAAGATTAAAGGAATGATTTCAGTAAAAAGTAAAGCACTAATAGAGTATATTAATGCAAATATTAATTTTGCTCGTGGATCCAAGTTATGGATGAATGAATCTTTTTTCATGAACTTAAAAGCATTGAGAAATTCTAAAGACATTTAATCATTACCCTCCACGATCTCACTGGTTTTATTTTTTATAAAATCTCTAATGAAATTGATCAATTTATCTTTTGAAAATAAGTCATTTGGACATTGAATTCCTGATTTTTTTAAAGCTAAATTAAGTTGATGAGTTTGGGGTAATATTAAAGATGCTTTTTCAACTAATATTTGATTGCCTAATACTTTTTCTGTAGGCCCATCAGCCAAAATTAGTCCATCTGCCATTAAAATCGTTCTTGGTATATGTTCATTGGCAAATTCAATGTTATGAGTAACTATTATTATTGTTTTTCCTTTCTTCCTTTTGTTTTTAATTAAATTAATTAAAAATTCTATTTCTCTTCCATCTTGTCCCAATGTAGGTTCATCAAATACTATAATATCAGGATCTCTGCAGATTATGGAAGCCAGAGCTAATTTTTTTGCTTCTCCACCAGATAAATTAAGTGGAGATCTATTTCTATACTTTTCAAGGTTAAATTCTTTTAATATTTCATTTGTCTTGTTTTGAATTTCTTCTTTAGTGAACTCAAAACTTTTTAATGAGAATTCAATCTCATCCTTTACAGAGTTTGAAAATAATTGATGCAATGGATTTTGAAAAATTACACCTACTTTTTTAGATAAAGTTGCTATACTTTTAGAAGCAATATTTTCGCCATAAAGGTATATTGCTCCATTTGTTGGACGGATTAACCCATTTAAAGTCCTGATTAGAGTTGTTTTTCCAGCTCCATTCTTACCCATTATTCCTATTAATTCTTTATTATCGATTTTCAAATTAATATTTCTTAATGCTTTGGTCCCGTTGGGATAAGTAAAATCTACATTATCTATAAGAATTAAGGGTAATTGTTTCTCTATATCCTTCACCAACCTGTTTAATCATAAACCTTTTAAATAATTGATTACCTTAGAAATGGAAGCGGGTATATATTGATTAAATAATTTCTCTTCTTTTAATTGATTGAAAATTGAATAAATGACAGGTTTATTTAATCTTAATGTTTGAAAATTAATACCATTAATAATTTTATTACTATTATCATGTTCAATTAAGTTTCCGTCTTTCATTAAAATTAATTCATCTGCAAATGGCAGGACTAAATCTAAACGATGTTCACTAATCAATATAGTTATCTGTTTTTCTATTTGAATTTCTTTTAACAATTCAATTATTTTTTTTGCCATATAAGGGTCCAATAAAGCAGTAGGTTCATCTAAAACAATGATTTTTGGTTCTAGTACTAAAATAGAAGCAATAGCTACTCTTTGTTGTTCACCACCACTTAATTCAAAGGGCGCTTTATTTAAAAGGTGTTCAATTTCTGTTATTTTAGTAACTTCTTTTATTTTCTTCGAAATTTCTCCAGATTCAATACCCAAATTCTCTAAACCGAAGGCAATTTCATGCTCTACATTCATTGCAACTAATTGATTCTCAGGATTTTGAAACACAATGCCAACTTCAGTAGATAAATCTGCGATTGCCGTTATTGTTGTATCCTTTCCAGAGACTTCAACACTTCCCCTATAAAATCCTGAATAAAATTGAGGGATTAAACCATTCATGCATCTAATTAACGTTGTTTTACCAGATCCCGTTTCTCCACAGAGTAATATAAACTTATTGTCTTCGATCTTTAAATTAATATTGTTTAATGCATACTCTTCATTCCCTTTATATCGATAGTAGAAGTTTTTATATTCAATTAAAGTCATGCTTACAGAAAATTCATTTCCACTTTTGATTATTAATAATATCTATTCATTTAAAACTTGTTTAATTTTCTCAATGATTTTATCTAAAATATTTTTTACTTCCATTTTGCAAGTTAAAGATGCCGCACCATCATGTCCACCACCACTTCCTCCACAATATTTTGATATTTCTTCTAAAATCTTGCCAACATGTAAACCTGTTCTTAAACAAAGGTTTTTTTTTGCCCTTATTGTAATTATTGATTCTAACTTTTCTTTTGAATGTACAATACCAATATCAAATCCTACTTTAATCAACATCGATGCAATATTAGATCCGTAACTACTAACATTTGTTATTCCAATTAAATAATCTCCTTCACGATATAGTTCCACTCTTTGTAAGCCCTTTATTTTTGCTATTTTCTCAGACAGATCTGCCTCTGTCTCAAGTAATAATTTTATATCTTGAATATCTAAATCATTATCCAATAAGTTACTTACGTTTTTAATGGTTCTATTGTTTCCATATCTAAAGTAACCTGTGTCTGTTAAAATAGCAGCAGCTATAAGATATCTAATTGGAAGAGTTAATTTTAAGTTCTTCTTTTCAAGTAACTCTAAAATAATTTCTGCCGTAGAAGAAAAGTTCTCAAATATTAAATTTAATGGATTTAAAGTATCTAAATTATTTTTCTTTTCTATATAATGATGGTCTATAAAAATAAAGGGAATTTTAGATCCTGAAATTTCGAAATTTCTATCTAAAGCTGTTTGGCTTGTTTTATTCGTATCTAATATTAAACAGACGTTAAAATTTGATAAATTAATGGATTTCTCATAAAAAAAGTTAAAATCAAGGAACTTTTCACAGAATTTTTTCATAAATTCTTTTGTAGGTTTTAAAAGGTCTGAAAAAATTATAGAGACTTGTTGATTTTTAAAGTATTGGTTTAAAAAATATTTTAACCCATAGCAAGATGCTAAACCATCAATATCAACTAAATCATGAGTTGTAATCAAAATTTTTTTATTTTTTAAATATGCTAGAAAAGCACTAAATTCATTAGTGAACATAAATTTGAAAAATCAATTATTATATTATTAAAATTATTTAGAACCTAATTAATTAAGTTTTTTTATATAAATAGAAAAGTTAATTTAAAATTAAAAATTAAGATTATTAAATTAGTTATCAAGGTTATTCATGCCTGTAATTTGAAGTGATTTGAATGCCCAGTAAAAAGGTTGGAATCAGTGGTCGGTTTAAGGCGAGATACGGTGCTACTCTCAGAAAAAGATGGAGACTGATCATGGAAAAACAAAAAGTTGATAGTATACGATGCCCTAAATGTGAAACAAGAGGATCAATTTATCGTGTCTCTGTAGGTATTTGGCATTGTAAAAAGTGTAACGCAAAGTTTACTGGTGGTGCTTATAATATAGAAACACCTCGAGGTGCAGAATCTTTTCGCGTTGCAAAACGCAAGCAGAGAGAATCAGAAGTAATTGAGGAAGAATGAATCGTACTAATTATTTTACTATAAAAGCTACAATTGAAATAATATTTAAGAATCCTCAATTACGTGATATTTCTTATAACTCTTTCTCCCCAGAATTCAAGAGGTTACAAACAAAGAGATCAGTAGTTTTAATGGAAAAAAAGAGTAATAATTCTTTATCATTTCAAATAGAGAGTCAAGATATTACTGCTTTTAGAGCAACATTTAATGAGATCATAAGTTTTGGGAAAATAATTGATAATACATTAAAAATTACTGATAATTCATAAGAAAAGGATTTATTATTTAATATATAAAATAATTTATTGATATAATAAACATAGAGTAATGGAAAAGTATGACTATAAATCTGAACGAGTTAGATGAAGAACAAAGAAAGAAAATAATTAATTTAAACAATCTACAACAATCCTTTGAATTTATAACAACTCAAAGAATTCAGCTTGAAAGCAATCTCAGGGATACAGAGATAGCTATAGAGGAGTTAGAAAAAATTAATCCAGATGATGCTGTATACAAGGTAATAGGAGGAATTTTGTTAAAGAGTGAGAAAAATAAATTATTAGATGAGAAAAAAAGTTTGAAAGTTACTTTGGAGATGCGATTGAAAACATTGAAGCAAAAAGAAGAACGTGTAAAGAATCAAATCGAGACTATGAGAAAGTCTCTACAAGCCGACTTTCAAGCTAAAGGAGATTAACTGGAGGAATTTTTATTTTTGAATTTCTCACATACTATTTTTTTCCAGTGCATTAGTATATTAAATAACTTGAATTTTTTATTCTCTTTTTGCTTAAATAAGTTTAAAAAAAAAATTTAGTTTAAAAAAATTATTTATATTTCGCTTTATATTGCCAAAGATTCAAATCTTTTCTAAATTTCTTACCAATTTCTAATGATTTGTCACCTAACATTTTAAGATCATCTATGGAAAAGGTAGCAGCTCCACTTTTTTGAATTGAAGTTATCTTATCTTCTGTAACTGATATTGAAATTCTACCATCACACACTAATTCTTCCGGTAAATTGGGGTCTAAAAAGATAATATCGCCAATTTTGCCATAAGTAATTACCATAGGTAATTCATTTACTATTGATTCTCCAGTAAAATATTTACCTGTCCACTCAAGATTACCATTCTCAATTTTTCCTTCAGGAATATGAGCTGATATTAATGTTGTAAGAGCACTTATTCCTCCTGCATCAATTAGATTTCCATCATAATTCATAACATACATATCAATAAATAATATATATACAGCTTCATTTTCTTTGATACAAAGCTTCTTAGTCTGAACACAATCTGCATGTCTAATTCCACGATCAACTACCCTAGCTAATTCAATTGACTGTTCATCAGGGGGTCCCCTTTCAAATAGGGGAGAGGCTAGAGGTAACAATTCAGCCATGACAGTACAAACTCCTTCATTTGGAAGATCGGGAAATGGTTTACCAACTTCATATTTCAAGCCTGTAATTATCCTTGTTTCACCAAGACAAACATCTGCAGAACCTTCAGCTGAAGAGATTATATCGCTTTGTATTTTAAACTTACGGTAATCCCAAAGCCCTCTACCATCAATTCTCTCTTGCTTTCTTAAATTATTTATTATGTAATTTTTTTCAATTTTTGAAATGACTCTTTTAACATCCATCATTTTTAACTTTCACCCTGATTCTCTTTATTTACTATTATTTCATCACTTTTTTCTTGTATTGTTAGAAACTTGCTTTTAAGAGCGTCTAATTGAATTTGATGAATTCTTCCAAGAGCATCTTTAGCTAGATCTAAAAATTCGCTCATCTCATTCAAATCCATATTTCCATCAAATTGTAATAACGATATTTCTTTATTATACCATGTTATTGCACACGGTAGATCTGCTTCGCCTGCTTTATCTTCAATTCCAGATAGATCAACTACAATTTTTCCATCAATTTTTCCCACAGCGACAGCCGATACCAAACTTTTCATAGGAATTCCCGCGTCTGCTAATGCTAAAGCTGCACCAGTAGTACTTGCACATCTTGTTCCACCATCAGCATCTATAACTTCAATAAACACTTCAAAACTCGTACCAGGATATAATTCAAGAAAAAGGATAGGTTCTATGCAGTCTGAAATTATCATTGAAATCTCCTTTTCTCGTCGTCCAGGAGCAGGTCTTTTTCTATCAAACACTGAATAAGTAGCCATTCTATAAAAAACTCTTAAAATTCCTCGATCTGGTTTAGCTAAATGATGGGGATGAACTTCTCTTGGCCCGTAAACAGCAACAAAAATTTTATTGTTTCCCCATTCCAAATATGCTGATCCATCAGCATTCTTTATAACACCTACTTCCATCTTGATGGGTCTTACCTCATTCTTTTCTCTACCATCAAGTCTTTTACCATCTTCCCGGAATAAAACCTCAGGATATTCATCTTTAATTATTAAAGGCATTTATTTGATACCTCTTTTCTCTTTTTCTTTTATAATAAATTCTTGCATTCTATCTGTTAAGCCCATAGTGTGAGCTTCTGATGCAATTTTATAAATAGATTCAATAACTAACCTCTCATGAGCTAAATCTTCGCCCTTTAACCAAATTCGACCATTTTGCGTAACAAAGATATTACAATTCGTTAAATTTTTTAACATTTTAATCATGGATCCACTACGACCAATCACTCTTGGAATTTTTGGTGGATCTATAGAAATTACAATTCCATTCGATTTTTTGCCTAAATATTTTCCAATAGTGGTTAATTCAGGTTTATTTAGACGATCTGCTGAAAGTATTTTTACAATTAAGATATCTCCAATGTCAAATTTATCAGTGGATAATCTTTCATGTTCAAAATCCTTTCCTCTCCCTCCACGGATTCTCCCCTTTCTTTCCGTATTCTTAGGTTTAAGTTGAGCATAGTCTTTAGCGTTTATATCACATTTATATTTAACAGGATTCTTGTCGACTACAAGAGCAATTGCCTTATCTCCAGGACGTGGGGTATAGAACCCTCTTAAAGGAATGACATTTATATAATTCTTTTTAATTTGTTTTAATCCTATATTTAAGGATATAATTTTATCTCCTTCGTTATTTAAAATTGTGCCTCTTCCAGGTAAAAAATTCTTTGTATCTTCTGTTAATACTTCTCCAGGAACTACAAGATCTCTAGTAGTTTCTTCATCTTCAAACTCATCGAGTTCTTCGGTCTGATCTTTATCATTTTCCATTATAATTTTTCACTTTTCGTTAATAATTATTCATTACCTAACCTATATAAAAAAATAACATAAATCAGAATTAATAAAAACCTTTTAGGTTAGGATTTTAAGAGTTTAGTTTGAACTCTTCCATGTGTTAATTTATTTAACTTGTCTATTAATTCAATTTGAAAACCTGCTGGTAAAGAAATTACAGATACCCAAGAACCATCAGATTGCCATTCCCCCTTCTTAATTTGAGCATATTGAGCAACAATATTGTAACCTTTTGCTGTAAAAGTTGAAGGTATTTTAATCGCCATCTCTACTTGTTCCATTCGGATTGGAATTATGGCTCTTATGCTTTTTACAATATCATCAACTTGTTCTTCAGCACTTCTCATTAAATCTATATTAACTTTTGCTTCTTCAATAGCTTTTTCAATTCTTTGATAAGGATGTGGTTTTTTATTCTGTGGGTTTATAGCGTTTTTACTAATGATATTTATAATTTGCTTTAATTTTTTGCTTCTTTCCTCTTCTCGTTGAGCTTTTGTCCAGTGAATTTCTCCATCTAATAATATAAAAGCAGCAATTTTCATACCCTCAGTAGTTTCGAAAACAGCCTCCATATCTCCATCAGTAGCTTTTTTACCCCTTCTTAAATCTTCAAATACCGTGAAACTTTCAAAAATTAATTCTAAATCAATTTTTTGATCATTTAATAATTCATCACCAGTCATTCGCGACTTTACATTACCTGCCTTTAATCTTTTATCGATTTCTTCACGAATAATTTTTTTAGCTTCCCATGCTTTCTCTGGATCCATTAACATTTCGAATGTTCTTCCTGATTTTTCAATGCGTCCAATGATTAAACCGCCTAAGTCTATTCTTGCTCTATCTATCATATTGTGATTTCACATTCTGTTGATTATATTACCTAGATTTTCCTTCTTTGCCAATTTTTTGCCTTTGCGTTAAAAGATAAATGTAAAGAGCTTTTACCTTGATATTACCTATAAATTATATTAGATTAATTATAATTTATTTAATAATTCCTCCTTTTCATCAAAACTAAGTAGCCTAAAAGTTTTATCTTCCTTCAAAATAAAGGCTACATCACAGGTATTTTTATTTAAATTATCTCCCATAAGTTCTTTTAAAGCTCTTAATGGTAATAATTTTAATTCCTCATCTATTATATCTTCTTTATAATGTTCTTCAAGGTATACTCTTGCTTCTGTTGCTCCGGAACCAATCGCGAATGCGTAATATGACCACATTGCACCACTAGGATCCGTTAAATAAAGGGATGGACCATTACCATCAACTCCAGAAATCAGAAACGACACACCGAATGGTCTAACACCCGCATTCTGGGTAAAGACCTGTTTGTATTCGCATATATTTAATGTGCTGTCCTTCACGGAAATCTTCTCATCATAATTCAATAAATTAATTTGAGCTTGAACCCTGGCTCTATCAATTAAAACTCGGGCATCAGCGGTAAGTCCCGCGATGGCTACCCCAATATGATCATCAATTTTAAATATTTTCTCTGACCCTAGGGTTTCCTCTTGTAATTGAGAGCTCTTTTTCTCAACCGCAAATACAACTGAATTTTTATTTCTACATACTATTGCGGTAGTACCCCTTCGAACGGCTTCAATAGCATATTCTACTTGAAATAGCCGTCCTTCAGGTGAAAATTGGGTTATGGCCATATCATATCCTCTTCCCGCTTGCTGGAACATTCTAATCCACCTAAAAGATTTTTATTTGTTTTTTAAATTTATATTATTTTTTTATTACTGATTAAAAAGTAGTAATAAACGATATAATAAATATTTTTTTTATATAATTTAAAAATAGAATTCAATTAAATAGGTTATATTCTATTGTATCATTTTTATTGATTGTTTTCTTTTATTTCTTCTGTTTTTTCAACCTTGGATTTTTTTCGCTTTTCTTTAATTTTTTGAAGAGTTATACCTCGTAGATTTATCATTTTTCTTATAAAAATAAATGATGCTAATGCTATACCAAACAAATAAAAGATATTAATTGTCCAAAACATATTAGAAATTTCAGTGTAAAAATTCAAGTTAAAAATTGGTGAAAGAGTAGCTATTATTCCAATACATGACATTGCAATGATTATAGCTATTTTTTCATAATTTTTAGGCTCCCCATCTAAAAATTCAAAAATACCTAACCAGAACATAACACAAATAAAGGTTATGGGTGAAAAAGTTAAGGATCCAGCTGCGATTATTAATAAGAAATATACTGCAAACTTACTCTGCCATAAATTTAGCAATTCCTTTATTGTCATTTGATCTTGGATCTGTACTTTTGCGTAATCTTTTCTAAATTTAAAATATCTTTTTTTAATTCCTCTTCCTACTTTCTTTACTGATTTTTTAAATCCCTGAAATTTTCCTTGTTCTACTGCTTTTTCGAATTGTTCACTAATTATTGGAATTATGTATAAATTAATAAGTAAAGAGGCGATTCCATAAACAAATAAAATCAAATCAATCCAAAAGATAAAATTATCTTGGGAAAACAATTCAGGATCAAGGTAACTTGAAATTACCTGAAATATAGCCCATATAATTAATATAATCGGAATAACAATCTGAGCAATTACAATATTTTTAATGATTTTTTCATTTTTACCAATCTTTTCTTTTGTTTTATCTAACAATAGTAAAAATCCATTAGAAATGCTAAGGATCAAACCAAATCCAGCTAGAAATTTAACAACCCAGAAAAAGATTAAAAATGTAAAATTCACCTTTAAAATTCCAAATAAAATAAGAAGCATAAGAATTGTTGTAGCAACTAAACCAATAATATAAATTATGAGGTAATTTCTATCATTCATAAATAATGTAAAAAACGGTTAATTATAATGTTTTTCTAGTTAGTTGGATTATGACCATGCAATTTTATTGATAAAGATTGACCATTCCAGCAATATCATACCTTCATCTCTGGTATGAGCAATAAGGTAATATCCCTCCCTAGTAATTGACCCTACAATATTTCCTTTTCCAGCGCCAATATTTTTAGCGGCTAATTGGATATCGTCGTTTTTTAAAATAGCAAATCGGTGATTTTGAAACATAAGAGCGGTTTCTTTTGATTTCCAAGCCTTAAGGATTGCTTTTGCTTCTTCATTAGTTAAAGGAAAATCTCCAGACTTGAAGATTATATCTCCTTCTCCATTTAAAAGAAAAGTTTCTTCAACACCTTCATATTCGTTTAATGCATTTACCAAATAATCAAATCTGTTTTCATCCATATTTTTTCAGCTTCTCAACAATTTTATCATTAATTTTATTGAAAAGTAAAACTTTTGTAATTTAAATCTTTTTAGAACTATAGGTAAAATATTTTATAATTGCATCTAAATTATTTTACTCGAAATATATTAATACTCTTTAAGTTAGATTGTTTACGTTAATTCAAAATTCACTTTATGACAAAAAAAATCGTTCTATTTGATAAAATTTATAATATTTCTTCGGAAAAGAAGAAAAGAGATATATCTATTAGATATCTTAAATATTTGAATGAACGCATCAAAGGTTTTTCAAAAACATCTATAAATATCAATAAATTACGAAATTTTGATCACAGATTTGAGATTAATATCCATGGACAAGATGAGAATTTCATTTTTAATTTATTGCAAAAAGAGATAGGCACTATAATTGAATTCAAAGATGTAAAAGAAGGACAGATATATAAAGGATCAATGGTGGATGTCGGGAATGTTGGGTTTGGAATATTTGTTGATTGTGCAATCCTCAATCCAAAAGTAGATGTCTTAATTAATTTGCATTCTCTTCGAACTCAATTATGTAATGGTAAAGAAAAATCTTTAAGGCAAATTGTAAAAGCATATGATTTTATTGACCATTTTCCCGTTTATGTTAGAATTACCAGAATTGATGAGGTAAATAACAAATTACAAGGAGAACTAGACCAGAAATCACTAAAACTATTTAAGAAAATACTAAAGGAAAATATCGAAGGTGTATTTTTAAGTGGTGATACCAAGGGGCAATTTAAAAAAGCTTTAATTAAAAAAGGACATTTACGAGACATTATCTCAATAAAAAGGTTTGGATTTTTAGAAAACCTTGTATTATTAAAGAAAGATTCTGATGCCCCTGGAATTATTGCTCATATTGGTAGGGAATTAAAAAATTGTAAATTAAGCGCTTTAAGACCTGAAAGAATAAAAAAATTACTAGATTAATTTAGAAAAATGATGGGCCAGGAGAGACTTGAACTCCCGACCTTCGCGGTGTAAACGCGACGTCATACCAAACTAGACCACTGGCCCTATATTTTAAACGCTCAGGGTGGGATTCGAACCCACGAGTCCGTTCGGACACCGGTTTAGCAGACCGGCGCTAATGGCACAATTATATTGTTCTACCAGGCTAAGCGACCTGAGCGCAATTTTTTCAATAGTAAAGAGTATTACATTTTGAATATAACAATTCAAAATTTTAATACTTTTTCATACAATTATTCTACTAAAGCATTAGTAAAATAAGAAACTGAATGCAAATTATTTATTAGGTTTTTTACGTTGATTATCTAAGTATTCTTTACGAGTTTTTGTATCAAGACGATACCATAAAACACCTAATGGAATACATATTACCCAGTTAATTACTAAGTAAATAAAACATATAATACCCCCACCAAGATTAATACCAATAATACTAGCACAGTAATGATTATCATATAATGCCTCAACAATCCCAAAATAAAATATCTGTGCTAATAAAATATGATAAGTTGATTTTCCGATCAGAGAAACCATACCTGCAAATCTATTATCTGATTTTTTGGGCAATAGCATAATTACAAATAGAACTAAAAACGCAGAATAAGGATAAAAGAAATAATTGTAATCACCTACTATAAAAGAAAAGCGAATATCATAGAATTGATAAATAATAATGTAAAAAAGACTCAATGGAAATAATATTAACATAAAAAAATTTTGTTTTGCCAAGATCCTATGATTTTTGGAAAACCACATTCCTAACCCAACAGCAGAGAGATGAAAGAAAATGTTGCAGATAAAAAACCATGCTAAGAAGAGAGTATCCCATGAATCAATTCCTTGATAAAAGAAGTAAAAATAAACAAATAATTGCAATCACTTATTTTTTTGGATATTTCAAAAAAAGAGAACTTTTAAAAATTTATTCAGAAATTATCTCGAATACCATTTTCTCGATTATGGGCTTCTTTGTATAACGCTTATCGTAATACCATCCTACAAGATGTGCCTTTTGTTCTTTCTCTGGAATGGGAGGGATGACAATTATCATTACACCGTTGGACAAGTATTTTAGGATTCTCTTGTCAATAGCATGTAGCTTGTCTGAACCGCTCGGATGACTATGGAATTGCCAGACAATGTCAACACCGAGTTCTTGTTTAAATTTCCGCATATTATAAATTTTGGATTTTTTATAACGCATCCAGCTCCTTGGTTTCACATGAACTTTTGATTTTCTTAGATCGGGATTCATAATAAATTTTGTGCAAATTCCGAAGTTTTCTTTACGCTCTGCGAACAACCACCCATGAACTATCATGGGATACTCATCTGCAGCTTTCTGGGCTATTTCCTTGAACAAACTCTCAGGTATTAAATAGCGAAAATCTTTTGCTCCACTCATTTTATCACCATCTCAATTATGGGTCAATGAAGAATAGAATTTATATTTTTCTTTAAATACAAGAAGAAAATAAAAATAAAATAGAAAAAACAAAAAAAAATTTATTTTATTGAATACTCTAGTTTAATACAAAAAATTTAATTCGTAATATGGCACCTGTAGCCTAGTTGGTAAGACGCCGGCCTTGAGTATTTGAAGCATTCAAGTAAGCCGGTGCGCGTAAGCGCTCGGGGGTTCGAGTCCCTCCAGGTGCGCTCTTAATAATAAAAATCATGGGCTATTGGCGCAGGCAGGTAGCGCAACCGGCTCTTAAGCGGGAATTATAAGTTCTGCAGAAGAAACCGGCAGGTCGGGGGTTCAAATCCCTCATAGCCCGTTTCTCCTTAAAAAATTCATAATAAATAGTTAGGATATACTACAAGAATTTAAAAACAACTTCAAAATCAGAAAAATCAAACGGTTTTAAAATATATCCATCCGCATTTCCTAAATTTTTCTCAACTTCAGATCCAGGAATAGCAGTTAAGAAATAAACAGGAATTTCTTTAAATTTTTTATCCTTTTTAATCATATCACAAATTTCATAGCCAGAAATATCAGGCAAGATTATGTCAAGCAAGATTACTTTAGGCGTACTTATCCTCAATTCCTCTATTCCCTTCGTTCCACTTACCACTCCTTTGCAAGTGAAGCCTTTGCTTTCAAAATAGCTGGTTAACAGCCTGATTGTGGCTAAATCATCTTCAATTAATAGGAAATCATATTGAGTTTGAGCTTCCTCTACCTTAATCTTATCGAGAATGTTAATGATCTTATTTTCAAGAAGCAAACTTTGGTCAAATATGTTTTTAATAGTTGATAAGACTTCCTCATCTAAATCGTCTTTATAATTTTCAAGAAGTAGTTGACTAAATCCCTTAATACTTGTCAATGGTTCCTTTAATGCATGAGAAATATTAGCAATTGTTTTTTCATCCATTTTATGTATACCTGAGCTAATTATATTGGTTTTTTGCTCAATAAAATGATCAACACTATCTCTAATTAGCTTCGAAATAGTAGTATAATTATGATCTCGTATAAATTCTTGCCATTTCTCTTTTGTATCCTCAGCTACATATAAAGAAATTCTCTCTTTATCTCTATCGTAAATTTTTTCACCTTTCAACCATTTTTTAAACCCTTCAGTTATTTTTTCTTGCCAAATTGCGTATTTACCTGTCTCATCTTCATATTTTTTCATCAATTTATTAGCTTTTTCACTTTTCAAATCAAGTTTGGCAACTTCTTCATCGGACATTATCTGTTTGCTATTATTTCCTTCCTCGTCCTTTGAAATATAACTCATCTCTTAGTTGTATAATTTAATCTATTTAGAATTACAGGATTTTATTATCTATAATTACCAATGTATGGTTTATGTGGTAAATTTTTTTTATAAAAATTATATTTAATAATATTTTCTTTATCATTTTTAGTAATTTTTTATCTCTTATTAAATCTTTTTGAATATAATGTTAATTTAATGTGATCAAAAAATTTTTAGATTATAGATTAGATTATAATGAATTAAACATTTAAAAAAGAAGGAATTCATTTAGAAATTTCAATTTTTCACTTTCTTATCGTTTAAAAGAGTAAATATTGGTTCAAAATCCGAGAAATTAAATGGTTTTAAAATGCATCCATTAGCCTTTCCTAAATTTTTTTCCACTTCAGATGCAGCTATCGCGGTTAGGAAATAGACAGGAATATCTTTATATTCATTATCAGATTTAATTGTTTCACAAATTTTATATCCATCTAAATCTGGTAAAATTATATCTAATAATATTAGTTTCGGAATTGTATTCCCCAATTCTTCCAATCCTTTAGAACCACTAACAACTCCCTTGCATCTGAAACCTCTGCTTTCAAAGATCTGCTTTATTAACTGAATAGTAGAACGGTCATCTTCAATTAATAACACATCATATTCTGTTTCTACTTTAATATTATCTAGAAAGCTAATAATCTTATTTTCAAGAAGTATACTCTGGTTAAAAATATTTTTTACAGTATCTAATATCTGATCATTCAATTTATCCTTATAATTCTCAAGAAGTAATTGTGAATATCCTTTTATTGATGTTAGCGGCTCTTTTAATGCGTGTGAAATGTTAGCAACTCTAATAGGACTAATTTTAAATAAATCGGTTTCATACTGATCCTTCTTGGATTCTATAAAGAATTCTACAGCTTTCCTTATCAATTTAGATATTGTAGGTGTCTCATTATTCTTTATATATTTTAACCATTTTTCTTTTGTATCCTCCGTTACATATAACGAAATTCGCTCCTTATCTCGTAGATAGATTTTATCTCCTTTTAACCACTTCTTGAATCCTTCTGTTACAAGTCCCCGCCAAACAGCATATTTCCCTGTGTCTTTTTCATATTGGTTCATTAATTCTTTGATTTTATCACTATTTAAATCTATAACTTCCTCATTTATCTTGTCATTTTCCTTAGAAATACTATGATTTTGACTTTCCGCTGCTTTCCGTGTATCTTTCTCCTTGTTATTAATTAATAACTCACCCTAAAAAAAGATGTAAATATTTTTATTACCACAAGTGATTTTTTTTTAAACAACTTTATAATAAAAATCGCCTTTTTTAAGTTTTTACACAAACAAAATAGTTAGAGATAATATCATAAAATAAGGTTTTTCTAAAGTTCAACTTATATTAAAAAAGAGTTTTGAAATAAAGTTTAAAGAAATATGAAGTTAGAAACTAATTGCGGTATTCCATTTAATCTTCTTCTAATCTACTTCCACAATGAGAACAAAATTTTGAATCTAGTGTTAGTTATTCTTTCCCACATATAGGACAAAAGCGAGAAATTGCTAATTCTTCTTGAGGTTGAGTTTTTACCTTCTTTTGAGCCATTTCTTTCCTTATCTGCTTCATTTCCTATGTCTAAATTTTTTATTTTTTCTTCATCCATATTATTCTAGATTGTTGTATTTCTTTTTAGAAAAAATACTCTTTTTCATTTAGCAAGATTTCTTATCGCCGCTTATTATAAAATATTGTGTCTGGATATATAAACACTACTATATTTGTTATCAAAAAATTATAATTTGCACATATTATATTTGTTTTTATAAAAAATTGTCTAGTGATCTATGATTTTATGTCGGGAATTGAAATATAGTTCTCGAAATTTTCATGAAAACTATGATGTAGGTAATATTCTATTTTTAAAATATTTGTATCTAAAATAAATTATAAAATTTACCCTAAAAAAATGATTTTAAGGCATTATGGATAAAAAATTTTTGTGTGTTATCAATACCAAAAAAAATTTTATAACAAAACATTTAAATACTAGAAAAGTAAATTATATTATATATTTGGACACAAAAAGTTTTTTATTGTGTGCCAAAAATTTCAGTCAGTCTCTTGTGTGTGTAGGAAATATTAATCTCGTAATAAAAAATAACAACAAATTATTAATGTATTTTATCTAATAATTAGGGTTAAGGTAAGAGTTTATGGTTGTAGAAATAAAACCTCAGGCGAGTTTTTGCCCAGAGTGTGGGGGTGGTACGATCTCAGTCCATCAGAGAGGGGAGATAGTATGTCAGCAATGCGGCTTGGTTATAGCAGAAAAAGAAGTAGATATTTCCCATAGCGGAATAAGGGCGTATTCTAAACAAGAAAAAGATAAGAAAGAAAGAACTGGATGTCCAATTTCGATTTTGATGCCAGACATAGGGTTAAGTACGATTATCGATCGATCAAAAATTAAGAATCCAGATTTAAGGCGAGCAGCAAAGTGGAATACGCACTTATCATGGGAAAAGCGGAATATGCTTATTGCGATAACTGAGTTAAAAAGAATTGGTGGGAATTTAAATTTTCCAGAGCGTGTAAAAAAAGCAGCCGTTCGGTTGTATAAGGAAGTATTTAAGAAAAATTTATTGCGTGGGCGGTCTATTAATGGGATGATCGCGGCATGTGCATATTTTGTGTGTAAACAAGAAAGGGTTCCGATAACTCTTCAAGAAATCTTAGATGAGGCATCTATAAATGATAATATTGTGAAGAAATGCTATAAAATTTTAGTAAGAGAATTAAACTTAAAATCTCCTCATGTTGATCCAGTTTCGCTTATTCCAAGGTATTGTGCCGACTTAGGGTTAGACATCAATATAGAAAAGGAAGCAATTAAAATTTTGAGGAATTTTATTGAGAGGACCTCGATTTGCGGTAAAGATCCGAAAGGTTTATGCGCTGGAGCGATATATTTGGTTGCCAAACTTAAAAATCATAAGGTTAGTCAGAAGGATATTTCAAAAATTATCTGTGTTACAGAAGTAACATTACGTTCAAGGTATAAAGAGCTTTTAAAAAATATTAGTTTTACTTTTCAGGCATCCTAATTTATTTTTTCTTAGGTTAGATTTCTTCAGAATGCTCTAAAAACCAATTATTTGAATGTTGATAAAATATTTTATAAGCTTCACAAAAATAGGTTTTTCCAGGGTGAGGATTATCTGGAAAGATTCTATCCTTAATGCAACCTCCATAGCATAATTCCAGCCAGTTACAACTAAGGCAATCTTTGCCTAGTTTTACTTTAAGCTTTTTGAATGAGTTATCTCTCTTATTTTTTAGATTGCTTAAGTTCTCTTCGAGTATGTTTCCGAGTTTATATGTTTGTTGTACGAAGAAATCACAGGGATAAACATCTCCATTCCATTCAATTAATAGGTATTCCGCACATTCTTTTTCAATGGTACAGCACCCTTTAGGATGGCCGTGATAATATGCGAGTATACCATTGAACGTTCTTATTGATGCTTGATTAGGATTTTTTTTCCATTTGTCAAAGAGTTGGCATAGAAATTTTCCATATTGAGTTGGATTTATTGAAAATGATGCCTTTTTTCCATCATCGTCTGCTTCAAGAGCTGGAATAAATTGTAAGTAAGTAAAATCATTATCGAGAAAAAAGTTATAAACTTCTTTTACCCGATTTATATTAGCTTTACTAATCACACAAAGAATATTGAATTCAACTTTATTTCGTTTAAGGCATTCAGCAGCATTTATTACTTTTTGCCAAACAGATTTACCACCAATACTCTTTCTATAGCGATCATGAATATCTTTAGGACCATCAAGACTCAGCCCTATTAAAAAGCGGAAATTATGGAAAAATGTTCCCCATTCATCGTTGATAAGGATTCCATTAGTTTGAAATGCATTTCCAATAATTTGACCTGTTTTTCCATATTTTTGTTGGAGTGATACTACTTTCTTAAAAAATTCAAGTCCTGCTAATGTTGGTTCACCACCTTGCCATCCAAATATTGATTCATTAAAGCGAAATTGTAAAAATTGAGCTATCATATGTTCTAATACTTCATTGCTCATTCGAGGATGATTAATTTTAGGGTATTCATCTGCTACCCTTAAATAGAAGCAATAATTACATCTTAAATTACAATCAAAGGATACAGGTTTTATAAGTAATTGAAATGGCTTCACTTTGATATAATAAAATTAGGGGATAAAAATAATTTAACTTTTTATAAAAAAGTATTAAATAATCAGAATGTAAAGGTTAATTTAGTTTTGATGACCTGTTCGACGTGCTGCAATCTGCCCAACCTTTCTTCCGGGAGGGGCATTCCGTGAAGTAGTAGTAGGTTTGTGGGGAGATTGCTTAGCACCTCCGCCATATGGGTGAGATACTGCATTCATGGCGACTCCTCTAACTACTGGCCATTTTATAGCTTTTGATCTTTTATAGTGAAATTTATTTCCTGCTTTGAGGAAGGGTTTGTCTGTACGACCTCCACCAGCAACTACACCAACGGTAGCTAAGCATGTCTCATTAATCCATTTGGTTTTCTTTGAACGAAAAAGCACTTCAACTTTATTGCCAGATTTATTTCTTACTGTCGCCCCAACACCAGAAGCTCTCGCGAATTTTCCACCATCTTGGGGTGTTGATTCAATATTAAATACTAATGTTCCTAAGGGCATCTTTTTTAGGGGCAAAATATTTCCAACTTCAACTACTTGACCATATCCAGTTTTAGATTGAATAAATTCTTCTCCTTTATATACTCCTTCCGGAGGAAGCCACAGTCTTTTTTCACCATCATCAAACTGGATTCGTGCTACTGGAGCTCCTCTTCCTGGGGAATGAATAAGTTCTAATACTTTAAATTTGAATGATTTCTCCTTTTGTTTGAAGGGACGATATTTAACTTGTCCTACATGTCTATGACTTGGGGATCGTGCCCATAGATTTCCTTGACCTTTTCTTTGTGCTAATATTCGTTTTCCCATTTAGTTCACGCAATTTTCTAGATACTTTTTTTAATTAATTAAACTATAAATTTTTTGTTATTTTCCTTGGTATTTATTCAATCTTCCTAATAATTTTAGTATTTTATAATTTCTTATTTTTTAATAATTCATCTATGTTATAATTGAAAGCAATAGGTAATTCTCGTTCTATGAATTCACCAGCGATATTTGTATACAACAATTCTTTGATTTCTTCAGGGTTGCTTGTTTGTCCTAATACCCATCCGAGTTTAACATATCCAACTTCTGGTAATAAGTTTCTACCAGGGATAACACCTATATTTTGCAATTCTCTTCCAGTTGAATAGACATTCATTCCTACAAATCCATGTAGTGTCTGCGTTGTCATAAGAATGGTTATGCCCTCTTGGATCGCCCTTTTTATTGAATCATAAATAATTGTACCTGCGTGGCCAAGTCCTGTTCCTGCGAGTACAATCCCTTTATATCCTTTATCTATATAGAATTCTATTTGTTCGTTTTCTATTCCAGGATAAGAATAGATTAAGGCAACTTTTTTCTCAAAATTAATAAGAGCTTTTGTTTCAGATTGACTTCTTTTTTTATAATTATCTTTAAACATTTTAATTTTCCTATTTTTAACCATTCCTAAAGGGATATCATCTATTGTTCGAAAAGTATTTCTATAAGAAGAATGCATTTTTCTAACAAGGGTTCCTCTATGGATCAATCCATAATCATGTGAAGTAGATCCTAACATTGTAACAACAACTTCCGCAATATCAGAAATTGCCACAGTTGCAGCATTTATAAGATTTAGAGCCGCATCTGAAGAAGGTCTATCTGAGCTTCTTTGGCTACCAACCAAAACTACGGGGATAGATAAATCTTTTAGCATGAAAGATAGTGCTGCTGAAGTAAAACTCATTGTATCGGTTCCATGTCCGATTATAATTCCATCTATACCAGAATTAGCGGCATCTTTAACCTTTCCTGCTAATTTTTGCCAATATTCTGCTTTCATATTCTCTGATAAGATCTCGAACACTAATTCACATTCAAGATTACAAATTTCTGCCAATTCTGGAACAGCACTAAATAATTCACTAGGTGTAAAAGAAGGGATAACAGCTCCAGTCGTGTAATCTAAGCGTGAAGCAACAGTTCCTCCAGTTCCTAATAATTTTAAATTTGGTAAATCTTTGTTTTTTGGAAAACTTTTTTCTGGGATTTTATACTTTGCTTCTCTTTTTCCAATTTTTTTGATATCTTGTATATCAGAGATATTAATCCCAACGTTATAATTATTCTCTAGCTTGATTTCAATATAATCAAGAGAAGCATATTCACTGCGAGGTAGTAAAATTCCTTCTAAAGTTGTTTTATCAGTTTTTACTTGAATAATATCCCATATTTCAATTTTGAAATTTGTTAATAATTCTCTTGCTTTCTCTTTATAACCTTTTAACTTATCATCCATTTATTACATCTCCTCTAATTTTTTTGTTATAGAGTTTTTTAATTCCTTAGAAACTATCGCTCCATCTATTTTACCTCTAACTTTTTTCATGACTTCTCCCATTAGAGGTCCTATTGCTCTCATTTCTCTTTTTTTTAATAAATCTATATTTTTATTTACAATCTCTTCAATGACTTTCTTCAAGTCATCGATAGAAATACTTTCAATGCTTAATTTTTCTTTAACCTGTTCAATAGTAAGATCTGGAAAATCTGCCTTTATAATCATTATGTCTTCAATTGCTTCTTTTCCAATTCGTTTATTTTTTAGATCTTTAAAAATTTCTTTATAATCTACATCAGTGATATTTTCTACTTCTTTACCGTCTCGTCTAAGTGCCGTTGTTGTTTCTAATAATGTTGTTAAAATTATTAAAGGATTATCTGGAAATATTTCAATCAATTTATTGAAAAGAGATAATTTCCCATTAAAGATTAGATCTTTTATCATGCGATCTTCTACTTCATATTTTTTTGAATATTCTTTAATAGTTACCCATGGATACTTAGGAAGATTTTTTCTAATTTTATCGATTTCTTTTTCTGTATTTATTATAGCTGGTGAATCTGTGTCAGGATATAACCGTGCTCCACCATGTAATTCCCTTAAAAATTCTGTATTTCCATTTTCAAGAGCTCTTCGTGTCTCAGGGGGTACTCCTTTGAATGCATATTTTACTCGATTTATTATAACATCCATAGCTTTCTCAATTTCTTGTTTAGAGCCTAATAAAAGTACAAAGCAATCATTTTCTTCAATTTTCAACCTTTTTTTAATATTTTTGATACTCTCTTCAGAGAATTTGTAATTTTTCAAATCTTCATCTGAATGAATTAGTCCTTTTAAGCCTGCTATAGATTTTACCTTACTACTTACTTCTGTTCCAAATCTATAATCTTCCATTAATTCTTTTCCAAAAATTCCTTTAAATCCTTTAAAGTTAATACCAAATAATTTCTTCCCAGATTTTATGCCCTTAACTATAAAATTCGATTTCGAATCCCCCATTATTTTAGTTAAATCAACAAGCTTTTCAGATACATCTTTTTCAGTTAAATTTCTATTTGCTAATTCTTCTTTTATTTCCAATAATTTAATTTGACGAGAGATTTCATGATTAATCAAGAGAGGGATCCAACCTAATTTTTGTACTCCTTTTATTTCAATCCGGGTTCCTGCTTTAATACTTACATTGATATCTTGTCTAATAGAGCCAAGTACTTTTTTTACATTGGTTGACCATAATAATAATCCAATTCGTTCAGCACATTCTCTACATTCATAAGGATTGTTTATATCTGGTTTAGTTGTAACTTCTACCAGCGGAATTCCTAAACGATCTAATCTAAAATAGTTATTTTTATTTTCAGTTTTCATTTTTCTTGCTGCTTCTTCTTCCAAACTTAAGATATCTATTCTAATTTTTTTACCATTTTCAAGATGTATAAATCCATCAGTCCCAAGTATCATAGTACGTTGAAAGCCGCAAGGAACACTACCATCTAAATAATTTTTTCGGCATACGTGCATCTCTTCAATAATATTCGCATTAAGAAGTAAGGCAAGTTGTAATGCAATGCTTTTTGCTTCTTCATTACAAAAAAATGGTGGAGTTTCATCAAGCTCATAAGTACATATTACATCATCATAACCTTCATATATGATACCCATACCTTTTTCATATTCAGTTAACATCGCCTTATCGTAAACTCCCATCTCCCCCAATACGGGTCTCTGTGTTCGTGCTATTGTAAAATCAGGTTCTCTCGTGCCTTGAAGTTCAGCAGGGCATCGACAAAATAGTTTTGTTTTTGTATCTAGTTGTTGATGAATTTCTAAACCACAGATGAGCCCTAATTTTTCATAATTAAACTCTTGCATATTAATTCAAATTTTCTTTATTAAAATTATTGCTATAAGGAAATTATTTTATTACAGAATTTTAATGTAATGTATTTTAAATACAATATCTATTCAATTAATAAGATTTAAAATTATTATCAAAATTAAATTAAATCTTAAGGATTTTATTTATTATGATTTAAATTCCTCCAAATATAATCTGCCATTATCTTGAGAAATTTTTGAGTAATTAGAGAGGAAATCTAACATTAATTTTCTTTCAGATACATTCTGAGTTTTTGATAATCGAATTTGAAATTCAAGGTCTTTTTCATTTTCAATGGAAATCCAATGCAATTTTTCAAAAAATCTTAAAATACATAGAAGAAACTCTTCTTGAGTACCAAAATTCTTAATTTCATTTTGTATTAAATTTATCCATTTTTCTCCAGCATTTTTATTACTAAAGTTTATGATTATATCTTTATCTTCAGCCATTTTCATCCATAAATAATAAGTCCTGTCATTAATAATTCTATAATAATTTGTAAGGAAAGAGAGATTATGCTCAATAAGTTTAAACCTTTCTTTTTTAGCAATATCTTTTTTGAAGAGTAAATCTGTTTCTTTTAAATCAAATCTACAGTATAATTCCGTATCTGAAAATGTAACATCTGTGATTTTTACACCTAATACACCAAACACAGCGGCATTAAATTTACAATTTTCGAAAAATAGATTCTTGTAAGTCCCAATAAACTCGAAAATGCCGGTAGCATAGTGAGAATTTTTAGTTGTGAAAATATCTAGTTTCATTTCTTTTGTTAAGTTGTTAGCTAAAAAAAATCTTTTTATCATATTAAACCTATTTTTTAGTTCCTCATAATCTTGAGGCCTTACATCTTTTATAAACATCCTTCTTATCGCAAATAAAAAACGAGGTGCTTGTTTAAATCTGAATGTTGTGTATCTATTTGATCTTACAGCCATCTCATGAAAGGGAATAATACCTCTAAATGTGAATTGATCGAAGAAGTTCAATGTGTGACTATCGACAAATCTTTCAAAATCATCGAGAGTCTTTCCTTTCTCAAAACAATCCATTGATTTTTCCATAACATAATTATAAAATGATGAAATACTACTAAATCTCTTATCTTCAGGATCTTTTCGATGATTTACATTGACATATCTTTCAACCCAGTCTTTGAGGGCAGGAGATATTGATATTGTTTGTTGCGCTGTCTTTTTATTTGATAAATATTTTCTCGAAGTCATGGTTTATCATAATATGATTTTTTCAAAAATAGAATTATAAATTTAATATATATTTAATTATAATAAGGAAGAGTCTTTTAAATTTACGTAAAAAATACTAACAGATTTTTCTTTTTAAAAGTACAATTTTATTATGGATATATTTTCATGAAATTAATTTTTATAATTGTTAAATACAATTAAGTTTTTATTGTTTTGAAACCAATTTTTCCTAATTGTATAGTTTAAATATGATTTGATGCTACTTATTATTGTTTAAAATTTTACACTTAAATAAATGTTCCTGTCAAGAAGACCATATTTTGAATAAAATCGGGGAGTAGGGTAATTCCAGGGATAAAGACAAAATCCAAAAGGAAAAAAAAATAACTAACTTAATTTAATCGTTTTGAAACATAAGGTCCGTTTATTTTATAACCCAAATCGTAAAACCAGCTCCTTGCTCCGATACCACTTATCACAGCTAATTTTTTTGTATCAAATTCTTGAAAAGCTATTTTTTCAGCATTTTTCATTAATAACTTTCCAAATCCTCGATGTTGAATTTGAGTATATCGATTTGGTTTCAAATCTTTTGGAACGAGTTCTCCAACTACTTTGATTTCTCTAACAATCATTGTTTTTCCATCATTCAATTCAGGTCTATGAGCAAATTCGGAAGGTTTTCTTAAGCGAAGGTATCCTATTAAATAATTATCTTTTTTATTTTCATAAGATAAAAATATCTCATTACTTTGAGATGCTTCATAATCAAAGCGATATAATTTGACATTTTCAAAATCATTTTGACCTAAAGTTTTCCTCCTTTTACTTATACCATATTCTCTACATCTTATGCAATTACAATTAGCATCTAATTCTTTTAGCCTTTCTTGGACAAGTTGTCTTAAATTACTTTTTTTGCAACCAGCTTCTATTAATGGAGCTGGTATATCACGCATGATTCGTTGGATTCGTACATAGGGAGGTAAGTTCCTTTTCACATTTGCTAATAAATTAATTAATTCATGATTAGAATAGGGTGTATAAATTCCTTGTTTCCACCAATTGTATAATTCTGTGCCTTTTACTACCACTGTGGGATATATTTTTAACATATCAGGACGGTAATTAGGATGAGAGAACAAGTAATCAAACATTTCTAAATCTTTGGAATAATTAGAAGAAGGTAAATTCGGCATCATATGGGCATTAACTTTTAGGCCCGCATCTTTAGAGATCCTTATCGCTTCTATACTATCATCAGTAGTGTGTCCTCTCTTAACTAAATCGTAAATTTCATTAAATACAGTCTGAATTCCAATCTCAACTCTTGTGGTTCCATAGAATAGCATTCGATCCACATCTTTTTCCTTACAATAATCTGGTCTTGTTTCAATTGTTATTCCTATTATTCTTCTTTTAGAGTTTTCTGCAAGCTTTTGAGCTTCTTTTAAACTGTTTACTTTCTTTTCAATGATTCCCTCTAAAGCACCCTTAACAAACTTTTCTTGATAACTGATATCAGAAGACAAGAAAGTTCCTCCCATAATTATCAATTCTATCTTGTCTATTTTATGACCTATGGCTTCTAAATCTCTTATCCTACTCTGGACTTGAAGGTAAGGATCATAATTATTATGAATAGAACGCATGGCAGCCGGTTCTCGACCAGTGTATGATTGAGCAACTTTTTCTCCCGGTTGAGAGTCTTGCCCTGGACAATATATACAAGTACCAGGACAAGGAAGTGGTTTAGTCATTATGGCTATTACAGACACTCCTGATAAAGTTCTAGTTCGCCTTCTTTTAAGAATTTGAGTTATAATTTCTTGTTCTTCAGGAGTTGCATGATGTAATACAGTTGCATTTTTGATTACTTTTTTATAATGATATTTCTTACCTATTCTTCCTTTAATATTTGTGATTTTTTCACGAGACACTTGAGGATTTTCCATTAAATATTCAATGATTTCTCTTGAAATTTTCCTGGCTATTTCAACGCTCTTAATTTCTGATGGAACCATCTTATTTAAATGTATAGTAGAGTTTACCTTTTTTATAAATTTAATATATCTCAAGTTATATATTAAGCCGTGAAGTTAATACTTTACGATATACCTATTATCTTAATAAAAACTTGGAACTATTTTTAGATTTGATGTTAATATAGATCTTATTCTAAATCAATTTTCTTACCCGTAAAATCTCTTTGATATTTTCCAAAATCTTTTATTTTCTTTAGAGTTTCCAGACCAAAAATTGGTCCGTCTTTACATACCAATAAACCTAATGGATCTAATGTGCATAATCCACATAAACCACAACCACACCTCATAATTCGTTCAAGACTGGCATAGAACCCAATAGAATGCTTCTCACATATTTGAAATAATCTGTATAACATAATTTCTGGACCACATGAATACACAATTAGATTTGATAACTCTTCTTTAGTATAGTTTTTTATCAAATCCTCAAAAACATCAGAAGCAATTCCTTTTACTCCATAACTACCATCATCCGTACAAAAATAAAATTCTGAAAAATCTTGATTATATAATTGGAAATCATCCATAAACATCAGTTCTTTATTAATTTTAACTCCTTCAATGACAATAAAGTGATAGTTCATTCTTATTAATTCAGATGAGAGCCATTTTAAGGGTGCCATACCTATTCCACCTCCAATTAAAATTAGTCTTTTTGATTTATCAGTTGGGATTGGAAAATGATTACCTAATGGTCCTCTTACACCAATATAATTGCCTAAAGTTAAATTATATAATGCGTTTGTACATTCTCCAACATTTTTTACTGTAATAGACCAATTGCCGTTATCATCATAGCCAGAAATTGACATTGGGACCTCATCCACTCCTGGAACCCAGACCATTACGAATTGTCCTGGTTTTGGAGCGATATAATCTTTATTCTCCTTTTTCAGGTTAAAAAATAAGGTTTTAACACCATTACATTCATTAATAACTCTCTCAACTTTTACAGTTCTTATCATATTCTCAGTCAAAATCTGGCACCTCTTGTGTTTTGAACTGATGAGCTAAACCTTTTATGTCATTTATCGATTTATATTGGTTATCCTTGAGATAGTGAATAATTCCTTTATTAATTTCAGTAATAATTTCAACTCCTTTATATAATGCTGTACCAATTTGCATTGCTGAAGCTCCTGCTAACAAAAACTCTACCACATCCTCCCATGAATCAATCCCCCCACAGCCAATTATAGGAATTTTTAATATTTTATATAAATCATACACTTTTTTTATGGCTATTGGATGTATTGCTTTCCCTGATAGTCCACCACTTCCATGAGATAAAATAGGTCTTTTAGTATTCACATCTATTTTCAATGCTGTTAAAGTATTTATCGCAACAACTCCATCAGCTCCTCCTTTTTCAGCAGCTAGAGCAATTTTTCCTATATTTGTAACATTAGGGTTTAACTTTACGAAAAGTGGTTTTGATAAATGTTCTTTTATATATTTTACTATCTGATAAGTTAAATCTTTATCAATTCCAATAGAGGCAACTTCTGCATGAGGGCAAGAGATATTAATTTCAATGGCATCAGCTCCAGCTTTTTCAGCTTTAGTTGCTACTTCAAGATAAACCTCTTTTGTATCTCCAAATACACTCACAATTAAAGGAATATTATTTTCTTTTATTTCTTTAATTTCCGATATAAAATCATCAATCCCAGGATTTCCGAGTCCAACACTATTCATAAAAGTTCCGGGGTAGATTTCAATTATAGAGGGGTTTTTATATCCTTTTCTTGGTTTTGGTCCTATAGATTTAGTAGTTACAGCACCAGCTCCAGCATTAATGACTCGCTTCATCGAAGAAAAAGATACTCCTAAAATCCCTGAAGCTAAAATTATAGGAGATTTTAGTTTTAAACCAGATAGATTTATTTCTAGCATTTTTTAAAAGAAAATAATGATTATAATTTTATAATAATTATTAATGAAGATAAAATAACATAGATTAAAAAAGAAAAATGAAATCTTACATTGCAGATACATTAATCGGAATTTTTGCTTTTGATGAGACCGGAAATATTTTGAATTTTATTGATTTTGATGGTGATAACGTAAAAATTATTGAATTTTATAATGCCATCGAAACAAATGTGATTTTGAAAATATATGAAGATTTTCTACTCGAATTAACTAATTCCGGTTTTAATGAATTTATATTCGATAATAAGAGGTTAGAACTATTAACTTCAACCAATTTAGGATACAATACGATATTTAAAAATTTGTCAATTGAACTGAAGAATTTTCGCTTAACATTGGAACACCAATTAAAAAAAATAGGGATAGTTAAATCTCAAACTGAAATACTTAGACAATTTAAAGAGATAAGTGAGCAATTAACAAAAATAAAAGTAAGTCAAGCAGGAGGAAAAGCTGATATAATTATAATACAAATAATTACCACCGTAGATATCATTAAGAAATCACTAAATTTATTTTCTGCTCGGCTGAGGGAGTGGTATGGTCTACATTTTCCAGAATTAACAGATAAAATAATTGATGATGATATTATATTAGCAAGTTTAGTATCAACTTTAGGTTCTAGAAATAAATTTACTTTAGAAAATTTAAAGAAGAATTTTGATCTTAAAGAACGAACAATTGAAAGGTTAACACAACAAGCTTCAGAATCTATGGGCGCTGATATTGATCTTACAATTATACAAAATTATGCTCACCAAATTATTGCTTTAGATCGATATAGACAAGAATTAGAGATATATTTAGAAGACTTAGTTGAAAAAACAGCACCAAATATTAATGCAATCATAGGCTCTTTAATAGGAGCAAAATTAATTGCAAAAGCTGGTGGTTTAAGAAAGTTGGCTTTTATGCCAGCATCTAGAATTCAACTACTAGGAGCTGAAAAAGCATTATATCGCTTCCTTAAAACAGGGGAAAAAAGACCTAAACATGGTTTGATTTTTCAGTGGAATCAAATTAGATCTGCGAAAGTGAGTCATAGAGGGAATATTGCTCGGATAGTTGCAGGTAAAATAGGAATTGCCGCCAAGGTTGATTTCTTTGGAGGTGAATTCATAGGAGATATCTTAACAAAACAAGTTAAAGAAAAAATAGAAGAAATAAAACTTAAATACCCTATAACTCCAAAAAAAACTAAATCACAAAAAATAAAACAAAAATCAAAAAGTAAAAAGAAAAAAAATTGAGGGATTTTATTTTAAAAATGATAAATATTGAAATTCGAAATCATCCAAAATTTTATAATGTCTATATATCAGGACCTCAAGAAAACTTAAAACTCTATACTAAAAATTTAACTTTAGGGAATAGAGTGTATGGGGAGCGATTAATTAATTATAAGGGGATTGAATACCGAGAATGGGATCCCTTTAGGAGTAAGCTAGCAGCTATATTATTAGAAAATCCTATTACTAGCTTTTTAAATAGAAACTTAAAATGTTTGTATTTAGGAGCATCATCAGGAACAACAATTTCTCATCTTTCAGATATTGTTCATGACGGAATAATTTATGGCATAGAATTTGCGGAACGAAGTATGAGGCAACTAATTCAAAATACGTCTAAAAGAGCAAATATTGTACCGATATTAGGAGATGCTCGGTATCCAGAAACTTACTCAAATTCAATATTTACCGATATAGATTTAATTTATCAAGATGTTTCTCAACCAAATCAAGCTGAGATTGCTATTATTAATTCAAATTATTATTTAAATGATGAAGGTACAATCATAGTAGCTATAAAATCTCAATCAATAGATAGTATTACTAAATCAGAAAAAATTTATAAACATGAGAGAGATATTTTTGAAAAATCTGGTTATAAGATAATAGAAAGTATAAATATTCATAGATACGCTGCTAATCACATAGTTTTAATAGTGAAGAAAAAGGGAATTAGTTAAAATATTCAGTAATTTTTCTATTCTCTACTTCTTCATTTAAGATTTTTTTTGTTGTAACCCATGATTTCCTAGCAAACTGAGGGGGTTTTTTATTTTTTTTTATCCAATCTCTGAGGAAAGTTGTCGTTTTTATATCAGAAGGATAACCAGAGCCAAAATCACCAAACTTTTCTTTCAATTCTTCTATTAAATTATCTCTTATATCTTTTGCAATTATTGAACTTGCCGAAACTATAGGATAGGTATCATCAGCTTTATGTTTAGAAATAATTTGTCTTGGCATATATTCCAATAACATTCTAATTGATTCTCCGAATCTTTCTTCATTGACATCCGCAGCATCGATATATATACTATCTGGTTTTAACTCATTTATAATCTCAGCAATTTTTAATTCTTCTAGTCTGTTAATAGATATTTTCCTCTCTTCTCTCTGATCGATCTCCTTAGCATTAATTACTATAACTTTATAAGAATGACAATTATCTTTTATTGCTTTAGTTAATTCACTTCTTCTTTTAGTGGATAATTTTTTAGAATCCTTAACACCAATTTTAGATAAAAAATCTAATTTTGACCTATTAAAACAAACACCACATAAAACCATTGGACCTAAGACGGGCCCTTTTCGCATATAATTCGAATTGGACTATATTCTACCAGCCTCGTCTATTCCACAAACTATATCTAATTCTTCATTATGATTCTTGGATGAGTTCAATGAATTCCTCTTCATCATCAATTTCTTCTAAATTTTTAATTCTAACAATAGGAATTTTATTTTTTAAAAAAGTATCTGGGATTTTAATGTTGTTATTTACTATGAAGAGCGCAATTTTATGAAATAAGTCGGTAAACATTTTTAAGCATTTAGGATTTAACTGTTTAATCTTGTTTTGATCTTCACTAATTCCTGAAAAAAGAGGATAAAAACCTTCTATTTTAGACTTGTCAGTTTTGGAATATAATGATAATTTGAAGGGTATTGAGCCTCTTTTATACCAATAGGAGGAAATCCCAATATCTTTGAATATTGATTGAACATGAGATTCAAAATCACTTAATTCGCTCTCCTCCATAAAATCACTTTGATCTATTTCGTATTTGAATTTCCAGTCAAAAATATTGATTTTTTTAAAAATTTCACTATCTTCTAAAATGTTTTTAATGTTTTCAGCTACTTTTTCAGAAGGATGCATACTTTCATTTTCATAAGCACATACGGTTCTTTTTGTAACTCCAAGTTTTTCTGATAATTCTTTTCTCGTTATTGATTGCTTTTCTCGTAAGGTTTTCATCACATTGCCATTTACAAATACTATCCCTCCCCCTCTCTTAGCAAGTATATAAGGATATATATTTTCATCTAAGATCTTTTCTAAAGTATTAAAAGTTATAAATGGCAATCCATTCCTAATATAAATAGTATCATCTTCTAATTTTTGATATCGATTCCTAATTCCAATTAATAACGGTTTTGATTTTAGTATTATGGATAAAGATTTAATATCATTAATTATATCTGGGGTTATATTATCAATATTCGGAAAAATTTTTAAGCTAAAAATTAAATCATTCTTTTTAACTAATATATCAAAACAAAATTTGTTTTTTTTTGAGGAAAAATTGTCTAAAGCAAATGTTTCGAACTTTGCCTTCCTTAATAAAATATTAATTTTCTGAAGAATCTGATCAATCATCAATTCTATTTACTCTAAAGACTATATACTATTAAAAAATAATTCATTTATATATTAAATATTAAATTATCAATAAATACTTTCTATTAAATATTATAATATTATTTTTTAGGTATTTTAAGTAAATCTGAATCGGTAATAATTCCTATAAATTTATGATTAATATCTTTTACTAATACTGCAGGGTACTTAACAAGTAAATTCGAGATATCTTTAATATTCCATTTTTTATCAATTTCCGGAAATAGTAACTCTTTTATAAGAGATACTTCCACATTGAGAAGCTCTGGATTATCAGTTAAATATTTTTGAATTTTTTTAGAGGTTAAACTTCCTAAATTTTGTTGATTTTCTAAGATTGGAAGTTGAGAGATTTCATGTTTATTCATTAGATCTACTGCTTCCCTTATAGTCGAGCTAGGTTTGATAGATATAATATTCCGGGTCATAATATCTTCAGCATGTTTCTTTGACTTTTCTCTTATCTTACGTTCATATTCTAGATATTCATATATTCTTTTGATTTTGGAATATGGAGGATCTATCGATCCATTTTCAATCCTAGATATTGTAGATTGTGGAATCTCTAATTTTCTTCCTAGATCTTTTTGAGTTATACCTAATTTTTTCCTTAAATCTTTAATTTTATCCAAAGAAGGGAGAGTTTCCATAGGTAAAAAAAATATTATTATGCTTCTTATGCATAATATAATTACATAATATTTATAAAAATTATTAATTATAAATGTATATAAAATGAATTTAATCCATTTTTCGTTTAATAATGATTTTAACTGATAATTAATTTAAAAACATACTTAAACCAAATATTTATTTAAATAAGAAGACGGTTAAATGAAATGTTAAAAATTGAACATTTAGACTCAAAGTTCGCTGTTGAACGCTCTGAATTTCCAGAGCTCGTTGAAAGAAAAGGAGTCGGACATCCTGATAGTGTTTGTGATGCTGTAGCCGATGCATGCTCTAGATCGCTATGTGGTTATTATTTGGAGAATTTCAACCGTGTATATCATCATAATGTAGATAAAGCAGCACTGGTAGGCGGGGTCGCCAAACCAGAGTTTGGTGGCGGATTAATTATCCAACCACAATATTTTTTGATTGTCGGAAGAGCTATTAATCAAATAATAACAGAATGTGCTCCGGGAGAATATAAATTAGAATATATCCCCATTGCAACGATTTGTCTTGAAACCTCGCGTCAAGTTATGGGAAGAATTTTCCGTAATCTTGATTTAAATAAAAATATACAATTTGATACAGCTATTCGACCAGGGTCTACTGATTTAACTGGTTTATTTGATGAATCTCATCATACTGAGGAAGTTCCCTTAGCAAATGATACGAGTTTTGGCGTAGGGTATGCCCCTTATTCAGATGTAGAGCGAGTAACTCTTGAAGCTGAAAGATTAATTAATTCAGATAAATTTAAGGATAAATGTAAAGCTTCTGGTGAAGACGTAAAGGTTATGACTCAAAGGGTTGGAAATAACATAGGTATAACCGTAGCAGCAGCTATGATTAGTAAATATACTAATGACATTGGTGAATATGTTAATTATACTAATCAGGTTAAGGATGCTGTTTTAGATTTAGCAGCAGATATAATTCCAGAACGCGAAGTTACTTGTCAGGTAAACGTTGCTGATATTTTAGAGAAAAACCTAATTTACTTAACTATAACTGGCACTAGTGCTGAATCAGGTGATGATGGGGAGGTAGGACGAGGAAATAGAAGTAATGGTTTAATAACCCCCTGTAGACCGATGAGTTTAGAAGCAGTATGCGGCAAGAATCCGATTAATCATGTTGGAAAGATTTATAATATCCTTAGTACTAATATGGCAAGAGAAATTCATAAAAGAGGGCAAGGAGATATCATTGAGGTTTATGTAAAATTACTCTCTCAAATTGGAAGACCAATTACAGATCCATGGATTAATTCCATCAATTTAATCCCTGCAGAGAATATTAATTTTAGCAGCATTGAAAAAATTGCTAAAGAAGTTTCGGAAGAGATGCTGAGCAAAGAAAAATTAATGGTATTAAGAAAGCGTCTGATAGAAGGTAAGGAACAAGTATATTAAAATAGATTTTTCATTAGAGCTTTTTTATTTTTTTTCTATTTTTATTAGTTAATATATTATGAGTTCAGAATAAAGATAGATTCAAAATTAATAAAAAAAATATATTAATAGAATTAATTCGAATTCAAAAATAAGATAGAGTTAAGGTGATAAAAATTTGGGTTTAGATAAATGGCTCAAACCAGAGGAAGAGGTAAAGAAGAAAAGGAGAGAAAAAAAAGATGAAGATAATTCGTTACAGAGGGTTTCTAAACCCAAAAAAGAAAAGAATGATACAAATGCACGGAAATCAGTTGAAAATACAATAAAAAGGTTATCCAAATTTGAACTCGTTTGTTCAAATAGAAAATGTAAATACAAAAAAACAATTATGAAAAAACTACTCACGGAAAAGGATAAAACTTGTCCGAGATGTAGTGGCGTGATGAAAGTTCAAAAACTTAATTGAAAAAAAGTCTTCTTCTAACTTTCAGGGAGGTTTTTTAAATCAAAAACTGATTCGCAATTGGGACATGTGTTTGGTTTCTTGCTATATTTTAAAACAAAGTAAATTATAAAGCCCAAACCTAAGGTTAGGATGACGAGGAAGCATAAAACTTCATGATAAATGTGTTGAAAATTCGGTCGCCGTAAAACAACCTCTCTCTCGCATGTTGGGCAATAAACAGTTTTTTTCCCCGTATTGATCAACTACTGTAATTGAGTTTTTAATATTAAATTATATTTATCAAAATTTAATTATTTTTTGTCGAGATTAAAATCGTATTCAATCTTTTTCATTTTTTTTGCTGGTCTTCCAATGTGTATAAATTTTGGCTCAAGATATTGATTAACTTGTGTATAACTTCCCATCCCTAAAATTGCTCCTTCTCCTACTATAGTTCCTGGAGAGATAACACTAAATGCACCAATTGTGCAACCATCTTTTAGGATAACCTTTTTTAGGAGTAGAAAATCATCAAAAATCATCGAGCTCATAATAATAGAGCCTTCCCCTAAAATAGTATTCTCACCAATTTCTACGAAATCTGAATCAATATAACTATCTAATAAACCTGTATTATATGATACTTTTATATTGCAGATTTTAAGAGCAAATATTTTTATCCAAGGTAATGGAAAGTAGTTATAAGCCTTTAAAACAAATTTTTTTATTGTTTTTCTTAAAATAAAGAATAAATAGTCTTTATCCCTAAAGTTTCTTTTAAAAATTCCCTCTCTTGGACGGTGGATTAAATTTATAAGAATTAAAAGTAATTTGGAATAAAAAAGAAGAAATACTAAGAAAAGTCCAAAATAAAGAATAATTAATATGGGTAAGAAGCACATTACTCCTATTGGAGTGAGCCAAATTGAAAATAAATTAAAAAAAAATTGAAATAATAAAATTGTAGGAAAAACTGAAAGCCATATCAAAATAATATAGATCCAAGAAAACCAATTCTCGTTTAAAGAATTGTTTGTTATAATAATACTCCTAATTTCTGTATTATAATCTGCATTATCCCTTAAAAATTCATTAGGTTTCATTTTAATTTAATTTTAATTTATCTATATTGAAATTCATTATTTTAATTAGTTCATTTTTAGAAAGTTTATTTAGCGGCGCTCCATAATATAGAGAATTTGAACTTAATTTAGCATTTTTAGCCGTAACTGATAATGGGAGCAAGAATACATTGTTTTCAATTTGAGACCCTGGAGCGATACAGCAGCAATCTGAAATGACCACATTATCTTTTATATTTATACCTTTTATGGTTAAATATTTATCCCAAAGATGGTTTTCAATTAAACATCTTCCAAGATATGTATTATTACCTACATCTAATAATTCTTTTGCTATATATGAGTCCTCTATTACTGTATTTCTTCCAAAGTTACAATTACCAATGAAATTAAAGCCTGATCTTAATAACCAAGGAAAAGGACTTCTTTGTAATTTCCATTTAACATATCGTAGTAAAAATGAACGAATAAAATAATTACTATACTCTTTATTTTTTCTATTCCAGTGATAAACACCTTCTTTGATTGGAGTTTTACGCTGAATTAAATTATATATGATTTTTGATAATAATATTAAAATTGATAAGTTAATTATATAGAAAACAATAAATATTAAAGGGGTGATTAGAAGAATAAGTAATGAGGGAAAGGAGCTAAAGATATGAATAAAATTAGGTGTTTGCAGAATATATGGAATAAAAAATTGAAGGTTATAATATATAATTCCGAAAATGGGAATACAATAAGAAATAAAATAAATAAAGGCAATGATCAGTAAGTTGTAATAAAAATTCTTTACAAATTTTCCTCCTTGAGTGTCTATATTTTTAAGATTATGAGTAAATGTATTATTTTGATTGTTGTTTTTATTAAAAACTGTGTTTCTTAAATTTTGATATAAGTTTTTTGATTTATTATCTAATTTTTCAATAGTATTGTCTATATAGAAAGAATTTGGTCCTATTTTTTGATTATACTTTGTTATAGACATCGCTTCTATAGTTGTATTCTTATCTACTTGAGTTCCTGGAGTAATAAATGAATTTGAACCAACTATTACATTATCTTTAATTTTTACTTTCTTAATAATTAAATAATTTCCTAAAATTACACTGGCTTTAATGGAACTTCCTTTACCAATAAAAATATTTTTCCCTAGTTCGATGAATTCCGAGTCATTATCGAACCACTTGTAATTAAGCTTTTCCACAAATGGTAAAGGGATGAATTGTGATACCCATACAGGCCATTTTTTTACCACGGCCCTTAAACTCCAAAAATAATAATCTTTATTCCTTTTATTTCTTTCAAAGATACCTTCCTTAGGTTTATGAATGAGATTTATTATAACTAGAAAGATTTTTGCTAATATAATGGAGCTCAAAACTAAAATTATATAACCTAAATAAATCTGAATTGGAAACAGTAAAAGTAATAGAAAATAGTTCTTCTCAACTAATTTCCAAAAAAAATAAAACTCTAATATTGTAGGTATTACTGAGCCCCAAATAATTAAAATATAGATAATTAAAAATTTCTTAGAAGCTAAAGTATTCGTGGTGAATGGTCCATGGTGAATTGAGACAGGAATGGACAATGTTTTGTTATATTGCGATATTAAATTGTAAAATTAGTATATTCTTTAACAATTAAAGTTTATTCATAGATCAATTAAATTTAATCATAAAATACAAAGAAATTATTTAAATTCTCGAAATTCAGGTTTTTCTTTCGGTTCTTTCTTTTTCTTTTCCCCAGATATTAAAATATTCCATGTACTATTTACACCTAATTCTTTTAATTTTTTACGTTCTTCTTCTAAATCCTCATCTTGTTCTATTTCTTCTTCACTCATTATTAGCACTCAAATAAATTATAAATTATTCATCTTATTAATTTATTTTATAAAGTTTAATATTTATTCGTTTTGAAAAATAAAGCTAAAAATAAAATTATTGAGGGAAGATTCTAAATAAAATTTTATATCATTACTTTTTTTATTTTATAAATTATTAAATATTTGAAAAGTATCTATTTTAAGAGGTCTAACTAATGCCTAAATGTTACCATTGCGGAGAGGAAATCCTTGAAAGGGAAATTTTCCAATGCAGCAAATGTGGTCAAAATTATTGCTCTTTGCATAGAGATCCTATAAATCATGAATGTAATATTGTAAAAGAGAATTTAAATTTACAAAGATTTCAACCACCAACTCCATCTTATGTCGATAGCTCTCAACTATCATCAACTACACAACAAAATATGTATCAGCAACATTTAACTCAAGAAGAAATGCGTGGAACAACAGATGGGACATATACATGGTATCGTCAAGAGATTCTTGTTCCTGAAAATGCTTTTGATCCAGATTCAGGTATTCAATTCAAGGGAATTCTATTTCCTCATAAATCAGAATTTTTGCATCTATTAATTGGGGCGTCGCTTATTTTTATCATAGGCTTAATCACGTTCTATGACAGAGCCTTGATAGATTTAAATCTAACATGGACAATATTTATGTTAGCTAGCTTTTATATGACTGCTTTTCTTTTTCATGAATTTGGTCATCGTCAAGTAGCCATACATTTTGGTCTTCAAACAAAATTCAGATTGTTAACTTTTGGAATGCTAATTACATTATTTGGTCTAGTCTCTGGCATAATATCATTGGTAGGTGGAGTGACAGGCCTACCAGCTTTAGCGCTTCCAGGAGCTGTTGTAGTTCTGGGATTAGATAAAATAGATAGAACAACAGGGCTATGCAAAGCAGCAGGTCCTATTGTTAATCTTGTATATGGTTCTATACTGCTAGTGATATCTTTTATAATTCCAAGAGATTTATATCCATTAAATAATCTAATTGGTGTTGCTGCATACTTAAATTTTTGGCTAGGTTTGTTTAACATGATTCCGATTGGAATTTTAGATGGACAAAATATCTGGAAATGGAATAAGAAAATATTTTTAATCTTATTCGCATCATTATTAATATTATTAATAGTGACACATGTGAATATTTACGTTACTAATCCTTATATCCCATAAGAATTTAATTTTTTTAAGTTTTTAAACAAAATAAATCAATAAAAATGGTTCAAATATATTTTGAAAGCAAAAAATTATGAATGATAAAAATTTTAAATTAGTATACTTTGTAAAATTTATTCAACTCAATCAAAATTTTCGATTAAAACCTTTTGAATAATTATAGGGAAGAAAAGTGACGTATTGTGAATTTTGTGGGGAGCAGATTAGCTATCTACCATTTACTTGCAAATTTTGTAGGGGAACTTTTTGTAAAAAACATCGTTTACCAGAGAATCATCAATGCACTTTTGAATTAAAACATGTTCCAGTTGTGCCAACCACTCCAAGAGAATCACAGAAACGTTATCCAGATCTTGCTGTAAAAAAGCCTGCTACTCAAGAATATTTAACTAAAGGTCCTAGAGTATTAAAAAAATACTTAAAACGGCAAGATAAACAAAGAAGGCAAGCAATGAGAAGTCATAGAGAATCGTATAGAGGAGCTCCTCAATATAATTACACTAAAATATTGTTTGCGATGATTATTCTTTTTTCGATTATTGGTTTAGTTTTTTTATCTAGTGAACGAGCACAATATATGTATTTTAGTTTACCAGGGCTTATCTATAATTATACATATCACACCTTTTTCACAGCGCTTCTCGTAAGTTCTACAGATTTTTTTGGGTTGTTCTTTTTATTCATAATGCTAATTTTTTTATACTTTATGGCTAGAAGAATTGAATTAAATCATGGGTGGAAGTTTTTAATAAAACTTTATGTTGTATGTTGTTTATTTTCAGCATTATTCTTTGTTTTATTAAGATTGGCATTAATAAATTATGCTCCTTTAGACATTTATTATAGATGGGAATATTTTGGATTTGCTTGGGGAGGAATATATGGTTTAATTTCCTATTCAATTTTTCCAATAATGAATAAAAAAATTACAGCATTAATGACATTTATTCCATTTAGAATGAGAGGAAGATCCTTTTTATTAATGATAATATTAATAAGACTAATACCCGGATTATTATTTGCTTTATACTCCCCCATATACTTGTTGTTTTATTTACCTGAATTAGGGGGAATTTTAGGCGCTTATATTATATATAAATATCAATTTAGACGGATATAAAATTATAACTCAGTCGATAATTATAATCCATAAAAATTATCAAGGAATCTACTTTTTTTTCAATAATCTTTTTTAAAAAAATATTTCAAATTCTTAAAATGTCTAAAGAGCACAGTTCTAAAATTATTGAGTTAAATGAGGATTTAATTGAAAATAACGATAGGTTAGCTGCACAAAATAGTAAATTATTAAGAAAGAAAAATATAAGAGCGTTTGACTTTGTGGGTGCTATCGGAGCAGGCAAAACAGCAATTATAGAATCAATTGTAGAAAGAATCTCAAATGAGTATAAAGTTTTAGTTATAAATGGTGATGTTACTACAAGAATAGATGCCGACAGGATTGAACAGCATGGTGTAAAAACGATCCAAATTAATACTGGTAGAGAATGTGCCTTAAATTCATATCATATCTCTCAAGTAATAAATCACTATGATTTAAGTGAAATTGACATTTTATTTATTGAAAACGTTGGAAATTTGATCTGTCCATCTGATTTTATTTTAGGAACAGAAAAAAGAATTATTATCGTATCGATTACTGAGGGTGAATGGGTAATTGAAAAACATCCAATGCTTTTTAAGATGTCAGATATAGCAGTTATAAATAAAATTGATTTAATAGATGTAATGGATGTAAATATTGAAAAAATGGTTAAGGATGGACTAAAAATTAATCCAAATCTCAAAATTTTTACTACAAGTGCTACAACTAGTGAGAACATTTCTGAACTTATAAATGCAATTTTAGATTAATAGAATTAAGAATAAAAACAAAAGAAAATAATAATATTATTAAAGAAAAAAGTTCTGGTGTAAAATGGCAATTAGACAATATAATACAGAATTAGGATCATTAATAGATAAGATTGTAAAAGTATATCTTGATAAAGACAAATTCTTTGTCGGTCAATTAAAAGGAATTTCTGATGATTCAAACCTTATCCTTATCAATGCTAAAAATGAAAAAAATAAACCCTTTCCAAAGATATTTATAAGAAATTCATTTTATAATTTTGTAAGTTTAGAAGAAGAACCTTTCCCTATGAAAGCATTGGCAGACAGAATTGCTACAATTTTTTCAAAAGGGCATGTGAATTATATTGAAGATCAGAACATAATTTCAATTCTAAATGGAAAGATTATCGTTGATGAAAATGAAGTAAGAGGTACTGGTCCATCAGCAGAGCGAGTTAAAAAAATTTTCCAGCAATTTAAAATGGATCTTGAAAGTCCTAATGAGGAATAACTTTCTTTTATTTTTTTAATCTATAATAATTTATATTACTCAAAAATTCTTAAGAGATTCTTTAATTGTAGATTTTGGACAATATTCTTCAGTAAAGCTTTTCCTAACGGTGTTACCTTAATGATGCCTAAATTCTCAAATTCTCTTATATAATCATTATCAATTAAAAATTTTATATCTGAATTCCAGACTTTGCCAAAAATTTCTTTTAAATCATATATTTTAATATTTTCATCAACTTCTTTGCTAAGAGCAAGAATTAACGCTAAGGTACCATATTGAGATGGTGTTATATTATCATCTTTCCCATAAGATGTTAATATATAATAATTTTGATCCAAAAATTTGGATGTGATTAACTCAAATCCTACATTTTTTAAATTCAAATAAACTTTACTAATAATATTTTTGAATTCAAAACTCTTACATAAATTCCTTAAATCTTCCTCTCTAATCATTTTTTGTGGATTGGTTAAAATAATTCTTGAAATATTTTGTACTACTTCTTCAATATTGGTTGCTTCCATAATTTAATTTATCAACTCTCTTCAATATTTATAACTCTTAAATTTTCAATTTTTTTTTTCATTTCCAAATTCGAAATAATAAAAACCAAATTAGTTGTTGTTAGATTTTCTTCACTTTCAAATACAGGTAATATTTTTCTAATTGTTCTATAAATTGAAAGCTTGTTATATTGACTTAGTAAAAATACATTTGAGAAGACAATTGTTTCAATTTTTAGAATGATTTTAATTGAGATATATAAAATTATAACAAAAAAAATTTTTTCAGGAGTGGTTAATTCCTCAAACTTTATATGTTCTTCATTATTACGCATAAAATTTAATTGAACAAAAAAAAAATTATTTTCATTATTGATCGTTATTTGTAATTGAGATTCTATATTGATTTTAGCTAAAAATTTATTGAGTAGTTCTTCAAGTTCATTAAGTAGGGTTTCAAATTTTCTAAATCTTTCAAAGATCTCTAACATTTCATTTTGATCATATTTAATAATGAGTTCTTCTCTTTTTAATTTTAAAAGCTCTTCAAATTCTAGTAATTTTTTAGTAATTAGAGAAAAATTCTCTGGATTCTCTGGATCTATTTGATTATTTAAATTTAAGATTTCACTTAATTCAGCGTTTAGATTTTCAATTTCTTCTTCGATTTCATTAGTTAATCTTATAGATTGAACATTTTTGATGTTAAGATCTTCATCAGAAATATCTTCATATTCTTTTATTTTTTCTTTATATTCATCTTTTAGGTTATTTATTTTATAGTGATCATTTTCAATTATATCTAAAAGATTTTGATAGTCTTTTTCAAATATTTCATATCGGGGATATAATTCTTCAAATTTTAAACTAGTTTCATGTAATTTTGTTTTAATTTCATTAATCTCGTATTGAATCTTTTTAGCTTTTTTCTGAAGGGCTTGGATTTTTTCTGCATTTGTTAAATTTTCATCGAATTCTATTGTTAATTTTAAATCATCTTTCTTTTCCTTTTTTACTCCTTCCATTTGTCTTGTTATACTATTAATCTGATTAAAACATTCTTTCTTTTGTTTATTTAAATTCTGGATTTTTAAATTATAATCATCTAATGTTTTCTTAACTTGATCAATCCGATTTTTATGTTGTAGAAAGTCTTCTTCCAAATATTTCAATTTATTTTTGTTATTTATTAGTGATTCATTTAGTTTTTCTATTAAATTTGAAATAGCAGTTAATTTACTTGATCGTTTACTAGCTTCTGATAATTTTAATTCTTTTAATAGTATCTTCTTTTTTTTAAGAAGTAGATTAAATTCAAAAGTATGAATTATAGACTGAATCAGTTTATTATATTGAGAAAAAATTTCAATATTATTATTAATTGTTCTATGAAATTCTCCCAAGTAGTCTAATAGCTTTGGAGCTTTACTTAATTCAGAAAAATTTTTCGCTTGATTTTGAAAAATTTCAATAAATTCATCAATTGGAATTAAATCATAATTTTTGGAAATTTTCAAATAACGTTCATCTTGAAACTGAGCTAATAAATTTTTTTTGAATTTTCCAAGGATTAAAGTAAATCTATCAGTAATCACAATTTCTTTTTCGCCAATGGAAATTTTCAAATTATTTAATTGAATTATAGATTCAGCTCTATTTTTTTTCAAAATGGTCTTTAAATTTTTTGTATTCTTTTTCTTTTCTTTTTTTTCTTTCTCTTATTAAATCGAGTGGATCTTGTTCATCATCTTTTGGAATCATATAGTCATCTTTGAATCTCTTTTCAAACTTAGATTTAAATTTATTAATTTTTTCAGATATTTCATCACTAATTTCTAAAGGCTTTTTTTCTTCAACTTCTAGAACAATATCAGATAATTTCTCCCTTTTTTTTTTACGTCTTCTTCTTTCGAATTCCGTGTCAGAATATTTAAAGTATTCTTCATACGTCTCTTTTTGCTCTTCTTGCTTCTTTTTTAATTTTTTTAATTCTTCTTTATCTCTAGCCTTTTTAATAATTTCTTCCTTTGCTATTAATTCTTGTTTGGTTAATTGAGTTTCGGTTTCTTTTAAGAATTCCTTGAAATTTAAATTAGGATTTTCCATAAAAAATCTTTCGAACTCTTTTACTAATAATGTGGCAGTATTATTAGGAATTTTACTTAATTCTATTTTAAGTTTCTTTTGAATTAAATCACTATAAAATGAATTAACATTATTTATTACATCTAAAAACAAAGAATTTTGTTTCAAAGAATCTACTAATTCTAACCATTGGTTTAATTCAACTGAAGGGATGAAAGAAGGTTCATCAATGACTCTACTAATCGTTTTATTTTCTATAAGAAATAAGCCAATTTTCTTAGTATTATCTTCATTTATTTTTAATTTCCTTAAGTTTTCTTTGAAGAGATCTTTATACTTTTTAATTAAGTTATCTTGGAAGTCTAAAAATTTTATAATGTTATTATTTGAAATCTTAATTAATTTAGCATTTAAGTTATTTAATAAATTAGTAGTATCTTCTATTTGCTCAAGAAATTCTTTATTAGAAAATTGTTTAATTAGAAATTGTTTATTTTGTATAACTCTTTTTGAAATTTCATTTAACTGATTAATCTCACTTTGAAGTTCTTCTATTGGAGAAGTTAATTCCTTAATTTTTCCAAGGTTGAATATTTGGTTTTTTATCATTTTTAAAGAAAAATATTATTAGAATTTTAAATTTCTGGTGGACTTGGTAAATCTCTTCTTTTTTCCTTATATTTTTCTGATCTATTATAATACCTTTTTGTATTACTTAATAGATCCTGCCTTTCAACATGATTTGCAGTGCCTCCGACTAATTTTAAAGAATCATAAAAAAGATCATAAGTTAAAAGCTCTGTATTTATTGCCTTTAATATTGCAACTCTAGTACCTCTTTCAATATCAGATCCAGAATATCCATATGTTAATTCTAAAAGTCCATCTTTCTTTCCTTTTTTATTTATTGCATCCCATAATATATTATTATCAAATTCAGAAATTTTATGACCTAATTTGACTTCCAAATCTTTAGTTATTGCTTGAATTTTGTTGAACTCATTGTTTAAATTTGTGAAAATATTATTATCAATGCCTATTTTTGCTTGTTTTAATTTATTAAGAAATGATTCAATAATTTGTTTCCTTAAATAATAATCGGGGAAATCAAATTTAAAATGAAATGTAAAACGCCGCCAAATTGCTGAATCTAATTGATGCTGATGATTAGTTGCTCCAAATATAGCTAATGGAACTCCCTCATAATTTATTTTATCAATAACTTGTAAGAAAGAAATAACAGCACGTTTTATTTCTCCTACTTCATGAATATTAGATCTTTCAGAACCAATTGCATCAATTTCATCAAAAAATAATATGAAAGCACCTCTTTCTTTTGAAATATCAGCTGCTAGCTCAACAACCCTTCGGATATTTTTTATAGTATCTCCTAATAAGGGTGATACTAATCTGTCAGATTCAACTACACAAATAGGTATATTGTATTTCTTAGCAAATCCTCTTGTTAATGATGTTTTCCCCGTACCTGGTGGACCATATAAAAGAACTGTTAAATTAGGATTTAATTTTGTATTTTTTAGCTGTTCTGTAAATTCATTATATTTTTTAAGGGCTTTAAAAAAATCCTCTAAAATTTCTTTTTTAACTTCATTTCCCTTAATATCATCAATAAATTCCTTTATATCTGAAGGAAAATAGACAGCACCATATTTACCAATCCGCTCTTTAATAATATCTTCAGTATAAGTTTCTTTTTTTTCTGATTCATCTTTTTTCTTACTAATTTTTCATCATCTCCAATATTTGTATATTATTTATTTTTTCTTTTATTATCAAATTTTTCACAATAATTTGCAATTTCATTAATAAAATCTTTAAGATTATCAATTTGAGATCCAATAAAATTAAAGATTTCTTTTCTATACTGAGGAGAATCTCTGATTTTCATCTTATCCAAACTTAAATAATTAGGGAAGCATATAAGTTTCATTAAATAAGGAAGAACTTTCTCATTAGTTTGTAAATCTTTAAAAATGGCATAAAATATGTTTTCATCAGACAATTTCCACTTTAAAAGACCCATATACATCAAAAATGCAAAATTCATTGAAATCCAATTTATTAATTCTTTTGATAAAAATCCTCGTCTTTGTGAAGCAAAAGCTAAATAATACAAAATCAAAGTTTCATTGCTAAATTGGGGATTTAATCTTATTGATCCATCAGATTGCTTATTTTCACGTAAGAATTTATTATCTAATAAGATTTGCACAAAATTTTCTTGAGGCGCTAAGAATATTCCATCGATCTCACGTAAACCTATACGTTCAGCAATTTTTTCTAGAGCTTCTTCTTCTGGATTTGCAATTGAATCGATATATGGCAAAAATACAGTAGTCTTTAAAATCATTGGAAGTTCATAATTTTTTCTTTCAGGAAATTCTCCAAAATTTGGATCCAAATTATATAATGATGTAATATTATTCATTATTTGATAAATTTTTGGAGACATTCCTGGAATCTCAAAAAAATCAGTATTTTCTAATTTTTCTCGATAATATGTATGAGGTTGAAGTAAATGTCGTTGGCATTCATAAAATGTTGGAGCATATTCCAATAACGCCTCATAAATGATTTTTATATTAGTACCTCTTGGAAATAGTCTTTCTTCTATAAATTTCACTAAAAGATAAAGATACGTATTCTCTATATTAATTTCGTCTGGATTTGTAATATATCGTAATATATTTAAGGCATCAACCGATTCCTGAAGAAATTCAACAATATAATCTTTAATATCTATAATGGGAATATTTTCTCTATATTTAATAATAAAATCCTTTATTATTTCATATATATTTGATCTATACATTGCAGAGAATTCAGAGAGTGCTCTAACTTTGCGAATATTTCTTTTTTCTTCTTCTTGTCGAATCTTATCTAAAATTTCTGTATCTAGTAAAAGATCTGCGTCTAAATCAATAATTATCCTTCTTGTCTCCCTAAGAATTGGACGCATATGACTTATAAATGTTAAATATCGTGGTAAAATATCAGTCCATTTCTCCCTTTTTCGTCCAGGCTTGGTTATTCTTGTAGAACTCCTTTTATAACTCATTTTTTAACACATTGATTTTTCTTATTCTTCTTCATATCCAACTAATATTTCAGTAAAAATGTTAGAGATCTCAATAAAAATGGGAATCTCCACCCTACATAAGTTACCAAGTATCCATTTATTAACATCCTTTAATAAGAAACGAATTTGGTTATGGATTTTTTTGTTAATTTCAGAATCAATTATATGAGAAAGCCATAATCCCCCACCTATTCTATATGCAATTATTTTGATTAGAGGTTCGAATAAATATTCTAATACTTGTTTCATCATCCAAGATTTCGGTATAACACTCATGCTTTTATTATCAAAATTTGGATCATTTAAAATGGGATTTGTTTCATCTATTGATAGTTTTGGCAGGAAGCTTAATAATAAAATTAAGGCTAGTATAGCAGAAATTCCATTTATTGTATAAGATCCTCCAATTTTTTCAATATCATCTCGGTTTATAGCTACATTTGCTAAAAACATGCAAATAAAAACATTTCTATCAAATAGTTCAGACACATAAGCATATCCTAAGTCTTGGTCAACGATTAAATATTTTTCTTCTAGAATTTTAATTATATCATCCGGAAATGTATAAAAAGTATAAACTTTTTCTTCACTTCTTCTTATATCCTTTTCAATGACAAGTTCTTTTGAAATGAGCCCAAACATATCAATGAGCTCTTCAAGTTGATTTTTTATATAGTGTTTAGGTTTATTTGGATCACCAAACATCGCAAAAAATTGATGATCTACAATATGAAAATCGTTTCTTTTGCTAAACGCCTCAACAATCCTATCAATTATGGGTCCTTGGGTCCCAGAAGCAATTGCTTTTGCTTTTGAAGTTACAAACCCGTTCAATAATTCATTTATAATAAAATCTTGCTCATGAGTTCTAGATTTCAAAACTTTTTCAAATGCTTCTGAAAAATTTTTGGTATTAGGAAAGAATGCATTTTGTATTTTATCATTAATAGACTTTGAAAAGATTTCACCATTATTCTTAGGAAAATGGAGTTGCATATTATTTAGTCTTTGAATTAGCGCCTCTTTTGCTCCCGGAATATTTTCAATATCTCTTTTTTCCAATTCTTCAATAGCTTTTTCAACTCCTTTTTCAAATTCCTGCAATAATTCTTTCCATATAGCATTCTGAATTTCAGTCATTTATTCTTTAATACCTCTACCTTCTTTCATTTGTTATATTCCAATTTAGTTCTACTGATATTTTCTTTAAAGCCTCTATTAATGGAGAAACTGACTTTTTATCATAAAAATTTGGTGATGAAACTCCCTTTTGTGCTTTCCAACCCATTTGAGTTCCCTCGCCCATTTCTCTTTGTCCATATTTCAAAATATTGCTAAGATCTCGTATCCACCAATAAAACCTTAACCATTTTTTATTTGGATTATCTTTAGAATAGATAACTGCTAATGCTTTCCATTCACCCATCAGCCATTTTACAGTTATACCGCTCACGGGCATATAAAAATTTATTGGAAAATCTGCTTGAAAGCGTAGATCGAGATCTGAAGGTGTTATGTTGAATATTGGTTGATTATATCCTTCTAGAATAACAATTTCTCCACAATGTTGACATTCATAATGAGATTTCCTTTTTTCCATTTTTTTTTGACATCTTGGACATGTTTTATTTTCAATTATCCTATATTTAATAATTTCCAATTGTTTCTCCTTTTCTAATTCTTCTTCTGTTTTAGGTCGTCGTTTTCCATATTTTCCTGTCCAATTCCATAACTCATCAAATGATTCATCAAATTTTTCTAAAGAATTAATAAGATTGTTAAGAACATCCTTATCATAAATTTTAAACATTCCAGCATGTTGATAGGTTTTCCACCAAGATAATCTAATATATTTCTCATTTTTCAAATAAGCACTATGACAAATCAATACTGCAAATGCCTGATTTTCTGTTTTATTTAAAAGAATACCTTTCTCACATATCTCATATCTTCGATCTAAACTCAAATTTTTATGAAAATAATCTCCGTTCTGAATTTCACCCTTTTCAATTTTCATTTCCTCCACTAATTCAGCTATAACGTCTTTTTCTTTAATAATCTTTCTACATTGAGGGCATTGATAAATGCCTGCAACTAATAATTCCATTTCAATATTACATGAAGGACATTTCAAATTTAATCATTCCCACTCAGAATTATAAATCTTTCATAATCTAAATTTAATAATTTTAATTCTTTCTTTGTTAGTTTTGAAATTTCATTATTTATTTTTATCAAATTCGTTCTAAGCTTTATCAGGGATTCTTGAATTTTCTTTAGAATATCATCCTCATTAAAAGAAACTTTTTTAATGAATTCAAGGTAACCGAGTTTTTTATCTTTTCCAGAATAATACTTTTTAATATCTGCTAGTTTATTATCTACTTCTTCTAATTGGTATCGGAAATTTATTAAAGATACTAACTTTGAATTCCATTCTTTAAATATAGAATTTTCTTTATCAATCTTATCAAAATCGAATTTTTCATTAAGATCCACATTTTCTTCTCTAAGAAATTCTAGAACGTCCTTATTTTCTTCTAGTGCTTTATTAATTTTTTTTACAACAGGTTTAGTATTTAAAATTGGTTCAAATATTTTAATCAATTCATTTAGTTTTTCTTGAATTTCTTTAAATCGCTGATAGAAACCTTCAATTGTTATTTCGATTTTAATGGCTTGATATATATTTCCATATTGATCTAAAATATGATAAAGATCGTCCGATAGTGTGTAATCATGTTCTCCAATTTCAAAAATAAATGCGTGTATTGCACTAGTTTTCTCACATCTTACCCCTTTTAATCTAGTAATAGCTAAATTAAAATTTCTTCTTTGGAGAAATTTTAATTTCTTATTAATCATTAAATAGAGAGTATCATCTGGTACAGATATTGTATCTTTTTCTATTGTTATTGTCTCATCTCCTAATTTTATGATAAAGTCATCATCTTTAAGTTCAAACTCTCTTGTATTTCGTATATTTTTAAATAAACCCAAATCAACAGCAACTTCAATAAATTCCTCATTCCAAAAATTTATGATATTTCTTTTATATATTTCATCTAATATTATAATTCTCTCATAAGATTCAATTATGTTTGGTTCATTTAAATCTTTAAATAAATCATATCTAATAGCATAAAGGAATAGAATAATATATCTCATATCCTTATCTTCTAAAATTTTATCAATTAAATCCTTATCATAATCTAATGTTAATGTCTTATGCTCCATACCTAAAGTCCACTAATTATTATTAATACTATAAATTCATTATCGTGAAAAAGAGTAAGATTGATAATTAAACATTCCTAAAAAATTTTACTAAATTCCTCTTAATTACTAATCCATAAAAGCAAAATTTTTTAGTTTTTATTTCTATTTGTTTAATAAGAATTTTAAAATTCATGAATTTAGTTTAAACAATTTTTAGAGTTTTTCAACATGGGAAGAAGAAAAAGGAAACAGCCAACATATAAAAGAGTTAAAAAAGTACCCAAAATTTTCACCTGCCCGGAATGACGAGATCGACTACTGATTTCTCCCTGAATGTGGTGAAAAAAGTGTAAAAGTTACTGATATAAAAAAGAAGGGTGCTTTTGCTACAGTAAAATGTGGGAATTGTGGATTAACCCAGGAAGTATTAGTGAATGCAATTTCAGAACCAGTAGATGCTTTTGGAGATTTTATAGATATTCATTATGCAGATCAAGAACTCTTGAGATTAGAAAAAAGAGTTGCAAAATTGAAAGAAGAAGGTGAATGGGGTGAACTTGCATTTGCTTACTCTATATTGTCGGATCTTTGCAGAACGAAAGCAGCACTGTTATTAGAGGAAGATAATATCGATATGGACAAAGTTAATGACTGGAAAATGAAAGCTGAACAATATAAAAAGCTTAAAAAGGATGCTTTATTGAAACTTGATACAGAAGAATTAGAACGAGGTGTTAGAACAGATGAAGAGTCCTTATTTGCTGAAAGTGAAACAAAAATAAAGAAGGAGCGAAAAATAGAAGATATCTTTGATGATCCAGGATTTTTAGAATTTTAAAAATTCATTGTTATGAGACTTAATTATCATAATTTAAAATTTTCATCTTAATTTTAGCTGGAATGTGTTTCCAAATTGGTAGTTTTAAGAGATAATTAAAAAACTGCTTTCGGTTTAATTTCTTTTTTAATACTAAATAACTCCAATTATGAAATGATAATCGATTAAACAGTTTCATGAGGTTTATATATATATAATTGTCTTTGTAGATCGTGTGCTACATTGACTTTTTTTTCAATCCTTGGTTTTTCTTCAGAAGGGAGCAATAGTTTCAACCATTTAAATTCACATTAGTACTTATGTAAAATTTTTAAAATTTTTATTTTTACTTAAAATTCATGGTATAATCTTAAATTTTAATTTCTTAAGAACATAGTAAATTTATAAAAAAAAGTAAGGAACATTGTTTATTTTCAACTAAAAAATAAACAGATATTAGTGGTTCTAACTAAAATTTCACTCACTTCGACTTTTCCGTCGTGCAAATAGCTCTTTTAATTCTCCCATAATTGCTCCTCTTAATGTAGAGGGACTGGCAGGACGTCCTCCTCCAGGTGGACCTCCAGGTGGACCCCCAGGTGGTCCTGCAGGGGGAGGTGGGGGGCCTCCGGGACTGGGAGAAGCGACTGTTGGCGTAACAGTAGGAGATATTGCTGCTCCTGCACCTTTGTTACCACCAAGACTGCTATTAATAGCATTTACTTGAGTTTGTAAACTTGAAACCTTTGAATTGATATTTTGGATACTTCGATCAACTAAATCTGGAATTTTAAGAATTATTTGCATAATTTTTTCAATAATATCACCAAAAGCATTAAGTTTTTCTTCTAATGGTGCTTTTCGGGTTTCTGAGAGAAAATTTGCGAATTCTTCTGCCATATAATACTTCCTATTTAATTTATTAAAGATCTAAATTCCTTTATCTAATAATTATATAGATTTTTGTTTAATAAATTTAAGTTTAAACGAAAAATATATCTAACTTAATTCAGTAACAGTATCTTTTAACTTAATCCATAATGTATTAATCTCTTTTTTTACTTCTTTAAATTGATGGATTTTTTTAATTAGTATGTCACGAGACCTATCAAAATCACGTTGAACGTCATTCAATTCTTGATCGAGGATATTCAATTTATCACCATCAACTAATTTATTTTTAACTTTTTCGACGTTTAATGCCTTTTTTATCACAATTGATCTTTTATTGGCCACATCAGATAAAGCATTAGCAAATTCCTTTTTCTTTTCTACTAAATAGTCTTTTTGTACAGCTAAATCTTTTATTGCGTTTAAATATCTTTTATTACCCTCGATGTATTTGTCATTTTGAGTAATAATTTCCTTATATAGATTTACTTCCTCATCTTTAATATTAGATCTATGCTCTCTAGCTAAAGTTTGCATTTGCTTTAAAACGTCTCTAAAAGTTCGATTAAGCATTTCTCGAGTTATATTGGCTTTTGTAATGTTTTCAGCATATTTTGATTGAATACTAATTAAGGCACTCTGGGCATTAATTAATTTCTTTAGTTGCCCCACTAATTCTTTTTCCATTTTAGCTAACTCAAGTTCATCTTCATGAGTTATAATCGGCATTTTATTAAATCTCTTTTATTTATGTGTTTTTTATTTTTTAATTAAACTATATGTTAATCAAAATAACATCTTTATTTATTTTTATGTTCTAATTTAAAATGGAAAAATAGCAGTTAAAATATTATTTTTAAAATTGGCTTTAATAATCCTTGCTTTAATTTTTTTACCTAATAGTTCTGGTGAATATATCATTGGTTTTTTTAATAACACTTTTATTCCCATATTTGTATCAATTTTCCCTATACATTCATGTTTCCATCGTCCATTAGATACAATCTTTAAGTCAACTATGTCATTTTTTTTTAGATTTAAAGGCATTGTTTTCTCTCTTTTATGAATACCAAAATCAATTGGACCAAGTTTTAATTTAATATCATATTTTTTTTCCAATTTGGTTAGTTGAGTATAAAAATAATCCCAAGATTTAGGACGTATTTTCTTTAATTTCCGACCAGTTCGGTATATCAAATATTTTTGAATCCCTAATTGAATTTTTTTTTCTGAATATCCTTCTCTTCTTTTATTAACCACGAGTTTTATAATTTCTTCAATATCCTCATCATTTTCCCTTGGAAACCAAACTGGTGCAAGTAATACATTAATATTGGAATCAAGTAAAAGATCAATATTGGCTAGTAATCTATCCATATCATATTCTTTACATGCACATAAATAACTTGCCTTGCTTGGACTTAAAGTATTTAAGCTGATATTAATTTGAGTAAGATTTGCATTTTCTAGTTTCTTTATAGTCTTTTTGTTTAGCATTAAACCATTACTCTGCATAGAAATTCGTTCTATTCCATCAATTTCCCATAATTTCTCTAATAGAATAAATAATTCAGAATATAGTAAAATTTCTCCATAGGGAGCAATATGAATTTCAATATCATAATTACCTTTTATTTGGATAGTATTTTCTAAAGTTGCAATTAAATAATCTGATGCTACAATAAAATTGGTTTTATAATCTCCTGCACTTACAAAACAATATCGGCATTTTAGATTGCATAATGTCAATGGTTTTAATTCAACAATATTTGTACCTCTATCGATTACTCCTATAAAATCGACTCCGTATAAGGGAATATCCGATTTTTCATTAACATAAATAACTTCAGAGGACATATTTTTTTTAAAATTTGTATCTTAAAATACCTATAATTGAACCTAAATCGACTATTTGTCGCCCAGTGGGATGCTCACTACTTAAAATATTTATCATGCCACCAGAATTTTCTACATCTGTTATTATCTTCTCTATACCGAGTTTATGTTTCTTGCTAGCTCCCCTTATCATAGTATCAGCTAAAAATAATTCTTTGATAGCTCCTTTTTCTGCGGCTGGTGAAACTTCATTTATGCCTATGACAATAAGATCTGCATCTGTACTAAATATTCTAAAAATTTCTTCAATTTTTTCTGATTCTAACAAGATTTTGGCATTCAATTTTAACTTTCCCAATTCTTTTGATTTTAATGCTTCTAATATTGCACTTTCAGTACCAGAGCTCGCATAGACACTTCTAATTTCAGAAATTTTTTGAGAATTTATTTTATCTCTTATATATTTTATAAAAAGATCTCGTGTGTTGCCAGGACCGCAAACAATAATTAAATTTATTTGAATATTTTTCAAATTTTCTTTCAAAACTTTTTTTATATCTTCAAAAAATTCTAAAATTGCTTTATTTCTGTAAGATTGTTCATATCTTTTACCTGGAATATTCTTTTTTATTGTAGCAATTCTTTTATGACTAAAATTCGTAATGATTGCCAAGGTCGCAAGCCCTCGCTCGATTGCAATGAAAAACATGACAAAGTTAGATTCAAATTTAGATGTTTCTTGTAAACGTGATATTTCAGTTTTTAACCATTTTTCTTTATTTATTGTCAATTTCTGCCCAATTTCAATATTAAATGTATGATATGTCCCATAGCTCACAAAATCCTCAGGCCCCTCTAAAATTGTTCCTTTTATTCTTAGCCTATTTGTAAATTCATGGAAGGATACGTCCTCAACATTTAATTTTAAATACATAGGTTTTCTCTCGCCTTTAGATCCTTCTTTCAGAACTATTCTTCGCTGAGTTCGAGCAGCTACTTTATCATTTTTAGAGACAAGATTAAATAAAATCCAAAGATCATATAAACTTTCAATTTTCACTGTAATTTCTTGTTGCTTCTGATTGTACTCAAGGATTTTCAATTATAATTACATACTCCTTAGAAAAAATCTTTAAATTATAGAATAATGGATAATAAAAAAATTAAATCATATAAACTGAAGCTGATATAAGTTCAATCTTAAAAATAAATAAAAAAAATATAGAAAATATCAAAAAAAATCTTTATTTCTCTCCTAAAGCTTCTTTAACCTTTTCCAATTCTTCCATACGTTTCTTTTTCTCTTCTTCTCTCTTCTTTAATTCTTCAGGATCTGGCTTTTCAAGAGATACACCTTTCTTTATTGCCTCTTTAAGTTCATTATTAAGTTCGGGCATTTTTATATTACACCTTTAAATCTTTAATTAGAGAATATAATTTTTTTATACGAATATTATAATAGAATTTATTTATAAGTTTTAGTTTATAGTAATTAAGTGCTTAATTCCATTAAGTAAGCATCTTCACCCGATTGATAATAATTTTCTATTATTTTAGAGTTTTTTTGAAAATTGAATTTTTCATACAATTTTATTGCGATAGAATTATTTACTTGGACATTTAGAACAATTTTTTTAATTTCCTTTAATCTTTTAATCCTTTCTATTGTTTCTTGTAGAAGTAATGATCCATACCCTTTGCTTTGAAATTGGGGATGAATAAGAAAATTAATTAAATTGGCTTGATCTTCTCTATCTTTTATGACAACTATAAATCCTATTAACTTTTTCATAATTTTACCATCCTCTAGCTTTAAAAAGAGTATATTTTGCTGAATTAGTTTTTCAACTAATTTTATTGAAAAAGCATTTTCTTTAAATATGTGATGTTCGAGATTAGAAATACTTCTTAAATCTCTTATACTTACATCTTTAATTTTCATTAAAACCATATTCCTTTTTAAATTCATTAATAGGATTTTTTTCTGTTATCTGCTGATATCTTGAAATTCTAAATGGTGTCATTTCTACTATATAGCCTTGTAAGTGGTACTTTTCTAATAGAGATATGAAATCATTATTTATTGAAATATAAAATGGAATTTTCATATTTTCTCCGTTAAATGATATGAGATTTTGGTTGATTTTTAATTCAGACAATAAAATCTTATGAAACTCTTCCAAATTCTTTCCTTTCCCCTCTAATTGAGCAAAAACTAAAAGACCTTCTTCGGTTATAACTTCAAATGGTAATTTAATATTTTTTGCCCTTCTAAGGTATCTATTTTTCAATTGATAATAATCTTTAGCCATTATAGAGCAGAAATGTATTTTTAAAGAAACAGATGGATATAATTTTTTAATCAGTTTAAAGGCAGTTTCTTGACTGTTAACTACAGATGCCATTGAGCCTTCCTTCAATTTAAAACCTCTATTTTTTAATGTTTCACTATTAGAAAAACAAAATTCAAATTCATTTAAATTTATAAAGTCTGCTCCAATATTATCTAAAAAAATTATAAATTCTTCAAGACTTTTTATATAATCTTTATCTGGAATAACTGGTACTTCAGCTCCTACATATATTCCCTTATTTAAAGCATTTCTAATATTATCCCATTTTTCTTTAGGTGGATGGAATCTGATTTCATCCAATCCTGCCTTAGCAAGTTCATTAGCAATAGATTCATCAAAATTTATGCCATTTGTATAAAGATGGACATGGAACCTTTTTCCTTTTTTTAATTTAACATATCTAATGTATTGAAGAGTTTTTTCTAAATTCAATTCTAAAAGTGGCTCTCCACCAGTTATACTCATTCCTTTTGCACTTATTTTATTAATTTCTTCAACTAACTCCTCTTTCGAGTCTATCTGTATCTCATCTGCGTATGTAATATCTTTTCCTCTCCTTTTATCTGAGATAGGACAATACCAAGAACAATGATTAGGCTTTTGGCAAATTCCATTTAAAAATAAAACTGCTTTAGCTCCTTTTAGACAATATTTACATCCTAAGGGAATCCCTCTTCCTTTGATATAAAATGATTCACTCTCCGCTTCTACTATTTTAGTTTTTTTCATCTTTTGAATAATTTTTTTCTTACAATAGATTTTCTATTAGCTAATTTTTTTAATACTTCTTCTGTAGATTCATTAATCTGGATTTCTTTTTTCAAGAATACTCCTGTTCTTCCATATTTTTCTCTTCTTAAAAGTACATTTTTACGTTCATTAATAGTATTAATACTTATATCTACTTCCTTTGCTGCAATCCCTTCATTTCCTATAATTGATATTTCTTCATGCCCTTGTAAATTGGGTTTGATTAATACTAATCTTTTATCTATTCCAGCAGCTCTAATATCTGATTTTAATTGATTTAAATTAATTTTACCTCCAAAATCATAAAATTCTATAAATTTTTTATCAATTTTAGATAAGGGAACAGTTATGGATTCTAATTCGCTTAAATGAATATACAATTTTATTGCATCTAGTGGAGTTGCCATAATAATTTCTCTAAAATAATTTTCAAATCCATTTTTATTTAAGATAAATTCAATCTGAAATACTGGTATTTGTGCCAGAAATATTATATCAATATCACTAGCTTTATGGACATCACCACGGGCAATACTTCCATGCACATAAGGTTCAAAATCTCCTTTATTAAATATTTCTAATAATTTTATTGCATTCTCTCTTTTTTCTTTTAAGAGAGACCAATGAGTTTTTGGATATGTTATGGTGCTATAATGATCTCTTAAAATTTTTTCTTTTTTCATAAACTAATTTCAATTTTTCGCTTTTAATAATTTATTCTCTATTAAGCTTATAATCATACCTAAAAGGATGGTTTCATAATAATTAAATGAATATTTTGCTTTTTTTATTGTTATTATGTTAAGCTTCTTTTCTTTTTGATGATTGTATAGGCTTAATAATCGCTTTAAGTTTTTATTATTCAAAATAAAAATTGATCTTTTACTAAATATTGTATATAATTGCGAATTTAGAGGAGAGGATTTGAATATATCATTATAATTCTTAATATTTTCATTATTTAACTTCGGATTAATTAATATCATACCACAATTTTTAGGATCAGTTAATATTGATGTGTAAGAGAGAGAGGATTTAGAATAATTTAACAATAGATAATTTAAATTAAATTCTGAGTCTATTTCTTTAAAAAAATCTATTACAGTTGAAATAAGGTGCCTTATATTATCTAAGAGTGCTTTATCAAACAGATTATTGTTTTTATCAAGCCTAATTTTAAGCCTCAAGTTAATAACATTAAAACCATAACTACTTAACCCCTCTGTCAAAATATAAAGTATCCTTTTCTTGTAGTTTGTTCTTAGAATTATTATTAATGGTTTTTTGTTAATCTCTTCTCTTAAAGAAAGATTTCTTGTTAAAGTCCATTTACTAGTAGATATTGATTGATTATTGATTTCTAATGGTGGTTTACGATAAGAAATAAATTCTAATGCTTCATTGGAAAAAGAAAATCTCCAGCGATGAGTTAGCTTATATAACTTAACACCTAGTAATAATAAAATTAATAGGACAATTATGATGGTATCAATAAATATCCAATCCAATTGAAAAATGTCATTTGACATAATTTTAAAAGTTTATAAATTAAATCATTCTACAACTTCTCTAATCCAATTTAAATAAGTTTCAGAACCCTTTTCTATTTTAAGGCCAATGCATTCTGGTTCTGAATAGGAATGAATTTCGTTAACTTTTCGAATTAATAGATCACTTTTCTCTTCTACTGTTTTGATTAGTAGTAGATATTCATTGTCTTCTTCAATTTTTCCCTTCCATTTATATAGAGAAAAAATATCTTTTATTATATTGACACAAGCAGCTAGTTTATTCTCAACTAAAATTCTTGCAATTCTTTGTCCTTCTTCAAAATTGGGCACGGTAACCAAGAATAGGTAAAAATTCATTTTAAATATTGCTTTTCTATAATTACTTATGAGTAATGAATTAATTAGGAATTAATTGTTTTTCTATTATTTATCTTTACATTTAATTATTAAAGAATTATGAAATAAGATAAATGATAACTTCTTTTACTTATAAAGAAATTTAAATTAGTAAAGTATTATTAAATATACAATTAGAATATTTTTTAAAAATAATAATCAAGTGAAAAACTGAAAATAAGAGGTGAAATAACCGTTTGATTCACAATCTATACCTTATAGATCAAATATCGGGTATTTGCCTAATCCATCGGAAGTATGGGACGATAGAATTTAATCAAGATTTAGTTAGTGGTTTTCTTACCGCCTTAAAGGATTTTAGCGTCGAATTCTCGAAGGGATCGGGGGAATTGAAGATAATTGATATGAGAGTGTTCTATTTGCTGCTTGTTTTTCAGGAGGGAGTACTATGTACGGTAGCAGCGGATAAGAATGACGATGCTAAAATTGCGCATAAAGCATTAACAGAGATTATTAATAGATTTGCTAATAGATTTAGAGGTGAGCTTGACAATTGGTCGGGGGATGTCAGAATATTTCGAGATTTTGAAGGAATAATCGATGAGATTTTACAGACTGGAAAAGTTGCTGAATTAAAGCTAAAGATTCCGATATTAAAGATATTTGAGAGGGATTTTCGCAAAACACAGAAGCAAATAGCTAAGAAAGGATTAGTGATTTCTGAAGAAGATTTGCGAGAGGTTACTGATAAGAAGCCAGAGTGGACATCGAACAGATTACCTAAACAAATAATTACTCAGGGATTCTTAGATAAGCAAGAATTCAAAATAGCTCACTTAGCGGATGGTTTCCATACATTGTCTGAGATTGCAGAAGAATCAGGGCGACCGGAGTCGGAGATACAGAGGATTATGGACAGTTTGGATGATTTAGAATTGCTCTCTTTTATAGAAATAAAATAAGATATTAATCTATTTAATAAGGAAATCACATTCTATTTTTATCAATTTACTGAATTCTTCATTTCACTAAATTTTCACTAAATTTTATAAAACTAAATCAAAAAGTTTTTGAAAATTTATTTCTTATGAAATTTAAGATGAATGTTAATAAGATTGAAGAAAATATTTATGAAATAGCTCCTAAAACTTTAATGGTACGAATTCGAGGGAAAATTGAAAAATTTCAGATGAATGTACCAGTTCATATATACGCTAATGATTATATTTTAGAAAAAATAAGATCAGATCGAACTTTAGATCAAATTACTAATGTTGCATGTTTATCTGGGATACAGAAGCACGCTATTGCACTTTCAGATGCTCATCAAGGATATGGATTTTGTATTGGAGGAGTTGCAGGTACAGACGCAGAAGATGGTATGATTTCTCCTGGGGGTGTAGGTTATGATATAAATTGTGGTGTAAGATTATTAAGATCTAATTTAATGCTTAATGATGTTCGAAATATACTTCCAAGTTTATTAAATACAATATTTAAAAATATTCCTTCAGGATTAGGATCTAAAGGTAAATTAAATATTAGTTATTCAGATTTAGATAATGTTTTAAACGATGGAATGAATTGGGCTCTAGATAAAGGCTATGCAAATGAAGAGGACCTTAAACATTGTGAAGAAGAGGGTTGTTTAATGGGTGCTGATGCCAAATTAATATCCCAAAAGGCTAAACAACGAGCAATTAAACAGCTTGGATCATTAGGAAGTGGAAATCATTTTCTTGAGATTCAAAAAGTTGATGAAATCTATAACGAAAAGATCGCTAAAGAGCTAGGAATCATTAAGAAAAATCAGATCACTATTATGATACATACGGGAAGTAGAGCTTTAGGACATCAAGTTTGTACAGATTCCCTACGGAACATTGAACAGGCAATGCATAAATATAATGTTAAGGTTCCAGATAGAGAATTAGCTTGTGTTCCAGCGAATACTCCTGAAGCAAAAAATTACTTGTCTAGTATGGCATGTGCGGCTAATTTTGGCTTTACTAACCGTCAATTAATTACTCATTGGATAAGAGAATCGTTTCAAAATTCATTTAAAAAAGATTTTGATGCATTAGATTTACATTTAATTTATGGTGTATGTCATAATATTTTAAAGATAGAAGAACATGAAATTAATGGTAAAAAAATGAAATTGAACGTGCATCGAAAAGGGGCAACAAGAGCATTTCCCCCAGGACATCCAGATTTATCTAATGATTATAAATCGATAGGACAACCTGTTTTAATTCCGGGAACGATGGGTTCTGCTTCATATTTATGTGTTGGTAAACCAAAAGCTATGGATCTCTCATTTGGTTCTACTGCTCATGGTTCTGGAAGAATGATGTCAAGAACAAAAGCTAAAAAAAAATATTGGGGTACACAAGTAAAAGAGGACTTAGCAAAAAAAGGAATTTTAGTAAAAAGCGCTTCAATGAAGATATTAGCGGAAGAAGCGCCTGGAGCATATAAAGATATTGACCAAGTTGTACAAGTCAGTCATAATCTTGAAATTATTGAAAAGATTGTCAAACTAGTTCCTATAGGTGTAGTGAAGGGTTAAAATCTTTAATTTGAATTAAATATCAAAAACAATATTTATTTTGACTTTATTCTTTTTTTCTTCAATATCCATAAAAGAATATGTTATTGCTTTTACTTCTGTTCCAATTTTATGTTTTTTCTTATCAAATTTCTCTCCTTTTAAAAGTGCCTGTAATTTATATCTGTTTTTGCTTTTTTTAATTGTTTGTACTATTATATCACCAAATACTAAATCATAAACATCAAATAAATAAAGAAATTCAGAAAGGAAATCAAAGAGCAAGGCTTCTTTATCTTCTGCTTCAATTTGAATTTTTTTTTCTATTTTTGGTGAAATTTGGTCTAAATCTGGAGTAATAGTAGTCATTAAACTTAGAGCTGTTTGAGAAAAAGCCTCCTCTAAATTAGAACCCCAACTCTTGACACTCACATCTGCGGTATGATCTAGAAACTTAAAACCTACTTGTTTCATCTTTTATAAATAATATTTATGAATATCAATCAATAAACATTTTTATTTAATTATCTTCTTAGTTTTTAGAAAGATTTTTCTAGAAGTTTTTAAAACTATTCAGAGAAATCTTAATATGCTTTACACAATTCTCGATGATTTAATTTATTATCAAATTATCCATTTCCGTAAAAGATTTTCTAATAAAGAACTTCTACTTTTTAAGTATTTTCATGAAAGAACTAAAGTTTATCCCCAGAATGTTATCATAATAGGGAAATTTGTATTCTTTTTTGTTAGAAATGAATATTATTTTAAAGCAAATAAGAATTTAAAATATATAAGAAGGCAGTTCCAAGATAAAAAACTAATAATAATTAGAGCAGAAAACACTTTAATTAAATTATTAATAGGATTTTTCCCAGATCTTTACATACATAATATTGCGATAGAAATGAATGCATTCACGGGTAAAAAGTATATAGTAGTTGGAGTTCTTTCTTATCGCGAAAGAGCAATTGCTATCGGGTGTAAGGGAGATTATATTAAAGCTGTAAATAGATTATTAGAAAATTTCGTAATTTTTGAAAATAATGGTACTCCTATTAAAATAGTATGTAAGGTTGTTAGTTTATAATCTCAATTTTACCACGGAACATCCTTCAAACCAATTACATAGGCGATAGTATTTGCTATAATGCTAACTGCCGGAGTTATTATGAGCAAAAAGATGATAATATGAATATCTGGTATTAAAAATAAGCGCGGTGAAATGAATCCTGGAACAGAAACAAAAAGTAATGCCATTATGGCAAAATCTAACTGGTCTACAATCCAAAAAGGAGCTCCACTCTTAATATCAAATCTTCTTTTTAAAAAAGAACCAAATAAATCACCCAAAACGGCACCATAGGAAGCTAATAAGATTCGGATTATTAACACTAAGAAATTTACAGGAATTTGTCCTCCTTTAAAATAGTATTCAAATATTTTTACATCATCATAAAGAAGGTATTGTCCTTGAGCAGCAGCATCAACAATAACTTCTTTTATAGGAGCCCATATGATTGTAAAAAGTAGAAAAAGGAAAAAGGAAATTGGAATGCCAATATATAAAGGTCCTTTTAAACCATTCCAAGTTTTATGATCTCCAAATATTCTCCTTCCATCGCGAAAAGTTCGTCCACCGTCAATGGGTTTACCCCCACCAGTAATTACCATTGATGCGTTAGATATATAAGCAGGCACAATTAGTAATAAGCTAAATATTAAAAGTGCAATCCAATCTGCCCATTTAAACAAAACTGAAATTACAACATAATCTGCTAAAATTAAGAAGGCAAATAATAGTGCTAAAATTATTGCTATTTTTTTATTATTTTTCTCCGCTTCACTTAAAGTATGATTAATAGACAATTTAATATATAACCTTAATAAAAACGATTATTTTATTGGAATAATTGTGTATTTAATCAAATATTTAATTGAATTAAATATTTTTTAATGATTGGATGGTTAATAAGATCTTAATAAATATTGCTCAATAAATAATTATCCTTTAAAAGCCTGACAATAATATTATAAATTATTGAAAAGATTTAACAAAAGCAGCTATTAAATCGTTAACATTTTTCTATTAATTTTAAGATTAATAATTAACTTTATAAATGCAATAGAAATAGTTCTTGTGTTAATTAATTTCGAATGGAAAAATTTTGATAAAAATTGTGAATCAATGGTGCCAATAATTGTTGAAAAATCATAGTAATGATCATCAATTTAATATAGATAAATTTTACAAGAATTATCTTAAAGGACCCAGAATTTTTAATAATCGCGACGCATTGGAATCATCATATATTCCAGAAGAACTACCACACCGAGATATTCAAATAAAAGATATTGCTGAAAAAACGGCATGTGCTTTATTAGGCGATACTCCTCCAAGTTTTTTATGTTATGGTATGACAGGAACTGGTAAAACTGCAACTATAAGATATGTGAGCCAAAAATTGGCACAGCAATGCTCAGAGCTAAAGCCTTGGTGGGTTTATATTAATTGTAATATTGTATCTACTCCTTATCGTATTTTAGCTCATATTTATAACACAATTTCACGAGAGGAGAAAATTCCACCTACTGGACTTCCAAAAGATATTATTTTCAAAAAACTACTAGGTTTACTAGACTCAAAAGTTGGGAATTCAATCTGCTTCTTAGTATTAGACGAAATAGATATTTTAGTAAATAAAAAAGGCGGAAATGAAATTTTATATGATCTTACTAGATTAAATGAAAACTTAGATAAATGTAAAACAAGTCTTATTGGAATTTCTAATAAATTGAAGTTTAAAGAAAACCTAGATCCAAGAATATTATCAAGTTTAGGCGAAGAACATATAGTTTTTCCTTCTTATAATGCAAGTGAATTAAGAGACATTCTAAATAATAGAGCAAAAATAGCTTTTCTTGAAGGTGTGTTAAAGGAAGATGTTATACCTTTATGTGCAGCTTTTGCAGCTAAAGAACATGGAGATGCTAGAAAAGCTCTTCAATTGTTAAGAAAAGCAGGAGAATTGGCTGAGAGAAGCCAAAATAAAATAATATCTTCAAAGTATGTTGAAAAAGCTCAAGCTGATTTAGAAAATGATTATATTATTGAATATATAAGAGGAATTCCATTACAGGCGCAAATAATCTTAACAACAGTATATTTAATTTCTAAATTTAGTCCTGAGCATATTATTATATCTGGTGATATTTATGAAATTCATTCAGAAATAAAGAGATTAATTCCAAATATTAGACAATTAACAAAAAGAAGAATAAGTGATTATATAAATGCATTAACTTTAGCTGGAATAATCTCTGCTGAAGTTAAGTCAATGGGTCATTATGGAAGAACTAAAATAATTAAACTAGATATTGAAATAAAATTATTAGAAAGTGTACTTTCTGAAATTGAAAAAATTAAGGGTATTTTAAATTATAAACCGATTTTATTGCAATCAGATAAAGTTAAACTAAAGGATAATATTTTTAAAAAGTTGATTTAAGTGGAAAATTCCCATTTATCAATATTAGCAGCAATTTTTTTAAGGAAAATCTCAGTAGTATTCGAATTTTTTTCTTTTAAAAAGAGAAATAATTTAGCTATATGTTTACAGAATTTTTTGTTCTCTGCTCTTCTAGTTTCAAAATCGTGACAATTGTGACGTATAGTTTTATTATTAATATCTATCTCGATTATGTAAGATTCTTCTTTTGAGCCTAAAACATTAGCTTTAATTATTCCTTTGGATAGATTAAACTCAACTAAATCAAACGCATTATTGGATATTGATGCTGCTCTATTTAACGTTCCTTTATCAAAGAAAGTTTTTATTATGACACTAAAATTAGTTGCAGCTCCAATATCAGTTTGCTTTTCTATTGTGGTTATTTTCTTAAACGAATGTATTTTCTCTAAAATTTCTTGTTTTCTTTTGTTTTGCCAATTTTTCAGTTTTTGCTTTAAAATATTTGATAATTTAAGATTATTATTTGCATCCTTTATCAATGATTTATTTTTAGTACATCCATTGATGAAATTTATAACCTTCTCTGGCGAAAAAAGGAATAATTCAAATGATAATTTATATAGAAGATCACTCTGCGAAATAAAAGGAAGATCTATTATTTTCCAAATATAAAGTAATAATTCGGTACTATTGTTGCGAGGAATTGTAAATTTCATTAGAATTCAATTTCTTTTATGATATCATAATAGTTAATTATTATTTTTTAAGTTTAGTTCAATACTTTTAAAAGTATCAAGTTCAATAATAGGAACTATTCCAGGAGTTGGATTAATTCCAAAACTTTTCATAAAATCAGTTTGAGATTGAAAACAACCAGAGTTAACTAAAGTAACATTCCTGTATTTACCAATTCCATTGATATGTACATGACCAGTATGAAATATTTCAGGAATTATATCAATTATTAACCAATCTTTATTAATCGGTGCAATTTGTGTCTTTTTTCCATAAGTTGGAGCTAAATGCCTACATCTAAGTAATTCTTTCATTGTTTCAATAGGTTTATTGTTTTCAAGTTCTGGTATCAATACATTCAAATCAAGTATACTATCTCCGTGATATATTAATGTATTTACGTTATGAGTTTGAATAATAGAAGGATTTCCTATTGTTTTAAATCCAATATTAATTAAATCTTCCACATATTTTTTAGGGACTGAAGGTCTAGGAATTGCATTCCTTACAGGTTCATGGTTTCCTGGACTATAAAATATTTCAATATATTCTGGAATTTCTGAAAATAATTCTGAAGCTTTTTTAAATTGATTATAAATGTCTGGTATTATAAGATCATCTCGTTGTGATGGATAAACTCCAATCCCGTCAACTAAATCTCCATTAATAATTATATATTTTATTTTTCCTGCAATTTCTCTTAAATTTTTATTCCCAATTTTACCATTCAGAAAATCTATGAATCTTTTTAATAATGATTCTTCAAATTCCCTGCTTCCAATATGAGTATCTGAAATTAAAGCAATTGATAATGGAACAGGTGCTTTATTTGGCTCGAAATCAGTTGGTATATCTATTTTTGCAACATATACACCATAAATTATGCCACTTTTACCTTTTTCTCTAGGATTATAAGTCCCTTCAACATATATTAACTGATCATTTAGAATTCTTTCAGCAATTTTCACATTATCTCGATTTTCAGAATCATTTTTGATTAGAACGTTAATTTGCCCAGTAAGATCTTCTAAAACTAAAAAAAAATTTCCATTTTTAGTTTTGCGGATTTTATTTACTATTCCCATAACTGATACTTCGACTTTATTAGATAATCTTAATATATTGTTAATATTATGTGCTGATGAAACATCTGGTCTTTTTTTCATTAAAGTTCGTAGTTGATTAAATTTATCCACCGTAAGATCATAAAAATCTTTATACTCTCCGTTTGTATATAATTTTCCGGTTGGATCTTTTAAAATTTCATAGTTAGAATCATATTCTTTCGCAATTGGGTAAATTCCTAATGATGATTTTGTGCTTTCGAATGTTGTTTTTTTTTTCTTTTCAATAAATTTGGGGATTATTTTAGAGTAATCATGAGATATAGGTTCAATTTTAGGGACTTCTTGATTATTCTTAATTCCCTGAAGACTCTCAGTAATTTCTTTAATCTCTATTAATTTTTCACAAGTTTGGTATTTATTAAATTCGCTTGAAGATTTTATGCCACTAGATTCTTGCAAAGTTAAATTATCTTTATTTGGTAAAATTTTTGCCTTTAATAGTGTTCTTTTTAAAACATTTTGAATTTCTGTATTTGAAATTTTTTTTAAAATATTTTTGGTTAAATGACTATTAAAATTGGGAATAAAACTTGTATCTTTAATGATCTGATCAACACTTTTTATTGGATCATCTAAATTTAGGAAAAAATCCAATATAGGGGGACTGACATTTATCCCCGAATTAATTAATTTTCTTAAAATGATTTTTTTTGTATCTAAATTATCTACTTTCAATATTATACAGTTTAAGATTAAATTATTATAATTATTGAAGGATAAAATTAAATTATTTATTATTAAAGTAAAAACATTTTTACTTTTAATATAAAAAGACTGTGATAAATTAACATTCTCTATTAATTTATTAATGAAATAGTAGATTAATAAATCAATTTAATTTAGTTCTTAAAAATATGTATTATAATACATTTTCTCTTTAGTTTTCTTTTGAAAAATTGTATTGGATTCTGATGCTATATGATAGAAATGAGTAAGAAAATGGAAGAATATTTTAATGTTATACAAAAGAAAGTCAATCAATGTTATAGTGTTGCCGAAAAAGCACGTCAAAAAGGACTTGATCCTGAACTATTTGTTGAGTCCCCCCAAGCTAAAGATTTGGCAGGAAGAGTAGAAAAATTAGTCGGTCCTGATGGTGTAGCTCAAGTTATAAGAGAATTAAAGAAGCAGGTATTAACAGAAGATGAAATAGTTTTTAGAGTAGTTTCAGATATTTTAGATAAAAAAATTGGAAAGATAGAATCCTTGGATGAAAGGGTAGAAAGAGCAATAAGAGTTGGATTAGCTATAAAAACAATGGGTGTTGTTAGTGCCCCACTTGAAGGGATATCAAAAATTTTAATTCGACAAGATCAACATGGTAATAAATATTTATCTTTGTATTTTGCAGGTCCAATTAGAGCTGCTGGAGGAACGACTGCAGCTTTATGTGTATTAATTGCTGATTATGTTAGAAAAAGATCTAACATTCCTAAATATGTTGCTACTGAAGCAGAAATTGGTAGATATGTAGAAGAAGTTAAGCTTTATGATAGAAGAGTCCATTTACAGTATCCTTCATCTAACCGTGAAATACGTTATGCTGTGAAACACTTATCTGTTGAAATTAATGGTGATTCTACTGAGGATGAAGAAGTTTCAGCTTTCAGAGATCTCCCTAGAATTGAAACAAATCATATTAGAGGGGGTGCTTGTTTAGTTTTGAATGATGGAATACTACTTAAAGCACCCAAATTACATAGAATTGCAAAGAATATGCGCTTAGATGGATGGGATTGGTTAGCTGATTTGAATAAAGTTGCCCAAAAGGAAGAAATTATAGAAAAAAGGAAAGATAATGAAAAAGAAAAAATCACTCCAAATTCTAAATATGTTTCTGATATCATAGGAGGGAGACCTGTATTTAGTCATCCCTCTATGGTTGGAGGTCATAGAATTAGGTATGGACGCTCACGTAATACTGGATTAGCAGCAGCAGGAATTCATCCAGCAACAATGGCAATATTGGATGATTTCATAGCAATCGGGACTCAACTTAGAATAGAAAGACCAGGAAAAAGTGCAAGTATATGTCCTGTAAGCAGTATTGAAACACCCATCATAAAATTGAAAAACGGAGATGTTATCAAAGTTTCAAATGTAGGAATTGCTAAGGAATTATTTCCTGAAATTGAAAAAATTTTATTTTTGGGAGATATTCTTTTTGGATTTGGTGAATTTGCTGAAAACAACCATAAATTAGTTCCTTCTGGTTATGTTGAGGAATATTGGGCTTTAGAATTAGAAAGAGCTGCAAAAATACAAAATAATCTGAATCCCAAAATAATGAAATATATAGAAAATCCTTTTCAGAATATACCTGCTGCTGAAGAAGCAATTAAAATTTCTCGAAAATATAAAGTACCTTTACATCCTACTTATACAGATTACTGGGGAAACATTTCAGTAGAAGACTTAGTAACTTTACGGGATGTTTTTATAAAAGCTATTAACACCTCAGAAAATAAGATTATTTTAAATTTTAATAAAGATATTAAAGAAATCTTAGAGAAAGCATTCGTAATTCATAAGGTAAGAGATAATAAAATAAGATTTAGTAATGCTATGGAATATATTTATAGAGTAATATTCAATTTAAATAAAAAAGATTCAATTAAAATTGAAAAAGAAGATGATGTATTTACTCTTTTTCATAAAATTTCTTCTATTGAGATTAGGAATAAAGCACCATTTTTTATAGGTACACGAATGGGGCGGCCTGAAAAATCTGAAAGAAAAAGTATGAAGGGAATTCATGTTTTATTTCCATTAAGTGATAAAGTAGGAAATACGAGATCTGTGCAAAAAGCAATTGAATTTGAAAAAGTGAAGATTGATGTTTGTAGAAAGCAATGTCCTAAATGTGGAATAGTAACCATTTTTAATTCATGCCCCAAATGTGGAACTCCCACACAATTTAAAAAAATCTGCGAAAAATGTAAAAAGTTATATCCAATATATGATGAAATCTGTTCTTTATGTGGGCTTCCATTAAAAAATTCTAAAGAAGCATTATTTAATATAAAAAACTATCTGAACTCAACATTAAAAACCCTAAATTTACCAATGCCTAAAAAACTGAAAGGAATATTTGGCCTCACAAATAAATTAAAAGTTCCTGAACCTATTGAAAAAGGAATTTTAAGAGCTAAAAATAACGTTTTAGTCTATAAAACGGCTGAAATAAGATATGATGCTACTGATATTCCTTTAACTCATTTCAAGCCAAAAGAAATTGAAACCTCTATTAAAATATTGAAGAGTTTAGGATATGAGGAAGATATCTATGGGATTGCCCTTCAAGATGATAATCAAATTTTAGAACTTAAAGTTCAAGATGTAGTACTATCCATTGATTGCGCTACATATTTTATTAAACTTACAAATTTTTTGGATGATGAACTTGAATATTTTTATAAAATGGAGCGCTTTTATAATGTATCTGCTAAAGAAGATTTGATTGGACATCTTGTTGTTGGTCTAGCTCCTCATACTAGCGCTGGAGTCATCGGTAGAATCATTGGTTTTACCTCTGCACGTTCTATTTACGCCCATCCTTACTGGCATGCAGCAAAAAGAAGAAATTGCGACGGTGATGAAGATGGTATTATGCTTCTCTTAGATCCTTTATTGAACTTTTCAAGACATTATCTTCCTAATAAAATAGGAGGAAGAATGGATGCAACTTTAGTAATTGGTACGATATTAGATCCAAATGAAATAGATATAGAGGCGCATAATGTTGATACTTTATCTAAATACCCCTTAGAGTTTTATAAGGCTACTGAACGATATTCGGCACCTTCAGAAATAGAAAATATCATGAAGCTCGTTAAAAGTCGGTTAGGAACCCCAGAACAATATGAAAATTTGGGCTATAGTATTCCTACAGATAATATAAATAACGGCCCAATAACAACTGCTTACAAAAAATATAAGACTATGGATGAAAAAATTGATGCCCAATTACATCTAGCAAAAATTATTAAACCTGTAGATGCAAAAAATGTTGCTGAGAAAATTTTAACAACTCATTTTAACCCTGATATTTTAGGAAATTTAAGAAAATTTGCTATACAAGGTTTTAGATGTGTAAAATGCAATGAAAAATTCAGAAGACCCCCACTTTCTAATAATGGTAAATGTCCTAGATGTGGAAATAATGTAATATTGACAGTAAATCGGGGAGGGATTGAAAAATATATTCCAAGAGCCCTTAGGATTTGTAAAAATTTTCGTTTGGATGATTATACTATACAGCGTATGAGATTAATAGAAGAATATGTAGAAAGTTTAACTAATAATCCCAAAATCAAACAACACAAATTATCAGACTTTTTTTAACTTATTCTACTCTTAAATCTAAGCTTCTTAAGGTTTGATAACAAATATACAAACATCCATTTAGATTCTCAGCAGAACATTTATCAGGAGTGTCTTTTGTTGAATGAATATATTTAGTATCATTATCGGAATGAAAATAAACAATTTGAATCTTTTTTCTTGCTCTCTTGACATAGCTTCGAAATGATCTGTGATCACTCTTTGGTGGTATTAATTTATTGTATCTAGTCAGAGGGATATTTAGATTTTTTGCAGTAGCTTCAAAAACATCATTTAAATTTTTATTCAAGCTTCTTCTAAATAAACCAACTCGATCTACAAGCCCAATGTATGATCCTACCATGTCAATATTGATAAGAATAGATCTATTAAGATCATATTTTTCATTTAAATCAATAATGTGTTTCCTACAGAATTCTTTTGAACCTTTCAAACCCCATTCCTCAGCTCCGGGCCATACAAATAAAATATCCATCTTTTCAAGTGGGTTTCTTTGGAAATGTTTTGCTAATTCAATCAAAATAGAAACCCCACTTGCGTTATCAATCGAACCTGCGGATGGTTTTTCATTAAATACCAGATATAATATTGGTACTGAGATAAAGATTCCGATCAGTGATATTATAGCAATCATAATTATAATACTATTAGGAAGAAGAACAATTAAAAGAAAATCAAGAGTAAGCCACAATGAAAAAACTATTATAACTATAACATAGAATCCAATTATTAATCTGTATATAAAGAATATTACCCATTGAACTTTATAAGGAATATTTGCAGAAATAGAATCATAATGGGCAGAAAAAATTACTAATGGTCTATTTTTTCCTTTTTTATTAGCCAGAATTTCAGCAAAAATATTTTTTGCTGATTCTTTTTTTATCAAGGTCATATTACGTGTTCTTTCAAATAAATATTTTATTACGTAATATATTACTAAAACTAAAATTAAACGTGCAAGGAGGAGATACATTAATATAATTAAATAAGTTGTTCTCATTAAAACCCTCGTAGGACCAGCCCAAGAAAAATATTCAATCTTTGAATTGATTTTCTCTTTTGCTAATTCATTCTCAATATAATATGTTGCTTCTGTTTCTCCTGTAGATGAAGCTGTACGTCTAAATGCTAAAGATTTAACATGGTCAATTGTAACCGATTCATCGTCTAATATTAAATTTGAAATACTTATCACACTAAAATTTATTATTATAATCCTTTCAATCTGATATTTCTATTAAATATTACGTGATATTTTAACAGAAAAGTTATGTGATGCAGGAGGTGGGATTTGAACCCACGAAGACCTATGTCACTAGAGCCTCAGTATCACCGTAGACACACATTAGTGTCTTACGCTAGCGCCGTAGACCAGGCTTGGCAACTCCTGCGATATTATTTTGTATTTTTAATTATTTTAATTCTCTTGAGAGAACAATTAAAGATAAAGTAATTAATTTTTAAAATCTTTTTTCTTAATTTTCATAATTTTTAATATTTAATACTCCGAATCAAATTTAAAAAGCGTTTTAGGGTGCTTATAGAGAACAGAAATCTAAATTTTAAAGGATAATAATAGGTTCATCTGATATGTTTAAGAAAAAGATTTTTATTTTCAATAAAGATTTCGCTTAGAATAATAAAAGATATACTAATTATTTAAATTAGTATGCTAGATATAATATTAAATAAAAAGTATAAATTTACAAGGTAAAAATTCGTGTCTGTTGATAGAAAGAAATTAACAGCGCTACTTAAATGGTATAGTCAATCAGTTGAAAATGTAATAGCAGTCCTAGTACTAAATAGACATGGTTTAGTGATTGATGCTTTAACAAGATCACCAGAAAAATCTGTTGAAGAAGAGATAGTTGGGGGTATTAGTGCTCTAGTAGAGCCCGTGTTAAATAGAATTACAGAAGAATTTAGTTCAGGATCTTTTGGAACAGGCACTTTTGATACCGAAGAACATAGATTCATTTTTTGTGAAGCAGGACCAGAAGCAATTTTAGTGACTGTATTAGATGCCATAGCGATGGTGGATCCAGTATTTCCTTATGCTTATCTGACAGCAGAGAAAATAACTCGAATTTTTGATGGTCGAACAGTAAGCCCGGTAATTCCTAAACTATTTACTGCAAAAGAAGATCAAAATATTGAGAGGAAAGTGGATGCACTCCAAAAAATTAATGTTAATTCAGGAGAATACGCTTATAAATTAATTTTAGGTGGTGATGGTGCTGTTGGAAAAACAAGTATGGTCCATCGTTTTGTAGAAGATGAATTCGAAAAAGATTATAAGTCTACGATTGGAACTTCAATAATGAAAAAAGAATGTAGTTTCGAAGGGTTAAGTAGTGCAGTTCGTTTTGTCATTTGGGATTTAGCAGGTCAATCCCAGTTTAAAAGAGTTAGACTATCTTATTTAGCAAAAGCAGAAGCAGGAATTTTAGTTTTTGATGTAACTAGAAGAGAAACTTTTGAAAATATTGATAATTGGTATAATGAATTTATTCAAGCCTCAGAAAATATTTCTCTTATTTTAGTTGGAAATAAGATAGATTTAGAAGATAAACGATTAGTTTCAACTGAAGAGGGAGAAGAAGTAGCACAAAAATTAGAATTATCTTATATAGAAACATCAGCTCTTACAGGAGAAAATATTGATGATGCTTTTAGAATACTTGCTTTACAAATGATAAAGCGGTATTTTACCACTGAAGAAGTATAAAGAAAGCCTCTGGGGGGAATTGAACCCCCGACCTACAGATATTTCTGTAAATCTTTATTGTTACACATACGAATCTGTTGCTATACCGCTAAGCCACAGAGGCTTTTCATACGATTCATTAAATAATAATTCGAAACAAATTTTAAATTTTACCTTATGAGAAATAATGATAAGTTAGGGAATTTAGGAGAACTTAAACTGATTAAGATTATTGAAGAGACAGTTTATGAAAAGACAGGAAGTCATTTAATCAGAGACGATTCATTCTTTTTCTCGCTTGATCATAATGACAAAAATATTCTAATTTTTAATTCTGATATGCTAGTATCGACAACTGATGTACCTTCTCAAATGAAATCTTATCAAATCGGTCGAAAAGCTGTTCTTATGAATATTAGCGATTTAATAGTAAAAAGTGTTGAACCACTCGGAATTTTTATTTCTTTAGGGTTGCCTAAAGATATGTTGTTAAAAAATTTTAGAGATTTAATCTCTGGTATCATTGATTATTGTAAAAAATTAAATTTAGAATATATTGGAGGAGATCTTAATGAAACTAAAGAGATTATTATTAATCCGACTGTATTTGGAACTCAAGATCCTTCAAAATTAATATATAGAACTGGAATGAAGTCTGGGGATTATTTAGTTGCAAATCGTAAATTTGGCCTAACGGGAGTTGGATTTGATATACTACTCTCCAAAAATGGTAATATTGAAAATTATGCCTCATACCGGAGATCAGTAAATAGCATTATAGAACCTGAAGATATAGGTTATGAATCTTTTATTTTATCCGAAAATAACTTAGCTACTGCAAGTATAGATTCATCTGACGGTTTAGCAAAATCTTTAACTGATTTAATGTATTCTAATCCAAATATAGGTTTTGAAATTGAATTTAGTGACCAATTAATTGATGAAGAGGCTAAAAATTACTCTAAAAAGTTTAAAATCTCTCTTGAAGACTTAGTTTTTAATGCAGGTGAGGAATTTATACATCTTTTTACAATCGACCCAAAAGACTATGATACTGCCAAGAAATTAATTAGAGAAAGTAATGGTCAAATTTATTTAATAGGAAAAGTGATTTCAGACGGTAAGATTTTCTTTTTATCTAAAGGAAAAAAAAATGAATTAAAATACTTTGGATTTGAACATTTTAAATAGAAGAATTCTTATATTATAGTAAATTTAAACTATTCATATTAAGCAACATCACATTAAGCAACTATTAACTATTGTAAAGATGATATGAAATAATGTTTAAGGGCTATTGGCGCAGGCAGGTAGCGCAGCAGGCTTTTAACCTGACGGTCGGGGGTTCAATTCCCCTATAGCCCGTTTATTTTTATATGGGTACTTTGATAAACTAAAACCTTGAAGTTGTCAGACATAATTAAATATAAAAAGATTTATAAATTACAATAGAATTTAACTAAATTGATAATATGGAAACCATACAATTCAGATTGCCCTCTGATGAACCTGAACAACTTTTGGTGAAATCCCAAGATAGTACTAACCCTAGTTATGGCTGTGAACCAGATAAAAGAGACATAGAAACACTTTTACAATATGGAGTTATAAATTTGGACAAACCAAGTGGTCCCACTAGTCATGAAGTTGTATCATGGGTTCGTAAAATTTTAGGAATATCAAATGCAGGTCATGGGGGAACATTAGATCCTAAAGTAGTTGGGGTTTTACCATGTGCTTTGGGAAGAGCTACACGTGTATTATCTGCTCTTTTAAATGCTGGTAAAGAATATATAGGAATTATGTTTTTACACACTCATGAAAAAATAAAAAAAATTGAAAAAGTTTTCAAATTATTTACCGGAAAGATTTATCAAAGACCACCAATTAAATCTTCTGTTGTAAGAAAATTAAGAGTAAGAGAAATATATTATATTAAAGCACTTGAAGTAAGTAAAAATCATGTTTTATTCCGAGTTGGGTGCGAAGCTGGAACTTATATTAGAAAATTGTGTTTTGATATAGGTGAAGTTCTGTGTTCTGGTGCTCATATGCTTGAACTAAGAAGAACTAGAGTAGGTAATTTTATTGAAGATAATAATTTAATTACTCTCCAAAATCTGAAAGATGCATTTACAATATATCAAGAAGAAGGAGAAGAATATTATTTAAGAAAGATAATATTTCCAATGGAAAAGATGGTTTCTCATATACCAAAAATTTATGTTAGAGACTCTGCTGTTGATGCGTTATGCCACGGTGCGGATTTAGCGGCCGCTGGAGTTTGTTTCATTGATGCAAGAATTAAAAAAGACATGCAAGTAGCATATATGACTCTTAAAAGAGAATTAATAGGATTTGGAATTACAGAGAAAAATTCAATGGAGATTTATAAAGCAAAATCAGGTATTATTGTAAAAACAAATAAGATTTTCATGGAGCGTAGTATTTACCCTCGTTGGAATAAAATAAAATAGAAAAAGAAATAATAAGAATTTCTTTTATCATGGAAAGAAAAAATCAACATTATTCCACTCATTTTCCAGATGTTAAATTAAAGGTGTATACTATTTCAGAAAGTTTAAGGAGGCATCTTTATATATTTAAAACTTTAACCGGAGTTTTTTCTTTTAGAAAGATAGATTTAGGAACAAAAATTTTAATTGAACATATGTTTATTCCTAATGAACCAAGTGGTCTACTCGACTTGGGATGTGGGTATGGACCTATAGGAATTGTATTAGCATATGAATCACCTAATAGTGTAGTGTATTTAATTGATATTAATAAAAATGCTATTTGGTGTGCCAAAGAAAATTTAAAAATTAACTTACCAGACAATAAGAAACGTGTAAAAGTATTATCAGGGAATTATTTTGAACCATTAGAAAATAAGGATTTAAAATTTAATGGAATTTATATGAATCCCCCCTTGCGAGAAGGGAGAAAAGCATTTATTAAGCTATTATGTGAAATTCCAGATTATTTAAAACCAAATGGATTTTTCCAGTTTGTAATGAAAAAAAAGATGGGCGCTCTATATATGTTCAAGTTTCTTAAGGACTCTTATCCGGATAAGAAAATCGATATTTTATGCAAAAGAAGTGGATATTGGGTTTTTAATTGTTTTTAAGAATAATTATTACTATTTATCATTAAAAGTTCTTGAAGAAATAACGAAAAAATAGAAAAATTTTTTAGAAAAGTATGATTTTTTTATATATTATTAGTGAGTAAAGAGGATTTTTCCTTGACTAAAAAGCGGATAGATGTTTTACTTCATAAATTTGTGCCTCACCATGTCCTCCTAACTAAAGAAGAATCTCAGAAGCTTTTACAAAAATACCAAATAGATGTTAATGATCTGCCTCAGATGTTTGAAAAAGATCCAGTTGCTATTGCAATAGGGGCAAAAGAAGGAGACATAGTAAAATTAGTTAGAAAATCAAATACTACGGTAAAATCTGTTGATTATTATCGATATGTGAAAAAGGAAAAAGTCTAACAAATATTCTTTTATAAATATAATAATTATTGTGGTTTAATGAATATTGAGTACTGAAAAATTAAAGAATGAAGATAAATGGCTTATTTTAAAAAGTCTTTTTGATGAAAAAGGGCTTGTTCGGCAACATCTTGATTCGTACAACAGCTTTATTGAATATGAAATGCAAACTATTGTCGATGAGTCTGGTGAAGTAATTCCTGATATACCTGGTTTTAAGATAAAATTTGGAAAAATCAAGGTTGGAGTGCCTAAAGTACGCGAAGCAGATGGTGCTACTATGGAGATTACTCCAATAGAGGCTCGGATCAGGGAATTAAGTTATGCTGCCGATATTACTTTGGAAATGACTCCAATTACTATAGATGAGCGAACTCAGAGAGAAGAACCTGAAGAAACACTTGATATATATATTGGAAAAATTCCAATCATGTTAAAAAGTTGTCGATGCCCCCTAGAGAGTTTATCTGAACAAGAATTAATTAATCGGGGTGAAGATCCATTAGATCCAGGAGGATACTTCATTATAAATGGAACAGAACGTGTTCTCGTGACCCAAGAAGACTTAGCACCTAATAGGATTTTAGCAGAAGAAGCAAGTAGAAGTTCCAGCGCAACTCATCAAGCAAAAGTATTTTCGACTAGAAGTGGATTTAGAGCTCCTGTTACTATTGAACGAAAAAAGGATGGAAATTTAAGAGTATCTTTCCCATCTGTTCCGGGTAAGATTCCCTTAGCGATTCTTATGCGAGCTTTAGGGTTACATTCAGATAGAGAAATATTTGAAGCAATATCAGAAAATGATGAAATTCAAAAAGAATTGATTCCAGTAATAGATGTTGCAACTGAAATTGTAGTATTAAAAGATCCTGAGAAATCACAACAAAATGCTCTTGATTATATTGGGAAAAGAGTTGCAATTGGACAAACGAAGGATTATCGTATTAGAAGAGCACTTCAGGTTTTAGACAGATATCTCTTACCACATATAGGAAATTCTGAAGAAGACAGAATTAAAAAAGCATATTATTTAGGACAAATGGCGCAGAAGGTAATGGAGCTTGCTTTAGGCTTTAGAGAACCAGATGATAAAGATCATTATGCAAATAAAAGATTAAAATTAGCGGGAGAGTTATTCACATCACTATTTAGGGTAGCATTCTTGAATCTTGTAAAAGATATTAAATACCAGTTAGAAAGAACCGCAGTTCGAGGAAGAGCCCCTAACATCAAAACAGCAGTAAGAGCAGATGTAATTACAGAAAGGATTAGACATGCTCTAGCTACTGGTAATTGGGTAGGGGGTAAAGCAGGAGTAAGTCAGTTATTAAATAGAACTAATCATGTTGGAACCTTAAGTCATTTAAGAAGAGTTATATCACCTTTAAGTCGAAGTCAACCTCATTTTGAAGCCAGAGATTTACATCCTACTCAATGGGGAAAAATTTGTCCCGCTGAAACTCCCGAGGGCCCAAATTGTGGTTTAGTTAAAAACCTTGGCTTAGCATCAATAATTTCTGTAGGTGCAGATGAAAATATCATTGAAAATATTCTAATCGATTTAGGTGTAATACCTATAAATGAGGTTAAAAATATTAGAGGTGATAAGGTAAAGGTTTTTTTAAATGGAAAACTAGTAGGTATTCATCAACAATATAACCCTTTCATTCACCAAATTAGAGAAAAACGAAGGAAGGGTGAGATTGGGCAACATGTAAATATTGGTTATTACCATGATTCAAAAGAAATCCAAATTAATTGTGATGCTGGAAGAGCAACTAGACCTCTTTTTGTTCTAAAGAATAGTAAATTGCTCATAATGAAAGAAGATATAGAAAAACTTGTACAGAAAAAATATATTTGGTCAGATTTAATTCAAAAAGGTGTAATTGAATACTTAGATGCTGAAGAAGAAGAAAATGCTTATATTGCAATGTTTGAAGAAGATATTACACCAGAACATACTCATTTAGAGATTTCTCCGGCTGCTATTTTGGGAATTTGTGCGTCTATTATTCCTTTTCCAGAGCATAATCAATCTCCAAGAAATACTTATGAGGCAGGGATGGTTAAACAAGCTTTAGGCTTATTTGCTGCAAATATGCATTTGCGACTTGATACAAGAGGCCATACATTACATTATCCTCAACGACCACTAGTGAAAACGAGTCCAATGGAGATAATTGGGATTAATAAACGTCCAGCAGGTCAAAATTTTATTATTGCAATGATGAGTTTTGAAGGATTTAATATAGAAGATGCGATAATAATCAATAAAGCATCAATTGAACGTGGACTTGCTCGTAGTCATTTCTTTAGAACTTATGATGCGGAGGAAAGAAAATATCCAGGAGGAGAAGTAGATAAATTTGAAATTCCAGAAAGAGGGGTTAGAGGATTCAAGTCTGCAGAATCATATCGATTACTATCTGAGGTTGATGGGATAATAGAGCCAGAAACTCAAGTAAATGGAGGAGACGTGCTTATTGGTCGTACTTCTCCACCTAGATTCATAAAATCCTATGAAGAATTTGAATTAATGCAACCAAATAGAAGAGAAACTTCCAAAAATATGCGCCACAATGAGAAGGGAATAGTTGATACGGTTATTATATCTGAAACTGTGGATGGAAATAAATTAGTTAAGATTAAAGTAAGAGATTTAAGAATACCTGAATTAGGAGATAAATTTTCTTCTAGACATGGGCAAAAAGGTGTTTTAGGTCTTGTTCAACCCGAATGTGATATGCCGTTTACCTCATCGGGCGTAATTCCTGATATTATTGTTAACCCCCATGCCATGCCATCAAGAATGACTTTAGGACAACTTTTTGAAGGCATTAGTGGAAAAATAGCATGTAGTAATGGAAAATTAGGCGATGCCACGGCATTCGAATGGACAGATATCACAAAACTCCAAGACCAATTAGTTGATGAGGGCTTCGAATTTAATGGAAGAGAAGTAATGTATAACGGAATTACAGGAGAAAAATATGAAGCTGGGATATATTGCACTCCTATTTATTATCAAAAGCTTTATCATCTAGTTGCAGATAAACTTCATGCAAGAGCACGTGGTCCGGTCCAAATATTAACAAGACAACCAACAGAAGGTCGAGCTAGAGAAGGGGGATTGAGATTTGGTGAAATGGAGCGTGATTGTCTAGTTGGTCATGGATCAGCATTGTTATTAAAAGAACGGTTATTAGATGAATCTGATAGAACTGTTATTTTAGTTTGTGAAAAATGCGGACTTTTAGCTGTATATGATCGCAATCGTGATAAAAGATATTGTCCTGTATGTGGAGAAAGTACTGTAATTTCTAAAGTTGTATGTTCTTATGCATTTAAATTATTGTTACAAGAAATGATGTCATTAGGTTTGGCACCAAGGCTTAAATTAAAAGAAAAAATATAAAAAATTTTTTTAAATATTAATTTTAAAAGATATACTAAGTTATACTCTAATCATATGTAATTACTATTTCATATTCAAAGATAAATGTGTATAATTCTGGCACTAGTGTAAATAGTACATATAATATGAATAAAAGCAACAAAGATACCCAAAGTGCATGATCCCATGGTATATCAATTAAAAATTTCACTAAGAATAAAAGTAATAGAAATCCAATAACTGGTGAAAGTAATATTAAATAATTTCTTCCCCCATCATCAATAGCATTTCTCATCTCTGCTAGGGAATCTCCTATTGCAGCCAATGCTGCAGTGATTGCGTTCAAGACAATTGGTAAAATTAAAACTATAAGAAATGCTAATATAAGGATCATAAACTTTTTATCTGAAGCTTTTGTTTTGGATTCTAATAGAAGTACCACAATATATATTATCAACGCTACGATGATTGTTGCCAGTATTAACCATATTATAAAAAACACAGGGTCTGCATCGTTTTGAAATATCATATTAATACTCCAATTTTTTCTTATTTTAAAGTTAAATATATAGTAATAAGAATATTAGATTTCTTCTTTTTTAAATGTTAACCGAATAAATTGTAAATGAAAAACTCTTCATCTTCGAATTGACAAATTTAGAAAATTACATAAAAAACGGATAAAAGAAGAGTTCAATTTGCTATTAAATACCCCAATTTAATAAAAAGAAATGAAGAGAGAATCCTAAAAATACTGCTGCAAATACAATACTTATTAATGATAATCGAATTGATATTTCTCTACCATATTTTGTATATATGACTAAAACTATTAATGATGCTAATCCGATGAAAAGAAAAATCCAAGCTAGGACCCATAATGCTAATGAAGGGATTGTTGGCATATCTTATAGATTTGAAATTTTGTAGTTAGTATTTAAAAATATGATTTATTTTTTTAAGTTTATTAATGAATAATATTTAAAATTATGATCTCTTGATAAATATTAAAATATTTTTTTACTTTATAATTTAAGAAAATAAATACTGAATAAAAAATGCATTTCTTACAAAAAGTAATTGAGTCTCCAATTTTAGAGGATCCAGCAAATAACCATAAGAGTATACATCGTCATTTCTATAGGTATTCTAAAGGTGATTTCATAGGTCCTGCGATGAAGATTTCTAAAACAAAAGCAAAAATTACGTTAAAAGGAAGTCATGAGTATGAAGATTTAATTCTTGAAATTGTCACAAAATCTATTTCAAATCCAAATGAAATTTTTGAAATAAAAGGTACCTTAATATCAGGTGTTGAAATCAGTGAAATCATTTCTAATTTAGGATATAATTGGAAATTGAAAAAATCTACCGGTCAAACTAAAAATTATAAAGTCAATATTTTAGATAAGACAGTCAAAGACAAGTTACTCGAAAGTATTCAAGCATTTCGAGAAAATAGTTATTTTTTATTATCTTTAAATTTAAACCCAAATTTCAAAGTAACAACAAAAAAGAAAATTCCTCAACCATCTAAGAAAAAAATTGAAGATGATGATGTGAACGCCAGAATTCAATTCTGTAGAGGATATATTAGTAATACAGAAAAAAATTTAGATACAGTATTAAACCTTTCTGTGCCTGATTTCAAATCAGAACTTCCCGGTACTTGGAAATCTATTACTATATTTAATAATTACAAAATAACAGATATTGATATTCCAAAAAATGTTAAAGATTCGCGTTTATTACGGATCATGGCGATAAGAAAAGGTAAATTACTACGATCTATTAAGGTAGATGGTGAGATTATAGAAAAGCAATATAATATGGTTGTTTAATCATTTTATTTTTATATTTTAAAAAAATTTAATTTTCATAAAAAATTTAAATATATCAAAATACGACTAAATTAAGAAGAGGTATACTTTAATTAAGAATTTAAATCCTTTTTTACGTTCTTTTTTATATATCATTGGAGGAGATATCGCCATTGAAGTTGGTCTCGAGCTTTTGAATTCTGAATCTCAGGATATAACTGATGAAGATATAACAGAAAATATTAAAGATCGTATTGAGGGGAAAAATATTGATTTTGAACCTAATGACAGTGAAATTTTAAAACTCAATACTGTTCGTAAAACATTATATAAATTATATTCTGAAAAATTAGCACAATTTAGACGAATTCGTGATAAAAGTACTGGTTGGTTCATTTATTATTGGTGGCATGAATTTGATTTAATAGATGAAATTTTAATAGAAAAGAGAAAATTGCTTGAAAGAAAACTTAGAGATAGATTACAATTTGAAGAAAATAATTATTTTTTCGTTTGCATAAATTGCGACGATCAAAATATTAAATATAATTTTGATGAAGCCTTTGAGCTTAATTTTAGATGCCCTAACTGTGGAGGGTCTTTAGAAGCTCAGGATAATCAAAACATCATAGATTTCTTAAAGGAAAAAGTTGTACTTAACCAAAAAACAAAAATTTCTATAGATAGAAAGAGTTAATCATTTACGATACTTAATTTCTCGTATCACTTTTAAAAAAAACTTTTATTGTTCTTAAATGAATTCTCATGAAGATCTCTCAATTAAAAAGAGATTTGGAACTTGCTCAAAGGATTGTTATGGATCATGTGTATTTCAAGGTGTATGGAACGATTTTGCTCCTGAACGTAAATTCTTATATGCTAAACCATCAACAACTCATCCTTTTACAAATGGATTTTTCTGCTCTAAATTAAATCATAGAGAAGATTTAATTTACCACTCAAAAAGGTTAAAAAAATCATTTATCCGTGATGGCCCAAAAGGAGAAAATAATTTTAAACCAATTACACTTGAAAATGCATTAGACAAAATTAACAAAAAAGTATGTGATATACAAAATAAATATGGATCAACTTCTATTATTGCAGCATTTAGTGCAGGAAATTATGGATTATTATCAAGATATGCTCCACTAAGATTTTTTGGAAAATTGGGAGCCAAGATTACATATGGAGGAATTTGTAATGAAGGAGGTTGTGCTGGACTTACTAAATTATTTGGAACTTACTCAACAACGAATCCTTTTCAATTAATTAATCCTTCAACCAAATTAATTGTAGTTTGGGGGAGTGATCTTTCTAATAGAAATATACATGCATACTATCTTGTCAAAAAAGCCATTGAGAACGGAGCAAAATTAGTCGTTATTGATTCTCGCTTTACACAGATAGCTCAAAAATCTGATCTCTTCATTCACACATATCCTGGCACTGATCATCTGTTAGCTCAACTTATAATTAAATATTTAGTCTCATATAACTATGATAAAGAATTTTTGATACAAAATGTTGATAATTACAATTTATTAATAGAAGAAGTTTTAAATATAGATGAGAGCAGGATTTTATCCCAACTTGGGAATAAAATTCAATCCATTAATAATTTTGTAAAATTATTGGTCGAAAATAGACATCATACAATTTTTAATGTTGGGTATGGCGTTCAGAAGGACTATTCCGGAGGGAGAATAGTCCAAACAATTGCTTTAATTCCAATAATCCTTGGTAATTTTGGAAAACCTGGTACTGGCCTGATTTACTCCCAAAGTGATTTTAATAATCGTTTTATTCCTCCACTTCTAGAATATATTGCCCAATCTTCTAAGCATTCAGCTATCCCAGGAATAAATTTGATAAATTTAGGTCATGCATTAATGTCTGAAGAATATAAATTACTTTTTATATACAATTTTAATCCAGCAAGTTCACTTCCAAATCAAAATCAAATAAGGCAATCTTTATCTAAAGAAGATTTATTTGTTGTTGTACAAGAATTATTTTTCAATGAAACCACAAAATATGCCGATATTGTTATCCCTTCAAAATTTGATTTAGAGTCTCATGATCTAATCACTCCTTATTATATTCCAGGGCTTTCTATCAATGAAGCAGGTCCATGTCCATACCCCGATTGTTTATCAAATTACGAGCTCTATCAACGCTTAGCCAGGAAATTCGGATGGTTAAATGACTCTATTTTTCAAGAGGATGAGATGTCTATAATACAGAATTGTTTAAAATTATTACCTTCAAATATACAAAAAAACATAAGAGCTCAAGGATATCATCTATTATTTAATCAGAATGATATACCTTTTAAGGACTTATCTTTTCCAACCTCAAATGGGAGAATACAAGCATCTGGTTCCTACTTTCAATTTGGGAAAAATAAATTTTTTGAACGAAAGGAAAAAGAATTTTTCTTAATCTCTCCATCTCATAAATATTTTATACATTCGCAACTTGGACAAATAAATCATCAGTATTTAGAAGTATTTAAAAAAATATTTTTAAACAAAATTGATATTGAAAATCTTGGTTTAGAAATAGGCGAAGAAGTACTAGTTTCAAATGAATATGGAAAATGTAAATATATTCTTGGAGAATTAATGTCACTGAAAACAGGTATGGCATTGATATATTCAGGTTCACCATCAGCATCTAAAAGGAATTTGAATGTAAACTTTTTAACACCTGATATTCCTGAAGAATCAGGACTGTCAGGAGCGTATAATTCCGCTATTGTCACAATTAATAAGCTTAAATAAATGATATTATAAATAAATAATCTCAGATATAATGATAAAAAGTAATAAGATTTTAAATTTCTAAAGTATTAAATTCTTTTTAAATAATTTCTACTTCTTTTTTTTGATAAAAGCGATATCTCCAAGCGAAGAACCACTTGATTTTTTCATATACTTACTACTATTTACACTTGTTTCGATTTCATCAACTTTTTTCAATAATTTTATATGATAAATTTCTTCAATTTTATTTGCTAATTTTATTGTAGGTTCAGCTTTACCAGCTTCAATTCTGCGTAATAGTGAGGGTTTTTCATTTAACTTTTGGGCAAATTGTTCTTGATTAAGATTGCAGGAATTTCGGGTGTTTCTGATTCTCTTAGAATAATCCGGAACTATTTCAACATTATCAAATAAATCTTGTTTAGTTTTGGATTTTTTAGAAGTGGATGTTGATTGATTATAATTTGATTTATTTAAATGAGATATTTTTTGCCTTTCATAGATTTTAGTACCATATTGAGCACAGCTTTGGCATACAACGATCTTTGCACCCTCAAGTAAAACATATTGTCCTTTTCCCCATATTATACCTCCACAAATGGGACATTCCTTACTGTTATTACCAGTTCCTTTTTTCGACATATTTGAACCTTAAATGATCTTATGAATATTATACTTATAAAATTGGAATAAGAACTCTTATAATTTATTGTTTTAATGGGTAATTATTATAAAATATAATATATAAATTTTTTAAAAGTCGAGATTTCTCTACGATAATAAAGTTACAACCTTAAATTTAAATGATTAGAAGTTTATTAATATTTTAAGAAATTTTCTTAAAAAAATTAAAATTACTGTAAGAAATGAAGGGGTATATTCTATTTGACAACAACAAAAGATAGAAGAAAAAAAGAAGAAACTAAAGATGGAGAATATCTAATTACTTATACAAGACATCTAGAAAAAAGACTGAGAAATTTAGAAACAGAAAAGCAGCTGCTAGATGCTGAACGTTTAAGATTAGAACAAGAATTACATAGTTTAAGAAATGAAATTGATAGATTAAGAGAACCACCACTTGTTTCCGCAACTATTATCGATTTTTTAGATGATAAAGGAAGAGCTATAGTCAAGAGTTCAACTGGACCTAGTTTTGTTGTTAATGCTAGCAGAAAAGTAAGAAATGAAAAATTAACTCCTGGTATGAGAGTTGCTTTAAATCAAAGAACATTTGCTATTATGGAAATTTTGCCTACAAAATTGGATCCATTTGTAAAAGGTATGGAAGTAATAGATTCAATTCCAGATATATCATATGCAGATGTTGGTGGACTTGAATACCAAATGCAAGAAGTAAGAGAAACTGTAGAATTACCACTCAAGAAACCAGAACTATTTAAAAGAATAGGTATTGATCCTCCTAAAGGAGTTTTGCTTTATGGAGCTCCTGGTACTGGAAAAACTTTATTAGCAAAAGCAGTTGCTCATGAAACAGAAGCTACATTTATAAGAATTATAGGATCTGAGCTAGTTCAAAAATTTATTGGTGAAGGTGCTCGATTAGTGAGAGAGATATTTAATCTAGCAAAACAAAAAGCCCCAACAATACTATTTATAGATGAATTAGACGCAATTGGTTCTCAAAGACTAAAAATAGCCACATCTGGTGATAGAGAAGTACAAAGAACACTAATGCAATTACTAAGTGAATTGGACGGGTTTGAACAGAGAGGAGATGTTAAAATTATAGGTGCTACAAATAGAGTAGATATATTAGACCCCGCATTATTAAGACCTGGAAGATTTGATAGAATGATTAATTTTCCAATTCCAGACGAGAGAGCAAGAGAAGTCATTTTCAAAATTCATACAAGCGGTTTGAATACTGAAGATAAGATAGATTTCAAAAGATTAGTAAATCTAACAGAGGGAGCGACTGGAGCAGATATTAAAGCGATTGCTACAGAAGCCGGAATGTTTGCAATAAGAAAGGAGGCAGAAATGATTGTTTTTAGCGACTTTCTAGATGCAATAAGTAAAGTGATGAATAAGATTAAAGACGCATCTATTGAATCTCGACTTTATTCCTAATAATCTAATTTTATATTAACTATTTATTCCCTAAACTCTTTTTTAAAGTAACAAATATTTGATGTTAAAATGGGAACTGAAATTTTACTAGACTTAAGAAAAATTAAAGGCATTTCTGATTATCAATTTGGAACCGATATAACTGATATCTTATTTAATGATATTAAAAATATTCGCATTGAACGATCAAAAAACACAAATAGAATTAGATATATTTATTATAAGAATAACTTATTACTCACATTAAAGCCTAAGAACGGTTTTTTTACATTAAGTTTATACTCTGCTAAAAAAATAATTGAAAACTGTAGAACTCCGAGATTAAGAGTTGTAGTATTAAGTGATATCTCAGAATTTATTAAAAAAGGTAGAAATGTCTTTTGTAAACATGTTGTTGAGATTGATGATATATTAAGGCCACTAGATGAGGTTATTATTGTAAATCAAGATGATGAGTTATTAGCTATAGGTAGATTAAAAATTCCTGTTCCTTGTATAAAATCTTTTTCGAGTGGTATTGCTATAAATGTTAGAAAAGGAGTCCATAAATCAAAAATATAAATTTCAATTAATTATATAATTATTAGATAAATAACCTATATTGTGATAAAAATGGTAAAACTACCAAAAGAAATGCAAGAAAAACAAAAAAGTAAACCAAAAAGACCTCAGACCGTTAAACACCGAGATGGATCACAATTTGGATCAAGGCAGATGCGTAGAAAAATGGCACAACAGGGTATAGAAATGGATCAGGTAGATGCAACTAGAGTAATAATTGAAAGTTCCGATAAAACATTAGTTATTAATCAACCGGAAGTGATTTTAATGAAGCAAGCTGGTCAAGAAATATATCAGGTAATCGGAGAAACAGAAGAATTCTTGCCAGATGAGATAACTATTTCAGAACAGGAGAAAAGATTAGAAGCAGAACCTTTAGATGAATCTGAAATAAAACCTACAATAACTGAAAATGATATAATGTTAGTTGCTGCACAAGCAAATGTAGATCCAAAAGAAGCAGAATCTGTATTAAGAGATTGTAATGGAGACATTGCTAAAGCTATTCTGTTCTTAAAGAATAGACCTTAATTGAATATTTATTTTAATTAACTCAAAAAATAAAAATTAAGAATAATAAAAATTTATATTATTAAAGAATCATAAATTATAATCTAATATGTCAAAATTTAAGAAAAAACGCATTATACAACCAACTAATAGGTATGAAATAGATATTAGATTTGAGAAAATTATACAATTTTCTGGATGGTTTTTTCTATTCGCTTTGGGGGGATTTGTTGGTGTTTGGATACTTTTTGATATCTTTTTAGGAGCAATTGACATAACGATAGGTGCTATGTCGTTTAGCCTAATAATTTTTTTAGGAACTAATTCTGCCTTAAGTTTTGGATTGGCAACAAAAATAAAAAATAATAGGGATAAGAAAAAGGATTTTTTTTATGATTGGTTGTTAGGGGAATTCTTTTTCTGTATGTTTGCGATTTTTGCTGTTGCGGTATATGTGTGGTAAATTTATATCTCAAAATCTTACTTCTAACAATAAATTGGATTTTATTTATAATCATCTCTAGAAGGATTAAAGACATCAATAACCTCAGCATCTTCTAAAATAGACGCACCATGCTTTTCGTTTGAATTAAAAACGTAGCTATCACCCTCTTTCGCAATAAATTCACTATCTTCAGTAAAAAATTTTAGTTTCCCACTGATTATGTATCCAATTTGAGTTTCTTTATGGTTATGGAGAGGAATTTCAGCCCCTTTTTTGAGTATAAATAAACAGAGCATCAGATCATTGTTATATATTAATGTTCTTCGGTAAATTCCTTCTAAAGCTTTTATTGGTTGAACCTCATTTTTATTAACTGTATATCTCTTCATGTAAGAATAACCTTTAATGTTAGTTCTCAAATTTTTTTATTTAAATATACTCATAATTACTTCTTATAAAATTTTTTTTGATAATTCAATAAAAAATACTAATTTGACGACAAATTTACAAGTAAATTGGAATCACATAGATACAGTATAACATTTTAGAATCAGTCTGAAAATTAAACATTTTTTTCGTAATTTAAATAGCCAAGTTATCAAATTTCAAATAAGGAGTTAATAAATTAAATTTAAATTGAAAAAACAAATAAATTTTTATATCAAAAGAGGTAAAATATTAACGATAATAAACATTAAATAATTCTTTTGATTCAGTTCATATTGCCGACAAAATTATTTGATTGTTAGCCTAATATTATGCCTTTTTATTGTATAAGAATAGAAAAAAATTAAAAATGTGATGGTTTAAATTGGTTTTGGTTCCAAATTCTGAAACTGTAAAAGATAAAAAAGAAGAAAATTTAAAAAGTAATTTATTAAAAAATTTATTACCGAGAGTTTTTAGAACTGAAGGCGACGTAGTATCCTTTGATCCGTTAAAAATTGAACAAAGTATTATTAGAGAAACAGGATTAGATAAAGAGGCAGCTGATAAGATCACTGAATTTGTGGTGAGAAGAATTATCTCATCTGGTATTCGTTTTCTCTCTGGCCCTCATATTAGAGAAATAGTATGTTCTATCTTATCAGAACAACATTTTGAAGAGGAAAGAAAGTTATATACTAGAATTGGAATGCCATTAATGGATTATGAAGCTATTTTAGAGAATGGTGTTAATGAAAATGCAAATCAAGATATGAATCCAGAAAGTATCCATCATTGGGCAGCAAATAGAATATCAGATGAATATGCCCTATTAAGGATTTTAGATTCAGAAGAAGCTCACGCCCATCTTTATGGAGATATTCATATTCATATGCTCCGTTATTTCGATTTACGTCCATTCTGTCAGGAATGGGATCCTAGGTTAATTCTTGAACATGGTTTACCTCCAGTTGATAGTTGGGCCCATTGTAGCAGATCTGGTCCAGCAGGAAGCTTGCGGGTAGCTGTTACTCACCTGGCAAAATGGTTAGGCATCATTCAGGGTGAATTTTCAGGTGGTCAAGGCTATGATTATATTACAACCTTTTTGGCACCATATGCTAAACAAGTTTCTGATAGAGAAATTGAACAATCTTTGCAGTGTTTAATTTTTGAGACAAATCAAATTTTTGCTGCAAGAGGTGGTCAAGTGCCTTTTACCTCTATTTCTTGTACTCCTACTGTTCCAAAGGGTTTGTTAGATATTCCTGCTGTTGGACCTCATGGAAAAATAGTTGGAAAATATGGGGATTATAAGGACGAATGCCTCAAATTATTTGATGCCTTAACTGATGTCTATATTCAAGGTGATTATAATGGTAAGCTTTTTGCTTTTCCTAAACATGAAATTAAAATAAAGAAGGATTGGCTAAAGGAATTTGAATCATCTTATCTAAAAATTATGGAAGAAGTCGCGACAATGGGAACTCCATATTTTCTTAACATGTGTCCAGATTGGATGCCAGATGAAATTCATAGTCAATGTTGCAGAAAATTTCTAAGTGGTAATCAAATTATTGAGCAATGTATTCTTGATCCTGATAAGAGGGAAACAACAAATATATGGGACAATTATGTTACAATTGGTTCACTACAAAGTGTAAGTTTAAATCTTCCTCGGTATGCTTATTTATCTGAAAATGAAGATAACTATTTCATAATATTGGATGAGAAAATGGAGCTTTCTGCTAGAATTCTACGTAAAAAATGGAATTTAATGGAAAAAAGATTGAAAACTGGACATTTACCTCTCTGTAGTGGTAAAATTAATGGCAAGCCGATTTTCAATATAAAAGATCAGAACGTTTCAATAGGGTTTACAGGATTAAATGAAGCAGTTAAAAGTTTAACTGGCTATGAATTACATGAAGATGATACCTCTTATGAATTGGGGAAAAAAATCTTAAATTATATGGTTGCAAAATGTAATTCCATGACAGAAAGGGATAAAAAATCCTATTCTCTTTGGGAACAACCTAGTGAACAGGCAGCTAGTCGCCTAGCAAGATTGGATTTAAGACATTTTCCAAAAAAAGCTATTGTTCAATCATCTGGCAATTCTGCTTATTACACTAATTCAGATCACTTCAGATATGATGCCGATATCTCATTATCAGAAAGAATTATAAAACAGGGGGATTTCCATCCAATAGTAAATGGTGGTGTAATAACACATATTTGGCTTGGAGAGCAAAAGCCAGATATTAATGGTTTATGGGAACTTACGAAGAATATTTGTCTAAATACAAATACAGCATACTTTACTTATACGATAGATTTTACATATTGTCCATCATGTAAGAGAATGTTCCGAGGTGGGCAATTTTCTTGTCCTCAATGCCATTCAGTGGATGTAAAGGTATATTCTAGAATAACTGGTTATTATAGCGATGTAAGTAGGTATAATCCAGGGAAAAAGGCTGAATGGGAATCAAGAAAAAGATATAATTTATTTAATTAATTTTTTTTATATAAATGTGCCCGATTCCAGCGATATAACTATTATTGTCAGCAATCGACAGATTATAAATATTCTCTTGATTATTATTTTTTTCTATTTTATTTACTCTAGTTAAAGTGTTATTTTCAAAAATCTTTAATTTCTCTATTGTAGGTGTTTTATAGTTTTGTTTTTTAAGATAATCTAAAGTTTTTAGTAAATTACCTTCAGATAGATTTTTTAAATTATTTTCTTGGGCACATCTTGCTACCATATGAGGAATTTTTTGTTTTTCTACAAGCATCCTTAAAGATATTCCATATTTTTCTTTCATTTCATTATCTAATTTTTTAATCCAAGGATTTAAATTTATTTCAGGGGCTTTACCTCGTGCGAACTTGCCATACTCAGGAACTTTAGGGATAACTTGTCGTAAAATATTCAAATTTCTTTTGCCTGTTATACGCAAACTATAATTATCATGCCAATTTGGATGCTCTATGTCATCAAATTCTCTTTTAGAAATAGTTGCATCAATACCGAATCTCTTTAATAAAAAATTTAATCCAAATGCCATTTTCCTAGAAGATGTATTATATCTCATATATACATCACGCTTGGGAGAGTTTTTTCGATGATAATCTCCGATTGAACCATCTCCTTTGAGATAACTTGCAAGAAATCCTTTAACACAATCCATTGGAGCATTATAAAGAAAAGGAGGGATTTGCTTGTATGGAGCATGTTTAGGTTTCAATCCTAAACCCTCTGTAAATACTTTTTTAGCTAATTTAGTCCTACTATTCAATTCATAAATAGTTTTATAATCTTTTGGTTTATGTTTGCTTATCCTAGGATTCAAACCAAAATTCTTTTGTACAAAATTATTTACCTGTTCTACTAATTTTTTATCGCTATTACAAGTTATTGTTACTTGATTCATGGAGCCTTCTGAGCAATATTGTCCTAAAATATATCCAACTTCGAAATTTTTCTCGATAAAGCGATAACATTCTGTTTTTGCTTCTCTAATATATTCTTTATTATTTTTTTTAACAACATTTCCACAATTGCTTAGATCTAAAGGAGCTGAGTTTTCTTTTACTTCAAAAATTCGTGGTATTAAAATAGATGTACCAGGCTTGATTAATTTAGCATTAATTTCAGTAATATTCAAATTATTATCAACTGAGAGTAGAGCATGAGATTCTGAAACCGATATTTCACCATGTTTACAAATGATATTGAGAGATCTATCTTTAGTTAATTTTATTAATTGATCGACATTAACCTTTTCAGACCGTTGAGAAAAACTATTTAATCCGATAGTAGAATCATATTCCTGAATTTGAGCATTTCTGATTTCAGTCAATCTATATAAATTAGATTTATTATCATGTAATAAGACAAGTTCATTTGCATTTATTGTATCTTCATACTCTTTTTCAATTTTTTTTGGATTTTCAATCTCATTAATTGCTTCACTTCTGCAATTTGTGATATAACTAGTAGTTGAGTTTAAATATGTTTGAAACGATTCTCTGGTGCTTGGATATCTTCCACAAATTTTATGGTACGATTCTATATATCTTTTTATATTATTTTTAAGACTTAAATCAGAATTTAATATATTTTTATTATTTTCTAACAATTTTGAAATTTGAGATTTAATATCTTTTTGTTTTATTAAATAATCTCTAAAGTGATTTGAAGGACCTTTTCTATAAACTAACTCGAAATCTGGATTGTCTTTTAGAAATTTCTCTTTATATTTTTGAAATATATTATTTTCTACATCAATTTGATTAAATGAAATATTTCCAGTTAGGAATTCAATAATTTCTGTAACATTTAATGGTCTTTCCTTAGACTCCTTATTTGATATTTCTTTTTGTGAAAGAAATCTCTGATTTATACCATTAAAATTTTGATCTAATTTTTCATTTAAGTTGTTATCTTGAATTTCATCTATTTGGTTTTTCAATAATTTTTCCGTATTTTTGTCTTGTTTAAACTCTTTTGAGGGCTTATTATCATGATCTAAATCTTCTTTTTCACTTTGTTTCGATTCAAAGTTTTCTTGGTTATTTATTTTATTTTCAGTAGGATTCTGATTATCTTTAAGGTTGGAAGTTTCATGTTTACCTGCAGTATCCCTATTCGGTGAAATAGAACTGTCAAGATATCCCCCTTGTTTCACTTTTAGTTCACTTATAGCATCATCAATCGCTTTCGATATTCTATCTCGTTCTGATATTGATATTTCAGAGTTATCCCATAATTTACTCTGTTTTTCTTTTAACATCTCAATTTTCTCCCATGTTGATAAAGTAGGATCGTCAATTATAGCTCCAATAAACGCGGGTCTAGGAGGCTCTGGTCCTATTCTACATTCAAAAGTAAGTTTTTCACTATAGGTTGGTTCGAAATCTTCATAAGTATTTTCAAAAGCTGTATTGTTAGGTATTTCAAACTGGTAATCATGAATGTCTGTTTCTATACTATAAGACGGTTCAAAATTTTCTCCCTCTAATTCAATATTTTGTTTATTTATAGGTTCAAAATCCTCTATTTTTATTTCTTGATTATTACTAATAATATCATCAAGTTCTTGTTCTTCTTCAATTTCTTCATTATCATCTTGAATTTCTTCATTTCCATATTCACTCATTTTAATCATCCTCTTTTATTTCAAAAAAATCAAGATAGGAATCTTCAGAAGGTGTTTTTAAATCAGGAAGTAAGGTTTTTCCACAAAACATACAATATTTTGCTTCATAATCGATAAGACTATTGCAATTATGGCATAATTTTTTGGTATTTCCATTCATGTAAGCTATTTGTGGTTGTATAGAAGTATCTAAAGTTTCAATAACGTATTTTTCTCCGAGAGTACCATTCAAAACTAATGCTTGTCTTTTTTTTTGGAGGGTTAAATAATTTTGTTCTTTAGCATTTCCAGTAAAGAGAGTATTGCATGGATATCCAAGCCTAAACAGGATCTTTAAACTGGGAAGTGTTATTACAGCTTCAAATAGTCTTGAAGGGATTTGCTCAACTATTATAAACGATAGCCCCTTACTTCGGAATTCTCTCATTAATTCTGTGAAGATCTTTTCTAGTTGTTCTGTAGATATAAAATCATCATCATCGTAATTTCTTGAAATAGATTTTTCTAAGATTTGATGAGCCTCATCTATAATAATAATATTTCTTAATGTACCTGCTTCTACATCAGGAGTTAGGGTTCGAACAAGTTGAAATATCGCATTTGTTAGCAACCGTTTAACATAAATATTGCACATTGAAAGGTCAAGATAGATTTTTTTTCCACTCCTCCATTCTTGGAACCATTCAGGAATTTCAGAAGTTAATTCCAATATTTTTTTTAGTTCTTCATTAGTCAAAAGAGAAAGAACTCGATTTTGAAGTGCTCTAAGAATATTGGTCTGGAATTTAACATGGTAGGGAAATTGCTCAAAAAATTTCACTAAATTAAAAAATAAAATATCGAGAGATTTTGGTAAAGAATTTCCTCTACAAGTAAATGATTTCATAACATTTAACATGTTTTTGACTACAATATTTTTCAAACCTAAAGCAGCAATAAGATATGCTGCTGTTTCTTGTAAATTTTTTTCTAAATAGGGTCCTTGAACAAAATAAGGGACTCGAAAATCAGAAGACCCAAATTTTATGACTCTATCTACTTGATAAAATATCTCCTGATAACCTTTACCCAAATTAATGATTAATATTCCGACATCTGGAGCCTTATTATAAAACTCATTAACAACTTGAGATAATAAATATGTTTTTCCTGTTCCTATTTGACCAAAGATTACCGCACTTTGAGAAAAAGCACTTTTTGGGATAAGGATTTTTCGTTCTGTTAATCTTCCATTAAAAACATATCTTCCAATTAAAATATGATCTGTATCAGTCTCGTGAACAGGTCTATGTTTAATGTTTTCTTTTTCAATAGTAAAAGGTTTTATTAATGGGATGACCTCCGGAAAGTTGAAATCTACACAATTAGGAGTTACATAGTGGCCAGAAAATAAATTAAAACGAAAAAAATTCATAGAATTTTGTGAAATAATTTTTTCAAGGCGAGCTGATTCTTTAGGATTTCTACTTGACATTATTAAGCTTCTAATTCCTCCTTCAATGATTTGAATGGCATTTTCTCTTGATTTTGGATTGTCTTCAATTAATTCGTAATTAACAAATATTCTAATCTTAAAGAGATCATCCTGCCACATTTTAGAAAGCTGTTCTTTTTCCTTTTCATCTTTATATTTCATTTTTTCAATCTTCTTTCGTACTTTTGTAATTCTTCTTGGAGCTATTTTCTTCCAAATAATGTATAATATAATTTTTTGCTTATTTCTGTGAAAAAGATTGATGAAATCAGAAATTAAGGTAAATATTTCCAAATACGGAGGTTTAGGAAGCTGTATTTCCAAAAAGTATTTTTTATCATGAAGCTTTTCTTTTTTAATTGGTAATATCTCAATTTGACCATCTAGACCAGGATAAATACTTGATAATCTTGTTAAAAGAGCCTCCCCATTTATTCTTGCTTGATTCTGGGTTCTTGCCTTCATTAAAAAAGTCCAATTAAAATCATTTTGAGATATAAGCTCAAGACCATAGTAAGATTTATTTGAAAAAAAATCCTGGAGCCAAGTGGTTTCTTTTTCTTGGTTAAGATCTTGTGGTTCTTCTTTTTTTTCCAATGCTCCTTGTAAAATTTTAACTTTAGTTAGCCAATAGGAGATCTTTTCCTTCTTTTCTTCTTTGTTAAATGCTTTTAAAATCTTCAAATTAATTTTATTTGATGATTTAGTTGCTTGATAAAGAGAAATTATTTTTCTTCTAAAAGACTCATCGCCAATTGAAATAATTGGAATGAGTACTATTAATAGGATTATTGTTAAAAGTAGTGCGTTAATAGAAACTGAAATATAAATTAAAAATGAAAAGATTATCAAAACTGCTAAGATTTTATATTCATTGTCGTATGGGAGGATAATAGCAAAAATTAATGCTCCGATTAAGGTAATAATAACTGTCCCTACAAGTAATATGCCAATAACTCCAGCAATAAAAATGTGGGATGCTAGTAAAGCAGTTAATGAATGAATGTAAATAATATAGTCTGCCTTGAAATTTTTTAGAAGAATAAAATAAAGTGCAGTAAAAAGAAATAAAATAGAAATCAGCTCAATATCAAAAAGAAAAACAAGCTCTGAATCTCTGAAATTTCGATATATTAACATTTCACAAATATTAGATAAAAGAATCAATGAGATTAAAGAAGCCATATAAATTTCTACAGATTTAATCGACTCTTCTCTCTCAGTTAACCATAGAAAAATTAAGCTGATAATCATTAGAAATACAAGGAATAACACCATAATCCAAAAATACTGCGAAAAAATAAGCATACTTTCTGATAAATTCTTGATTTTATCTATATTTTTAAAATACAATATAAAAAGTTAGAGCATTTTAAAAAACAATAACAAAAGGTAAATTCAGAGTCTGATTTCAATGAAAATTCCAATGAAAAAAACCTTTGAAAAAATTATCTTCTTTTAAATGTACTAGTGTGCACACACTTACTACTTCTGAGTTTTCTCTAACAAGAGTGGATTTCAAATCTTCTGTTTTAAATCCCAAGTCTTAAATAATTTTTAATGAATAATAATCATAACGATCTGAGGGAATGCAAAATTGAAATATTCTATTACCATTTCTGATACCCATTTGGGTGCTACAGGATTCCATAGAACCCAATTTAATGATTTTCTAAGTGATATTCTTTCCAATAGAATACGAGCATTCGATTCGATCATTTCAATTGATAACATTAAGCATTTGATAATTCTTGGTGATTTCTTCGATTTGATGATGGAAATTCCTGCATACTTAGACAATGATTTTCAAGAAATTTATGAACAACTGAAAAATATAAGGAATAAAGGAATAGAGGTAACCCATGTTCTTGGAAATCATGAAATTTCTGTATCAGGTGATTATAACGCAAAATTTACTGACAGGAAAAATAAATTGTATGGAGATCTAACTCGATACCAAAATCTTTTAGGATATCTCAAGGAAGATGATTTATGTCAATATGTACTTCTGATTTTAAAAAATGATAATTTTATGTTAAGTAGATGTGATGATATAACTGAGATTTCTTCTTCAAGTCAACCTGATACGCAAAATTTTCTGATGTGCCATGGTTACCAATTTCTGCCGAGATTAATATTATTAACTGAGAGTAAAATTTGGGATGAAGTATTAAAAATAACAGATAGACATATCAAGAAACTTATTGATAAAATATGGAATGATATTCTGAAGAGAAGAGGGGAGATCAGCTTTGCGGAAATAACACATCAAACTTTTACTGACAGTATTATAGAAGATGTTATTAATTTGCATCACATCGAAGAGTCATCCTTTGAGGAGATTCCTTTTATAAAATATTTTGACGATACATTATCTTTTCTCGAATATGAGGATTTGGATGAAGAAACACAAGAAGCGATTAACAGAAGTGATTTTGATAACTTAAGAGAACTGATTAGTATATATAACATGATGGAGATCACTTTTTTAAGCCTTTTATCAATTGAAGGTATAAAAGAAAAGTTAATTGACGACTTCCTCCTTAAGAATCAGTTAAATAATATTACTGATGTAATCTTTGGACACACACATAAAGCAGATAAATTCACAACCTCTAATCGCATTGAAGTGGGAAATGACGGAGCATGGCAACTAAGAAAAGATCAAAGTCCTTATTATTTAATAATCAATACACGGGGAGAATTTGAATATTCTTCTTACTGTTAGATCTCATATAACTTTAATATTAAAAAAGGTTCAGGCTTAGAGCGTGAGGGTTAGTGAAGCGTATGAAGGAGAATAAGGTTTGAGATGAGAGGAGAAGGAGTATGTTCAAGAGCAGAATTTTTCTTTTTCTTTTTTAGATATGTAATTTTCTTTTTTTTGGAAAGGTAAATTCAGCGTCTGATTTCAATGAAAATTCCTTTGAAAAAATGAGATAAAAAAAATAATTAGAATTTAGGATTTCTTTATTTTTTTAATTATTACTATTAACTGGTCTTAATGTAGTTTTTTACATTTTATTACATATAATCTAACGTCTCAATTAGATATTTTTCTCCGGTAGCCCCATTTTATTACCAACGCTAGTCTATTTGGTAATTGCGTTAAGATTTGCCGTTCATTAAGATATTCTGAAAAGAGTAAATTATTCGGATAATCTTCTCTAAGAATAATTTTAATACTTGGTTGAGACACTACATCATCGAACAATTCTTTTGTATTTACACTAATTAATTCTTCCTATTTCTTTTAAAAATAACTGATAATATTACAGAAATCGTCCAGATCAGTAGAAATAGATTGAATCCTGGAATTCTAGGGTTTTTATCCTCTACTTTTTCTATAACAACCTCACTATAACCGATATTTCCCACAAAATCATTCGCATAAAATACTAACGTAATGTCACCATATGAAGTAGCATTCCAAGCCGTCTGATTGATTGTTCCTGACAATTGAGAAATAGTATAGTTATTAAGACCACCATCAATAGTATACCATATTGAATCTAAATTTGGCTCAATGATTGAAATATCATAGTCAGGGGCTATATCTCTAAATCTTTTATTTTGAGAGGGAATATTAATATGAATTATTGGGCTATAAATATCTGGACCGTATTTCACCAGAACCATATCACGTGATCCCGCCCCAAAACTCATTGTCTCTCCCACAAGATACACATTGTCTGAAGAATATGCTACCACCCCCCAGCCTGTTTCCGCATCGGTTCCACCCCAAGTGCGATTCCATTGCTGTACACCAGAATTGTCATATTTCACCACAACCATATCATAAGATCCCGCCCCAAAATTTATTGTGTGTCCTGCAAGATACACATTATTTGATGAATCCACTGCCACCCCCCAGCTTAGATCATAATCAGTTCCACCCCATGTACGATTCCATTGCTGTACACCAGAACTATCATATTTCACCAGAAGTATATCATTATCTCCTACCCCGAAACTTCTTGTACGTCCTCCAATATACACATTATTTGAGGAATCCACAGCTACCCCAAAGCCTTCATCAGGTTCCGGTCCGCCCCACGTACGATTCCATTGCTGCACTCCAGAACTGTCATATTTCACTACAACCATATCACTAGAGCCCGACCCAAAACTTTGTGTACTTCCCACAAAATACACATTATCAGACGAATCCACTGCTACTCCCCAACCTACATCCCATTCAGTCCCGCCCCATGTACGATTCCATTGCTGTACACCAGAACTATCATATTTAATCAAATGCATATGATCAGAGCCTGTCCAGTAAGCGTCATGACCTCCTGCAAGATAAACATTGTTTGACGAATCTATTGCCACTGCTCGACCTACTTCATAAGCTGGGTCGCCCCATGTGCGGTTCCATTGCTGCACGCCAGAACTATCATATTTCACCAGTAGCATATCACTAAATCCCGCCCCGAAACTCTCTGTTTGTCCCGCAAGATATATGTTATTTGATAAATCCACTGCTATTCCCCAACCTACATCATGTTCAGCTCCTCCCCATGTGCGGTTCCATTGCTGCACACCAGAACTATCATATTTCACCAGAAGCATATCAGTAGAGCCCACCCCGTATGTGCCTCCCGTAATATATATATTATTTGATGAATCCAATGCCACTCCATATCCCGTATCAGGACGAGTCCCACCCCATGTACGATTCCACTCACTCACAACTGAATTACCGCCAGATTGTTTTTGTTGAAAATATCTTGATTCTTCAAAGGATTGCTCATTATCTTTTGATTGATAATGAAAATTCGTATTGATTAGATTAGAATAAGCAAAGATAATCCCTAAGGTAATTATAATCAACTTTATTCTTGTAATTTTTTTCATTTTATTTTCGCCACAAAAGTATAGATTAGTATGTAAAAAGATGATCATTTTATATTTAATATTTATGGAGAGAATCTTCAATGCCTTCTAATTGAAAGAATCTAAAGAAAAAATGACAAGCTTATTGGAAAAAATAAAAGAATTAGAGGAAAGAGGGGGAGTTGGTATAAAAATTAAGAGAAGTTCTACAAATGAATAATAACAAATTTATGTATTAATATCACTTTAAACAACGATCCATTTTTCTTTTCCTATTCGATTTTTAATACTCTCTATTAAATCTTAAAATGACAAATCGATGAGACTTATATTGATCTCCTCATTTTTTAGAACTGATATTTACTTTTTAGTTTCCTTTTTCTTAAACAAGAATATGCCTTGTTGACCATCTATAGTCTTTACTAGTAATTTTATTTCATCCACATGATTCCAATCCAAGTTTGAAGTCTCTAGAATCGCTCGTGGGATGGTTACAATGCTCTTTCTTTCTTTTTTCGCGTTGCAATAATCAAAGTTATAAGAATCGCTCCAATTAGCAAAAACACATTATATCCAGAGATTGAGGGCTTTATGTCACAATAATTATTTTGAAGTATATTACCTTCACATTCTTGTTCAATGATGCACCTATCATTCCCAATTAAAGTATTTCCTGAAACATTATTATGATTACTTCTACGCAAAAATATCCCAATATCATTATCTTTTAAAGTGTTTTCCAAAATGGTGTTATTATCAGTTAAGTATAAATAAATCCCCCAAGAACTGTCTTTTACAATGTTTCCCGAAACGGTGTTATTATAATTACGTCTAAGATCCGAAGATTCACTTCTTAATATAATCCCAGATTGACTATAAGAAACATTGTTTTTTAACACAACCACATTAGTGCAACGTTCGATTTGGATTCCGTAATCTTCATTAGAGATTGCTGTATTATTAAAGATCTTACAATCTTGGTCATTATTAATATACATACCAAATCCATTATCTTGTACATGGTTAAACAAGATAGTAACATTTCGACTTGATTGCACAGCAATCCCCTCTCCTATACTTGGGAGAACTCCATTATTGTTTGCTGTATTATTTATGATTTCAGTATCATAAATATATCTTAAATCCATTCCTCTTCCTTCGTTATTACTAACATTATTACCTAAGATTAACGTATTATAACTATTTTCTATTGAAAGCCCTCCTTTATTAGAATTTGCTGTATTTCCTATAATTTTAGTATCATTACATTGATCATATAAAACTATTCCATAAATTGTATTGTTATTAGCAGTATTTCCAGAAATGGTATTATTATTTGACATTATTAAATAGATACCTTGTTGATTGAATGAACAATCATTATTGATTATTCTTCCGTTAGTAACGTTTTCTAATCTAATTCCACCAGAATGCCAATATTCCCCTACACCATTTATTAAAGTACAATTTCTAATCGTAAAATAAACTTTAGAGTTATCAATACGTATACAATTATGAGTGTCTTGCCCATCAATAGTTACATCCTCAATAATATAAGGATCTTTCCAAGTTCCAGAACCATTACACCAGTCATATGTGGCTGCTGTTATCGTCCAATTTTTCGTAGGATCATTATCATCTATTTCTATTGGTCCAATTTCCCAGTATCCCGCCTTTTTCAATTTAAGTTCATTGTTGCCTTTTAAATTATCGTAATTATTAAAATTAGTATTGAAAAGAGAAGAGAAGCCAAATATAATTCCTAAGATGATTATAAGTAACTTTATTCTTGTAATTTTTTTCATTTTATTTTCGCTAAAAAGGTATAGCCCTTTATGTAAAAAGATGATCAGTTTATATTTAATATTTATGGAGAAGATCTTCCATACCTTATAATTGATAAAGAAAGAATGACAAGCTTTTTGGAAAAAATAAAAGAATCAGAGGAAAGAGGGGGAGGTGGTAAAAAAATTAAGAAAATTACTACAAATGAATAATAACAAATTTTTTCCTCTCATTCTTTGCAAAAATATAATTTCAATATATATAAAGAAAAAAAATTTTTAGAAAAAAATTTCATTTTTATCTATTAAGCCAAGTTCTAAAAGCTTTTTCCTGATTAATTAAATTATTAAGTGTAGTTTTTAAAATTCTTACTTAATAAAGTATCAAATGTCACCTTTAATCAATACTGCTGAGTTTTCTATATTTCTTTTAATCTTAATTGTTCTATTAACTGGTCTTAATGTAGTTTTTTACATCTCTCAGAAGAGGGAACAGCCTGCTAACAAACTAAAACTTCTTATAATTATCCTATTTGGAATTTCTATACCTTTATTTATCTTAGATTCGA
>JAHLWP010000059.1 GCA_019057865.1 Promethearchaeota archaeon
GAAAATGAATTCAGCTCAATGGATTTCTAACATCTAAATCCTTTGAGACTGTTTACTTTTTAAAGTATTTTTTATTTACCGAGGAAATTTCTATTAGGCATACAATATGGGTAAGTTCTAAAGAATTTTGCGAATACAATTTCCCTATCAACGCCTTTTTCTAGCATCATCTTAAATCCTTTTATGTTATTTAAATTATTCGAATAAATTGATTGCATTTCTTCCGAATGAGTTTTTAGCATAGTTGTTAAATCTTTTTTAGAATCAAGCACTTTTAGTTTTTCAATTCCTGTTTCTAATTCATCTTTTAGTTTATCGTAATTATTAATTAAAAATTTAAAATCTTTCTTACATCTTTCCACAATGGCAATTTGGTTTTGCTTAATTTCTGATTTTTCCAATCTAGAAAGTAATTTTGACAAATCTATAACACCCTCTTTATTTTTTTTTATTTTATTTCTATATTCACTATTATTTATCATTAAAAGTAATGAAAATTTGGATATTTATATTTTAGTAGTATTCTCAATAGCTTCAAATAACCAAATATTATTATACTTTTTTGCTAATTCCTCTGCTAAAATGGGGTCTAAAACGTTCATACAAGCAAAAATTTGAGTAGGGTTCAATGGATTTTGTAGTTTGATCAATACTCTACTATTATCAAAAATATCATAATATGTTAGGATTCTTTTATATATGAATTTCATTTCAAATCCATCTATTTTTGGAGATAACCCAAATAAATCATTTAAAGATTTAATCAGCCTTTCGAAAAGAATATGATTTTTAATCTTTTGTTCATTTGAGAGGGTCCTCTCATCATATTCAAAACTCCATAAATATTTTACTTGAACACCTCGATTTAATGCATTTAAGATTCCTTTGTAGAAGTTTTTAGCAAAAGGAAGAACTTTAACTGTATTATCATTTAAAAAACCAGTCATCAATAAATTATCCTTTAATACATTAAATTTTTTAGTGTATAGTGATAACATATTTTCTGCTCCAAAAGCAGTGGACCAAAAGACTTTTGATGATTCTCGTTTAATATAAATATTAGAATTATAAATTTTTGATTCTAACTCCTTTGCTTGATTATGGAGAAAGGAAATCCTTCTTTGATTTTCTTTCTCAATTTTGGATATTAAATTTTCGAATGCTTGGTTGAACGAGATAGCTCTATATTTTTTTGGTCTTGAATCTTGGATTTCAATCATTCCATAGTCATTTAAAACCTCTAAAACTTCATATATCCTTCCAGTTGTCACTCTTGATCGTTTGCTTAATTCCCTTGCAGTTAATTCATTTGATTGTAATAATACTAAATAGACATTTATTTCATAATTGGAGAGATGTGAGTTTTTTAAGAATTCTTTCAACTCATCTTTTATAATATTTGTCATTTAGATCATTCTAGAAATTTCAACTAAAAAAGTGTTGTTCTATGTTTTATATTTCTTTATTTTATTTTAATTATTTTCACATTTTATATTTCAACTTAAAAAAAGTTGTCTTTAGTAGGAAATTATTAAAATATTACTATAATTTATGAATCTTAAAGGGGTATATTCATGAATGTAATAATAATATATTTTTCTCAAACAGGTAATACTGAAAAAATTGCTAATAGAATTAAGGGAGGTATATTAGAAAGTGGGAATAAATGCAAGCTGATCCCAATTAAAAAAGAAATAAAATTAAAAGAAAGTGAATTAATTTTCCATCTATCAATGTTAGAACATGTTTTTTTATATTAAAAACTAATGAAGGGTGGAAATGTACAGAAAGAGGGATTATGTTTTTAGAAAATGTCATATTTAGTAAGTTATGAATATTGAAATTCTTCCTTAATAATTTAATTAAATTGGTGAAAACTATAGATCTAAAATATTTATTTCGAACTGGAAAGATTGGAAACGTTATAATTAAAAATAGAATTGTCCGATCAGCTACATATGAAAAAAGAGCGACTAAACATGGACATATTACCGAACACTTAATCAAAATGTACACTGATTTGGCTAAAGGAGGGACAGGGCTAATAATTACTGGGACTATTGCAGTAGATCCTACAGGAACAGGCAGTCCTTATCAAGCATATCTATTTGATGATTCTTATATACCCGGTCAAAAGAAACTAGTTGATATTGTGCATGAATATTCTGATGTAAAAATTGCTGCTCAAATAGGTCACACAGGTCGTCAAGGGATTCATCCAAAGTATCCTCCCATAGCGCCATCTCCAGTTCCATTAAGGTATAGTAAACAAATCCCTAAAGAATTAACGTCTGAGGAGATTAAAGTCCTTATTGAGAAGTTTGTTAATACTAGCTGCAGAACTTATGAGAGTGGTTATGATATGGTACAACTTCATGCTGCGCATGGTTATTTACTAAGCAATTTCATTTCACCATACACAAATAAACGGAAAGATGAATTTGGTGGGAATATTCAGAATCGTACAAAGATCTTGGTTGACATATATAATCAAATAAGAGAAGAAGTAGGAAAAAAATTTCCAATTATTACTAAATTGCAAACTCAAGATTTCGTTCCTGGAGGCTTATCATTAAATGAGTCAAAACAAATTACCAAAATTCTTGTTGATACTGGATATGCTGCAATTGAACCTAGTGGTGGCATGCTAGAGACAATGGAAGGAGTAAATACATATCCCAGTAAATTTATTAAATCTTCCAATGATGAAAATTATTTTTTACCAACTGCTAAGATACTAAAACCAATAATGGAAAATTGCTCTTTAATTTTAGTTGGAGGAATCCGAAATCCTTTATCAGCAGAAAAAATTCTAAAAGAAAATTTTGCTGACTATATATCAATGTGTAGACCTTTATTGCGTGAACCAGATTTGCCTAATCGTTGGAAAAATGGTGATATTTCTCCCGCAAAATGTATTAGCTGTAATTCTTGTTATAACACAATGATGACGAGTGAAGTTTACTGTGTTGTTAAACAAAAATTAGAAGAAAAAAACTTTGATTCATAATTTCAACTAAAAAAGAGTTGATATTGAAGCTAATATAATTTATTTCCTCCAAATTTAAAACTTTCTTATATTTTCAACTTAGAAAAAGTTGTTAATGATCGAAAAACAATTTAAACAAAAGAAGAAATATCAGAGATATGGAGGTAAAAGCTAATTTATTATCCTCAGTTAATAATGAAAAAAAAATAGAAATCCTTAGAAAAAATTGGATGTCCCACGAAGCGAGATATCAGATGGCAATTGTTCAGGAGCTTGGCTGGGAAAGGGCTAACAATATTAACAAGACTGTAATCTATGAAATGGGTAAGGTAATGATGTACAGATTAATGAATATTAATGGTAGATGTTATAGAGATTACACTTTTTACTTCAATGAATGATTAAATGAATATTTATAGAAATAAGAATTGAGATGATGAAATTATGGAATTAATATTAAAAGAAAAATATAAAATCCCCTTAGCGACCCAGAAATTTATACTGCAAATGTGCTGGGCTCAACATGATGGACAATGGTTCTTAAAATCAAAAAAGGAGTATGGTATTGAAGAAGCAAATCAATTGAACCAAAAAGTAGTATTTTCAATGGGAAAAATAGAAGCAAAGCATATTTTAAATGCTTTAGGAATCAAAAAAGGAGCAATTAAATCAATTTCTGAACTCTTTAAACTCATAAATACTTTCATGGATGTAATCATTCCCAAAATAATGAAATTCAAGTTCATTGTTCATTCTAAAAATGAAGGTTTAGCTATTGTTAACAAATGTTTTATTTGGAAAGAAGTAGAAAAATCTAAAGAAGCAACAGAATATAAATGCGCATGCAACTTTAGACATCGGGGTTGGCTCGAAGCAATGGGGGTTAATGGTGAAATTATTCCCTTAAAACGCAAATCAAACGGAGATAATATGTGTAAATTCAAATTTATATTGACGTAGAGTATTGATATACAAAATTAACTATTATATATTTTTAGCAATTGTATATAAAATTCTTTATAATCTCCTCACCTATAGTCTTAGTCTTATTAACTATAGCCTTATCATAAACTTTAGTAAAATTATTATTACTATAATGAGTTTCTGGGTGGAATTGGATTGAAAAAATTGGTCTTTTAAGATGACGCATGTATTGTACAGTTTTATAACCATCTATCTCTTTTGCTGCTATTATTTGGAAAGTACTTCGAATATGAGGATCGTTGGGTAATAAATAATCACGATGATGGATGTTCACTGGGATTTCATCATAAGGTATCAATTCATCTGATTTATTTAGCGATATCGAAATAATCTGACTCCCACTATCTGGTATATTCATTCTTAGGATTTTCCCATTAAAGGCATACGCTATTAAGTGTAATCCGAAACAAATTGCTAAGATTGGCTTTTGATTCTTTTTTTGAATTAACTGTATTTCAGGTTTGAATTTCTTTCTTAAATTTTTATTAATATAGAATTCTGATGCATTAAAGTTAGAACCTGATAATATGTAGCCACTAATACCTTTCAGATGGTTTATATCCAATTTTGAATAATGAAGAGTTTTTAAATCGATACTTGGAAAATTTTCTTTGATAATATCTTTAATTCTTTCAATACGTTCAGTTAGAAAGTTAAGTTGATAATTATCTATGAGACATATAACCTTATCGTTTTTTATCGCTTTCTTTTCTTCATTCATTATTTCGATAACATCTTTTATTTAAGATATGAATCAATAAGAGACTGAGAGGGGCAATATACATAAGCAAGAAGCCCCTCCCCTTCTAATGTTTTCACATTTACTAAGAGCCTATGATATAAAGATCCTTCACCTTCGATTACATCAATCTCTTGAAATAGTGAATTATTTAAGCCAAAATATACTTCACCTTTTACTTTAGATTTCTTGTCTGGTATAATAATTGGAAATCCTAAATGTGAAAGGGAAATTTTTCGGTATCCAGATAAGCTAGCTTTTTGGAATGTTAATCCCTTAAGTATATAATTACGACTCTGTCCATTTTGTAAGGTTCCATAAACAAAAAGTTTATCACATTCTTGACTTTTATTTTTTTGTATTTCACTGTGATTATTTCTATTGGTGAATTTCATTTTATTCTCATCTGTTTTGGTGTTACCAATAATTCCACCATCAATATTTAAGAATTGTCTTGCTATATCTTTTAAATATTTTTAAATTAATTATTATTTTATATTAGAAAGAAAATAAAGAAATAGGAGTATATGATTAGATCCAGAAGCAGAATATGAATTAAATCTTAAAATAGGTGATGTATTTCATGTATTTAAATTTTAAGAGATAAAAGGTTTTAATATTAAAAGAAAAATAATAATTTAATAGCCTGAATTAAGATTTTATTTTAAAAAAAACTTTAATGTCAAACCCCACTCACTCGACAAAATAGATTAGGTCCTCTCTAGTTGAGTCAGATTATCTTTAAATTGGGTAAAGTTTCCTGTGTCTTTTTCTCTAATTCTCCACGTACGCCTTACTGTTGCGTACTGCGCGTTAAATTCTTTCCTTTGGGCTTCAACAAGTGGGGTTTCGCACGCTAACAACACGCTTGTAACGCTTTTTTTCGTAAAATCGATATCTAATAGCTGGACATGCAGTCCTCCGTGGTTCAGAAATGCTTTTGCGACATTTTCACGTCCCAAAAGGGCTTTGAAATGATGCTTGCTGCGGTGAAACAGCTGCTCCTTGGCGTTATTGGTAAAATCTAATTCCTCGACATCGTAAGCTTTGTATAATCCCTCACTATAAGAATTCACTAACCGAATCCATTGTTGCCATATTTCCTCACAACTTAACTTGAAAGAATGTTGCCGCCACTTGATGTTCTGAGGATTATATTCCAATTTTCTCCTTTTCAAACGGCTCTGGAGTTTGTAAACCCATTTTTTCGCTTCTTTCTCGATTTGAAAAGATTTATTCCCCCTTTTGGCCAAAATCTTACGAATCTGCTGAAAATCAGGTATCAAGGAGGTTATCTCCTCTCGTAAATGACGATTCTCTTTAAGTAAATTCTTTAATGCTGCAAGAAGAGCGTTCAATGTGCGAGAAACTTTCGGAGTGAGTTCCATTTCCTCAAATTGTTCCAACCGTGATATAACATATTCTAAATTCGCATAGGTTTCGATTCCCGGAAACACATCGAATCGATCGCCATATGTGGAGATGGCACATTTCAGCTCCTCGCTAATGGGACGAAACAACTTATAGAGCTCGTTTGAATCGGCGTGTTTACTATTTTGGACAATTGAGAGTTGTCTTACGGATTTCCGAAGAGTTTTCTTGAGATGCGAATCTTTCGAAGCAATAGGCTCGGTAACATGGTTAAGGAAGTGGTACTGGCAATACGCATGTGGGATATCTGGTTTGAATTGCTTAACACCATTTACAATGTTTTTTTGCTTGTCGGAAATGATGGCTACGATGGGAACATTGTAGAGCAGTTCAATTTCTCGAAATAAAGCATATAACGTGGATGCGGGAGCAGACTCTAAGTTCCTTGCAAGGAGCACGTTTCCCGTAAGGCGATCAGAAAAGACCCAAAGAGAAGGCTCATGCTTAACTGGTTGGGCACCATCAAGCGATAAAATGATCCTTCCGCTTAGCTGGACCTCTTTTAGGACTCTTTTGTCTGTGTATTGCTTTCCTGCCATTTCAAAAAATTCACAGATGCTTCTCACCGTGTTCCTCGAAATTGACACGTCCCAATCGTCCCACATGAGTTCGATAATGGTGGAATAATTGAGATGATGCTTGAAATGGTGTTGTATTACCTTTGCCCATACCTCCAAGGAAAATCGCTTCCGTTGCATAGCAGAATGATATGCTGCTGGAAATGCCTCATGCATTTCACACTTAGGATTAGTACAACTATAATAATTGGTCACCACCCATATAGATCCCTTCAAAGTGATAATTTTCCTGCCTCCATTATTGAATTCGTGTCGAAGTTGCGAAGAACATAAGGGACAGATCAATCCTTCTTTAGAATCCCAATAGGTGTGGATTGTAGCTTTTTTAATTTCAGAAGGTTTTGCTGGCATTAAATAAAATAAGGATTTAACGAAGATAAACCTTTCTATTAAGCTCAAAGAGCCAAGTTATTTTTGTCGGGTGAGTGTTATTTGACATTAAAGTTTTTTTTATTAAAAAACTCTTCAAAATTATTTTTTTTATATAATGGTATATCAAGGTTTTAAACTCTTAATTAATTTAAATATTCTAAATATTATACTATCTTTTTGTGAAAAAAATGGCTAGACCTAAGGTTGTATTGCCAGAAAATGGCATTCTTGAAGATAAGCTCCTAAAAGAAATGGAAGAAATTAGTAATGATGATATAGATTGGAGAGATGGTAAGGTATGGAGCCTCGTTTATCATGCTACAGATAAACACACTGAAATGCTCAAAAAAGCTTACACTATGTTTTTCTCTAAAAACGCATTAAGTCCAATAGCATTTCCAAGTTTAAAAAAATTCGAAACAGAAGTGATTTCCATGGTTATCGACTTATTTGGGGGAGATAAAAGATGTTGCGGAAGCATGACTTCAGGAGGAACTGAGAGTATTGTAATGGCGATAAAGACTTATAGAGATTGGGCTAAAGATAAACTTCCTGATATTAAAGAACCGGAAATGGTTTTACCTAGCTCTGCACATCCTGCTTTTGATAAAGGAGCGGATTATTTTGGTGTAAAGGCAGTGCGAGTACCAGTAGATAAAAATACCCACCGAGCAGATGTAAAAGCAATGGAGGAAGCATTAACCAAAAACACAATTTTAATGGTTGGCTCTGCGTGTGACTTCCCTAGGGGTGTTGTAGACCCGATCTCAGAACTTGCCTCTATTGCCCAATCACATGGCATTGGAATGCATGTTGATTCTTGTCTTGGAGGGTTTATGTTACCTTTTGTGAAGAGACTTGGATATGAAGTTCCTGATTTTGATTTCTCGGTGCCTGGTGTAACATCTATTTCCGCTGATATTCATAAATATGGCTACGGAGCTAAAGGATCATCCACAATACTTTATCGAAAAGAAAGAATTTGGAAATATCAATTTTCGGTTTATACAGACTGGTCCGGTGGTGTTTATATCTCAACAACTATGAGAGGAACTCGCCCTGGTGGTGCAATCGCAGCAGCATGGGCAGCTCTGAGATCTTTAGGGATGGATGGTTATTTAAACTTAACAAAAATTGTTATGGACGCAACCGAAAAATTAATTGCGGGGATAAATCAAATTCCTGAGTTATATATTATCGCAAAACCAGTAATGAGTGTTTTTTCTTTTACATCTGATAAGATTAACGTTTTTCATGTAGGAGATGTTATGGATGAGAAAGGATGGCATTTAGATCGAATTCAATTTCCAAATGCTTTACATATGATGGTTAATCCCCACCACGCTCAAATTGTTGATACTTTCTTAAAAGATCTTAGAGATGCTGTTAAAGAAGTAGCTGAGAATCCCCAAAAGACCTCAGAAGGAGACTCAGCCATATACGGTATGGTGGCCAGCTTACCTGATCGAGATAAAGTTAAAGATTACATTATTAATTTCTTGAAAAGTCAATATAAAATTAAATAACCAAAAACCTTCTTTTTTATTTTTTTTCATTATATCTAAAATGTATAATTTCATGACAGATTTCATAAACATAATATTAAATAATCTATTATCGAAAATATTAGTATGAATAGCTTTGATAGAATATGGGCAACATTAAATCTTGAAGAACCAGATAGAATTCCAACCCATACTATTAATATTGATGGAAATGTTGCCGATAAGATCTTAGGGGCACCTCCAAGAACAACTTTTGATATTTTTGACGAATTGGAAGAGCAATATCCAGATGACTGGCTTGATAGAATTAATTCAATCCTAAATGACATTGAAATTTCTGTATTTTCAAAAGCAGTTAGAGCAGGTTATGAATTAGGATTTGATGGGGTTGGAGTCCAATATATACCATTCATTCTGGAAAGTAAAACTGAGATGACAGATATATTTGGAAAGAGACATAAAGTAAGAAATATTGATGGGAATCCATATCCAGATTACTATGGAGGATATATTAAAAACCGAGAAGATTGGGAAGCATATCCTAAACCTGACTTGAAAGTAGAATACAAAAAAGCTAAAAAATTTTATAAAGGAGTATTAAGAAAATGTCGTGATATTAAGGAAGAGATTTGTATTATTATTCAAAATGCCTTAACATCAGTTTTTCCCCCTGTATGGCAGGGAATGGGAATGAATTACTTTGCTCGTGCATTAAAAAATGATCCTAAATTGATTGAAGAACGCTTTAGATATACTACTGATTTTGTTTTAACTGTTTTTAAAGCTTATTCAGACTGTGGTGCTAAAATTTTTCTTGAAGGTGGAGATATCGCACACAGCGGAGGCCCAATGATTAACCCTAGAGACTTTAATAAGTATTTATTACCTCGTTATCAAGAGGTAGCAGAAGCAATCCATGAGTGGGGCGGAAAATATATATTGCATACGGATGGAGATATTACCAGCTTGTTGGATTTTATCGTTGAGTCTGGATTTGATGGCCTCCAATGTTTAGAGCCTCCGCTTGTTGATCCTTATTTAGTTAAAAAAAAGGTAGGAGATAAGCTATGTTTATCTGGAAATATCGATACAAGACATATCTTGGTAGATGCATCAAAAAAAGAAGTAGAACAAGCTGTTAAATATGCAATCTCAGCTATGGGACATGGAGGTGGATTTATGCTATCTCCAGCAAATTTCCACCCCAAAATATCAGTTGAACGATTAAAGTGGATGATTGAAGCAACTAAAACCTTCGGAACTTATCCCTTAAGAAGTTAATATTCAAATGAGATGTAAAAAGATATTATGATTATAGTACAAGAAAATTTTAATAAAGATTGTATAAATTGTTTAATTTAGTACCTAAATAGGTGAAAATAGTGGTTAAATTTAAAAGGGGGCATCTTTATTATCCTGAAATCCCCATTCATAAAATTTTGGAAGACACCGCAGAAAGATTTCCAGAAAGACCAGCTTTCCTATATCCATCTGAAATGAGCTTCAAACAATTTAAAGAACAAGTAGACAAATTCGCGACAGCATTAAAGGATTTAGGAGTGAAAAAAGGAGATAAAGTTGCTTTATATGGACCGAACTCAATCCAATGGGAAATATCCTTTTTCGGATTAGAAAAAGCAGGTGCCATTCTGGTCCCCATGAATCCATTATTCAAAGAATCTGAAGTAGAGTATGAAGCAAATGATGCTGGAGTAGAAACGATCATAGTCTCCCAACCTGAATATCCTATTGTGGCAGCAATCAAGAAAAATACAAGACTCAAAAACATTATAATTATAGAAGAGAAAGAAGAGAAACCAGAATTACCAGAAGAAACTATCGGATGGTCAGAATTAATGGCAAAAACAAGACCAAACCCTCCTGAATACAGTTTTAAACCAAAAGAAGATCTCGCGGCATTAGTATATACAAGTGGAACAACAGGTCTGCCGAAAGGGACCATGCTTACACATTACAATATGGTGTCAAATGTTATCCAAATATGCCAGCTTTTCGAATTAAGCGAAATAGATATTGCATTGACTGTACTTCCTCTTTACCATATCTATGGGCTGAATGTGTGTATGAACCAAGCAATTTGGTTAGGCGCAGCACAAGTAATTTCACCACGATTTGAGATACAAGAATTTTGTGAACTCATAGAAAAATATCAAGTTACATATACCCTATGCGTACCTCCAATATTTCTGGCAGTAGTTCGTCATCTTGAAGACCCAAATGTAAAAGGATATGATTGGGCAAACCTTAAAATCTTTAACAACGGCGCTGCCCCAATACCTCTCGAACTTCTTGAAAGATTTGACAAATTAGCAAAAGAAAAGTGTAATGCTAAAGAAGTGACCATCCAACATGGTTGGGGATTAACTGAGGCCTCCCCAGTAGTTGCTGTAAATCCTATGTATCGCCCTAAAATGGAATCTCAAGGTACTCTTATTCCAGATACTTTTCATAAGATTATTGATTTAGAGACAGGTGAGGAGCTCCCTGAGCGTGGGCAAATTGGGGAACTGGTTATTAAGGGTCCTCAAATTATGAAAGGCTATTGGAAACGACCTGAAGCTACTGAGAGTGCCTTTTGGATTGACCCTAAAACTGGTGAGAAATGGTTGAGAACTGGTGATATGGCATACATTGATGACGATGAATACGAGCATCTTGTTGATCGCATCAAAGAAATGATAAAGTATAAAGGTTGGGCCATAGCACCTGCTGAACTTGAGGATTTGCTATTTAAGAATCCATATGTATTTGATGCTGCTGTTATTGGTAAGCCATCTAAAGAACTTGATATCGGCCAAATACCGAAAGCCTTTATAATTTTAAAACCAGATTCTAAGGATAAAGTGACTGAGCAGGAAATTATGGAGTGGGTTGCGGAAAGGATTTCTGCTTACAAGAAGATACGCGAGGTTGAATTTGTGGATGATATCCCTAAATCAGGTTCAGGTAAAATTTTACGGCGAGAGTTAATCGAACAGGAAAAAAAGAAGATTGGAATAAAGTAGTAGGTTTGAAGAATATAACTCTATTGTAGATTTTGTCCTTCTTTAAGAGCTTTTAGATTTATTTCTAAATCTTTTCCTAAAAATTGTTGCTTTAAAGAGTTCTCAATATCTTTCTCACTTAAAGGTAAAAATCTTAAAATATAACCTAATATAACGATATTAGCGGCTTTTAGATTTTTCACTAGCTTAACCGCAATATTTGTAGCCGGAATAAAGTATATGTTATCCGAATTTTCATTAAGAACTTTTAATATATAATTTTCAGAAGGATATTTTTCATTGATTATACTTTTCTCATAAGAGGATATGATTAATTTTGTACTTTTATTTGGTCTTGCATATTGTAACACATCCAAAATACAACTTTTTTCAGTAGCAATTATCATATCTGCTGATCCGATCATTGGAATTGGAGCATTCAACATATCCCCGAAACGAAGGAAGCATGTCACTTTACCACCTCTCTGGCTAAGACCATGTGTTTCAGAAGTTATTACTTTATATCCTTTAGTAACTAAGGCATTTCCCAGAATTTTCAGCAAGCTTACTAGACCTTGACCCCCTAAGCCGGTAATTACTATCGTATAGCTATCGAAAATCATGGTATCTCCTCTCTTTTAATCGCGTTATTTGGGCAAATTTCTTCACATATATCACATCCTAAGCATAGAGTTGAATTAATAAAAGCAGCATCATCTTTTTCACTAATCGCAGGACATAAAAATTGACTATAACATAAACCACAATTTTTACATGATTTCACATCAACGTATCTCACATAGGGCTCATATTTTTTAACGTATTTCTGGATACATTCATCTTTTACAAGTATAACATGTAAATTTTTTCTTTCCAAGACATCAAGCCCTTTTTCATATATCACTTCCTTTAATCTAGTTAAATAATCTTGTTCATTATTTTCATGATGTCTTATTACGCTGACATGAGCACCAGTACCTTGTAAAAAATCTTCCAATTTTATATCTCTCTTAAAATACCCCTCTTTATAATACCGAATATCGCTTCCTGGATGAGGTTGCTGCCCAGTCATCCCAATCCATCCATTATCCAATATTAACACTAAAATTGGAGCTTTATTATAGATTCCATTTAAAAGCGCAGGTATTCCGGCATGAAAAAAAGTTCCATCTCCTATAATAGCAATGTTTAAACTTCCATTTGTATGAGCAACCCCTTGAGCTAATGCTATACTTGATCCCATACAGTACTTAACATTAGCAAATGACAGAGGAGGATATGCCAAAAGAGTATAACACCCTATATCTTGGTAAAAATAAACTTTTTTTCCAGTTTTCGATTTAATTTTTGTAATTGCTTGTTTTATTGCATAACCTGTCGTTCTATGGGGACAACCTGGACATAATATAGGTAATCTACCCAATATTTCATATTTTTTTCCTTTAATTTGGTTTAGATCTATTTTTGGAGTTATATTTGTTATTTTAATTAGTGCAAGAGCAATTTTTGTAGGATCCAATTCTCCAACAAAAGGTAATGATGAATTTTCTTTAGAATAAGAAAAAGGATCTTTTCCGTGAATTTTCACTTTAAGATCATTTTTTTGCGCAATCGCTAAAACTTGTGTTTCAATATAAGCATCATTTTCTTCTACAATAAATACCTGTGTGAATTGTTTTAAAAAATTTGCTATTTTTTGCGCCGGTAATGGATTTATGAATCCAATCTTAAGAATTGGCGCTTTAAAACCAAGAAAATTTAACGCTTCCCGTACATAGCTGTATGATACGCCACTAGTTATGATTCCTAACTCAAATTCATTTTTCACATTCATATTTTCAAATCTATTCAATGAACTATTCTCTGACATCTCCAATGCTCGATTCAATCTATTGTATATCTGATCTTCTTTTAACTCTAAAAAATAAAGTCTTGAAGCCACATTGAATTCCTTTGATAGATCAAAATCCTCTTTAATTTTCGATCGCTTTATTTCTCCAATAACTACATTACTTCTGGAATGAGAAACCATCGTGACAGTTCTTAAAATTACCGGAAGTTTCAACTCTCTTGAGATTTCAAAAGCTTTTTTAGTAAAATCTAAGCATTCCTGAGGATTGCTCGGCTCTAATGCAGGTATTTTAAAAAGTTTTAAATAATATCTTGAATCCATCTCTACAGCACTTGAATGTTGTTGAGGGTCATCAGCAACTAAAATAACTAAGGCGGAATTCTTATTTTTAGGATGAGTAGTAGAAAGGGCAAATAAGGGATCTGATGCAACATTCAATCCCACATTTTTCATGCCAACCATAACAGAGGCACCTCTTGCGTATGCAGCACCGGCGACTTCTATAGCTACTTTCTCATTGATACTTGATTCCACCCATTTCATTCCCACGTCCCTGAAAATTTCCATAAAAATCTCTCCAACTTCAGAACTGGGTGTACCTGGATAATAAGTGTAAACATCTATACCACTTTCTAAAGCACCACGAACAATTGTTTCATTTCCTAAAAAGAACTTTTCATCGCCAGAATTGCCTTTAACAATTTTATTATAACTCATTATTTTATTGACTCCTTAACCAAATTTCTAATAATTTAACCATTTTGTTTTATTATAATTTCCTTTTAAAATCTCTAATATTATTTATTTTCACTTTTACTGAATTTTTCTCTTCTTTTTTGGGATTTATCGCGATTTACAAGGGTTATTCCTAATATTACCAATAATAAGGCGAAGGGATAGATGAAAATATCGAATTGCTCTTGCAAAAATATAGCTGAGAAAATTATACCAAATAATGGTACTAATGTTTGAAATATCGCTGCTCTACTAGCACCTAAACGTTTAACTCCTTCTAGGTAAAACGTATACGCTCCTATTGTAGATAGAAATGCTAAATATGCAATTCCAATCCATATACGGGCAGGAATTGTAAAATATTCTAGCGGATTAAGAAATTCTGGGCTAATAAGTAATGCTATAGGAGTTGTTGTTAAAAATCCAAAAAAAGATACCCAAGTTATTATCCATAAAGAGCTTGGTTGAAAAGATTTAAAATTATTTTGAGTTTTATTCAAAAAATAACGAGAAGTAACCGTATATATTGCATAAGCAAATGCAGCTATTAAAATTAAAATGTCCCCAAGGATTCGATTTGAAACATCCACATTTGGAGAAAATCCTACCACTGTGATGACAGCTATAAATGCTAAAAGAGTTCCAACACCTTTTTTCCAAGTAAAAAATTCTGTTTTTAAGAATGTACTGGAAAGAATTACAACCCAAATAGCATTTGTTGTTACCAAAATACTAGCATCACTAGCAGCAGTAAAGATTTCGCCTATAAGATAACCTGCTTGATAAATTGTGACAGATGTTAGCCCCATAAAAGTTAATATTTTCCAATTTTTCTTTGCAAATCGAAAATTTAAAGTTCCTTCTTGATATTTAAGGATGAGAAAAAAATCAATTATAACCCCAAAATAGCGAATTGTTGCTATCATCAGTGGTGGTATAGTACTTCCTCCAACTTCTTCAGATACTAACCATCGACCTAATGGCCAAGTACCTCCCCAAATAACAGCAGTTAAGATTAATAATATATATGCAATGATTTCCTGTTTTCTTTCAGGATTTGAGGTCGAGTTCACTATCACTTCCCCTGTTGAAAATCTCTAGGACTTTAATAGTTTAATTATTTTAAATTTTTGATTAATTAAATATCCTTTTTAACTCAATTTTCATTTTAGGGGATGTTGGCCTATTAAATTAATCCATAAAGAAGGTTATTACTATGGAACTGATACTATAAAATAGTTATAATTAATTATTAAATGAGTTATTTTACTCTTCTATTTCATTTTCAGTAGTTTCTTCCTCAAATTCCTCTTTTTTTTCTTTTTCTGGTTCTGACTTGAATTCATATACTGGTGGTGCAGGTATAGACTCATAAGTTGGTTTTGGCTTTGGTTCATATTCATTAGCTGGTTCAGGCTCTGGTTTGTAAGCTGGTTTTGGTTCTGGTTCATAAGAAGGCTCTGGTTTATATTCATAAGCTGACTCTGGTTTAGGTATAGGTTCATATGTCGGCTCAGGTTCTGGTTCAGGTGTAGGTTCATATACAGGTGGTTCAGGTATAGGCTCATATACCGGTTCTGGTTCTGGCTCAGGTGTAGGCTCATCTACCGGTGGTTCAGGTTCAGGTGTAGGTTCATATATTGGCTCTGGTTCTGGTTCTGGTGTAGGTTCATATATTGGCTCAGG
>JAHLWP010000035.1 GCA_019057865.1 Promethearchaeota archaeon
GCTCCAAATCCAATTATAAAAAAAAATCCTGCTCCCAGAACTCCTGTAGATTTAATATCTACACCATCAACGCTAGCAGCAATTCCGTGAGCAAATTCATGAGTAGTTAATATAAACAAAAGAGGGAGAATTAGATAAAATAATAAAGGTAGATCTATTGTAACACCAGGAATTAAGGGAACTACAGCTTGTTCGATTCTAGGATTTATTATTAAATTAATGAAATTTGCAAAGAAAAAATAAAATGCAAAAATTGTGAATCCAAATGATACAAAAATCCCTATGGTCCAGAAAATTTTCCAAAACTTTGGTGCTCTTCTAGAAATTTTTTTTATTAAATTATTTAACTTTTTAGTTTTAAACATAGCTAATAATGGGAAAAAGAGATACGCTGCCTCTTTTTTATTTCTTAATAGATATGCTAACAGAGCTACTAGTATCCAAAAGATGAGAGAAATTATAAACCAAGGATTAAAGAAAAAATCTAAGAAGGTCATATAATTTTTTACTCATTTTCCAACTTCTTCTATCTAATTTATATTAAAAGTTAAAGTTATTGGTTATTATTTCTTGTTAATATCCAGTTATCAATCAAAATTTCTATTCTTAATTTTGGGATTAAAAAATACCATTATAAAAATAGAAAAAAATTAAATTATAATTTTAATATTGTAATATATAGATTAATCATTAATCTTACAAACCTTACCATCCTCAATGTATTAAAAGCGGGGTGGGCTAGCCTGGTTTATGCCGCAGGGCTCATATGTGGTAAATATTTACCATGGAGAGACCCTGAGATCGTTCGTTCAAAAGTAAGATGCTGATTTCCAGCAGATTGAAAATCGAACCCCCGCTACTACTTTTTCTTATTTATTAACGAAATATATTAAGACACACAGTTTTTATTAAAGATTTGATAATAATAATTATTTGCAGCTTAACAATTATAGCTAAAATAAGTTGTTCATATAATAATATTTATTTAGAATTTATGAATCATAAGAAATGGATTTGAATGAGTTTTTATCAAAGTAAATTTCCAGCAATTAAGTGTATGATTAAGCATGTCTTAGAAGGTCAATTTTCTGAGGATGATGTCTTACTATACACTATTTTTGGGAAAATAAAGAATGTTCATATTATTGGAACTATTATTGAAAAGCGAGAGGAGGTTTATCAAAGAGAAGGTGAAGAAAGACAAAGAATTATATTCGATTTAGATGATGGTACTGGATTGGTTCAGGCAGTTAAATGGGAGGCTAATTTTGAAAAATATGAAAACTTGAAGAAAGGAGATGTCATTGATTTGGTTGGAAATTTCCCAAAAAAATGGAAACTGTATAACACGATCTCAATAAATTTTTTAACGAAAGTAGAAGATCCAAATCTAATTTTGTTGAGAAATGGGGAAGTAGTTAAAAAAATTAAATCAGGAGAAATCCAAGAGATACCAGATCTACTAGAAAATGTTAATGATGTTGATGAAATCTATGTGGATGATTTATTTCACGAGGAACAAAACATTAAAAAAGAGGATATTAAAGAAAACATATATAAAGTAATTGAGGAACATTCTTCAAATGGATTTGGGATTAATTTTGAAGAGCTAAACAAATTGATTCAAATTACTGAAAGTGTTTTGAAAAAATATATTAAAGATCTGGAGATGGAATCAAGAATTTATCAATCTGATAATTATTATCAATCTTATTAAAAGTAAAGTTATAAAACAATATTTCAAAAAAGTAAAATATATTTTCTACGCAATTTTTTATATTTATAATTAAGTTTAATTCAAATTTGATAATAATCATGGATTTATACGATTATAAGAAATTGCTAGATAAAGTATATGAAAAAATTCCAGAAAATGTAAAGCAGTCTGCTAGATTTGAGATTCCCAAGGTAGAAATTCGTATAGAATCAAAAAATACTTTTATCACAAATCTTAATAAAATTCTTAACACTCTAAATAGAGATAAAAAGCATTTTATGGGAATTTTCCTTAAAAAAGCAGGGACAATGGGTGAGATTCGTGGGCAACAATTATTCTTGAAAGGTCAATATAAAGAACAAGTATTAAACCGGTTAATTGAAAATTATACAAAAACCTACGTATTATGTAGTATTTGTAATAAACCAGATACTCAAATTCAAAGAGAGGGTAAAAAATATTATCTTAAATGCACTGCCTGTGGAGCAAGACAAGAGATAAAAGAAAAATAAACTAGAAAGGATATGAAAGTATACCTGAAAATTCATCTTAAAGATGAAATTGAGACAATTGCTTGTTGCGATGAAAAATTACTTAACCAAGTTTTTAAGGAAGGTAATTTGAGAATCGAGATTTCAAATCAATTTTTTGGAGGAAAATTATTTAATTTAGAGGATGCTATTGAAATTTTAAAAGAAGCATCTTACTTCAATATTGTAGGTGAAAATATAATTAGTAAAGCAATTGATTATAAAATTCTCCCTAAAGAGGGAATAAGATCTATTAATGGAGTTCCAATGGCTTTAAAGATGATGTTTTAATGCCAAATCGATTTTGTGCTATATGTGGCAAAGTAGTTAGTGATGCTGATCCTCATTTTGGAATGTGTTACGATTGTTATTTAAAGGAAAAACCTTTATTTGATTTACCTAAACGATTTTCATTGAATATTTGTATAGATTGTGGAAGTTATTCCAAAAAAGAAGTTTGGATTGAACCGAGAGATAACGAATTATTCCCTACAATCAATGAAGCTATCCATAGATTCTTATTAAAAAATTATTTGAAAAAGGGTAATATTGAGTTTTCTATCACTCTTGATGAGAAAAGTTATATATTTTCTTCAAAAGATTTATTAAAAAACCTCGATATCGTTGTTAATGGAAAAATGAAAGAAAACACTAATTTGAAGTATCAAGAAACAATTAATGTAAATTTAAATTATCTTCTGTGTAAAAACTGTTCAAATATAAGGGGAGGAACTTATTATATATCAATTATTCAATTACGAGTAAAAGATGAAACTCAATTTGATTTAATAGATAAAGCCCTAGATGAGATAAATAAGTATGCTGAAAAACTATTTGAAAAAGATCAAAAACATTATATTTCAAAAATAGAGGATCAAAAATTTGGTGTAGACTTATATTTAAGTTCAAATGAATTAATGAATTATATCATAAAACTATTAAGAGTTAAGTACTACTTTTTAATAAAAGGGACAAAGAAATTAATTGGCAGAGATATTCAAAAGGGTAAAAACCTATATAGATTAAAAACCTTAATAAAATTTTTACCAATACAAAAAAATGATATTGTTATAATAGAAAATGAAGATTTTCTTGTTGAGAAGATTACTAAAAATAAAGTCTTCCTAAGAAACAAAAAGAATTCAAAATTGATAAAAAATTATTCCTACTTTTTTAATGAGAAAATTCTTAAGAAAAAAATATAGAGGCAACTTTATTGGAACAAGATAAAGATGAAATAGATGAGGAATTCGATGAAATTTTAGATGAGGAATTCAATGAAATTTTAGATGAGGAATTCAACAATAAATTTGAGACTAATATTGATGAGTTGCAAAAAAGGAAAATAGATAATAAAAGAATAAAAAAGATTGATCAATCAAAGAAAAGAGCAGTAATAGAATCTGTTTTTGATGAACGTACAATATTTCAATTAAATAGAATATTAACACATGGACCACTTGAAAGAATTGAAGGGATAATCTCAGCCGGGAAAGAAGCAAATGTCTATCTAGCATATGATAGAAGTGGAGAAGAAGTTGCTGTAAAAATTTATAAAATTGATAGTAATACTTCAAAATGGATGAGGAATTATATTATTGGAGATCCAAGATTTAAGAAAATTCCTAGTAATATTTCAAAAATTATTTTTTTATGGGCAAGTAAAGAATTTAAAAACCTTAAAAGAGCATTTAAAGTAGGATTAAGTGTTCCAAAACCAATCTATATTAAGAATAACATATTATTAATGGAATATATTGGTTTTGAATCCATTCCCGCCCCAATACTGAAGAATATTAAAAGCCCAAAGAATATAAATGATTTATTAGACGAATTATTAGATTTCATAAAGATATTATTTCAAAAAGCTAAACTAGTTCATGGAGACCTTAGTGAATTTAACATCTTATATCATAATCAAAAACCGGTTGTAATTGATATTTCACAAGCAGTGTCAATTCAACATCCTAAAGCAGAAGTTTATCTAGTTAGAGATATTAAGAATATGTTGAATTATTTTAAAAAATTAGGGGTCAAAACACCAGATCCCGAAAAATTTTATTATGAAGTCATAAATTTAGACAATTAAATAAATAAAGTAAAATGATTTAATCAAAATTTTTTATATAAAAATGAAAATTGGTAAAAATCGTATAGCAGTCTTAATCGGGAAGGATGGAGAAACAAAAAAAGAGATTGAAAAAGCATTAGCAGTAAAAATTAATTTAGATAGTAAAACCGGTGAATGTGAGATTTTACCATTAATTAACGTTCTAAATTACAATCCAATTAATGTTTACACAGCAGAAAAAATTGTTAACGCGATTAATAGAGGGTTTAATCCTGTTAAAGCAATGAAATTATTGGATGAAACTTATGAACTGGAAATTTTTAATCTTTTTTTACTTTTAGGTAAATCAGATAAGAGGATTAAACGAATTAAAGGACGTATTATTGGAAGAAATGGAGAAATGCGTAAGGCAATTGAAAGATTTGCTGAAAGTTACATTTCAGTATACGGAAAAACTGTATCCATCATAGCAGATTATGAAAATTTACAGATTGCAAGAAAGGCAGTAAGTATGTTGATAAATGGAATGCCTCATCATGTTGCTTTAAGGTTTTTAGAAAATAAATATAATGAAAAAAAGAAAGAGCAATTTAGACAGATGTATAAACCTGAATTTTAATAATCTATTTTAAAAACTTGTTTTTATAGATTTTAGAGGCATTATTTAAAATATCTTTTCCATATATAATTTCTTTTAATTCTTTGAGTAAAAGGCTTTGATTTCTAATGTTTTCTACTGAAAAAATTTCATTAAACTCTTCCTTTTTAGAATAATTAAGGTGAACTTCAAAGCTTTTAATAGAATATGAATTCGTAGTGTAAGATTTGAAAATAACTATACTCCGTGGATAAAGACTTTTTTCTTTTAAGAAAATACCCCAACCATCGAAATAAAAATCAAAATTAATAGAAAAGAATTCATTCCAAAAACTTATTTCTTTAAGAATCCCATCTATTTCATTTTTTATTTTTGGAGAAAACTTGTATTCCATATAATTTAGTATAATTAGGAATATTTAAAGAAATATTAAAAAAAAATTAATCAAAAGCAATTTCACCAATGTTAAATATATCATTGGATAAACCTAATTTTGATTTTTTAAATTTAGGTTTATAGGATGGTTGATTCATTGAAAAACAATTACCAAAAATTTGAGGAGATTTAATACCTGTAATAAGAAGCATGACTCTTAAAAATCCATCAAATTCATCCGAAACACGTGCACCCCAAATAACCATAGAGTCATTTACATCCATTTTTTCTGATATTTTTTTAGCGACTGAGTTAGCTTCTGCTAAAGTCATGTCATTTCCTCCACAAATATGAATTAAAGCACCTTTTGCTCCTTCTATACTCACATCTAATAATGGAGTATTAAGTGCGTCATTAATAGCGTCATCAACACGATTCTCATTTCCATTTGATTCACCAACCCCTACAATTGCAACACCACCAGTACTCAATATTGTTCTAACATCTGCGAAATCCAAATTAATCAAGGATGGTAATGATATTGTTTCAGTAATACCTTTTACCATTGTTGCTAATACTTCATCAGCAACACTGAAAGCTTCTATGATTGGTAAGTTAGGGGCAATTTCTAATAATCGATTATTATCTATTACGACCAATGTATCAACATATCTTTTTAAAAGATTTAAACCAATTTTTGCTTTATCCATCCGTCCAATTTCCGTTTCAAATGGTAGAGTCACTACTCCTACTACAATAGCACCTTCCAGTTTCGCAATTTCAGCTATAATGGGAGCACTACCTGTCCCAGTTCCCCCTCCTTCTCCACATGTTATAAATACTAAATTTGAATCTCTTAAAACTCTTGTTAAAGCTTCTCGAGATTCTTCCGCAGCTGCTTTACCAATCTCAGGATTACCACCCGCACCAAGTCCCCTTGTTAAATTTTTTCCAATTAAAATTTTTATTTGAGACTCCACAGCATCTAAATGTTGGCAATCGGTATTTATAGCAATACACTGAGCCCCTCTTATTCCTATTTTCATTAATCTATTAATTGTATTATTTCCTGCACCACCACATCCAAGGATCTTAATATTGGCATAGCCCAAATTTTCAATTTGGGGATTATTTATTTCTCTCTTACGTGCATTTTTGATAAATGATTCCATTCAAAATCAATTATTGAATTTAATTAATTCTTTAAAAAAAAAATAAAATTGGAAAATTATAATTGATGTGATATCTAAATATTATATATCTTATATAAAATTCAATGTAATGAAAAATCCTTTTCGATATCAGGATCAAAGATTTGCTTTAATTGATTATCTTTAATGAGGAAAATCTTTGGTAAAGGATATGGAAAGCGATTTGAAAAAGTTAAACAGTACGCACCTGTATTGGTGACTAAAACTTTATCCCCTTCTTTTATATACTCACTAAAAAAGTAATCTTTTGCTAATACATCTTGATCAGTTGGAACTATTCCTAAGAATGTTGTTGGTTCATTATGCGAAAGATGGATTTTAGAGGCATTATAAAACCTTAGAGAACATCTAGCGAATTTCGGACATATGTGATTTCCTATATTTAAGAAAACATTTCGATCATTAGATACTTTTAGAATTTTAGCTATAAATAAACCAGCATCACCAACAAAGTACCTACCAGGTTCAAAATAAATTTTCTCATAATTAATACTAAAATCCTCAAAGATGGTTCTTATATTTTTAACAATTTTTCTTAATTGGTTTTGAGGCATTATAGTAGCTTCTGGAAAACCCCCTCCAATATTTATATTTTTAACATTAATCCCAATTCGCGAAAAATTCTTTAAAGCCTCTATAATAGTTGTAATATTTTTTTTAAATTGCTCAAAATTATTCATTTGAGTACTATAATGAGATAGTATTGTTGTTATTTTGATATTTTTACAACTTGTAATTAGCCTTTCTAAAAATATTAAGTTTTTTTTATCAAAATTAATACCTAATTTACTATTATATTTCTGAGAATTAACTCTGATACAAATATTTTGGTTAGTATTAAATTTCTGAGCAACTAAATTAATTTTTTTTATGTCATTTAAATTATATACTATTAATTCCTTGATTTGGTTTTTTATACTAAGTCTTATCATTTCTTTTGGTAAATAGGGCCCTCCAGCTAATATTTTATTAGGGGGAAATCCGATTTTTAATGCTAATCTAAGTTCAGGTAACCCGACAACATTTGCACCAATTCTTTCTGAACATATAATATTACAAATATCGGGAAGAAAATTAGCTTTAAATGAATAATAGCATTCAAAATCATTAAATTCAGAACTAACAACATCTATAAATGATTTGACATTATCTCTTATTCTGTTTTCCAAAAAAATTAATAATGGAGTTTTAAATTTATTTAGAATATCTTCAAGATATATCAAATCAATTAAAATTTTGCCTCCCTCTTTCTTTAAGAAAGGATTTCCAGAGATTTTTTTCATATTATTATCATTATTTTTTATTTATTAGATTTTGATATAATAAATGTGTTTTTTCTGCAATTATATCCCATGTATAATTTTGTGATACCTTTAATTGTCCTGCTAAGCCAAATTTTTTTTTTAATCTCCTATTTTTTAATAGAACAAGAACTTTTTTGGCAATATCAATTGGATTATCGAATTCCACTAAGAGTCCATCATAATTTTCTCTTATTACTTCTGGTGTAGCACCAATTTTCGCTCCAATTACTGGTTTTCCGGCAGCCCAAGCTTCTAAAAATGAAATTCCAAAAGCATCACTTCGACTTGGCATTAAATATAAATCTGCTTCTCTAAATGCACTCAGCTTTTTTTTATCAAAATAACCAGTTAAATTATCAGGTGTAAAATTAAGGATTCTAGCATTTCTTAACTTACGAACTTTTGATAATTCACGGTTAAATGCTAAGGTTGAAGGACCAATAAAAACAAAATAAATTCTAGGAACCTTTTGTAAGATGTAAGGGATTGCTTTTAAGATTGAAAGTGCCCCTTTTTCATAGTTTTTATATCCACAGAATAACACTAATTTATAATTTTTTTCCTTTCTTTTAAAAAAATTTTGTTTGAAATAAGATTTTACGTGTTTGGAGTTTTTAATGTCTTTAAATTTTTCATAATCCACACCCATAGGAATTACCATAATTTTTTCTTTTTGCATACCATAGTTTTTTATCAAAACTTTCTTTTCAAGATTTGTACAAGTTATAATGACATCAAATTTGCTTAAAACCTCAATTAAACTTGAATCTAAGTAACGTGGATTTGAAAAATGAAAAAATGGAGTACAAATTTTAGGTTTGTTAATGAGATTTCCTAAAATTAAAGCGATGATTAAGTTAAAATAAGGATAAAATGTAGCATGTATTAAATCATAATTTATTGTTGGTTTTTTTAAGAAAAAATTGATTAAATCCTCCATATACGGCCCATTTTCTATAAATTTTATTAAACTTTCATTACTTAAATTTAAAAAATCAAAATTAGGAATTTTTTTTAATTTATTTATTATATCATCAGGAGAAAGATTATAGTTTATCGAGAATCTATTAATCCTAATGTTATTTACTCCGTTAAAATACTTATTATTCCTCGTTATAAATCTCCCATTAGATTCTCTTAAAGCTTTGAAGTCAATCGCATTTGAAGTATAGATATCTACATTATAATCATATTTTTTTGTTAAAATTTCTGCCATTCTTTGAAAATAAAATTCAGCACCAGATATTGATGGATAATATCTTGTAGGAAGAAATAAAATATGATTCAAAATATATTGATCCTTTTTACTTATTAATTATATTTATAAATAAGATACAAATGTCAAAAGATTTATTATTAGCCATTTTTGAAATGGCTAAAAAGAAGCTGGTTCTTGACGAGGAACTAATAGATTTCTTAGAAGTCCTCTTTCCTGACAAATCTACTAATATTATTGAAGTTTTAAAAAGGGGAATTACAAAAAACATATATAAACCCTCAAATAGAATAGTTTGGACCGCGATGGGTGAAAATCAAGAGCATTTAATGTATCCTAAAATATTTTGTAGTTGTCAAGATTTTTATAAATCAGTTATTATAAAAAAAGAAAGACTTTTTTGTAAGCATCTTATAGCTCAAATCATTAGTGAAGCTCTAAACAATTATAAAATTAAAGAATTAGAAGATCAAGAATTTAGTGAAATAATTAGGGATTTGAGGTTAAAAATATAAAATTTCAACATTTCTTATTGATTCTTTTACTAGATCAACTAAATTAAGAGTTGATTCAGCTTTAATAATTTCTAAAGGTTTTGCATGAGTTTCAGGAAATTGAGGATTATATTGGCAACTAGCTGAACTTTGAGAACAAATATTGTACAATCCGATTTTTTCACTTAATCTTATTACTTCAAGTTTATCCCAGCCTATTAAGGGGCGCAAGATTACAAAATTATGTAGTAGGTTATTATATGCAAATAAGTTATCAAGAGTTTGACTAGCTTGTTCTCCTAATATGTCACCAGTTACTATGAGATTTATGTTTTCATTTTTTCCAATCTGCATGGCTATCCTTATCATTAATCTTTTACATAAAATACAGGTTAATTTTCTTTCACTTCCGGTTTTAAAAAGTTCTAAATTTAAATCATGGTTAATTAAATACAATTTAATATTTTTTTTTGTAAATTTTTTTAAGATTTTAACAATTTCAATCAGCTTTTTTTTCATGGAATTATTTTCATCGTCTGAAGTTAAAAACGATATAAAAATAGGATGATATTTCTTATTAATCATTAAAAATGCAGCAACTGGACTATCTAATCCTCCCGAAAGTAGAGAGACAAATTTCTTCATATAAGATTATCAATCTTTTCTTAGTTTAAAATACAATTTTTGTATGTTATATATTTTCAAAGCAAATTATTTAACTCTAATTTCTATACGATCCCATTCTTTTAATGCTTTATTGAAATCATCAAGAGAGATTTCATGTGCGATTTTTATCTTATTTTCAAATTCTAATTGTCTTATCTTTAATATCAAGTTTTTGTTTTTTCTATAGAATCTTTCAACATTAGGATATTCAATTTCAAATATTTCTTTAATCTTATTCAAACTTATGTTTTTTAATTCATTATAATTTTCACTAACAAAATTACACAATGGATCAATACTTAGCTCCATATTAAATGAATCTATTCTTTTTAAGGCTAATGGATATGCTTTACATGCTAAAGGCTTTTTTTCATGAATAGTACAACCTTCCTCTTGATCGTAAAAAGGACAACATGCTTTAGGATTATCTAAACATATCTTAAATGTTAGAACTAAAATATTTTTATTAATAATATCAGGAAAAACTAAATCTTCTATAACTTTAAATTCGATTTCATATTTCTTCGCTAGCTCAATTAATTCATCTACTTCTTCTGGATAAAGAGGAATTCTTTTCCTATATCCAGGTTCATTTTCCTCGACCTCATAACAACATATTCCACACTTCATACAACGATATTTTAAAATCATAAGCTTTTAAATTATTAATGTTGTTATCTAGCCTAATAATTAAGATCTTTGATAGGATCAAGTTGTTTTCTTAAATTAAGTTTTTGATAATATGATTATATTACTTTTACACTAATTCTTGTGTCTACTAGGATAATACATCGTTTTTAAATTGATAAAAAAAACCTTATTAATAGAGTTATTTTTGAAAAAATAAGGTTTAAGATATGGAAGGAATAAGAATTATCAAACATATAGATCTTTCTAAAGAAGATTTTAATAATCCAATTTGTATCTTGGGAATGCCTGGCATTGCTGATGTTGGTAAATTTGCATTAGATTCGTTAATAGGCCAGCTTGATGCTGAGAATTTTATGGACATTATTTTTGATGATTACCCCGCCGGAGCAATTGTGGATGATAGTATATTATCTGCTCCTAAAGCGGAAATTCTCTATTGGAAAGATCCAAATAAATTGAGGGATATTGTATTAATTACTGCTGATGCTCAAAGTTTAACTCCTAAAGGAATATATAAAATATCAAATTTTCTTACAAAAATCATTATGCAATGTGGGATAAAATTAATTGTAGCTTTAGGAGCTTATCCTGTAAGTAGTCGAATGCTTAACTCAAAAATTCCAAAAATATTTGCTAGCTCTACAGATCGTGAGTTATTAGAGAAGTATTTAATAAAGAATAACTGTGAAAAGATCCAAAAAGGAGTTATTATCGGTGCGAATGGTTTAATTCCTACATTGGCAAAGGCAAGATTTAATGTTGATGGTTTAGTTTTTCTTGCTGAAACTGATAATATTGCGATGGTTAATGAGGATATTACTGATTTAAAAGCATCCATTACACTTTTAGAAATGCTTAAAAAGTCATTTACCTTACCAATTAAAAAGAAATATTCTTTAGAGAATATTGAAAGCATAACAAAAAATCTTCAAATCAAAAGAGATCAATTAGAAAAGGATCTTGAGACTCTCCAAATTATTGATACTGATGATAAAAGAAAATCATTATACATTTAAGGTTATAGATTAGATTAATTATAAATTATACTTATAAAACTCTTTTCTACGTTAAAGAGATTAAGCAAAAAATATATTAATTATGTTAAATTCAAAATAATAATGAGATACATATGTGCTAGAAAAAGCTGTGGAAAAGAAGTGAGTAAAAAAGAATTAAGTGCCCTTCCCGGTATCAAGTGTTCTCACTGTGGATTTCGAATATTATATAAAAAACGACCAGATGTTATAAAGCGAATTAAAGTTCGCTAAAGTTTATTCTTTTTTTAAATAAAAGGTTTTTTTAATTCTTTAATTTGTTACTATTAAAAAGGTTAATGTATAGTAGAGATGGGCTTTATTTATACATTCAATTCAAAATTGAGGTGATTTAGAAGTTCTTTATATCTATTCCGAATAGTTGCTTCAGTCACGCCAGCAGTTAAGGAAATTTCTTTCTGTGTTCGACGCTCCCCTTCCTGTATAGCTGCTACGTATAAAGCAGCTCCTGCTAAACCCGTTGGAGCTTTCCCTGCTGTGATACGATACTTTTTTGCTAATTTTAAAATTGAAGCAGCCCTATTTTGAGTTCTTCCTGAAAGCTTTAATTCAGCGCAGAATCTTGGAATAAAATTTATTGGGGAAGATACTTTAATATTAATTTTTAATTCTCTTAAAATTAATCTATAACATCGTGCAACCTTCCTTTTATCAACTGATGCAAATTCAATGAAATCATCAAGAGTTTTTGGTATGTTACTCAATCTACAAGATAAGTAAATCGATGCTATTAACATAGCTTCTATGGATCTTCCCCTAATGAGATTTTTTTGAGCCATTTTTCTGTAAATATAAGCTGAAGATTCTTTTAAATCTTTAGATAAGTTTAGTTGAGAAGAAAATCTATCTAATTCATTCATTGCGTATGCTAAATTCCTATCGATTGATTTATTTGTCCTTGTTCTTACATGCCATTTCCTTAAACGGTATACTTCTGCTTTCATTTTAGGGCTTATAGTCTTTCCAAAAGCGTCTTTATTTTTCCAACCTATCATTGTACTTAATCCTTTATCATGTAAAGTTAGAGTTGTTGGTGCTCCTACTCTAGCTTTCTTGTTTGCTTCTTCTGACGTAAATGCTCGCCATTCAGGACCGGAATCGATGAGTCTTTGTAATAATACCAGCCCACATACATTACATATTACCTCACCCCGAGACTCATCTGAAATTAAAGTTTTATTGCCACATTCTGGGCATAATTTTAAATTTTCTTGAGTCATTGAAAGATCCAAATATGTCTACTCTTTTAAAATTCAGTTATTTAATTTCTATAATCATTTTCCCACATTTAAATGTTTGCGTTTCAAGGATTTGTCGGTTAATAATATACTCAATTTTTAATTTTAGTTTTTTAAATTAAATCAAAAAGTTTTAATAAGTTCGGTATTTCTCTCAATATAATGCGACATTTTTATAAGGCTCATGGAAGACATTGCTATCTTCGTTCTTTTCAAACAAAATGCCCAAAATGTGGTGTAGATGTGTTATATTGGGAATGTACTCATGGCAGTAAAGTATTTTTTGAATACCCACCCTATGGAAAATTAGTAAGGCATTTTTGTCGATATCAATCAGCTAGGTTTAATAGAAAAAGAAAATTTCCAATAGTAGTTAAAATTCCAAAGGGTTTATTAGAAAATAGCTCACCAAGTTGTCCAGTGTGTGGGAAATTATTTAAAAATAATAAAGATCTAAATAATCATTTAGAAACTCTAAAGAAGGATGATAAGCCCCATAAAACATTTTTTAAAAATTATTTTGTATTTGATCAAATTAAACTTTATGAAAAACCAAAATTTGGTAGAATTAATATTAAAAAAAAGAAATGAAAAGTTTAGAGTATTGTTATGAATAAATTTTTAATTAATTAGTATATAATTATTTTATAATAAATATTAATGTCATTAAATCTTATTAGATTCAGATATTAATCTATTAGAATGGGAAAAAAATAAAATGCCAGTTGATCCAGAATCTGCGATTCATAATTTAATGCAAGCTGAACCATCGATTATTGCTGCTGTAGTGATCCGTGGAAGGGATATTATCTATTCTACAGATAATTGGGATATTAGTGTTGATGTTGGAAGAGTTTTATCAAGTTGGGCCTCCATGAATGCTCAATTTATTATGATTTCAGGAGTGAAATATTCACTTCTGCAGTGCACTTCAGAAAGATTAGTTGCTACTTCAATTAGAGGGGAAGGTCATATTGTTGGGGCAAAAGATGAAGTGCATAAGGTAATTACTTATATTGAACCAGATGGTCCAATGAATGCAGCATATATGGATACTGCTAGAACATTAGCATCACTGAGCTCCCAAGGTCCATATATAGAAGGAAGTACTCAGTTAGGTGCTAAAGGTGCTGCAATGGGAGGGACAGCCAAAGCAAGTATAAATATTGATCCTCATCTAAAAGGTGAGATACAATCATTTTTAGAATGGCTTAAGGATACTGAAGGTCTTTCAGGATATATCAGTTATTATCTTCAACAAAATAATATCCAGATAATTACTGAGTTATCAGAAATTTATAATGAATTAAGAAAGATTTTTGGCGTTTAAAATCCAGCTATATAAGCGAAAAAAATATTAAAAGCAATTTAAATATTGGACAACTGTGAGATTTGTGGGAGAAAAAAAAGAAAAAAGTTACTTAAAAAAAATGAAAAAGTTATTTGCTAAAAAACCAAAACCAAAAAATCAAAATGGGAGTATTGATTATCCATCAGAAGAAGATGTAGAATTACAGATTCCAACTATACCAGAAGCACCAAAACAAAAAGAAAAATTTGCTTTAGATTCTCCTGACTTATCACCCGATGTACTTGAAAGAATAAAGAAAGTAGAATCTCCTGATAAGAAAGCTGTTTTAGTAAATTGTGAGAGATGTAAAGCAGTTATACCTATACCTATTCCAAAAAGGATGGTTTTAAGCTCAAATTTGCCAATAGTTCCTATAAGTTATGTTCATATGAACCTCCAAAATAAGGATCAACATTGTATAACAGTATATATTGATCACGACTTTGATATTCGAAGACAAAGGATATCTGATGTCATTCTTTCTTCTGATTAATTTTATGACTATCTCTAGTCTTAAATAATCATCTTTTCAAATACTTTAATTCATAATATTAAAAAAGATTTTTTTTTGGTATACCTGATTGTTAAAAAATTATTAAACTAATTAGGAGCGCAATAAGAAAAGGAAGTAGGCCCCAACAACATAAAAATCCACACCAACTTTTCTTCCATTTAATATAATCATTAGGATTTAGAATTACATGACAATTTGGACAATATTTTTGTATTTGATTATTAATATTTGTCCCGCAATTATAACATAAGAGCAGTTCATTATCTAATTTTCTATTATTTTTAAGCTCAATTTTTAACACTTCGAAATTTACTATGAAATGAATTTATAATTTGATTATATAAAATGACGACTAATTTTTATGTAATATTTAAATAAAATTAAATTATATAAGCATTGTTAAAACAGGACTTATATATTTTATTATTACCTTAAAAGTAATATTAATTGGAAAAAAATGAAGCTCTTAGCAGAAAAGGATATAAAAATTGAAGATCTTACAATTTATTTAAATCTTTTTCAATTACATAAAAGTTTTCTTTTACTTATATCAGATCAAGAAAATATGGGAATTGGAAATGTAACATTAGGAACACCCCCTCCTATTGAAGGTTTAAAATCAACCACAGCATCATATAGTCTGTTTGGTGTAGACCCAAAACTCTTAAGTACATTGATAGCTGAAAGAGCTTCAAATATTCTTAAAGCACCTGTATTGCTTCTTTTATTTCTGAAAATTAAGAAAAAGGATAAGGAAATAGCTAAACCACTTATAGATTTCATAAATAACGTTTTAAATGCTATTAAAGAAAAAAAATAAAATGCAGGGAGTGGGATTTGAACCCACGTACTCCTGTGAGACCGGATTTCTCATCAGAAATTGCATTAATCAACGGAATTGTATTTAACAGATCTTGAGTCCGGCACCGTTGACCAGGCTTGGTTATCCCTGCTTGAAGAATTTTTTACATAAATTAATACTTTAAAAAATAAAAACTATGTTAAAATCCCTCTTTTATTCAGTTATCTCTGCTTTTACATAATAATATAATTAAATTTTATTATAAATTCTTTCGAAAGTATTTTCCTTTGAATCGTAAAATAAGGTAAAGGTTAGAGGAGAAAATCTTTTAGTTATTTTTGTTAAAAGAGCATAGGTACAGTCATTACCAACATCATTACTGCCAACATTACAATTAAGAAAATACACTGGATCCTCGATTTTTTCTTCTGTTTTCTATCTTGTTCGATATAGTTATCTTTACAGCCTTGGCTGCAAAATTTTCTATCAGGTGGCATTGCCTTACCACAAATAGAACAATGTAGATGGGGTCCCCATTTTTTTTTAATTTGATCTTTCCACGAGGATTGAGACATACTATTTTCCTTTTAATATGATTAAATTAAATGCTATATTAATTAAATAATCTTAATTAAAATAATTTATGAGATCTTCAATCTTTCGAGATAATAGTCCCACTTATAGCTTTATCTCCTTTCCAAAATTTTTTGAATTCACTAAGCTCTTTCCCAGACATTATAAAAACTTTTATATTACTACGCTTTAAGATTTGTAAAGAAACCATATCAAAAATACGATATTCTCCTGCCGCAGCCTGTTTAGAATATGTTTTTTTTACAATTAACTCTTGTAGCTCATCGTAATTAAGGTGTTTAAATAATTTTGCATCATTAAACTTCTTTGGATCTTTATCATAAATACCATTTACATCTGTTAGAATTACTAAATCTTGTGCACCTATAAACTCTGCTACTTCAAGAGCTACAGAAGTTGTAGACTGTCCTGGTTGCAATCCACCCATTATAATAAATTTATTAAAAAGAATTGCTATAGACAATTCCTCAATTGATTTTGGTACAAGTGGATAAGCAAAATCTTGAAAAGATGCTATAAATAATTTTGAATTAATACGGGATATTTCAATACCAAAAGCATCACATAATGCTTCTGATCCATTAAACGATCTCACTGCATTTATATACTCTCTTGCAACTAATCCCCCGCCACAAACAATAACATGAGTACCCGAATATTTCCTGCTTTTAAAAATCTTACAAAATTCAGCAATTTTTTTTACATTAATTTTGTACTCCTCAGTAAATATTAATGATCCACCAATTTTTATAACATTATTTTCTTTCATATTTTCATTCATAATATTTTCATTCAATTTATCCTTTTATTAATATATAGTTGATTTAATAAATTAAGTTTCTTAACATAGATGACCTTAGATTCAAAAGAAGTTATTGTTGAAGTTCCTCACAGAATATCAGCATTCTTTGAGATTGTAGATAAAATTAATGATAAAAAAATAAAAAATCCTGAAAAAATTGGCTCAAGAGGAGCTGGCTTTAACGTTAGTGCTGTGGGTAGAACTAAAGTAATAATCGAAGGAGTGGATGAATTAGATAAAAATGAATTAAATATATATATTAACAAAAAGAAAGTTAACCAAAAAGCCGAAACTACCTATTACATTTATAATTATATTAACAAATTTTATTTATCGAAGCCTGTTAAAATTGAAATTTATCATGATTTTGATTTACCTGTTGGATGTGGATATGGAGCAAGTGGTTCAGGAGCTTTAGGTGCAATATATGGCTTAAACCAAGTTTTAAGATTGAATTTATCGAAAATTGAAAAAGGTAGAATTGCTCATATTGCCGAAGTTGTAAATCAAACAGGATTAGGTACAGTATGTGGACAATTGGCAGGTGGATTATGCATGTTAAAAGAACCTGGGTATCCCTGTGTTTTTGAGCGTATAGAGTTTCCTAAAGATTTAATAATTATTAGTGGATCTTTTGGGATAATCCCTACCAAATCTATTTTAACAGATCCTGTATTAAATTTGAAAATAAAGATGGCCGGTAGAAGGGCTTTAGAGAAATTAACCTTCAAACTAAATATAAAAACCTTTATTAATGCTTCAATTGAATTTGTAGAAGAAACAGAGATACTTGAAATCTTAAACTTAACTGAGATTAAAGAGTTAATGGCGAGTTTAAATAAATTGAATATATTAGGAGCAAGTATGAATCAATTAGGACGTTCAGTATATTGTATTTGTAAAAATAAGAATAGAGAGCAAGTATTAGAAATATTTAATTCATATAAACCGCAAATAGAAATTTATAACTTATTATTTAACGATAAAGGGCCTCAAATTCTAAAAAACATTTAAAAAAAGAGATTCTTCTTATGGAATTTATTGGAATATATTGTTAAATATATCACTAATATTATGGCATTTTCTTATACCATAATCATTCCATAAATTATACTTTAAAATAATTTTATTTGCTTTCTTACCTACATGTTGAAAATTATTTTTGCTTAAATATTTAATTCCTTCTTTATAATTTTGAGGAATTTTTATATAGATGTATGCTATTCCTTTTTGTTTTTGAATACTTAAGAATTCTTTTAATATTTTTTCTCCAATTTTTTTATTACGAGAGATTGGATTCACAAATAATAAGTGTAAGTACATTATAGGGACTAATTTCTCTAGTGAATCCACTTGACTTTTATCTTCAGCTACTAAAATACCTACTAATATATCATTAAGATGAGCTGATAGAACAAAAAAATCTTTATTTAAAAACTTATTCTTAAAATCATCAATAAAATCTATAAACTCTTTTGCACATAAATCTAAATCAGTTAAACTTTCATTATTTGCCGGTCTAATCTCAATTTTTAAGTTAGATGTTTGAGGCATTGTTAAGGAATTATTTGTATAATTCTTGCTTTAATTTTTGTATTAGATCTGCCTTTATCATTCCATTATTTCTATCATTTCCCTCACATATAACGCTTCTTACACCAATTATATCGGGTGAGATCTGCTTAATTTTAGGTAAAACTTTAAGATTTAAATTTCCAGCTAAAGCAACTCTAAGATTCGATTTTATGGCTTTATTTTTAAACTCAAGTAGTTGATCAACATTTAAAAAATCAAATAAATTTTTTTCATCTTTAATATAAGTATCTAGCATAGCAATTTCAGCTCCAGATTTAGTTGCTATTTCTGGAATTGATAAAAATTCAGGTGATGTTTCCATTCTAGAATAATCAGCATAACCAGCAGCTACGACTAAGATATTTTTATTAAAATCTTTTACTGCTTTAACAACATTCTTCATTAATTTAATACCCTGTTCCTTATTTTTTGGACCTTTCAATCCTACTTTTATAATATCTGCACCTGAAACTGCTGCTCCTAAAGCAGCTAATGAAGCAGAGCCCGGTAAATAAGGAAAATCACCAATAGTTGCACTTAAAAGTTGAGAACTATGAAACGGGATTAAACTTTTCATCCTTTTAATCATCCAAGGAAAATTTGCCCCCAAAGATCCCTCTTCAGGGTTTTTGCAATCTATATAATCAGCTTGAGCAGCAATGGCAATTTTAGCCTCTTCAATAGTTTTAGGACTTACTAATAGTTTGATTTTGTTCCGCATAACTTATTTATATTAAGTAAAAAATATTTAAAATATTTTTTAGATATTAATTCATACTGCTATTTAATATTAGTTAATTAACCTATAAAAAAATCTTAAATAAGAATATTACATAAAAATTTAAATTAAATTATTATTATTAAATATAAAATAAAATTTGGTAATATTATGTCTCCAAAAGAAATTACAAAAGTAGACATGACTAACGAAGTTTTTAAAGAACCAATTGAAGTGATTAAACAATTATCTGATAATCTAGATTTAAAGTATACTAAAGTAATACAAACCTATGTTATGGAAGATAGGCGATTAAATCTATCATTAGAACATCAAGGCTCCAGTTATTTTAAAGGAAAAGTAGTTTGGATTGGTAATAAGAAAGATGATACTGAAGGATCTATATTTTGTGTTGATACAAAAGATGAGCTCAAGCAAATTAATCCTAATGCGGAAAATACTGAAAAAGTAATTTTAGATATAAAAAAAGAATTAATTAGAGTTAAAACTGTGTCGAAAACAAAGTGTTCTGTATGCGGCAAAAATATAGAAATCTTTGACGAACTAACCGGTTGTCCTATATGTGAAGCAAAAGCGCATAAAGATCATTTAATAGATTGGGTTAGAATGAAACATTCTTGCCCTGTTTGTAAGAAATCTTTAAATGTATCAAGTACAGGTGTGATTTTTATCGATTAAATTTTTTTTTTTGCTTAAAACTTTTCAATTTATCAATATTTAATGATCCATCATATAAAGCAGTAGCAATTAATACACCTGAGAAATTTCGTTCTTTAAAACTTATTATATCATTGAAATTTTTAATACCTCCTCCTACCAATATGTTTCCCTTAAAAGAACGCAAAATTTCTTGATATGATAAAGGAATACCTCCCAATTTCTGCCCAACTCGATATAAATCTAAAAGTATAATTTCCCTAATCCCAATTTCTTCTATTTTTTTAATCACTTTCAAAGGTATTTGGTTCTTTATTTCTTTAATACTTGAGATGATTTTTCCCTTACACATATCTATACTTACAATTAATTTATCATTCCCTACAATATTTATAGCGTCAGAAATTATTTGAAAATCTCCTATTGTTTCTAGGCCCAAAATTAATTTATTAAAATCAAATTTAGAAAAAATTAAAAGATCTTTTCTATTTCTAATTCCTGGATCTATCATTATATTTACATTTAAAGTCTCTAATATTTTAATATATAGGTCTAAATTCGGTTTTTTTTTAATAATCGCATCTAAATCTGCAATATAAAACTCATAAAAGCAAGTTTGTTGTTTTAAATCTTTTATAATTTCAATTGGATTTGAAGATTTAAGAATTTTGGATTTTAAAGGTTTATATTTATTTCTTTCACCTTTTACCGCATGTACCGCTTCAGAATTTAATATATCTATTACGGGTATAATTTTAAAGCCGACCATAGAATTTAACTAAAAATAATTTCTATAATTAAAACAAAAGTTCAAAAAATTACAGATATGGAATACTCTTTTTTTTTTTAAAAAAATTGATATTAATTAATTATTAAATAATTTTATTTTTAAAGTATAATTTCTAAAATACCATTGATTAATTAAACTGCAAATTTGTTGTGTTTTATATGAAAACTGAGGCATATATTAGGAAAATAATTGAAAATACCGGTTTAGAAAGAAAGGAAATTGAACAATTAGTTGAAGAAAAGAAGACAGAGTTAAAAGGTTTAATTTCTGATGAAGGTGCTTTATTTATTATTGCTAAAGAGTTAGGAGTTGATATAAAGGAAGAAACTAAAAGACTCCTAGAAGATATTGATATTAAGGTTGCTGATATTAGCGTAAATATGAAAAATATAACTCTGATAGGCAGGGTTAAAGAAATCAATAGTGTCTTCACTTTTAATAAAAGTGATGGTAATATTGGAAAAGTGGGATCCTTTTTATTACATGATGATACCGGAGATATACGAATTGTCTTATGGGACGAACACATAAATATTTTTAAAGAAAATAATTTTGTTAAAAATGAATTGGTTAAGATTTTAAATGGATATGCCAAAAAAGGTAAATATGAAGAAGTTGAAATTCATATAGGTAATTTAGGAAAGATAATCTTATCACCCGAAGATGTTGATTATAAAAATTATCCTAAAATAAAAGAGGAATTTATCTCAATAAGTAATATTGATTTAACAATGAAATCAGTTGCTATTGAAGGAAAAGTAATACAAAAATTTCCAATAAAAGAATTTGTAAAAAAAAATGGCGAAAGTGGAAAGGTAGGGTCTCTTATTTTGATGGATTCTACAGGATCTATAAGAGCTACTTTTTGGAATGAAGATACTCAGAAATTTAAAGAATTTGAATCTGATGATTATATCGCAATTACTAATTTGAATCCAAGATTAAATAATCTCGATTCTACAACAATAGACTTATTTGCTAGTTCTAGCTCAAGCATCACTAAAAAAGATCAACCTATACAACTAGAAGTTGAATTAGTTGAAAATATTAACCAACTTCAAAGTAGACAAAATATTGTCTCATTTAAAGGAATTATTACCTCTATTGATAATTTGAAAAAAGTTAGACTAAAATCAGGGGATGAAGTTTATTTATTGAATTTTATTGTGAGTGATAATACAGATTTCATTAGAATTACAGCATGGCGTGAAAGAGCAGAAAGCCTATCGAAAAAACTATCAAATAATACAGGAGTAATGATTAAAAATACACTCTTAAGAGTTAATAGTTATTCTGGGAGAAAAGAAGCTTCAATAATAGCGGATACAAATTTAGAAATAATTAATCTTAGTTTTAGCAACCTCAAGAAATTTGAAGGTATATCAGAGACTAAAAATATTTCTCATTCGAATAATATTACAAAAATTAGTGAAATAAACTCACTAGGTGTCTTTGAAATAAAAGGTTTTATTGCTAAAGAAATAAACAGAATAAATATCTACAATGCCTGTTCTAAATGTTTTAGAAAGATAGAAAATTGTAATTGTGAAGAAAAGGGTGAAATAAAACCTAGAATGATTTTAAACCTTTTTATTGACGATGAGAGTGGTATAATACGTTCTTCATTTATAGGTGACATTGCTGAGAAATTACTTGGAAAAGAAACTGAAATTATAATGAAAGTAATGGATACTTCTGATTATGATAAAGTTTTAGAGAAACTTTCAAGCCAGTTAGTAGGAAGAGATATTTGCATCAAAGGAAAGGTTAAATTCAATGATTATTCAAATTCGTATGAATTAAATGCTTTTGATTTTCAAGAAGTAGATGTCAATTATGATTTAGAGCAAATAATAAACGAAATTTAATTCTAATTTGATTGTATAATACACTTTTTTTAACTAGTTTTTATTGCTTTTATCAGTATTTTTATAAATAGATTAATTTGTTAGATTATAATCAGTATAGAAATTAAGATTTATTTTATATGAAGGAAGTTGATATTATAGGATTAGGGGAAGCCGTTATAGATTGGGTGGCTGAAATACCACATTTTCCGAGACCTGATGAAAAAGTTGATGCATTAACCGAGAAATATTTTCCAGGTGGAGTGACTGCCAATTTTTTAGTAGCAATAGCTAGACTAGGAGGTAGGTGTGGATTTATTGGTGCAGTTGGAGATGATTTATATGGAGATTTCTTAATTAAAGACTTTAAAAATGAAAATGTAGATGTATCATTTATAAGCAAGAAACTAGGCAAAAAAACTCCAATCAATTTTATATTTATTGCTAAAGGGGAAAAAACAATTATCCAATCAACTCATATGTATAATACAAAATTAAAAATTTCTGATTTAGATGAATCGTATATAGCTGAAGCAAAACTTTTGCATACAACAATAATTCATCCTGAACTTACTAAAAAAGCAATTGAAATTGCGAAAAAACATGATGTAAAGGTTAGTATAGATTTGGAACCTCAGATTGCTCAGAGAGGGTGGAAAGTTTTAAAAAAGATAATTCTAGAGGCAGATATCCTAATACCTAACAAAAAAGGTGCTAATTTAATTACAAAATGTAAAACACCTAAAAAAGCTGCTGAAAGATTAATTAAGAAAGGAGTACCAATTGTAGTTATAACTTTAGGAAGTGAAGGGGCCCTAGTTGCAACAAAAGAATTTCAAAAAAAAATTCCATGTTTTAAAGTTGATAATATAATAGACACTACAGGTGCTGGTGATACTTTTAATGGAGCCTTATCAGTAGCTTATTGGATTAAAAAAATGAATTTGGAAAAATCAATCATTTATGCAAATGCTGCTGCAGCATTAAAAATTCAGAAATTGGGAGCTAGAACAGGGATGCCTAGCGAAAGTGAATTAATAGCGTTTTTAAAAAGTAAAAATATAGTTAATTTATAATTAATATTAATTTATAATTATTTTTTTATTCTAAACCAACTTAAAAACTAAGTAGTAAAAATAAAAGATTAATATTTTATTGGTCTATTAGGCAAATATTTGCATATTCATGAGGTTTGTTTATTAAATTTCGATAATTTTTAAGAATCTTCTCAGATGATAAATCTGTGGTTTGTAAATTAAATGGCCAAACTCCTACTACAATATCACCCAATTTTTTCACATTTCCAATTAAATAACCTACTTTTGCTCCATCTGATTTAAGTGTATATAATACAATAAAATAATAATTATATGAATATCTAGATTTTTTAGTACCAATTACAACAACCTCTTCAATATTTTGAAAATATAAAATGTTGTGGCTTAATTCACTCAAGTTTTTTAGCTCCAAGATAAATTGAGTTGTAACCTTTATTGGTTTATCTGAAGTTATATCTTTAAAGCTCAATGTTAATTTCTTATTTTCAGACTCTTGAACTCCTTTAAAGATTACTTTATAAATATTGAAATCCATAGAAATTAGGTAAAGATTTATTTTTTTAATTATATAACTTTTTATATCTAGATTTCTGAAAGAGATGTTAATTATTATTATTTACCTTTTTTTTCTTTTTTCTTGAATAAGGATATTTTCTTCAGGAAATCCTAAATCAATTAAAAACTTTTTCATCTTAAAACGATGATCTCCTTGAAGTTCAACCTCGTTATTTCTTACAGTTCCGCCTGAAGCACACTTTTTCTTTGCTTTTGTTAAGATATCTTTAAGATTAACATCAAAATTCCCTACAAATGTTATTACTGTAACCACTCGCCCCCATTTCCTTGTGTCATTAGATATTATTATTTGTTGCTCATCAGCACTTAAGCCTTCACAAATACATAGTTCTTTTGGAAAACTACATATTGGACAAATGTCGTCGTCTTTAATACTCTCTTTTCACAACCTTTAATATTAAAATCTTTTTAAAATACAATACTTGAAAAATAATAGAACAATATCTTTTAAAAATCTTTCACTCTAGAGTGACACTTTTATAATGTAAAAAAGAGGGAACTTAAATTTGATAAATTAAACATTAAAAATTTATCTTTTAAATTTATAATATTAGATTTAATTTATCAAGTAAAAAAATATATAAAGATTAAATTTTATTTAATATAAAAAACTGTACTCTTTATTTTAGTTTAATAATGTGAATAATTAATATGCAAAGTTCATGGATATTTAAAGTAATTGTGGCAGGGGCTGGTGGAGTTGGAAAAACTGCTATGATAACTCGTTATTGTACAGGGAGATTCGAAGAAGGGTATAAAATGACTATAGGTGCAGGTTTTTATACAAAATCTGAAATTCTTGATACAGGAGAAGCTGTTAAAATGCAACTCTGGGATTTTGCAGGAGAAAAACGTTTTCGCGAACTTCTACCCGACTATTGTAAAGGGGCTAGTGGAGCATTCATATGTTTTGATATAAGCGATTATGATACATTTAGAGAAATACCTGAATGGCTTAAGATCATCCGCCAAAAAGCTGGATTTATACCAATAATTCTTATGGGTATGAAATGGGATCTACCCAACCATGAAGTTGTTTACGAAATTGCAAATGATTATGCTGAAAAAGCTAAATGTAATCAGTGCGTATTTTGTTCTTCGAAAGGAAATATCAATGTAACAGATTCTTTTCAGGCCATGGCAAAATGGTTAATCTATTATGCCACTCAAACAAATATGATATAATATTAAAATTCTGATTTTAATCTGGTTTTATTAAACAGTAAAAGCTAAATATAATATTTAATAAAATTATTATAAAATAATCATAAAAAGCGCCTCTGTAGCTCAGTTAGGTAGAGCACCGCCTAAATTATGTGCGCCTAAAGCACCCGGCTAAGTAAGCTTGATTTCACAGCTTCTCCGGAAGTTAACCGGGCGGTCGCATGTTCGATATTCTGTCTGATGATATCCAGACAGAACGGGTTCCATACAATGTTCGAGCTCCAAGCAGTGGGAAAAGCCAGGGGCGCTTTACTTCTCTTTTAAAATAATAATAAAAAAGAGTGTGAAATTTTATATTTATTATTTAATCAATTATAATGCTCCCGCCGGGATTCGAACCCGGGTCGCAGGGGTTTTCCCTATAGACGAAGGAAATAGGTCTATATGAAGGCCCCGTATGCCACGCCCTTTCCTTCTCAATATTGAAGGGATTGATTGGCCAGACTACACTACGGGAGCAAATTTTTATCTAATTAATTTTTTTTATCCTTATGATAGAGTAATCAAATAATATTATTCAAAGAATTTGATAAATCACGACTTATGTATAATTTTGTAATTATTTTTTAATTTTAAATTTTTTCATAATCTATTTTGGAAAATTAGACTTAGTAATTAATTAACTCTTAAAATAAGTATCTTTTGTACAAATTCATTGAAATTTCTAAATTTGATATTTTAATTTATGTGGTATTGAATCTAATGCGGGAAGGGAGATTTGAACTCCCGAACTCCTACGAGAATGGATTCTAAGTCCACCACCTTTGACCAGACTTGGCGATTCCCGCTTTTTGAGATTAAATTGTAGATTTATTATTTAATTAAAATGGTTAGAAATAAATAAATTTTATATTTGTGAACTTAGTTCTAAATACGATTGAATTAAAAGAAAAAAATTTATTATTATATATAATATAAAAATTTTATATTAATAATAAAAAAAAAGCCTGAGTTTTTTATGAGTGTAAGGGAATCTTTAATTAAACATTTAACGTCTATTTTACGGGCATCTGAAGGAACAATCTTAGTAGTTCTATGTGATCAAAATGGTCTATCTATAGCTAAAATTGGCAGGAAAAGTGATATAGATTTAAATCCAAATCAAATAACAAGTTTAGCATCAGCAGCGTTTTCTGCTAGTCAAGAAAATTGGGAAGATTTGAACATTAAAGATCAAGTTATTTCATTTTCATATTTTGATAAGATTTGTTTGATAACAATAAGAATTAATGAAACTCTTCTTACAATAGTTCATGATTATCATAAAGAATGGCCATTAGATGCTGATAATCTAGCTAGTTCTATGTATTATTTAAAACAAAAGTTAGGTGATTTTTTTGGGGGTGGCAGAGAATCTGAAAAAGAAATTGAAGAGTTTTGCGATAAAGTTCGAAGTGCTACGTATCTTTTCGGGATGGGATCAGAAGTTCCTTTTACATCATACCTCCCTGAAAAAATTGATAAATCAGATATCTTAAATTCTATAAGCACTGTTTTGGATTCTGTTCAAAATCCTATATTTATCAGGTATAGTTTAGTTAGCCCTTCTGGTTTGACTTTAGATGCTCGAGAAGTTAGTGGGAAAGATTTACCTGTTTCCGTTGAAGCATTTTCTGCAAATGCTAACGTAGCATTTCAAAAAATGAAAGAAGAATCAGAAGGAAGCTCAATTGGTGATCTCTTAAGTTATATAGCAATCGCAGGTCAAGATACTGAAAATTTTTATGGTCTTCTCGCAAGTCCTTCAGGAAAAATAAATTTTTCAAAAATGGAAGATACTTCAAATGTTCAGGAAATATCTTTTATTGGATTGTTTACATTAACATATGGAGGTATTCCCGTTATTAGTGAAGCCAGAAATATTATTTTTTCAATATTAGAAATTCTTGGGAGTGAAAAAACGACACAGAACTTCATTGAGTCTATAAATGTTCTTACTAGTTATAAATATGATTAAGGATAAGAAAACTCATGATTTATGAGAATATATATTCCTACTATTAGATAATAATGTAATAGTTGACTTAAAGGTTGAGTTATGAAGGATGATAACTCTATAGTATACATGCCAAAGATTTATTGTCTTCATTATAGAGAGTGTGATCCAAAAAAATGCACAGCCTTAAAACTAAAGAAATTTAACTTATTAAAAATAATAAAAAAAATCAAGGGTGTATTGAATAATTCAATTGTTCTAAATCCTTTCGCTCGAACAGAACTAACCATTGATGATAGGGAAATTATCATTAGATATGGTCTTACTGTAATTGATTGTTCTTGGAATAAGCTTTTGGATTTAAATAAATTTAATTTAGGAGTATCGCGTAGATTACCTCCTTTATTGGCAGCAAATCCAACAAATTATGGAAAATGGGAAAAGTTGAGTTCTGTAGAAGCAATAGCAGCTACTTTTTTTATTACTGGTTTTTATAATTATGCAGAATTATTGCTTTCTAAATTTCATTGGGGGAGCCAATTTAAGAATTTAAATAAATTTTAAAAAAATAAGTAAGATTAAAATAAAGTTCTATTCTCCACTACTCTTTGAGAGTCCTGAAGCGGCAATTACATCGTCAATCTTTAATATCATCGAGGAGACTTCTGTTGCTGATTGTATTGCTTGGGTTAAAATGGACAATGGTTCAAGAACACCTAATTGTACCATGTTATCTGGTTTTCCAGTATCAATATTTACTCCATTGGCCTTACCGTCATCATTTTCATGTTTAGATCTTAGTTCAACAATTAAATCAACTGGATTATAACCCGCATTTTCTACTAATGTTTTTGGTATAATCTCCAAAGCATTAGCATAAATTTCTATTGCTAATTGTTCTCTACCCCCAATTGATCTTGCATATGCCCTTAGTCGCTTTGCTAATTCTATTTCGGAAGCACCTCCACCAGGTAAAATATAAGGTAATTCTATTGCTGCTTTTACTACTGATAATGCATCATGTAACATTCTTTCTGCTTCATCGACCACATGTTCGATTCCTGCTCTAATTAATATACTAACAGCCTTAGGATCAGTACATTCTGAAACAAAAATCATATTATCATCTCCGATTTTCTTTTCTTCTACTTTTCCAGAATTTCCTAAATCTTGTGGGGTAATTTCAAAAATATTGTTAATAATTCTCGCATTAGTAGCTCTTGCTAGTTTCTCCATATCAGATCTTTTAACTCTCCTAATACAAATGATATTCTCCTTAGCAAGGAAGTTCTGAGCTTTATCATCAACTCCTTTCTGGCAAAATACAACGTTAGCACCTACTTCTTTTAATTTTGCAACACGATTTTTTAACATATTTGCTTCTTCTTCAAGAAATTTATTTATTTGATCCGGGGTCTGAATTCTTATTTCAGCATCAAACTCTGTTTTCTCAACTTCTAAAGAAGAGTTTATTAAGGCAATTTTTGCATTTTTAAGAGATTTTGGCATCATTGGATGAACTATTTCTTTATCAACGATAATTCCATCAATAATATTAGTGTCTAAAAGGCTTTTTCCTTCTTTTTTGATTATCTGGATTTGATCCAAATCAATTATAACATTATCACCACGTTGTTCTTTAATTTGACTAACTGCTTTTACAGCGATGCTAGCAAAATGACTTTTTACACCCGTTATTAATTTACTATTCATTGATGTTTCTGCAACTTTAGTTAATATGTTATTGTCATTGATATCTATTTTGATTGCAAGATCCAGTAAAATTTCTTTACTTTTTAAAAGGGCCTTTCTATACCCTCTAAAAATTATTGTGGGATGTACTGATTGTTCCATTAATTCTTCTGCAAGATTTAATAGTTCTCCAGATATAATTACGCTAGTCGTTGTACCATCTCCAACTTTTTCATCTTGAGTTTTTGCTACTCCAACTATCATTTTAGCTGCTGGGTGTTCAACATCAATAGTATCTAAGATGGTTGCTCCATCATTTGTTATTGTAACATCTCCTAATGAGTCAACTAGCATTTTATCCATGCCTTTTGGTCCTAATGTAGTTCTTACTGCTTCTGCTACTGCTTTTGCGGCGGCTATATTATTTTTTTGGGCATCTTTTCCACGTTTTCTTTCGGTCCCTTCTTTTAAAATGAGGATAGGGACACCTGATAATTGTGCCATTTAATTTTCACTTTCAAAATTTTAATTTTAATAATTTTCTTTATATAGATCTCTAAGTCATAAAATTAAAAAAGTTTACGAAAATTAACTAGTATTAAGTTGTTTAAAGGATATATTCAAAATTTTGAATATCTTATCTCTTTCTTTAAATAAAAAGAATAAGATTAATAACAAACTTAATGTTATTATTTAGAAATTTAAAGATTTAATGAATAAGACCTTTTTGTTCTTTTATTGTAATAATAAAAATATAAACTAATTTTTACCAAAATTATGTTTATATTAATTTTTTGTGGAATTTGATTCTCTTCCTCTAAATTTTAGTGTTGTTTTTAATCTCAAAGAATTATTTATTGATAAATGAGATGTAATTTTGATATCTTTTTTAATTTTTTTGATTATAAGTCTATTTTGTTTATTAACAAATATTATTTTCTACATATATAGGAAAAGAAAATATTTTTTATATAGGATTAAAATTTTACTTTTCATATTTTTTGCATTTTCAGCAATCCTAGTTATAGTGAATATCCCTTTTTTTATTTTCAATCATTCAAAATATTTCATAGATAATGATTATGAATTTACTATTCCTATGATAATCTTTAATTTATCAAATTTTATGTTAGGCATATCGATTATTCTTTTTCTTTTAACCTTTTTTCATTTTGATAAGACCATAATAGATCTTGATATACCCTCACGATTAGAATCTAAAAAGGGTAATATTCTTATAGGGAGAATTCTAAGGGGGAAAATTAAAAAACAGAGATTTATTTTATCTATTAAGGACCTTGAGAAACATATGTTTATTTGTGGAGCAACAGGTACAGGTAAAAGCAATTTTCTTCAAAATTTATTAATAAATTTTACAAAAGTTCAAAACATCCCCTTTTTCTTAGTCGAATTTAAAGGAGAATACCATTTTTTACAAAAAAAAATTAATAATGTACTCATTCTTTGGCCTGGAGAAAACTTTTCAATAAATATCTTTAATCCTGAAAGTTCAAATCCAATCATTCATGCTGAAAGAATATTTGATATTTTGAAAAGTGGACAGTTTCTAGATGATAGTTCGGAATATTCTCCTCAAATGGAGAAAGTTCTAGTTGAAATATTGACAAAGGTTTGCCAAAGTAAAAATCTTCAAAATTGGAAAGGTTTTGAAGACTTTTGTGGAGAATATCTTAAAGAAAATAAGGGGAATATTCCGATGTTAAACCAAACTCTTATTAGTATTAAAAATCGAATAAGAAGATTTTCGACTGGACCATTGAATTCAATATTTGAAGAAGAAAATGAAATTAATATAAACAAATTATTTAAAAGAAATATAATTTTAGATTTAAGCTCAATCATTCGCTTAGGTGGTGAAAAAGAAGATGCACTCTTTTTCTTAAATATGATATTGAAATATTTATGGGATAAGAATTTATCTAAAGGAGCTTATAATTTCAAAGGTATTAAACACATTACAATAATTGAAGACGCTCAATACTTTGCTCCAAGAGATTTAAGGAGAAAAAATAAATTAACTACTTATTTAGAAGATATTGCTTTATTACAGAGAGGGACAGGGGAATGTTTAATTACTTTAGCTTCACGCCCCGATATCAGTAGAGACATTCTCGCTAATAATGGAATCGTTTTAACTTTCAAAAATCATATAGAAAAAGATATTATGTGTGAGTTGTTAAACCTTGATATAGAAAAAAAACATTACTTATCAATTTTAGAGGAGGGGCAGTGTATCATAAGGATAAATTCAATCAAAGAACCCTTTTTATTAAAGATTCCACTTATTAAAGATGAATCTCTATCCATTTCAGAGATATCTAAAACTAATAGTCTTATTATGGAATCAATTAAAAGTAATATCAATACAATACCAAAAATTCAAAAGAAAAAATTGTTAATTTATCTGAGAAAAATTTTTAGTTTTTTTATCAGAAAAAGTAAAAAGTTTTCTTCGATTTTTAAAAAGAAAAACAAGAAAATAATAGAAAATCAAAACTTACCTTTTAAGAATAACCCTGTTTCGAATCAGTTGAATTTTGAAGAGAAACTTTTAAATAAAAATTTACAGGAACATTCTTTTAAAAATTTACAATCTTATATAAATAATTTATATAATCAGCAAATCAAAGAGGAATAAACTTTAAGATATTAAGATTCTATAAATTATATATATGACATTAACAGTAGGTATCGTAGGAAAGCCTAGCAGTGGAAAAACTACTTTTTTAAATGCTGCTTGTTTAACCAATGCTAAAGTTAGCGAAATTCCTTTCACTACAATAGAGCCTAATAAGGGTGTTACTTACATAAAAACGGATTGTGTGTGTAAAGAATTAAATGTTAGTGATAATGCAAAAAATTCTTTTTGTATTGATGGTTTTCGCTTTATACCTATAAATTTATTAGATGTAGCTGGGCTAGTCCCAGATGCCCATAAAGGAAAGGGATTAGGTAACAAGTTCCTCAATGATTTAATTATTGCAGATGCACTTTTGCATATTGTAGATATCACAGGAGCTCTTGATAAATCTGGTAAAATGGTTTCAATAGGGGAAAATGATCCATATGAGGATATTTTATTTTTGGAGAATGAAATAGATTTATGGTTTAAAGAGATTATTGAAAGAGAAGATTGGAAAAGATTCACGAAAGGAATTTTATCAGAAAAGAAAATGATTGTTGATGCATTACATGAGAGACTTTCAGGTATCAAAATAAATAAAAAGGAAATTATTTTAGCTTTAAAAAATTCTAAATTAGAAACAAAAAATCCATTAGCATGGACAGCTCAAGATATTTTGATGTTTTCAAAGAAATTAAGAAAAATTTCTAAACCAATCATAATTATTGCAAATAAAATTGATAAAGAAATTAGTGAAAAAAATTTAAATGAACTAAAAAGTAAATATAGTGGTCCAATTTTTCCGTGTAGTGCTTTAGCAGAACAGGTTTTAAGAAAATATCATGAAGATAAGGTCATTGAATATCTCCCTGGATCAACAGATTTCAAAATTTTAAATCAACAAAAATTGAGCTCTAAAGAATTTGAAACATTAAAGAAGATAAAGGATAAAATATTAAGACCTTATCAAGGGACAGGGATTCAAAAAGTTTTAAACTTCGCTACATTTAATGTGTCAAATCAGATTTGTGTTTATCCTGTATCTGATATTAATACCTATTCAGATAATAAAAATAATGTTCTACCTGATGCTTTTCTAGTTGAAAAGGGAACTCTATTAAGAGACTTTGTCAGGGATAAAATTCATAGCGATTTAGCTAAGAATTTTATATTTGGTATTGATGCAAGAACAAAAAAACGGCTTGGAGAAAATTATGAACTAAAACACAATGATATTATCAAAATTGTGACTAACAAATAGAGTTGAATGAAAAATTACTCTTCTTTTGAAGTTAATAGTATATATACAAGTATAATAATTAACAAAATAAGTCCAAATAATACTAATACAAAATTAAATAGTTCTACTTCATCATCTGAAGCTTGATACAAAAAAAGAAGTGTTATTGTTAGAAAGTAATAAATTTTCATATTATTAATGAATATTTAAAGAAAAATTTAAAAATTTCCTATTTTTAATAATGAATATTTTGGGATTAATCCAATTTAAATAAAATCAGCAAATATTCTATTATTAATTTTGATTGAATTATAGTAATACTTTTACAGTCGTTTAATAGTAAATTTTTAAAAATAAATGGACCTGACGGGAATTGAACCCGTGACCTCTTGAATGCAAGTCTTGTAAATCAAGCAAAATGCTTGTTTTTGTCAAGCGATCTTCCACTGATCTACAGGCCCATTTGATTGGGTTTTTTGAACAATTAATAAAAATAACAATAATTAATATTTTTTTCTATCCAATTATTAAAATCTGTGCCTATTTAACGCCTTTCATTTTAACAATTAGATTAAAAAGATTTTTTAGAGGTAAACTTTTCATTGTAAATTTTTATTCTCATCTATATTAACCCCATTTTAGATATAAGTCATTTTAATGCTTTTTATTAAATATTTATCTATAGAGTTCTAATTAAAAAAGAGAAAGAAAGTATATTAAGAACTTACCCAAAAAAATTCCAGAATATTAATTAAATAAATAGGAGGTGATCCAGCCGCAGGTTCCCCTACGGCTACCTTGTTACGACTTCTCCCTCCTCGCATACTAGAAACTCGATATGACCAGTCTGACCATACCTCATTTTTAGCACACTCGGATGGAGCGACGGGCGGTGTGTGCAAGGAGCAGAGACGTATTCACCGTGCGATGATGACACACGATTACTAGGGATTCCACGTTCATGTCGGCGGGTTACAGCCGACAATCCCCACTGAGATATGATTTCGGGATTGGTTTCTCCTTTCGGAGTTACAGCCCATTGTTCATACCATTGCAGCCCGCGTGTAGCCCAGGGGTTTCGGGGCATACTGACCTGCCTTTGCCCGCTCCTTCCTCCGTCTTATCGACGGCGGTCCCTTTAGTGTTCCCAACGAAGTCGTGACTTCTTGCTGGCAAATAAAGGCGCGGATCTCGTTCGTTGCCTGACTTAACAGGATACCTCACAGCACGAACTGGCGACGGCCATGCACCTCCTCTCAGCTCGTTAGGTAAGGTCGTCAACCTGACCGGCATTCTGCTGTCTCCCCTGGTAAGTTTCCCGGCGTTGAGTCCAATTGAACCGCAGGCTTCACCCCTTGTGGTGCTCCCCCGCCAATTCCTTTAAGTTTTAGCCTTGCGACCGTACTTCCCAGGCGGCACACTTAACGGTTTCCCTACGGCACTGACACGGCTCATGGCCGTACCATCACCTAGTATGCATCGTTTACGGCCAGGACTACCCGGGTATCTAATCCGGTTCGCTCCCCTGGCTTTCGTCCCTCACCGTCAGGCGCGTTCCAGTCTGACGCCTTCGCCACTGGTGGTCCTACAAGGATTATAAGATTTCACCCCTACCCCTGTAGTACCTCAGACCTCTCCCGCCCTCTAGTATAGCAGTATTCCTAGCATACAGATAGTTAAGCTACCCGATTTTACCAGGAACTTTCTAAACCGGCTACGGACACTTTAAGCCCAATAATTATCCCGACCACTTGAAGAGCTGGTTTTACCGCGGCGGCTGGCACCAGCCTTGCCCTCTCCTTTCTAGTAGGGGACATTACTCACCTACCACAGCTCTAGAAAGAGCACTTTGGGTAACCCCGTCACACTTTCGTGTATTGCGGAGGTTCCGCGCCTGCTGCGCCTCGTAAGGCCTGGGTCGTTGTCTCAGTACCCATCTCGGGGCTCCCGCTCTCACGGCCCCTATCGATTATCGGCTTGGTGAGCCGTTACCTCACCAACAACCATAATCGACCACGATCCTATCCTATAGCAGATAAAAACCATTTTTTTTATCCCTTTTATTGAAAAACTTTTCCAAGCCTATTCAACTATGAAACATTATCCTCAGTTTCCCGAGGTTATTTTTCTCTATAGGGTAAGTTGATCATGTGTTACTGAGCAGTTTGCCATGGGAGATTTAGGTATCCCATTCGACTCGCATGGCTTATTCTCACCCAAATAGCAGTCGGGTCCGGCAGGATCAACCGGAATTAACTTAAATCGAAGCTTATCGCAAGGAGTTGATTTATTTCTTACTCCTGGAATTTGACGTCTCTTGGGGGTTCTTAATAAAACTTTCTTCAGTTATAATTGTTAAAATTATAACTACATTTTTTATATCGCATCAATGATTTAACTCTTCATTTAACGGATATCTACCATAATCCAAGCTTACACCGGAAAAGATGCGATTTACTATAATATAATATAAGAACACTATATTTAAATTTTTTACGTTTTTCTGAGGAAAATATAATTGTTCTTAATAAATTTTCGTACTTTAAAAATCTCTTTTCAAATAAAAGTGTATCATTTCAAAAAATTGTACTTGGGATTTAAAATGCACCTAAAAGAAAAAATAGGAATCCATTTAGACCAAATTAAACAAATAAAAGGAGTAGAAAATGCAGTATTGACTCAGAGGGATGGTAATCCAATTCAATCTACTGGAGTTTGGTTCTCTAAAGATGAAATTTTTAATGTCAGTTCTGCAACCAGTGCAATTTTTAATGTTGGAATACATCTACATCCAAATGATTTAAAATATATTTTAATTGAAGGTAAAAAAGCGAAAATTTTAATCGCACCATTAAATAGTCCTTTGCACCATTCTTTAAATAGAATTTTAGAACAGCAAGGTATTTTAGATAACAATCATGAATTTTTTATAGCAATTACAGCTCAACCTAACGTTAATTTAGGGGGTATATTTTTACAAACGAGTGAATGTTTGAAAAAAATTAAGACAACTTTAATAACTTCCGGAGAATCATTCAAACCACCCTTAATTCAGTTTACAACTCAGAAAATTCAAAATATAATCGAAGGATTCAAGGTTAAAGAAAATGAAGAATTTAATTTGAGAGTATCATCATTTTCTTTAAGTTTTTCAGAAAATATATCAATTGAACTAAGAAAAATTTTAAATAATTTTTCATTAACAATTCCAGATTTAAAATATGCCTTTATTACGATTGAAGGTGGTTTTATTGTTTCTAAAATATTAAAAAAATTTGATGTTAATAAAGAAAAGTTAGATAACATTTCTGCAATGAGTTATTCGCTCTTTCAAACAGCTAACAGATGTGCATGGTTATTAAAAAAAATGCAAGCAGAGAATATTTTGCTTGATTGTGAAAATACTTTTCAGTTTATTAATGGGTTAGGAAAAGCAATATTTAGTACTGAAATTGGAAAAGTACGTCAAAAATTGGGGCTTATAAGGTTAATACTTCCACAATTCTCAAAAAAGATTAATACCCTTATTAAGCAAGCATCTGAAATTCAAGATCATAGAACTTTTGACATTAAAAGATTATTGGGAGAATTAATAATTAAATAATATTGGTGGAAGCATGAATTTTTTTGAATTTTTAGATAAACTTAAAAAAAATTATAATTCCTTAATTTTATATTGTCTTCTCGATAGAATTCCAATCATAGTGTTAGGAGAAGATTCAGAGCAAGTTGATCAATTTCTAATCGATTTATCTGAACTTATTCATTTTAGAAAAGAATATGTGTTTTATACAGACTTTATTTCAAACAATGAATACAATAATTTAATTTTAAACGAAAATATCGATTTTAATTCTCAAAGAAGTCATATAAGATGTCCTTGCAATGTAGGTAGAAAAGCACTAAGTCAAATTGAAGATATTAATTCTTGGCTTATTGGAATGGAACTTCCTGACCAAAAAGATCATTTTAATTATTTAAAAAACTTAATTATAAAAAAAGCGAATAAGGTCTTATTTATAATGATCTCAGCTAATAATATTTCAATTGAAGTAGAAGGAATTGATCTCAAATTAATTGATTTAACACTAGAACAAAATATTTTCAGAAAAATATCTCAAGATACCGAAAAATCTATTGCTAAAATGAAGAGAGTCTTATCCGATAAAATTCAAGTGAATCATCTTGATAATGATCTAATGAAGACTTTATTAGATTTTGAAGTAGAGAAAAACGAATTGATAAAAAATATTGTTAAAAGTGAAATTCAAAATTTTTATTCAGGCTCAAAAAGAGCTTTCTTCATATTATCAAGATTATCATTATTAAATAATGTAGAGATTAATACAAATATAGGAAGTAAAACACTTTTAGAAACAATTGATTATGAAGAAGCACCTATAAACCGAATACTATCATTTATTGCGAAGGAATGGGGGGACAATTTTTCTATCTTAATAGAAGATGGTAAAAAAGCATTTATGGGAGATAAAATAGTTTCACTATGGGGTTGAATCTGATATGATTTATGATTTTGAAAATAAAACATTACAGGTTAAAATAGTATATTATGGACCGGCCATGTCAGGAAAAACAACATCGATTAAACATCTCTTTTCTTATTTTAATAAAGAAGATATATTAGAGTCTATTGATAATTCTGTAGGGAGGACCTTATTTTTTGATTTTGGTGTTTTACAATTCAAGGGGACTGAATGGGGATTGAAATTGTTAATATATTCTGCCACAGGTCAAGATTTTTATGCAAGTACTCGTCCAGCTACTTTAAATGGAGTAGATGGTATAATATTTGTAGTTGACTCACAATTGGAATATTTAGAACATAATTTATGCTCTTGGAACGAATTAAAAACACTGTTTGGAGAAGAAATATATAATATCCCTATAGTAATTGCCTTAAATAAATACGATTTAGATAATATAAAAAAATTAAAGGAACTTGATTTTGTTTCGAATATTAATTATGATAGATTCAAAAATCTATCGCTTAAAAAAACAATAGCAATTAAAGGAGAAGGAGTAATAGCGTCGTTTTACCAATTAATTAGATTTATTCTCCCTCAACTAAATTTAAAAATCAGTGTTATTAATTGATTTTTAGTCTTTTTTTTTTTTATTCTTTTGATACATATTTTTAGATATTCTTTTTATGTATCCTTGCATATAAAATTGTTTTAATAAATTTCTTACTTTACGTACTTGCGAGGCATCAATTCCCAAAACACTCATTAATTGAAATATTGAAAATTGTATTGGTAAATTATCCTTAATATTATTATATAATCCCATTTCCATTTTATTGTAATCTTTTTCAGTTGTTATATAAAAATGAATAAATATTTTTATAAATTGTTATTCGATTATTATAATTAGATTAAGGTTTGTATAATCCTCAAAGTAACTATAACTTATCATTCCTACTTATTGTAGATTACCCCCCTTATTTGTTAAAATTCTTAATTTTAGCTTTTCTAATCCTCAAAGTAACTATAAGATCTCATCCCAAATTCACGAATCGGTCATCCTAGTCTAGTTTTCATTTCATCGGATCTTTAGACACTATTCTAATTGAATAATTATAAAATAAAATTTAAGTTTTCTAAATTTAGAAGGAGGGAATTATTATTAATTTTTAGGAAAAATTCACTTTAATGTTTTATAATTCATCATAACTTCTCTAATTCATTTATTAACTCATCTGATTTATGTAGATCACACCTTAATTCTTCATGGAAATCAATTAAAGAATTGAGAGCTCTCTTCAAATTTAATTTTACAATCTTTTCGAACTTATCCTTATATTCTTTAGTAAGACCTATTAGGTCCTCAAATAATTCATAATTAATAACAAAACAATTTTTTCTTAAGACGATATTATCATTTAAAGGTATATTTTTTATTCTTGTATCCCATGATTTATGCCATCTAATACCAACAATAAAAAAAAATAAATTTTTATTTTGGTACTTGCTAATCTTCTTTTTGATATTTTCTTCCGATACATCATTTGTAAAATCAAATATAACAGCACATATATTAGCTATTGTTCTCAAGTCTAATCCAATTTCATTTATAAGCTTATTTCTATTAATATTAAATGATAAAACTTTTTGGAAAACTTCTTTCATTATTAATCCATCAGGGCCCTTATTGCTATCTTTTAAATATCTGGGTTCTGAATAATATTTCTCATTTAAAATTTTATCAAAAAAATCAGTCAGTAAGAAGTTAATACAATTATGAGATTCATTTCCTATGTCCAGATAATCTTCATTTGGAAATCTAATCTTATACGCTTTTCGATTGTCTTTAAAGAACTTCAAAGCTATAAACCATACAGAAGAATGAGAAACATTATTTTTCCTGGCAATTTCTCTAATATTTAATTTTGAATTAATAATATCCTTCTTTATTTGATCCCTTTTATTTTTAGGTAAATGATGTCTATTGAATTTCTGCCTATAAATATCCCTCTTATCTTTATAAAGATCATTTGCCATTCTATACACAGACATAGGGGAAACTGAAGATAATTGAGCAATTTTTTGTAGAGTATAAGGATTCTTTTTCTCTAATTCTATCAATATATTTTCTTTTTGGGCTTTTGTAATATAATTACTTGTTGGGGCCCATTTCTTATGATATAGATAGATATTCTCTTTATAAAGACTTAAAGCAATCCTAATAATTGTACGTTGAGACACTGAGAATATCTTAGCAATTTTTCTCAAGGAGGGCGGATTTTTTTTTTTAAGTTCAGTTATTATTTTTTCTTTTTTTGTGTTTGATATCCTAGCATTCTTTGCTGGAAACCGTTCTTTGTATAGGTTATATTTATCATAATATACCTTTTTCAGAGCTATTTTCCTAATTGTTACATAACTAATATACAAACCAATTGATTTTAGTAAAGTTGCAATTTTATTCAGAGAATATTTAGATGTCTTAATAATTTCAATAATTAGCCTTGTAAACTCCTGATTTTCATTTATGTTTTTACAAGCTTTTAACAACAAGTTTTTTTGAATTTGAGAAGAAAAGCAATTAAATTTTAACCAATCTTTAAATTCATTTTTGATAGTGGAACCAAAGTTGGCAGGTCTATCTGAAGTATTGTAATACCTTAAGAAGAAAGAATATATAATGAGGATATTCTTTAAATCTAATTTTTTTAAGTATCGAATTAATAAAATTCTATTTGAGCCTTTTCTAATATTTATTGCTTTTTGCTTAAAATGAGTTATATTAGGAGGTGGTACAGTAGCGATCTCGTTATTTTTCTTTTTATGTTTCATATATAATGCATTTTCTCTATGATTTAATTTTTTCTTATAATTTATTAACCCCACTGATTTTATTGGTGAAATATTATAAATTAATTTTCGAATGTGCTTAGCATGAAGTTGTTTAAATTTAGAAATATTTATTGAGTGTTGTTTTAAGACTTCATATTTATTGGAAAGATGTCTGAGAAACTTGTATTTTATTTCGTTAATTAACCAAGGATTCCACCAATGACTTTCTTGAAAATATGCTTTAAATCCTCTTATATTCAAATATAAATGTAAATAAATTGGATTTATATGTCGGAGTTTCTTTATAATAGATAGCAATTCCTCTCTTTCCATTTCAGTTAATTCTCCATTTTCATATTTTTTATATAATTCTTCTAAATCTTCATAATCTTGAAAATTATGAAGTATCTCTTTCAGAATTTCTTTAATTTCAGAGCTGAGCTCTTCTTCGGTAGATCCTTCTATCCACTTTTTAAGTTTCTTTTGCCATTTCTCTTCTTGTTTTTCTCTCTCTTCTAATTGTTTAGTTTTTAAATCTTGTTGTTCTAACCATTGGCTAAATCCTTTGGTGTCTTTTCCAGCATATATTGGTCTTTTACCAGTTTCTTGGCGATATAATTGCTGGAGCTGTTCGTATTCTTCTTCCTTTGTTTCCTCGCTTTCTGACTTTTTTTCTTTCTCTATGGTCTCCTTAATTCTTTCTTGATAAGACTGCACTTCATCTACTTCGATATCATCTAATTCTGTGTAGACATCTTCTTCTGGTTCTTTTCTATCCATTTCTTGACGCGCTTCTAGGTTTTCATCGTTATCATAAACAGAGATTTGCCCATTTTGTTCTTGTCCTTCAAGAGCCAAATGTTCTTCATCAATTTCAGCCTGTTCAATTTTTAGTTCTTCACTCACATCTTTTATATGTTCATTTTGTTGGTTTTCTTCTATTTCAACAAGGAAAAAATTATCTGCGAGTTCTTCCATTTTTTCATCGATTTCTTCTTGATATTTTCCTTGTTGGTATAATTCTTCTTCACTATCTGCTAAATATTCTATCGCATCTACCCTATCGATCTCTTCTCTTACATCCTCTTCATCTTCTTCATCTTCATGGTCAACTGACTTTAATTTCTCTTTTTCTTGATGTTCATAGAGCTTTTCAACACTTTTTAAGAGGTTATAAGTTTCTTCTGCTTCCTGCATTAAATTCCTTATTTCTTCAGAACTATTCCCTTCTTGTTCATACTGTTCGTACTTTTCCCAAAGATAATCAAACTCTTCTGGCTCTATCTCTGCTTCTTCTGATGTATCATTGACATCTTCCCCTTGTGCATCACCAGAAAGTATTTCCTCAATATGCTCTTCCTTCTGATCTTCTGTAATTTCTTTTTCTTGTTCCTCTAATTCTTGGGCCTCTTCCTTTTCTTCTTTATTACTATTTCTTTCTTTAATTTCCCTATAAGCTTGCTCTGCATTAAAAGCAGTATTATCATTTTCTTCTTCAGGATAGCCTAACTTCTCATCATATTCTTTCAGCATGCGCCCCAATTCTTCCATATCCCTAACAAATTCTATCTCTTCGGTATCAATAATAGGATCTTGGTCATTTTCGTATTCTTCTGGATCTATCTCTATTGCTTCTTCTTCATTTCCTAGGTGTTCATCTTCCTCCTCAGTATATTCCTCACTTTCAGCCTGAAGTTCTTCCTGATTTTCTCCTTCTATTTCGGATTTTTCAGGTATTAATACAGTACTTTGAGAGCCGATATTTTCATATTCCTCTTCCATCTCATTAAATTGCTCATCAAATTCCTTATCAAGCTCCTCATCCGTTACTTCCTCCATCTCATCAAATTGCTCATCAAACTCCTTATCAAGCTCCTCATCCGTTACTTCCTCCATCTCATCAAATTGCTCATCGAACTCCTTATCAAGCTCCTCATCCGTTATTTCTCCCATCTCGTTAAATTGCTCATCGAACTCCTTATCAAGCTCCTCATCCGTTATTTCTCCCATCTCATCAAATTGCTCATCGAACTCCTCATCGCTCCTGTCTGCTAACTCATCCATCTCATGAAATCCTCCATTAAATCCCTCATCAGTCTCATCTGTTAATTCTTCCATTTCATGAAATCCTCCATTAAATCCCTCATCAGTCTCATCTGTTAATTCTTCCATTTCATGAAATCCTCCATTAAATCCCTCATCAATCTCATCTGTTACCTCTTCCATCTCATGAAATCCTTCATCAAACTCCTCATCGCTCTCAGTATTTAATTCATCCTGTT
>JAHLWP010000060.1 GCA_019057865.1 Promethearchaeota archaeon
TCCTAAACATGCGAAAATGTTGAAATTTTATAAAGGTCAAATATTAAAAGCAGGGTCACCATTTATGGAACATCAACAGTATTGGGGTAAGCCAGTGCCGGATTATGATGAACTTAAACGATTAACTAATAGCATGATGGATAGGATTCGAGATTTACTCGTATACGATACGCCTGACACGTGAAAATTCTGAGGAATTTTTGAAATGGAAACACAGGAAGGAAAAAGTAAAGTAAAAGTCGGGATACCAAGAGCCCTTCATTTTTATAGGTATTATCCTTTTTGGAAAAAGCTACTTGAAGAATTAGATGTAGAAATCGTATTGAGCCCCCCTACTAATAAAAAAATTGTTGAAGAAGGGGTCACTCATGGATTTGGAGAGCTGTGCATCCCTGTAAAAATTTATTATGGACAAGTATTAAAATTAATCAGAGAGCATCCAGATTTAGACTATCTTTTTGTTCCTCGATATGTAGCAGAAGTAAAAGAGGCTTATTTCTGTCCTAAATTTATATCACTTCCGGATGTTATTAAAATTTTGCCCGGAGTGCCTAAAATTTTAAATTTTGAGGTAAATGTGAAAGAATTTCCTATTGTAACTTCAGTGATTGAACTTGGAAAAGAATTGGGTAAAACACAAAATCAATCATTAAAAGCTTATAGAGAAGCTCAAAATTATTTTGATGATTATCATAAATTCCTAAGGCAAGGAGCATCAGTTAACCATGCATTAAGATTGGTTCAGAGAGACATTCCTTTTAAATTACCTAAGAAAAAAAGCAAAGGAGATATAAAGTTCTTACTCTTGGGTCATGCGTATAATATTTTTGATACCTTTATTAATTTAGATTTTCAAAAGAAATTAAAAGATCAAGGAGTTAAAGTTATAACTATTGAAAATCTACCAGAATTTATTTTTAAAGAACCAGTAATAGTAAATCCTAAAGGGGGTGGCCTACGGAATTACTGGAAACATGAAGAAGAAATCATGCAATCAATAAGATACTTTCTTACCAAAGGGCGGGATGAAATTGATGGAGTAATTTTCCTAGTATCTTTCGCTTGTGGTCCAGATAGTCTTATATCTGAATTGATTATGCGAGATATGAAAGTTGTGGGTTTACCCTTTCTAGAAATAACAATGGATGAGCATTCGGGAGAAGCTGGATTGCTTACCCGTGTAGAATCATTTGTAGAGATGGTTCGGAGGAAGAATAAGAAATTAGAAAAGGATGCAAAAAAAAGAACCATGATAAAATCAGTTTAATAAATTTAGGTTTAATTTATATCAATAAATTTGTTTTTAACTAAAGTTTTTTTGATTATTACTTTCAGTCAACCTATCATATTTGTTTTTATGTTGTTAAACCCGAGAAGATATTGTTTTAAATATAATTTGGATGTTTTATCTAAGATATAAACATTTTGTATTTTTATCTTATCAATTATTTTTTAAATCAATATTAATTGAAAAAGGAGTAAAATTGTACTTTCCTTTTTTGTTTCTTTGTCTTTTTTTTTAACAAAAAGAATTATATTAGATTAAAGCAAAATTATCAATTATAATAAATTAGCAAAAAAATATGCATCTTTTTGATAACAAAATTGTAAATAAATGAGCGATTTAAAAAGTAAAAAACGGGAAAAAAGTCCAGAGGATTTATTCAAAAAGGTATTATTAATATGTCCTGAATGTAAAACACAAAAAAGTTTACAAGTTCCTTCAAAAATAATAAATCAAAGTCAACACATAACTACGATTACTATTCCTACAGGATTGGTCTGTGAACACCACTTTCAAGCATTTGTTGATAAAGCTTGTGCTATCAGAGGTTACCAATTAGGGGATTTTGAATTTTCGAAAATCGAATACATTGAAAGCAGAGAGATAGATGGTATTCAAGAAGAAAATGATGACATTAGTGAATTTACTTCTTTACTATTATTTCAAGATATAATTAACCTTTTAAGAGATAGTGTAGATGATCGAGAAATATTAGGTTGTGCAATATTTACTACTGACGGAAAAGTTATATATTCCTCAATTCCACATAATACTTTACTTAATACAATCAAAGAATTCGAAGTGAGGAAAGAGAAAAAACTACATAGTATAATTAAAATGCTTCTTGAATTAAAAAATCATCAAAAAGTATGTTCAGAATATATTGAAATTCATGATAGAGAATTTATATTAGTTATATTATTTTCTCACATCGTAAATTTTGCAATAGGAAATATGTTTCTAAGAAATATTGTAAAGAAAATAATCGAGTTAACTTAGTTCTTTAAAAGAGGAGAAATGTAAATATCTCCTTTTATTAGATATGAAATTAAATTATTAAATTCTTTACGATAGTTCTCAGATTTTTGAAGAGTTTGTAAGAGTGATTTATGTTTATCAATATATTTTTTAGCTAATTTGGGTGTATATGGAACTATTTTAACAATAGAGGGAAACATAAATAGAATTAAGATTTCTAATGAATAATAAAAAAAGTTTTCTAAGGGAAGTTTTATAGTTGAGATAATATTGTTAAAATTTTGAATTGATCTATTTGTTTTAAATATTAAATAACTATTATCGAATTGTTCTATATCTAATTTGATGTAAAAATATTGAGGAATTATTAGGTTTTCTAAAATTTTCTTATAAATATCTATCATCTCTGAATTTGAAACTTTTTTTTCACCCATTTTAAGCAAACAGGATTTGTATTCATTATCTCCTGTTATAATGAAAATTTCTGGAATATTTTCAATTTCTACCTTGTCAAGAAGGTTTACCAATTCAAGATAACTTAGGAGTTTATTAATAAAAATATCTTTCATTGTTTGATTATTTTGTTTATTTGAAGCAAGATTTATATTTCGCATTAAAAATAAATCTAAATTACTGTAGACCTCATTTTCCTCAAAGATTAAACCTAATATACCTTCTTTTTGACTTCTTCGATCAAGATTTCCTGTAAAACATGAAACACTTTTATAGCGATCAAATTTGATTTCTATTAGATTAGATGATTCAAATCCAGCATGAGACATATATAATTTTGAAATAAATTCTTGATGTAAAGGTATTGGACTTGTAAAATAAGAGCATTTAACTTCTGGTCCTCTTATTTCATCATGAATTAAAAAAAATATACCTTTTGGCATTTTAGAATTTCCTCTCACTCAATCCATAATTTTTTAAGTTGTAGAATAACTTCTTTTGCTACTTCTTCAATTTCCTCAAATAAGTTGTTATTTGATGCCTCACGGGATAGAATAACTACGAGTATTAAATCTTCATTAATATTTGTTAGTAATATGCTACTAGAATTTGTTTCTAACTTGAATTCTTTAAATTTTTCTAATTCCATATTCTTTGTAACTTTTTCGATAGTTACAATCAATAAAGAAATCATACCAACAACAATATCTTCATCAAAGGGATCTATTGTGGAACCGCAAGTAAGGCCAGAATATCTTTCAATTACCATTGCATCCTTTACTCCTTTTTGCTTTTTAAATTGTCTTAAAATTGAATTAATAAACGTACTTTTAGGAGAGAGTTCGCGAATTATGTCGCTCCAAGCTTTAAATAAAGATTCATCAAATATAGAGGTTAAATGATAAGTGATTTCATGGGGAAGATTTTTGGCATATTCTTTCTTTATGTGTGAAGCTATTGAGTCTTTATCATGAATAAGATCAGATTTATGTAGAAAAACATTTAATTTTGCATTAGGATTAAAGGAAAGGATTTGATTAACACCCCATTCAAATTCGATTCTAGCATTATCAAATCGGTCATAATCAGTTATATCAACTACATACAATAATATAGAAGCTTTACGAAAAATATTTTTTCTTAAAGGTCCATGATATTCGTCTAGGTATTGTTGTTGCCCTCCTAAATCCCAAATCATTGGTTTTGTCATTGGTCCAATTTCATAATCCTTATAAGTAATTCCTTTAGTTGCTGTTTGATGTATTAATTCCCATGGTTTCTTTCCTTCAAAGACTCTTTCATAAATGCATGTTTTTCCTGCATTGGAGAGCCCCATTAAAACTATTTTTTTCATATTATTAGTGGTTGTGTATTGAAATTCTTCAAGCATTTCAGAAACTGTACTTTCAATAAAAGTGATATTGGCAGCAGGAGTTAATTCTTTTAACTCTTCCTTTATAATCCATTCGATTCTATTTCGCGGAATACTTAGGTTTTTATTATCAAATAATTTTTGAATGTTGTCTATAATTTCTTCCTCTAATAACCTTGATTTTTCAAAAATTATCTGATTTCTATACCATATCTTTAAATTAAGATTATCCTTACTTAAACCTGTAATTCCTATATGAAATAAAGTGCCTGGAATTTTCTTCATTATTTATTTCCTCTTTTTTTTCGTGTAATTTTCTTTAAACTTTCATTTCTTTTATTCCTAAATTTATCTATATTATAATATTCTTCTACTCTATCTAATAACAATAGTAAATGAGAAATTTCTTCGCAATTCTCATAAAATTCAGCTGCTTCTTCAAAAAGATTTTGATCTAGTAAATTATTAGCTTGTTCCTCCATATTATTCCTTTTATGTTCTATATCAGAGATCTTGAGTTTTCCGTCTTTTAGTAATTGAATTAGCTCAGATTGATACATTTTTACACTATCAAAATCTTTTAATTTTTTTGAAATTTGAATTAAACCAAAATAAATATCATATACTTTTATGAAATTGTTCTTTTCTTTTTCTTTTTCCAAATTTTCTAATTTCTCTTCACGTTCTTCGCTTAACAATTTAATATCAGCAATTAATTTCGAATAAAAGATTGCTTCTTTTTTTTTATCTAATTTCAGAAAAAGTTGTTCTGCAATTTCAAATTGTTTTTGAGCCTCTAAATAAGCTCCTTCATTAAACAATTCTTCTCCTAATATCTTAATTTCATTTAATCGAGTTTCCAATTCTTTTTCATTGATTGTTTCTTTTTTATATGTTAATTGATCATCTAATATTTCTATGTGTTCTTCCTTTTCAAAAGTGGGTTTTACATTAGAAATTTCATTGATATGTGAAATTATAACCTTAAGTGGTATCTTTTTTCTGGGAGGATGAATTTTCTTTTGAATTCTTTTTCTTAACACAATTATTACCGTAATTGAAGCGATTACACTTGCTAGTATATATGGTAATACATCTAGAAATGTGACATTATTTCTACTATTAGTAATTGGAATTATGTCAAAAGATCCTGTTGTATAATTACTTTTTAACCCTACTCCATCGATTTGTCGTAAAAAATAATAATAAGTCCCAGAAGTAAGATTATCAGACAACTCATAATAACTACTAATTGATCCAGTATTCGTAATATTAATATTTACTATAAAACCAGGTGTAGTATATGGATCTGATTCGTTATCAATGACTAAATTATAAAAAGCAATTCCAGAAAGATCAAAACCGTCAGCCCAATCAAATATTAAAGTACTATAAGCACCACTGCTTGGGGCTCTAATCATTATAGGGGGTGTTGGGGGTGTAGTATCAATCACCTTAATTGAATTACTGACAGAGTTCCAAGTATTACAATTATCTTCAAAAAAAATTATATATGTATAATTACCTATTTGAGACGGTGTCCATGTGTCATATTGCCAAATATCTCCTCCGATATTTGTCATTGAATGATTAGAACCCTCAAATTCAATTAAAACTTGCCTAATGCCAGAAATATCAGTAACGTTAATAGTTATAATCTCAGTGTTTCCCAATTCTATTATATTTGAGCTTTCAGTCAAGTTTGAAAAAACTGGAGGGTCAGTATTAAATTTTACTTCTTGACTGATATTGTAGAAAGAATTAGGGTCATATTGGTTATAAAATGAAGTGTTGATTGATTCAGGCTGTCTTAATAAATTAGAGACGCGAAGTTCGTCGATCCAACCATCAAAATAATCTGTTGAAACTCTACCAATCTCCATTTCAGAAACATTAACCCCATTTGTATCAGTAATAACTACATAATGCCAATTTGTCGTTAAAGAAGAATTAATTATTCCATCTATATAGATAGTTGTTGTACCTGGGAAATTAGTAGTTAATAGATCACCTCCGACAATATCTATGTGTGCAGGGCTATTTAAATTAATGATTTTCATAGATACATAAGTATAATAAACTTTTATTATAATATAGTCAACACTTAGATTGGTACCGGGGTTATGTGGGCTTCTCGTTAGTCTTATTCCGAAATTACTATTTGTGAAATCATCTGATGACCATGTTCTTCCCCAAGTATCTCCTGGACCTCCAAATGTTTTATTTTCCTCAGATATGGACCATGTATTCAATGCTTCACTGGTGTAACTAAAGCCACCGTCCCATGAGAGTGCTGCATCTGCTCCTGAGATGGAAGAGGCCGTTGCCTCAACATTTACTTCAATACCATCAATTGTGGCACCGTTTGGCACATTAAAATTAAAATTATACCAATCTTGAATCTCATTTGGTACTTCTTCTTCAGCATATAAATCATCACTTGTAAATGTATTAGCAGGGTTGCTCCATTGATTATAACCATCTCCAGTTGCTGTTGGACTTTTCCAGTCGGTTTCAGTAGGACCACCGCTACCTAAATTACTTGGTTTCATCCAAAATTCAATTGTTTTTATTTCAGAACCTATATTACCAACACTTATGTACTCACCATATCCTATAAAAAGATTAGCACCATCAATTCTTCCATCATCAATATGCAACACTCCTCCGAATTCAGTTCCATTATTATTATTGGATGTTGAATCAATAGGATTAATTTCTTTCATATGCCAAACACCTTTATAATTACTATCCCAGACTTTAGTTGGATTTTCTTGAGAATTTAGGTATGGATTACCATAATACATAGTGATGTTAGTATTTAGAGAAACCGATAAGGATGAAACTCGAACCCATGCTATAAGTTGAGCATGGGTTGCATTGTATTCTTTGTCAAATAGTTCTATTTCATGATCTAACCATTCAGTATCGTTGGCAAAGGCAATATCATCCCCATCAGATTGAACATCATCATGTAAGTCTGAATCATAAATTGAGATTAACACAGGAAAATTAGAATAATTACTTGTTCCAAAGATTTTTGTATGGTCAATTGTGATTACCTTATAATATTTAAAATTGTATTTATCAACAGGACCATTTGTAGATGCTCGAATCTCTTGAAGCTCATTAATATCATTTTCAAAATTTGATTCATCCATATGGTTAAATTCCTTAATATCACTTGTATAATCTGAATGAGAAATACTTAGACTAAAAAGAATGAGAAAAATTGACAATATAAACAAAAATTTTTTCTTACCTTTCATAAATTAAGCACATTCCGATAGAGATGACTAAAGAAGTAACTTTCTTCTACTTAACATGTTAAAATTATTTAAACAAAACCCCTATAATAATAAGAATAATATATTCATATATAAAATAACAATATTATTTGATCTATTTAAATAATATTTAATTTACATATTTATTGATCAATAACAAATTTACATATTTATTGATCAATAACAATAAAAAGGAAATAATAATTTTTTCCTCTTCTTGAGTTTTCTTATTTCTCTCAATATTTTATATCTAGTATAACAATTTGAATGTAAACGTTTGTTAAAGAAAGAAATTAATTACCTTAAATATTTTGATTAAAAGAACTCAATTGAGATTCTATTAATGAAAAATGTGCTTGTAATAAATAAAAAGATTTAATAGATAAATAAATCAAAAAATACTAGAAAGCTAACTATAATTTTAATTGTTTAAAGCTATTTTTAATCGAACTTGATGAAATAATATGAAAAGGATTAAAAGAAAACCAATTTTTCTTAGTTTAGGAATTTTAATAATCATTATTTCTGGCGTTTTTATTATCTTAAGCGCATTTCAAGTAAATTATCAACAAACAATCATGGATGAACAAAAAGAAACATTCTGGTCTTACTCTTACAACATAGACTATACCATATATATTCTCTACCAAAGGCTTATATTTCTCTTTTAAAGGTTAGACTTTTTTTAGGGTATCATTCAAGAATTGTTTATTATTAATCATTTCTAAAGCTTTTTTATATTTTCGATATAGCATCCTAATAGAATCAATATTAGGATCATTTTTTTTAATTTTTTCGAGAAATCCATCATATTTTTCGAATTCTAAGCGTAATGAATCTATACGTTTTTGTTTTAAATCATTTGAATTTAAAAGATTTATAAAATCATTTAATGCTTCAAATAATGCATTTATAGTCTCCCCTCCCGGAACTGAAGCAAAAGTTCTTGCCATCCAATAACTTGTTGTAAAACTTGGTAGTTTCTTTTCTAAATAATAATCAGTAACACCTAAAGTAAAAGGTCTTAAAACCGTATATCCTTTATTAACATAATCTAGACTTTCAAGGAGTTCGCAGGTAAATTTTATATCGCTCATTTCATAAGGTTGATCATTTCTACACCAACCTTTTGTCTCAATTTTCTCTGTATAGCTGCTACTGGTCCCGTGATACACAATCCTAGAATCTTCATATATATCTCTACTTAAAGGATAACAAATTTCATCAGGATCATTGATTATTTTTTCTAACATATTGGTTAATTAAATCTAATATTCATCTTCCTTTTAATAATAATAGGGGATGGATGGCTCTTTAAAATCATTTTATCTCAAAATTTATTAGGTAAATATTCTAAAATTCCAGATCGCTTAAGATTTACATATAAATCATTTCCATGAAACTCCCAATCTTGCGTCCTATTCCATTCCTCATAAATCTTGTCTTTCAAGTCTTGCATATTGCGGTATATTTCTTGATCTATTCCTGCTAATAGATCCCTTACATTTATTCCATGAACTCCACCTAAAATACACTCTAAGAAATAAGTCTTCCTTGGAGGATTTCTTGAATGAGTTGCAACCCTGATTGTCATTAAACGAATGTTTTTGTTATAATCTTTTTTTGCACCTATATCTGTATGAATCGCAATTAACCCGATTACATACCTATTACTATGTAAGCATTTCACTTTTACAGGATGAGGGAAATATTTATCCTAAAACCATGAATTTTATCGCGTTAATTACCATTCCCTTCTTGGTCTGGATAAAAAGACCAGAGGAATTCAGCAATATTTAAATTTTGATTGTTAATTCTATTGCTATTCGATAATTCCGTCTTTATTTTATTTATTAATTTGAGTGGATAACCCTCCCTTCTGGCAATCTTTTGTAAATCTTCATCTTGAATGTAATAAGCAAGACATTCAAAAGCGTTTTTTGAAATATCAATATTTTCATTGATCCTAACTTTCTCTCCAACAGGATTAAAATTTTCCCCAATATCCATGTAATGTCCTAAATTCGTATTGAAACCACGAATTTCTTTAAATCGAACGATAAAAGGATTAAAAACTTTAAGGTTTCTAGTTGATGTTATTTCATCAATTCCAAAACGGCTCATCAATGAACCACATCCAATTATTAAAATCAAAATAATATAAACCTATATTTTAGTCCTAATAAAACTTATTATTCATTTTCTGACCTTTTAAAGATTTCGGCGAGTGTACCCTTACAATCCTTTCGACACTTTTCTCATGGATGTTTCATTCACGATCTTGATTCTCTTACAACTCTTATTCCCTATTTAGTTTTTCTAAAAATATAGCATGTTCTTCTGAATATTTATATTTATTAAACCTTTCTTCCTCAATTAAATAAACAAATTTGGTTATTTCAATTAAAATTTTTTCGATTGTATCAACATTATAATATTTTTCAATATCTTCCAGAGGTAATTGATCGCCATGAATTATTTCATGTCTTAGTTGTATATTACTACCTTTTTTAGCAAAGACGCTTCGCCAGAGTCGAGTTTCTAATTCAGTCACTTCAATATCGACGAATCTAAAGCAATCTCGTGTAGTATCCTTTTCTTGAAAAGGCAATCTTCTTTTTAAGAATTCTAATGGATAAGCGGGTTTAGTTTCATTTTCATAATATTCTCTGTATTTTTTAATCGAACCGTAATTCTAATTGATTATTCTTAATATTAAATTGTCAAGCGTTTCTCTTTATTGCTTTTTTTCAGATGTAATAATTCTTATCGCAAACATTTTCTGTCTCGGATTTTTCAATCCTAATATCTCTCTCAATATTAAAATCTTTTACATCATATTCTTCCTTTAGATAATCAATAATATTAGAGATAATTGATTCATAAATAATGACCTTACAATAATGTTGGTTCAAACATGTTTTTTCAGGACATTCCAGATTTAATTTAATAATTTTCGATATAGGTGAAGATTTTATATTATAGTCTAGAATCTTCTTATCTCCTAAACTATAGAAATCGTCTTTGATCAAGTTCACCTCAAAAAACGGCACATCGCCCGAATTTAGGTGGTTAGAGCTTTCAACTCTAGGATGAAGTGCGTTAATATGGGTGAAATAAATATTATCCACCGTTTTCTCAATCCCATCTTTATTGAGAAATGTGCACTGAATTATTTCGCCGCGCTCTGAAGGTTGTGAATACTCCTTGAGTGTCGATAAGTCTTAGATCCCTAAATGTCATTGGTCTAAATATGAGTAATAGAGATTAAAAGAAAGAATTCTAATTATTATAAATTCATATGAACATCCAATCTGGAATACCCATACCCACTTTATCTAATTTACTATTATATTTAAAATCAAAAATGTCTTGACGTTTAACAAATAGGCGATCCAATATTCTCTTGGCTTTAGTTGATTCGTAAATTTGATTATTGTTTAAAATACACTCTATTATCTTATCCATATTTGATTTTATTAGTCCAGAGCTTAATTGAGATATAATCGCAGCATTAATCCCAGCTATCTGGAAACTCCCGCTTTCACATAGTAGTTTAATAAATTTGGGTATTAAATTATTATCAATACAATGTTTTTTTAGTAAATCCATATCTAAAAATTGAGGTATTGACTCTTGTAATCTTTCAACTCTATAGTGGTTATTTTGAGAAATTACGGTTTCCATCATTTTTGAAAAAATCTCAATCTTTTCAGAAGCTGTATTTCTAATTTTGATTGAATATATAATGAAATCATAAATAGCAGATTTATTTTTATATTCTTCAAAATCTTCAATAATGATTATTTCAGCTAGAATTTTCTCAATAACTTCATTTAATTTGTTAAATTTGAGATCTACAATTAAATCACTCATTTCTTCTTTATTCATGCTTTTTATGTCTTTTATAATATCCCTCGCATTACCAACACTAAGATCTTTTAGAAGATTTAACTTCTTAGCAATATTAGCATGAGTTATACTATTAGTTATCAATAAGGATTTACCTTTTAGGACTTGATATAATGGAAGTAATCCTCCTAATAATGTACTAATCTCTTCCCTTTTTTCAGATGCATAATTGGTTGGAAGTTGAGTAATTATATTATGGACATCAATATTTCCATCCTTTTGGATATTTTTTAAATATTCCATTGTTCGTTCTGTAATTGTATCTTTATGATATTTTTTAAAATCTGGATCTTCTCTGAGAATATTTAGTAACGAAATTAACTCCGAAAAGTCTCTGCTTCTATTAAGATGAGTATTAAAGAATAATATTGTATGCTTATTATCTAATCCATCACGGAAAATATAATATAATAGATTTTCAAATAAATTCCTTAATAAATATGGTAGAAGTCGAAAAAGCTCGGAACCATTAGCACATTTATTAATAAATTCTATAAACTTATTAAAATACTGTAGACCATAAGAATTGAAATCTTTATCAATAAATACAGACATCTTTTTTTCACCAAGTAATTAAAAGTTATTAATAATTTAAACTTTTAAGAACTTGAATTCTTTTTACGAGAACTTTTAGCAAAATTATTAATAGAATATATATTTCTAAGTTTGATTTCAAGAATTTTTAATAGATTTAAGAATATTTATTAATCTATATCATTTAATTATAGAAATACTTTCAGTAAAACTCTGCTGATATGGATTGGATTTCTCTTATTATTTAAGAGACTAAAGGATCGTGGAGTTCTTCTAATAAATTTTTTACTTTTAGATAAAAGTCCCATATACAAAAACAGTTTGGAGAAACAAACCAAAAAGATAAGATCTTATATATTCAATATGCTAGTTTTAAAAGAATCCCCAAGTATTACATAGAACAAGAAGAAAGATATGCTGTTGACCCACAAAGAATATAAATTTCAAACAAATGGCGGAAGTTTCAAAAAAAGCTCTAAAAAAACTTTCTAACAATCTGAGTAGATAATTAAGGCAATTAGGATTGAAAGCATAATTAGACTTGAAAACAATTGCCATGCGACTAGTTCATATTCGGGAAAAATTTAAATTGTCTAAATTACAATGTTTAAACTATAATTTAGGAAGGAGCTTTGGAATACCTTTTAATAGTTTTTGATATATTTCAAAGAAAGCATCAGCCTCTTGGTTGATATACTTTAAAAGGTTGTCCCAATCTTCCCCTTTAATGTAATTTCTCGCTGATAATCCATCTGTCATCTTCTTAGAGAATCTATCGAAAGAAGACCCTTTAAAATTGCCTCTATTTGCCATAACCAGAATAGTTTTCAATTCCATTCTCGGAACCTCATGAAAAAGAAATTTATAAGGAATTTTAACATTTAATAGTTCTTTACTACGATTCTTTATAACGATTAGATCATACTCTAAATTAACACCCGTGGGGATAAAATTCCATATTCTACGAGGTTTTTCCTTCCATCCCGTAATCTCTAAAAATTTATCGAGAATATCTTTTTCAGAGGAATCCCAGCTCTTTAATATTGTTAAAGGTTCTTTCGGTTTTCCTGAATCATCATAGAAAGGACGATATTGAATGGTGACTATTTTATCTTTCAGAGGATCGACGCCATTTCTTCCTTCTGTATTAGTTTCTATATCTAAATAATAATTTGGCATACTTCATCATTCTTTATTTTTAATTTTTAATTTATTTACTCTGTTAAAATATTTAAATAAAAACAGTCTAGTAATTTTTTATCGACTCTTATTGATAAAAATTTAAGGTTAAAGCTCTTTTATTTTTAAATGCCCATATCTTACATAAGGATCGTTTTCATTAATTAATTTAACACTAATCACTTCCAGCAAATAGAAATCTCCATCATCTTGTCTAAGACAATAAACTGGAATATTATTTCTAAGGGCGAATTCCACCTCTCTAAACACACCTTTTCCAATATATCCTTCAAATTCAGAACATATAATCAAATCCGAGGTTATAACCACATCTAGATATGGTCTCATTCCTTCTTCTTTCTTGTATTCAATCTCGGTATTAGGATTAAAGACATTTTCATATTTTTCTCTCAAAAAACTATACTCTTCTTCTTCAACCTCAGTATCATAGATCTTTATACTATGAGCATAATAAACTTTCATAATACTATCATATCTAATATTTTTAAAGAAATAAAGTGCTCACTTTTTCATAGAAAAAAATAAAATAGTTGATAAAATGATTTTGTTTAAAAGTAAAAAGTGAAATTATTAAATTTATTAGATTGTATTATCATGACATATAATAAAATTAACTTGAATACAAATGTCAGAAAAGAGTAGTAAATTAACCAATGAACAAGTTAAGGAAGTTGTTAAACAATGTATCACTTTATTTGAAAAAGAAAATGAAATCATCAGCATATCGGAGCATTCCACATTTTATGGTTATCTCAGCCGAAAAGCATGGGAATTGGAATATATTGAAAAAGGTGATACATTGATACATTCGAATATAATTAAATGCGTTGAACAAATATGGAAATATGTGTTGGAAGGAATTTTGGCACCAGGATCAGTAAAAAGAGGTAAAGATAGATTTAATTATTTATTTTTCCCATATTTACATCTAACAGAAAAAGGAAAGAAAATAATCGAAGGATGGTAATTATACAAAAAAATTAAAGGATTCTAGAAATGGTGAAATTACCCAAAGATATGCAAAAGAAGAAAAAACCAACGGAGATTCCATTAAAAAAGTTGAAAAATGAAATATTAAAAACTTTTAGGAGTGAATTTTTAAAAGCTAAAAGAAAAAATGACAACGATAAAAGGGAAGTCGTCAACGAGAATGGACATACTAGCGATGCGGGTGATTATGTTAATATACATTATGAAGAGAAAGAAATCAAGGTTAAATTCAATTATGGTATGTTTGATAATGAACTTTTCACGAGACCAGATTTCAGAGAGAATTTTAATTTTTTTAAGAATCATATTATTTTTTTGTACAATGTCAATAATGATCACCTTTCTTATAGTTATTGACATAAATATTTATATATACACAGGTAAAAGAGCATTTATTACTATTTTTGTTCTTGGGTTTTTTTTACTTATATTAATTAAAAGTTTACTTTTAAAGAAGAAAAAAAAGAAATCAAATAAGATCGAGTGAAGTTACATCCCTAATTCTATTGATAAATAAGAAATTATGATTAATATAGAAACTTTATTATGTACTCTTATTTTAACATCTATGGTTGGACGGAGTATCTAACTTAACTAATTAATATATATGGAAATTATGAGACGACCATCTAAAATTAGGCTATATCAAAATATGTTTCTTGTACTTGCTTAAGGGAAAAAGAAACCTGTTCTTGAAACTCTTTTCTACCTTTATTTAATAACCTATAGATGGTTTGCTCAGGACGATTACCTTCTTGTTTAGATCCTACTTCATTGATAAAGCCATCTCCTTCAAGCTGTCTTAGAGTATAATAAAAATTGCAAAATGTTTCAATTTCAAAATTTATTTGAACAGCTATTTCAATATCTTAAGATTGAGCATTATTTAATCCTTAATGATTTATGTGATGGGAAAAAGTTACTTGAACTTATTTATGACGATTTAGGGTTCCTAAGGAAGTATAATCCCTTGAAAAATCTCATGTGGAATGATAAAGATAAACAATGGATGAATCATAAGTTATTTAATGAGAAATTTGAGCCATTATACCATCCATTACTTCCTGAAGAAAAATAACTTTATTTCTTTTTTTTCCATTCTTGGAATCCTTTAGTTAATTTACCGCAGTGAATTGCGTTTTTTCCAGTTTCTTCTTTATATTGCTTTTTTAAGGATTCAAGTTTAGGATTTCCTTCTGCTTTTTTTTTTCCATTTTCTAATCACCTATTATTCTCTAATTATTTTAAAATTATTTTTTTTTCTTTTTTTTACAAAAATTAGTTAAAATTGATCATTTTGGACATCAAACATCAAAGTAAAGATTTAAATTTAGTGAGTTGCTTATATAACTACCTATAAGGGATTTTATAAAGAATTCTATAAAAATCATGTTTTAATCAAACTACAGAATACTCTAAAAATAGAGGTGTAAAAAAATGGTTAAGAAAAAGAGAGAAAAGAAAAAGAAAGTGAAGCAAGAAGAGAAAGAGGAAGAAAAGGAAGAAGAGAAAGAGGAAGTAAAAGAGGAAGAAAAGGAAGAAGAGAAAGAGGAAGTAAAAGAGGAAGTAAAAGAGGAAGAAAAAGAAGAAGAAAAGGAAGAATAATAATTACTTAAAT
>JAHLWP010000036.1 GCA_019057865.1 Promethearchaeota archaeon
TTGGGGCGGGTGGTTCTGACGCGTTCATTGCCAAATATGACAGTGCCGGAACGTCTTTACTGAATATCACATGGGGCGGCAGCAACAGTGATTCTGGAAACGGTATTGCGTTAGATGGAGCGGGAAATATCTACATTACCGGGTACACCAACAGCTTTGGGGCGGGTGGTTCTGACGCGTTCATTGCCAAATATGACAGTGCCGGAACGTCTTTACTGAATATCACCTGGGGCGGCAGCAACGGTGATTCTGGAAACGGTATTGCGTTAGATGGGTCGGGAAATATCTACATTACCGGGTACACCAACATGTTTGGGGCGGGTTCTGAGGACGCGTTCATTGCCAAATATAAGCTAACTATAGATGATAGTACGGATGCGGGTATTCCCGGACCAACTATACTCTTAATCGGGATTATTTCCGCACTTTCTATTGGAATAATCTTAAAAAGGCTGCTTCAAACGAATAAACTACGTAGAATCTAAGCAGAAACTCATTCAAATCTAATTTTTTTTTTTAATTCAATCAGAATTTAATTTTTGTATCAAGTTTTTATTAAAAATTAAATTTTCAATCCGAATTTTTTTTTAATTTATATGAATTTTTTTATTACTGTTTTTGTATTTTATAAGTAGCTTGATTATGAAAAAAAGGTTATAATATTTGCAATATTTCATTCAAATATTAAGAAATATTTAAAAATAGATTTACTTTTCTGATTCTTTGTATTCTTGATATTCTTTCATGAAAGTTCTGCAATTTTTTTCGCTGCTAATTTGAATTGTTCTTTATCACCAGAAACATTTCTTAAAGCAGTACCGCTGATGGTAAGAACATCTCCTATCCTTTCTATTTTAATATTTGTAAGGTATTTAACAATATCTTCTAAATCTGAATCATCATCTGCAACTTCTAGAAAAATTGCTGATTGGTTGTTCAGATTGTTAAATTTCTTATATTTAAAAAAAAATAGAAAAAAGAGAAGAATTTATTCCTTTTCCCAAGATTCGTATTCTTTCATGAATTCTTCTGGTTTCCATTGGGTTTCCAAATATTTTGGAATACCACTTGAATCTCTTGGACCCACCACTACAAAAGCATCTGCCTCATCTTCTAAAGCTCCACTTAATCTTGCAGCCATACCTGGAAGAATTAGTATTCGATGTTTAACTTTCTCAAACGCTCCAAATTCCTTCACAGCTTCAGCTATACCACCAGCATTGAACTGTCCTCCAGCAACAGAACTTTCAATTCCAATTCCTTCTGTATCAGCTACCAAAAGCCAACAATCGATATTTGCTCCTTGAAGATCTTGCTCTACAGGAATTTTAGTCATTCTATAGTTGCTAGTTACAAAAATAGGTGCCATATCACCAGGTTCTCCAATTTTATATAACCCAGGGTCTACAGCTGGATAAATTCTTGGATCAGAAAAAACACTTTGTCGTAAGGTCATTAAGGCTAAAAGAACCCAGATATCTTCCTTTTTTTGACCAGTATGAAGAACAATTAAAGACGTATCAATTGATTCCATTATAGCACCCATAATGGCTTCTTGATATTGGTGTAACCATAGATCTTTCTCATCTTCCACTTTTACTTGACTCCAATAAGCAGCTGGTACTCCCATTACAGGCCAACTAGCATTTAGGTTCTCTTTATTAATTGCCGCTGTTCTTAATTGCATGATATTATCATAAGTAATTGAAAGTTTACCAGGGCCATAGAAAGTACCCGAATCTAAGATAATTTCTTTAACACCTAATTTTTGTAAAGTAGCACTTAAAGACATTAATTCATCTAAATTACTTGAAACTATAGCTACAGGGAGAACATTTTGAACCGCAAATTTACCTACCTGTTCCCAAGTGTCTTTTGTTGCCGCATAGAGCAATGGTCTTTTATCCTTAATTTCTTCAGCAGTCTCTAATAGTATATCTGCATTAAAACAGCATAACATAATTGGTAGATTCGAAAGTTCTACAATTTTTTTTGCTGCTAATTTGAATTGTTCTTTATCACCAGAAACATTTCTTAAAGCAAGACCATCAAGCGTAAGTACATCCCCTATCCTTTCTATTTTAAGATCTGTAAGGTATTTAACAATATCTTCTAAGTCTGAATCATCATCCGCAACTTCTATAAATAATGCTGATTGGTTATAATAAGTAAGTTGATGTCTCATTAAAACTTCTTCACCCCCAATAGTAACTGCTCTATCACCAACACCAATAGTAACAGGTCTCTGCGGAGGCGTTATAAGTTTAACTAATTTGTCTCGCTTTTTAAATTGTTTTCTATTTTGCATTAAATGAGTACAATCTTGAACTCTAATTTTTCTTTCGAGAATATCTGTAGCAAATGCCATACATGTATCATATCCACATTCTTTACAATTAGACTTATCTAAAAGTGCATATATTTCTAACGGACTTGGTCGAGCCATATCATTTTCTCCATATTCTTTATTTCTTCTTAATAAAATATTGAATAAGTATGTGTAGTCTAATTGTAAATTGAATTAAAAATTTGGTTTTTTTCTATAATACCCTAAACGTTCAAAGATTTAAGAATTATCAAGGCTGAATTAAGTTAAAATTTGTATTTAAAGTTTTTAGAATTAGAGTATTTTAAATATAATAGGAAATAAAATTTTTTATAAAGAAGAATTATACTTGATTATCTAATTTAGAATATTATAATCTATTGAATTTAGGCTTTTATAAAAATGGCGAAATGTTATTATTGTAATACTAAAATTAGAAATCTGCCATACAGATGTAAATTTTGTGGGATGATATTTTGTAAAAATCATAGATTACCAGAAAATCATTGTTGTCCATTTGACTTAATTCAAAAATCAAAAATCGAAAAAAATTCTAAATCTAGTCTAATCTATCGAGATGCTTTGGAATTCATGAATAAGGGCTTAGATATCGCAAAAGTTTATGATCTTGTTACTACAAAGAAGTTAAATAAAAATGAAGCAACTGATCTATTAAAATTCTTTATTGAAAATAGTGATCTAATAGAAGTTAGAGAAAATAGTATCCTAGCATTTGAACTATTGGGTTTAAAAAATGATGAGGCTTTTCAAATTCTTCAGAATTGTCTGCTCTCAGATGAGAGCCCAACTATAAGAAATATAGCAGCAAAAGTATTAACAATTAATTTTCCAAAAAAAAGCAAAACTCTTTTAAAATGGGCTCGTGAACATAATAATGATTTAAAATTTTAATTTTTAAATCAAATGATTGAGAGATTATGTGAGAAGACTTGTTTTTAAAGAAAGATATCATATTTTTGCGAATAGTTAACCTTTGACAAACATTCTCAACATTTTCTCTATTCAAGGGGAGAAACTTGTGATCAAAAAAACAATATATATTATAAAATCAGTTTTATAGACTAAACTACTTTTTAACTCTACCATTAAAATTGTTACTTATCTTCTATTTCAATATTACGAGATTTAAAGAAATCAACATAATCACATAATAAAGAAAGACTGTTTGCAGCATCCCGAAGTGAAAAAAAATAGAGAACTCGATATTCATGCAATATCTTTTTCACTTGTTTAAATCTTTGTGCTAATTCAAAGGAATCCGCTATACTAGGCAAACAGAATATAAAAGGTTTTAAGGTATTGTTTTGCACTTTTATCATTCTTTTAAAAAAATGGCTATAAAGATGATGGGGCCACAAGGGAATAATAACTATGTCAATATTGGAGTCATTAACAACTATGTTTATACATTCTAAAAATATATTAATTACGAAACCAGACGCTCCTAGATCTACTGGATTTTTTATATTAACATTTTCCTTTGGTAATATTTTACTTAATTTTTCTTGAGATTCAAGGGTTAATTCTGGCACATTTAATAGATGATCTGCAAATAAATCTGTCATATTTACAGAAGATCCTCCTCCTGGAGTTACTATTCCGACATTTCTTCCATTTGGGAAATATTTTGGAAATAAAAGTTCAAATGTTTTAATCGTATTCCAAAATTGTTCATTATCCTTTACAATTAAAGCTCCAGTCTGCTTAGCCATCGAAGCCCATAAACGTTGATCAGTAGCAATTGCTCCAGTATGAGAAAAAGCTGCTCGAGAGCCATCATCTGTATATCCTCCTTTCCATAATATTACTGGTTTAATATTTGTTGTTTTTTTAAGCTCTAAAAAAAACCCACGTCCATTACCGGAACCGAAACTTTCTAAATAGCTAGCTACTATTTTAGTTTTAGGATCTTGACGGAAATATTTTAAGAAATCGACACAATTGAGATCTATTTGGTTTCCAAAAGAAACTCCATAACGAAATCTAATATCCCTTTTAAATCCAATATCTAATAACTGACTTAAGTGACCTCCAGACTGAGACATGAAAGAAACTGAACCAAGTATCCCCTTTTGAGAAGCAAATGTAAATGCCATTCCAATTTCTGCATTATAAGGACCTAAACAATTTGGACCAATAATTCTTGTTTTGGAGCCTTTAATTATTTCCTTAAGTTCTTGTTCCAATTTTTCTCCTTCAGGATCTCCTGTTTCGGAAAATCCAGAAGCAAAAACTATTAACCATTTTACACCTTTCTCAACACATTCTTTAACTACTTTTGGGATAATCTGTGTTTTAACTGAAATATAAGCCGTATCTATAGGTTGAGAAATATCTAAAACAGTAGGATAACATTTCCAATCCATTATTTTAGTATGTTTTGGATTAACGGGATAAAAACTATTATTCCATCTTGAATCCTTAAAAGCAGACAAATACATCATTGACCCAAAAGTAGAACTCTCTGATGCTCCAATAAAAGCTATATGTTTGGGGTAAAATAATGAATCAAATTCTTCAAAATATTTTTGATCTTCAACCATTAATATTGAAAATAAATGAATTTTTTAATAATTTTCTAATCTTTTTCTTCAGGGATTAGATCATGGTAAATTGGTTCAAATTTCTCATTAAAAAGCTTATTATTCATCCAAATCTTATCTTTTGGATTCCATGTTAAATTTTTTAATGGATTATAATCTTTTATGAAATTTAAATTTCCATAAATCGATTTAAGTAAATTTTTTCCATCAACTAAATCATTTAAAATGAGATAATGTTCTATTTTTAAATAGTGGAATAGTAATTCAAATAATTTAATAAATTCATTAAGATCACAATCTGGAAAATATAATTTTATCATTAAACCATTTTCAAATTTTACCTCTTCTGACATTCCATATATAAAGTATTCCCCTTCAATTTCATAAATAAATCCTAAATTGAAAAAACTAAATATTTCTATTAATTGCTTATTTAATTCTTGCTTTACGTTTGGCAAAATAATATAGATTTTTTCTAATAAATCCAGATTTTTTAAATTTAAATATGGTAAAATTAATCCTTTTTCTAAAAGATCAATAATAGGATTAATCATAGATAACTTTTTTGTAAGTATATACGATTTAATATCGATTGAATGCCAATTATAAATTTTTGTTAAATTTTCAAAATCGGATGAATCTGGACCATTATAATGGGAGATATTTAAATTACCCACATTAAATTCCTTTACTTTTGAAATTTGAACCTTATAATTGGGATTATAGAGGATATTTTGCATGTATATTTTGAACCTATTCGAATCATAGATCCAATTGTTTGAACTAAGATTGTAGTTTAAATGAAAGAGTGGAAAAATTTTTTTTATAAAGAATAAACAATATTCTCGAATATCCTTTTTCGATTTGGTGAGCCAGTGTATATATGATAAGTTTGGATTTCGATATGGCCATAGATATTTTATGAATATCGAAGTCGACTTATCCATGAATACTGGATATTGGACTTTTTGAAATGAATTGTCCAACAGAAGTCTAAAATCTATTTCATCTAAGTTATAGGGATAGATATATACATAATATTGACCAAATCCAAAATATTGAAGAGCAGGTAAAAATTTAATAGACTTTATATAATTTTTAAAAAAATATTTTGACTTTTCACCGTTAAATATCTCCCGATCTAACAAACAATTTTGTAATTCATAATGAAATACTAATAGATTATTTAATTTAGAAATGTTAAAATCAATATTTTCCTTTGAGAATCTGATATTTATTTGTTCAATTAAATTTAACATTTCTCTTTCTTTAGACCAAAATTTTCCTTGAATTTTATTATAGGATTCTTGATGTAATTTTAACTCTTTTCCAAAAAGCTGTCTAGAGTAAAGAAAATATTGTTCAAATAAATCTTTTGTATAAAAGAATTTTTTACTATCAAAATCATAAAAATTTCTTAATGAATAGAACCCAATATCTCCACTGGAATGAAATCTTGAAAATTTAATTAAGTCTTTTTTAAAAATGCTATGAAGAATTGAAATAAAAATATTCTTTTCTTTTTCTTTTAAATTGGGGAGATAAAGTTGTGTAATAATTAAGATTTCATTAGAAATTAGATCTTTAACAAACATGATAAGAGCTCTTGGGAAAAATAATTTTATCTTATCCAACTTATCCCTAGCTTCAATTGTATCTTTGAGAATAATGGTAGGAAAATATTTAGAAGAGGCACTTGTATAAATTGTGTTAATTAAAAGAGGCTTAATTACTGGAGCGTGGGTACTTTGGTTGAGATATTCTTTAAATTTATCATCAATCACTTGAATCGTAATATTATGTGGTTTTTCTGTATCATAGGACGTTTCAAATTTCTCCCTTTTTGTATCACTAATTCTTCTCCCTAATTCTGAGTTTTCAATTATCTGTCTCATCGCTTTCAGATTAAAAATTTTTAGATCACTGCATAATATAAAAAACTCATAAAGGAATTGATACTTTCGAACTTCTTGTCTAAATTTTTCTTTTGATTTGATATAAAGTGGTATAAATACATCAAAAATAATTCTATTTATGTTGCTACCAGTAAATATAATATTTTCTTCAATTGATTGAGAAATACCATTATTTTTCAAGAAATCTATGAGTAGATATTCACTTTTTATTTCCGAATTTTCAGCTAGAATCTTTTCTATTAAATTTAAGCATATTAAAAGATTGTTTAATATTTCTTTAACGAAAAAAAATCCAAATTTATTATAATTATCTAAGAATTCTATAATTTCTTCTTTAAATTTTGGAGAACTATGTATTTTTGATAATTTTTCTTCTATATTTTCAATTAAAGCTCTTTGACTCAAAATTTCATCTTCTAAATCGGATTTTAAATAACCTAATGTTTCTGCTCTTTTCTCAAATGTAAATCCTGTAACTGAAACAAGGTGCAATCTATCAAGAATAATCCAATCTAAAAGTGATAGTTTCGATTCATAAAAAGAGGATTTGTAAACCATCTCAAATGAAATTTCATATTTTTTTTCATATTTTTTATGATTTAGATTAACAATTTTTCTTTTACTCTTATGAAATTCTCTAAAATAATTCAAATTTAAAAAATTTAAAAAAGTATGAACAATTTGGCATTCTTTTTCAATGATATATCCATAATCATGTAATTTCTCAATAAATGATGATAAATCAGTTAGATAGACTTTGGGAATTAAAAAGAAACCAGATATTTCTGTCATTAAAGTGTTTATTGTATTTTTAAGGCCTATAAGAAATGGCAGTTGTTTTATAAATTTGGAAATTTTTTTCTTTTCTAGAAGTGGGTTGAATTTAAAATTGAAAATAATATTTACCAGATTCATTGCTGACCAATTTATTTGATAGGATGGAGAAATATATGAAAATTTATTAATCCATTTCATATTTTCAGTGAATTTTCTTTTGCTCAATTCGGATTGGATTATTCCTTTTGTTTTCATTTCCTCAAAATAATTTAAATAATCATATAAGTACTTATAGCCTTCTTTATCGTAAAAGATTTGAATTAAAACTCTTAATGTCTCAATAATATCATCATCATTTATAGATTTAGAAGTTTTAAACGCATATTCTTTAAAAATCTTATAATAGATATCCTCCATTCCCTCTTCAATTAATGAAATATTTCTTCGTATAAATTCAAAAATAAACTGTATAGCTCCTGGTAATTTAAGAAATTTGTCTAATTTGTTAAGTTGTGTTATTAATAAATCATAATTAACAATATATTCATTAATTAGGGATTTCCATTCAGAAATTTTTTGTAATTTAGTTAAATCCTTTAAGACAATTTGATTTATAATGATTTGAATATTTTCATTCTCTTTTATAACTTCAGGGACAAAACAATTATATATTTCTCTAAGTAAAATTACTGGTAAAAATTGTTTATAATTGTCAAAAATTTCAATTACTAAAATTTTATTTTCAAAATATCTTTTAACTCCTATATTGTAAAAAAGGGGATTTTGATTTTCGATTTTTTCAGTTCTTTTGTAAATAATTTTGACATATTGTAAGATAGGGGTTAATTCTAAATAATTTTGTATTTCTATAATTAGATTCTGAAAAATATTATTTACATTACCAATATCTTTTTCAAACAAAAATTCTTCTAAAATATTGAGATTTGGCAATTTTAACATAAAAAATTCTATATTTTGAACCTAATCAGATACAATTAAGCATATTTAATATTTTATTAATTTTTTTACTAATTTTTTCGAGTACTTTAAAAGTAAATCTAAAAACATATTATTGTAGAAATTATTTTCTATTCATTGATTAACGGGGAGGAGGTTTATTTAAATGATTTTTGGTGGAGAAACAATTCCTAAATGACTGTGAAATTCGAATTTTATAGTCCTTTAAAAAGTACTGAAATTCGAATTTGACATTTTATATTTTCAATTAAGGGAAAATCCCTTAATTTTTACACTTTTATTGCTGGAATTTTAATCATGATTTCAATTATTCCAATATGGATTAAAGAAAATATAGATGAATAACATTTTTAAATTCGTTTTTGCAGTTCATTCAACTACTGCATGATTTCCGGAGCAAAAAGGTTAATCCTTCTAATTTAGAGCTAGAAGAGCTTTTTAATCCTCAGAAGTTATATAATTACTTGCGAAACCACCATTGGAAAGACGGTATTGATAAGGAGTTCTTAGAAGAATGGGTACAGATGAATATATCCAAGTATACCTTAGCTGAGAACGATTTAAATGATTTTCAAGTCATATTTCAGAAATTAGATTTACCAAGTGAGATTATTATAAATCTATTTGGAGTTGAAAAAGATAATAACGTAAAGGAAAATAAACCTAAAATCCAAAATCCTTCTGAAATTCCTTCAGTAAAAGATTTTAAGAAATTTAAAAAATGGTTGTTAGAAAGAATTAAAGATATTGAAAAATTATTAAATTGATGATATTTATAAGATCTTTTTTAGGATCCACTATTTTTAGTATTTCTTTCAATCGGATTCTGTCTTTTATCTTTTATATCTTCATTAAGGATTATTTTATGCATATGACCATGATAAATTATAATTTTTATCATTTTCTCTTTAATTATTAAGTACTCCTGCATAATTAGTGTATAAGTCTCTCAAAATAAAATTGAGACACACCGACAAATTTTAAAATTCTTAGAGTAGAAGACTATATTTTTCTAAAAATTAGAAAGATAAAATGTGTTATTTAAATACTTGTTTTAAAACTTCTAGTTACTGAATTGATCACTATTTTAACTTATTTTATAGAGAGGACTGCGAGAAGGATTAAAAAAAACTTTATGAGAAAATCTCTTAAAATCTTAAATTTTCTGAAAACCTAAACCTTCTCGTGAATTCTCTTATCTTAAATATTTATATAATTCCAGTATTTTTTTGTTTAGTTTTTAAAGGTAGGTATAAAGCAATTAATAAGAAGGGAAACAAAACTTTCAATCTCACATTGGATTTCGCCCTCAATTTACTTATTTTATTTCAGATTTGAATTTTGTTATCCTTCTTTCCTATTTCTATATAGAATTCAGTCTCATGAAAATTTCTTGAATTAATCCGAATCTATTTTATTAATCCATTAATAAAAGCTCCGCTCTCAAATTTATATAAGTAAAATAATAGTATATGTAAAATCTGAGAAAAAGAGTACTTTTTCCATAAATGTCATTGTAAATAATGAATCTATCGGAATATACATTCTATTTGGATATTAAATCTGAAAATTAAAAATATCATTATAAAAAATAAGGAAAATTAATCATAATTTTGATAAGATGAGATATGAGTTCGGGTAGAATTAACAACAAGAGATTTGAAAGTGCAAAAGAAAATTATAAAATTAAGGAATTAATAAGTCTAGATAAGAAAGAGGTTCAATTAAAGAGAAAATTTAAAGAAAATTCTCATAATCAATTAAACAAAGAAATTATAAATGATTTGGACGATAATTTCGATATTATCAAAAGCCTTCATCTTATCTTATTAAATTGTTCAACTTTAACAAAAAAGCAAAAATTCGAATTTTGTAATAGCCAAAGATATTTCATGAAACTATACTTAAAAGAAATACTCAGAAAAACCTAATATAATTAAATTCATCTTCTATTTTTAGAAAAAAAAAGATGTTTTAATGAATATTTAGATTTAAAAATATTCTGTTGACGTGAAAAGTAAAGCAAAACAACCATAAAAGATACCAATTATAACACCTAATCCTGTTGTGAAAATCGCGAAATCTATTATAACGCCTGCAGGATCACCTGCATCACTCAGAACATAAACTCTCCAGCTTAAAACAATAACAACACTTACCATTGTAGCTAAAAACCATCCTAATAAGGCTTCAATCTTATTCTCTGCGAATCTTCCTGCCAGTATAGCAGCAACTAAAGGAGCTGCAACATAGCCAATCAGTAATACGATAAAACCTAATTCTAGATCAGATACTTCTAAAACAACGTATAAAATTGATTCAGGACCCATTCCTTGATCTGGAATTAAGGGATCCGCGTAAAGTGTTCCTGCAATAATTGGACCAAATAAGGGTCCAAATAATGGTTCCAGAATAACTGATAAGTCAGTTTCAAGAGTATTGAAAAAAGCATCTAATCCTCCATCAATGAGTGCGTATCCAATAAAGAAAAACACCACATTTAGTCCAATGAAAACTACTAAGCTCAATCCAAATGATTTAGCAAAACTCATAACCATCAAAACATTTTTAATTTCTTTCCAGTTTTAAATTGAATATATTAGATATTTTATTTATAAATATAATTAGCCTTTAAACGTAAATATAATTTTTGTGATAAATTCTTTTGTTTTTCTTAGATTTTACTAACTTAAATAAGGATTATAGAAATGTTTTTTGATAAAATAAGAGATTTATAACCAAATTAATATATTAAGATTTAGGATTCAAATCAATAATTTAAATAATAGTTTTCTCTTATTATAATGATAATCGATGACAAATAATAACCAAAGTTTCACAGTTGGGAAACTCAAACATAAATACTTAGCTAGAATGCTAAAAGATTTTGCTTCAGATTTAATAAATCAAGATAAAAGAGTAATTATAGGCTCTAAAATCGGAGAAGATGCGGCTGTTATTGATATGGGTACTAAGTATCTAGTAGCAAAAACAGATCCAATAACATTTACAACAAATGAGATTGGATACTATGCTGTAAATGTGAATGTTAATGATGTTGTCTGTATGGGAGCAAAACCAAAATGGTTTCAATCAACAATTTTATTACCAGAAAATAATACAACAATCGATTTAATTGAAGATATATATAAAAGCATCCATGATACTTGTAAAGCTATGAAAATAACTGTTATTGGAGGTCATACAGAAATTTCCTTAGGACTTAATAGGCCTATTGTAATTGGTTCTTTATTAGGGGAAGTTGAGAAAGAAAAACTAGTTTTAACATCAGGAGCAGAACCTGGTGATGCTCTAGTATTGACTAAAGGCGTTTTTATTGAAGGAACCTCTATTATTGGTCGAGAAAAAGAACATTTACTGACAAAAAAGGAGTATTCTTCTGATTTTATAGAAAAATGCAAGAATTATCTTTATCATCCAGGTATAAGTGTTTTTAAGGAAGCACTCTTAGCTAATCAGCATTTTCATATTAAATCAATGCATGACCCTACTGAAGGGGGTTTAGCTTGTGGAATAGCTGAAATGGCAATTGCATCTAACACAGGAGTATTGATAGAAGGAAATAGGATTGATATTTTACCTGAACCTTTAGAATTAAGTAAAATTTTTAATTTAAATCCATTGAATACATTATCTTCTGGATCATTATTAATTGCTATAGAAGATGACTATTCTTCAGAATTGATTAAAGTATTAAAAAAGAATGATATTAGTGCAGAAAAAATTGGAGAGATCAAATCAAAAGAGAAGGGATTAATGATCAAAGATAGAGACGGTAGAATTAGTCCTCTTAATTACTCTGAGACAGATGAAATTACAAAGATTTTATAATTTACCTAAAGATTAATCTCAGAAAATAATAAAATTCAAATTTAGCAGATATTAACAGAATTATTATTGTTAACTAATATTTTTATTTTCTAAATTTTATTTAATATTATATATACTTTTTAATATTAAGGGTTGTTTTATATTGGATTTTAACATTTCAATTTAATGTCTGTTTGAAAATGGCTATTGAAGATTTACAAGATATTTTAAATTTCATAGAAGAAAGAGCTATAGGGAAAAGTCCCAATTATAAAACGGAAACAAACATATTTTTTGAAATTTTAAAAAGGAAAAAAGATCAGTTTGAACAATTTAAAAAAGATATTAAAGCAAAATGGAATGATTTTAAGTTAAAAAATCAAAAAAAAGTATTAAAAAAAACATTTACCACCTTTTTTTATGAGAATTTTCATGACTTTTTTAAGTATTTTGTTGAAAATTTTTTTGGAATTAATGAAAACTCATTAAAAATAATAATTAAAGAAAAAATCTCTGAGAAAATTTTAATTTTAGAATATAATTATTTCTTAACTCTAGAAGTAAAGAAATATTTTGATAAAATTTCTAACAGCATACAAGAAGATTTATTATATGTTTTTTCATTTCCAGCAGGATATCTATATTTACTTATTCGACTTTTAGGAATTGTAATCAGAAAGACAATTAATAAAAAAATCTTTATCTTACTTGATGGCGTAAACGTTAAAGAAGAAGAAAAAGGTATTGATCTGAATTTCATGATAATAGTAAAGGATAGTAAAGATGCTATTTTTAACTCTTATTATGACATGGTTTTATATTATTTTCTTAAATATTTTAAGGGTGTTCCAGAAGAATTTTATGAGAAATTATTGAAAGGAAGAGAAAACTTATATCAAATTGCTTTAGAAGAATATCCAAATTCAAAAGAAAATTTAGTTGATCTGTTGTATTATTTCTATAGAAAATGTAAATTATTACAAAGTTTTTCTCCCATATTAGATTTTATTAATTTTGTTGGATCTCGAGTAGAAGATTCTGTGTTTTCCAAGATTGATATTATTAAAAAAGGTTTTTTAGCTAATATGGAGTATAGTGTAGAGAAAAAAAATTCAATAATTAAAATTTTCAATTTTCTTGACAAAAAATCTACTTTATATGCTACATTTCAAGCAAATAACCTTCCATCAGCAAAATCTCAATTAAATCTATTTTTATTATATATGAAATATTATTTTGGGAGTGGGCTTGAAGCTTTAGAAGTAAGTGATATATTATTTTTACCTGAAATATTTAAAACTACATTAAATCAGTATAATAAAAGAGTACATAATGTTATTGATTCTAATTCAATTAAAAATATTGGTAAGTTTTTGAATTTTTTATCTATCGCTTCAAATATAGATGATATCGATTTATTTTTTCAAAAAATATTTAATAAAAATGTTTCTCAATTAAACTATGGATTTTTTAGGGCTTTTTTAAAGAGTTTAAATTCAAACTTTTTTGATCTGATGGATCGTGAAAATGAAGCCTTATGTGAGAATCCAAATAATACTCCATTTAATTTTAATATTATTGCAGACCATATTTGTAGAATTCTTTATGTAATAATAGAGAAAATATTTATTCAACCCACTCCAGATGAAGCATCAAAGAATTTCATTGATCCACGTAGTCGTTATATTGGTAAAAATATAGCCTTAAGAGTTTTAGAATTGTTTGTTTTCCAAGATATAAACTATTCGGATGATGTTTGGCCAGATTATATTATCAGTTTAAATAAGGAACAGCTTAAAAAAGATCTGGAAACTTATAAGATTGAGATTCCAGATAAACATTTTTATACAATGGAAGACTTGACGCAAATTATGATTACTTATAATATACAATCTCTTTCAGATCAAATCTTTTTTGAAGAATGGTTATTATTTGAAATTATTTTACCAATTCATAACTTTATCTCGATGATTAAGGATTCAGTAAATAATCTTTCAAATGAAACTGAAGTCTATGAAAAATTAAGCGAATTTTTTCTCTCAAATACTGAAGGGAAAAAAAATTTACAAGATTTCAAGTTTTTATGTCATCAGTTTGCTAGAGTTTGGAAAAATTTTGAATAAAATTTATTTTTATCAATTTATTTAATATTAAAAATTTCTAAAAATCTCTTAAAATCCTTTTCAATATTAATTATTGGCAAATCTAAGTAATACTTTTGATAGTCTTTCATTAAACAAATTGACCCAGAAATCATTTTTACATTTTTCGTTAACTGAGATTCAACATCATCAAAATTTTTGATACATAATACAGTTGGATAATTAAGTTTTCTAAAACCTTCTGTAAATATGAAGTCTGTTTTATATGGACCATTTTTTAGCCATTCTATTATTGATTTAATATCAGCATCTTTTTTTAGAAAAATTGTCGTCTCATTATCAATATTTTTTAAAACAGAATAACTCGCTCCTGCTTCAGAATATTTGTATGAATCTTTTCCCTCTTTATCAATTTGATGCTCATGAATAAATTTGATCACAGAAACTTCTTTATTCAGAATCTTTTTTAATAATTTTATAGCATTCAATATAAAGTGCGTTTTTCCAGTTCCAGAATATCCAATAACACTGATCACTGATGTCATACATAACAACCTTGATTTTAGCCTTTTTAATTCATAGATTTCTATAAATTAGTCGGTAATAAAAGTTATGATCTATTATTAAGTGAATTTTAATTGGCCTAAATATAATAATATAACTATTTATATATTTATTGTTATGCAAATTACTATTACAATGAAATACTAAGGATAGACTTTGATTTAAGTGTACTAATTGCTATTTTTATAAGAAAATAATTCAATCACATTTTTTTAAAAGTATTCTATTATTATAAATATCTGAAAAATTATAAAAAATTAATATTAGTTAATTTTATTATAGAATAAAAAACGCTCTCGATATTTTATGTCTTTCCATAAACAGCAAATTGTGTTTGATGCAAATTTTTTTATTTGTATGAATTCAATTAGAGCACGGGATATTTTGGGAAACTTAAATAAGGTAGCTTTAGATTTAGGTTTCGAGTATTATATCTCAGAAGTTGTTTTTAATGAGATTAGAGCATCTCACTCTTTTTTAGACAAATTCAAAAAAATAATTAATATTATTAAAGTTAGAAAGGATGAAATAGCTGAGATTAAGTTAGACTTAATATCTCACAATATCAGATTTCCTGCTCAAGATCCGGATTTAACTCTTGTTGTATTGGGAAAAAAACTATTGAAAGAGAAAGAAAATGCTGAAGTTCATTTAGTAACAGATGATTTTAAGCTAGCTAAAAATACAAATTTATTATATAGAGGTAGAATAAACATTCTATCACTCTCAAGTTTTTTATTGAAAATTCAAAGAACTATCTCAAAACCTCAAATGCGTAGTTATTTTAAGAATATTTGGAAACGAAGTCTAAACTATACACTTTCTTATATGATTGAACGTTCAAAAATTTATCCTGCTGAAGAAAAAATCACATGGTTGATTGAGAGGGCTGTGAGTGTAACAGAGAGTAGTATTATTTCTTCTGATTTAGAGATAGAAAATCCAGATGTAGGAGTAAAGTTTGAAATCGGCACAACACAATATGCTGACGATATTGAACTAGCAGAAAAATATATTGATAATCAAGATCTTCCTGCAAGTAAGGAAGAGAAAATCGCAAGTATAATTAATTTTCTTGAAAATTTAAAAATCTCTCGCGAATATATAATTCGAGCTCGAGAAGCAATTGTAAAAAACATACCTAAGGACGCCGTAAAATTTTTGAAAAAAGGAAATGGATTCTTATCATCCCTACTACAGTTAGCAGCAGGACAGTTAAACAAGCGAAAAGATTATGAAATTGTAGAACAATTAATATGTTCTGAAATATCAAAAATGGAATTTTTAAGAGGTTTCATGTTAGTATCTTTAGGGCGAGTAAATGCCGCAATTGATTCTATTGAGAGAGCAGCATTATTTTCCACCATTATTCACAACTTTAAAACATGCTTAACTTTAAATTATTTAAAGGCTTTAATATTTCTTTTTCACGGATTATATAAATCTGCGATATTACAATATAACTTCACTGAAGAATTGGCAGAGATTTATGAGGATGACAAACTTAAATTAAAATGTGCTATAGGAAAAGCTATTGCTATATACATTCAGGGGGGAGATAGGGGTGCAGCTATGGATATTATGGAAGAAATCTCAAGCATGGATCTAGAAGAAAATTTTTTAGATGCCATTATTGTATTTAGTGAATTAGGTGATTATTTTTTAGCATTAGGGCATCCTCAGATTGGTGCTAATTTATATAATCAAGCTTTAGAAATATCTATTGATTACAAATTACCTTTTAAAAGTGAAATTTTAATAGAAAAATTAAAAAGAGCTTATATTGCTACAGTACTGCAAGGTTATAGTGCTGAAGATATTACTGGAGGTAAATTGGATATTTTACTAGATAAAGCATATTCTGTTAAAGATGTGGAAAAATATAATGAACAGATTAAAAAGATCTCAAGTTTTAATGTTTTATTTTATACACCCTTTCCTTATATTACAGGCAAGAAAAAAATAATTCAATTTTCAAAACTTCCAAAAGAGCTTCAAGAGAACTATTTAGAAGTAGTTCATTTTGAAAAAATAAATGAAAACAAAAATCAAATTCTATTTATTGTTTCACATTATGAGTTAGGATTATTCGGAATCAAAGTGAAAACCAATGAAAATATCACTGGAATTGCTGAAAATTACACACTTAAGATAAAGCCAACAGCGAAAGTAAAAATATACAAACCTGATGAGGATCTTAGGAACATTTACTTGATTAGAGCTATTATTGAAATTACTCAAGAAAATCAGTGTGAAATTATATATACTTTACCAAGTTTTTTCAAAAGTATTGGAATTGATTAAAAATTCCTTTAATTTATTCAAAATATGAGTTATTACCCACTTTTACGTTCAATTTTAGCTCTCTGTGAAATCCTACCCTTATGAATCGCACAGCTCACACAAAGATATGATTTTTTTACTGGTGTTTGAATAATAGTGCCTTGTTTTTTTAATTCTGAATACATTCTATAATCTACAAGATTAATTTTTTTAGTAAAAGCTTTTGCTTTACTTCTTGGTATGTGTTTGCCACAATTCGAACATTGAACTAAACTATATTTTCCTTTGCTCGAACCAGACTTTCCTCCCGATTTTCGTTTCTTTGGTATAATTATAACCTCGTTTTAGATTGTTTGTATTAAAACTTCTAAAATTTTAAGTATTAGAAATAGAGAAGGCTTAAATAATTTATGGATTCTTGTAGAAATGTTAAAATAGATATAAATTCTTTTTATGTATTGTTTAAATCCATTTCTTCTTTATTATCATTTGAATTTTTTAAGGATTTAAACGTATACAATAATCTGTGCCCTACTGTTAAAATAAGCAAGAAAGTATAACCCAATATAAAAAATAGGAAAAACCAGGTTACTGGTTTTGAAGTAATAATTGGATTGTATATAGTCCAAGGTTTTCCTGTCATTAATTCCGAAAAATAGTAAAACCATGTTTCTAAAGTTAAGGCAATCATAAGAAATATTAGTCTTTCTGCTCTTTCCATAAAGCCAATTCCCTTCATATAAATCCCTTCATTTTCTGCTCTTGCTCGAATATATGAGATCATAATAATTAGAAACATTATTACATAACCAAGTAAAAAATGAACAAAACCACCGTATATTAATCCAAGTATAAGCACTGCATCAGAAAGTCTATCTAAATTTGAATCAAGGAAAGCACCGGATTTGGTAATATTGTCAGTTCTTCTAGCAACTTCACCATCAAATACATCAAAGGCACCTGCCCAAAACAGTAAGAATGGAACAAGCCAAGCCAACCAGAAAAAATGATGAATAAATCCCAATACTATGAGAAACGCTGCTCCTAAGGAACAAACAAAACCTAAATATGAAAGTGCATTTGGAGAAATGTTATGTTTAATTAGAAATTCTACTGGGCCATCAATAAATTTGTTTGCAAGTTGTTTTTCTCGTTTCCTTTTATCTCCACTCAAATTAATTTCAAGATCCTTTAATTTAAGTAATACTTTTAAAAGTTCTTTTTAATAAAAAATTTATTATAATGGCTTTAAATGTAATTTAATTAGTCGTATAACTGATGAAGCTAAATAAGATTGAGTTCCTATACTAAGATTTGGAAGATTTAAAGCTTGTAATTCCTTTGAATTAATAAATTTGCCTTCTTGACTACCAATGACGAATATAACATTATCCTTTTCTTGAATGATATTTCTTAATTTAAAAAAATCTTTACCATCTTCTTTTAAAACAACTATACAATAATTCCTTTGTTGATATTTTTTTATTGCTTCAATAATACTCAATTTAGAGATTTTAATAGAATTCAGTGGATTCTGATTTAGTTTTTCTTTTGAATTTAATTTTTGAAGGAAATTAACAAAATAATCTGTAAGCATTAATTCATTTTTTGGAAAATTCGCATAATCTAGCGATTCTGGATTGAAGACATATGTACCATAATTATCCAAAAATACCCAAATTTCAATTTTTTTTTCAAAATTATTATTACTTAATATTGCTGCAAGAATACACCGTGATATTACATCTAATCGACCAGAAGATCCAGGAATATCTTTAATAGTGTAGTTTTTAAGATCAGCTGTTGCAGATTTAATAAAAAATATCAGATTCATAAAAAAATCAAAAAGTAATTTCTAATATAATAAATAGAAATTACTCTCTAATTAATTTGGCATTATTTTATTAGATTAGAAATTCAGAAATAAATAGAGAATTAAATCAATCTTTTTATAAAAAATAATAATAGGAAAAAAAATTTTACACTAATTACAGATTCTTTTTTTTATGATAAATTATAACGTAGAAAACTGAAATCATTACAGTAATAGAAATAAGAATCCCAATAATGCCTGCTCCAAAATCACTTGTTATCCAACTCAATATTGGTTCCCAAGGAGATGCTAAATTCTCTAACCATGATTCACCATTTTCGGCAATTAATACTCTTTCTAATCCATCTGGGTCTTCTGATAAAATCCCTATTGCGAATCCAACAGCTATCATAACCATTAATACACTAACAATTACAGCTACTGAAAGAATTGGCCATTTATATTTATTAGTAACACTCATCTTTTATTTTACCCCCAACATTAATTCTGTTGTTATAAAATCTGGCTTTGTCTTATATATATAAAATATAATCAAAGCAGAGATGATTGCTTCTCCTATGCCTATTAAAATATGCCAGTAAATCATCGCAGGAATAGCAATTTCAAAAGGGATTTCTCCAGAAAAACCTAATTCAATACCACAGATAAGTGAGGCAAACACTATAGCAATATAAGATCCAATCGCAGTGGCAATTGTAACCTTCATTTCTTTTTTAATTGATGTATTATTCAATAGTCTTACAATAAACACTACAATATAAAATCCAACGATACCTCCAATTATTCCCATATTGAAAGTATTTGCTCCTAAAGCAGTAATTCCCCCATCTCCAAATAAACTTTGCACAACTAAAATTAAAAACAATACAATAACAGATGCCCATGGACCTAATATAACTGCAACTAAAGTTCCTCCCACTAAATGACCTGATGTACCTCCAGGAACAGGATAATTTACAAATTGAAAAGCAAATATTACAGCTGCCAATACACCAATATATGGTATTAATTTTTCAGAATCTTCGTTTTCAAAAACCTTACCCATCTTGAAATATCCAAGAATCATTACTATAATAACAACAATCGAAAGGGTAATTAACATTATGGGATTAAGTAATCCATCAGGTATATGAATATTATTTTCACCTTTTCTTAATTTTTAATTATAATGATTAATTTTTATTATAATGAATATTATTATCCTATAATTTAGTATTATTATAAAATATTACTAAATTATATTTCAGTATGAACTTCAAATTCTGACTGGCTTGCTGATACAATCTTGAAAATTACATTACCATTTCGCCATGAAAATGAAAAAACTTATTTGAATAAAGTCCATCCTTTAGTTCGCTTAATTTTACCGTTTATTCTCGTATTACCTTTTCTTTTTATTAATAATATTTATCTAATATCAACAATTCTGATACTTACTTTAATTTTCAATCTAATTTTTCGATTAAATATTTTTAAGATTCTCTCGAGATTTACAGTTATCATTCCATTTGTTCTTTTCACTACATTGTTTATTCCTTTATATGTTGGCGACAACATTATTTATCAATTAAAAATTGGGATTAAAATTAATATATACAAAGAAGGTTTATCTTTAGCTTTCCTGATTTTTTTAAGAGTCTTTGGAGCATTATTTGTATTCATGTCTTTTTTCTCAACATTAACTTATTCAGAGTTCATAGAAGCATTAACGAAATTAAGAATTCCTGCATTCTTAATTGGATCTTTTGTAATTATGCTTCATTATATTCCAATACTGGCAAGCTCAAATAAGAAAATATTAGAAGCACAGGAAGTGAGAGGTAAAAAGATCACAACTTATTGGCAAAAATTAAAAGCACATGCTTATATAATGGGAAAAAGTATTATATTGAACATGGAACGAAGTGAAAAGTTATTTGAAAGTCTAAAGATGAGAGGTTTTTCGGGAAAGATAACATTTGCAACAAAAAGGGTTAAGCTGCATGATTTCACCCTATTAACATTTTATATAATAACCGTAATTCTTTTAATTTATTTTATTAATTTAGAATTTATATATCAGGGGGTTATTTCATTATTTTTGCCGTAGAGGTTGAAATTGTGAATTTTAGTTATAATTCTGGATTTAAAATTCAAAATCTCTCACTTAAAATCGAAGAGAATTCCATATATGCATTAACAGGAAACAATGGTTCGGGGAAAACTACTTTATTAAGACTGTTAGTTGGCTTATTGAAACCAGAATCTGGCAATATTAAGATTTTTAATGAACCACTTACAAGAAATAAAAAAGAATTATGGGAGATTAGACAAAAAATTGGATTTTTATTCCAAAATCCGGATGATCAGTTATTTGCTCCAACAATCGAGGAGGATATAGGTTTTGGTGCAAGAAATTTAAAATTAGATGAAAGAGAGGTAGAAAAGCGCGTATTGTGGGCTTTAAAAGCAGTTGATTTAATTGAGTTTAAGGATTATTCTCCATTTAATCTCTCTTGGGGCCAAAAGAAACGAGCTGCTTTAGCAGGGTTACTAGTAATGAAACCTAAATTGTTAATATTAGATGAACCATTTGCCAATCTTGATTTCAATGCAATATATAATCACCTTAAAATTATAGAGAAATTAAAGAAAGAAGAAAATATGACTATTTTGTTTACTACACACAATCTCTTTTTTGTTGAGAACTGGGCAAATAAAATGCTCGTATTAGATAATGGAAAGAGTATTTTTGAAGGAGATCCTAAAGAAGGACTAATTGATACCCAAGTTTTAGAATTGTTAGGATCTTATGATAAAATTCGTGAGTTAATTAAGAACGATTAAGAAAATAAGTTAAGAAAAATTTTTAATTAAGTCTTTATATTATTATAATGGGACAACAATGATGGAATAAAGGCATTTTCGAGGACTCATATGAAAAAAGATGATTATGAAGTGCATAGTAATGCTGACAGCCAGAGTTTAATAATCAATACTAATCCTGTAAAAATGGGCTCTTAACCAAGCAAAGGTAATGACCATGCTATGAGGTTATTGGCAGTATACCCAGGCAGGGTACATGATTATTGTCCCAAGAAGGCATATAAATTAACGCCTAACACGAGAGAACATTATCAATTTTATGGTATATCCGTTAAATGAGAAAAATGTGTTAGTGTTTTAGGCAACAATAATATGCTGATTTTAAACAACGTGCTGATTAAATAACTCTCTAATTTCTTTACTAATCTCCTTGGGCTCAACCTGTAAGTATCTATGTAATATTTTAGCAATTTGAGGAGCCCATTTCTTCATGATGGCACGTATAAAACCTATTTGAACATTCTTGTCAGTAATAATACACAACACTCCCTGACCAACTTTAACTGAAAAAATCATGCCACTATAATATTCAGTAATTTGGATATTGATACCTCCATACCCAAGAATTTGGCCTTGTTCCTCTCCAGCAATAAAAACAGCACCCCCGATTGCACCAATCTTTTCAACAGAGATATCATTTTCATTAGAAAACTTAAATTTAGATTGACTTAGAATAGTTATTCCTGTATCATCAATTATTATAGCATATTTCAGACCAGAAGTACTATTTATAATTGTGGTTAAAATTTTTTTTAATCTAAGTTCATCTTCAGAATAGCTCACTAATTTGTCAACCTAAACAATCATTAATTCATTATTTTTTATCAAAAGCTTTCTTCATATTGTAAATTAATTATTTAAACTAAACTTGATATTTACGCTTATAGCAATTCTAGTAGATAATGAAATTTTTTATTTAAAAATTTAAGTAAGTAATTTGTTTTCTTACGGTCCGTAATATAAATTGCTTAACTTTCTTTACCACAAATAAAACGATTAAAAAAGTGTTTGCGTTTTAATTAAATCTTTCAATGGCCTTAACCGACTCTTATAATCTTTTGTCTTCTCTAATAAGATTAAGATTTTATAATTTTTAGATTTATCTAAATCTTTTTTAATTTTAATAAGCTTAGAATCATTAATAAAGTCTCTATGTTTGGTAACTGCGGATAATGCTAATGTATTTTCGAGGATCCAAAGTCTTTTTGAAATAGATGAAGCTACCGGAAATCCATGTTTGTCGGTTATAATTCCTGCTATAAAATTAGGAAACTTTTTTTCTATCCTATATAAGAAATAGTTTACCTCATCCTGTTTTATTAGATCATCCAATCTTTTACACCTTTCCTATCAATTTGATCGAATTGATAGGTTAAAAATAAGAAAATTAAATCATTAAATGCTATATTATGAAGATATTATGATTTAACTCAGAATAATTATTTCAAATTTATGAAAATTATATTATGTTTCGTAATTGGATATTAATCATGATAACTGTAGCGTTGTTCCTTCCATGGATCTGCTTTATTACTATACCCTCCTCTTTCCCAATACCCCAATCTATCTTCCTTGAGAAACATTATTTTTATAACCCATTTTGCACTTTTATAGAAATATAAATCTGGAATAATTGGGCGTACAGGTCCTCCATGTTGATTATTTATAGGAAGACCTTCATAAGTTAATGCTAAAATAGCATTATCTGCTTTTGCCTGTTCAATAGGAACAGTTGTTGTAAAACCTCCATCTGCACAGTAAAATTCAACAAAATGAGCAACTTCATTTGGTTTTAAAATTTTAAAAAGCGTTGAAAAAGAAATTCCACTCCATTTTGTATCAAATTTGCTCCAAGATGTGACGCAATGAATATCTGCAACAATTTCTTTATCTTTTAGTTTTTCAAGATCTTGAAGTGTAAAAGTCATAGGATTTTCAATTTCTCCATCTAAAGTTAATTTATATGTTTCTCTATCAAGATGAGCTACACTTCCTTTTTGGAGAACGGGGAATCGTTTAGCAATATGTTGACCAGGTGGCAGTCTTGGTTTTCCATTGGATCTTAATTCTTCTTTCATAATTTAAATTGCTATATCTTTAAATTTTCTCTATAAAATAAACTATAATTTCTTAACTTATAAAAAGTTAACATTAATTAGCTCTAAATTATAATTTATTATTTCTCTTTAAGGATATACCTAAATTTATATTTTCTATAAGTTCAGAAAACCTATTACGAACAGTTACTTCTGTTACCCCCGTTATAAGAGCAATCTTTCTTTGAGTTCTTCTTTCTTTCGTTAAGATGCTCGCTGCATAAATAGCTGCAGCACAAACTCCTGTTGGACCTCTACCAGAAGTTAAACCACGTTCTTCTGCCATTCGAATAATTGCTTTTGCCATTTTTTGGCATCTTGTGCTTAATTTGAGTTCAGAGATAAATCTTGTAAGAAAATCTATTGGTTTGGTTGGATTTAAATTTAACTCTAATTCATTAGAGATAAATCTGAAAGATCTACCAATTTCTTTCTTATTTACGCGTGCTACATCAGCAATTTCATTAAGTGTTCGAGGAACTTTATACATTCTACAAGCAGCATATAAACTTGCAGCTGCTACGCCCTCTATACTTCTACCCCGGATAAGATGAGCTTCAACAGCATCGCGATAAATTTTTGCTGAACATTCTCTTAGATTCTTTTGAAGATCAAGATTTGAAGCCATTCGATCAAGTTCACTTAAAGCAAATGTGAGATTTCTTTCAGTTGCGTCAGATACTCTAATCCTAGACTGCCATTTCCGAAGCCGATATATCTGACCTCGTAATTTAGCAGGAATTTCTTTTCCAAAAATGTCTCGATTTTTCCAGTCAATCATTGTACTGAGACCTTTATCATGGATCATATAAGTCATAGGTGCTCCTGTCCTAGTTCTTTTCTTTTTCTGATCTGCATCAAAAGCTCTCCATTCTGGGCCCTGATCAATATGTTTCTCAGAGTGAACTAAACCACATTCTTCACAAACTAATAATCCTCTATTTTCATCAAAAAAAATACTTTTTCCGCATTCTATACAGTTATTATTTTCTATACTTAAGTTCTCCACTACTTCCGCGTTAAGTTCTTTCCAACTTGAAATAGATTACACCTTATTTTAAAACATTTTTTAAAAAGATCTTTAAAAATCTAGGTCAATTTAGCATAAAAGTTATCATTAGGGTCAAATTGCTGACCGGGTAAGGTTTTTATTGAAAGAAATGGTAATTCAAATGGGCCAAATATATCTTTAATATATCCAATCTTCTCATACTTTTCATTAAAAAGTGATTGCTTTAACAATTTTTCTAATTTTCTATTCCATTGTTTTGCTCTAAAAATATAATGCTTTTTTGATTTGCCAACATAAAATAGATTTAATTTAACCCAGTTTTTCAAGCGTAATGCCTAGCTTAGTAATTCAAATATAAAATAAATCATTGGTGGTTATTATTTAAATATAATGGTTTTTTTGATAATAAATTACAAAAATGGCAATTCCCCTTATGACAAAAAAAACTAATCATGAAATAGAGACGTTCAATAATAAGATTTTTGCATTTTATACTTTTTTTTACAGTTACAATCAAATATCTCTTTATCTAATTCTCTTAAATCTTGAGTAAGAACAAACTTTCTTAAAATTTCTTTGGCAGAACTCTCACATTCCCTCTTTAGACAATTATGAATCCCCCTTTTAGTTCCTGCTCCTGAAGGATCAGATAAAATTCTCACTGTTTTTAAATCCTCTTGTGATAATGATCTTTTTAAACATTTAAATAGTGAGTAATACCATGGTGGTCTATATCTTTTTTGAAACCATAAAAATTCTGTAAATGTGCCTTTTTGAATATTTAAAGGATTTATTGATATAGAATTTACTTTTAATTCTATTAATTCTTTTATTGAATTTTCACAGTCATCTATTGCTCCTTGTTCATTTACGAATGGAGGTTTAAATAATAAATATGCTTTTACCCCAATATTATGTTCTTTACATATTTGAATAGCATTTTTAAAATCACTAAATAAAAGCCCCTTATTGATATAATTATTTCTTATGTAATCATCTATGGTTTCAAGTCCTATTCCAATCTCAAGATATTTATTTTTTAAATATCGCTTTATTTCAATGAGTTTATCTGGAGTTATATACTCTACTCTTGATTCCAAAACAACCTCTTTAATTTTTCCAATGCTTGCGATTTTTTCATAAATATATCTTCGAACATTTTCACTTATTTCACCCTCATCAAGAAAACTACCAGAATTAAATAATTTTAAAACGTAATTATCAGTATCTTTATTGATTTCATTTAATTTATTACTTAGAGCATAATCAAACTGATTTTTTATTTGCGTAGGAGCAACATTTTCTATATTAGCGTCTTTAATATAACCGCACATTGAGCATCCACCATGAGCTCCTAATGCCCAATCACATCCTCTAGTTCTCAAAATAATAGTGAATTCTTTCCCAATTTCACCTAAAAGTCTTTCCTTTTTTATCCAAAAAGTAATTGGCTTGTTTAATTGCTCTTGATCGTATTTTTTCTTTCTTTTTAAGGTTTGTTGCCTATAAAAAAATATTTTTTCAGTCAATGATTCATTATAGGTAATTTTAGAATTGTGCTTTTTCATAAATTTTTACTATCCTTCCTGCTTTTGAATTTTTGATAAAATTTGACCCTACTAAAAGCTCTCCTATTCCAATTATATTCTTTTTCTTTTTATCTAGGATGATTACATGATTATTTGGGATTAGATCAGAACTCCAATTTAAAATTCCTGCTCGAAATAAAGTGTTTCCCTTAATTTCCTCTCCATCAAATACAATAAAATTAGAATTAATAGAACTTGGATCTTGAGTAATTCGAATGATTCCTTTAAGGGTTAAGCTAATTTGTCCAGTTTTGAATTTAAAAACACCTATTTCTTCATTCTTATTAGAGTTTATTAAGCTAATTTTAGTAGAAGCTTTATTTTTCTTTAGAACTATCTCACTAGAAATAATTTTTACTCCTGAACCTGGACCAAACTGATAATCTAATATTTTTATGAACTTTCTTATCCATGTTTTTGATATAAAATCTTTTCTTGGAAGACTTTCGTTTACTATGTACTTATCTTTTTGTTCTTTAATTATATTCTCCAAAGATTGAAGAGATTCTTTAGAGGTTGCTCTTCCATAGATCTTAGAAAAAATAAAATTGTTTTGTAACTTAGAAGTTGCTTTTTTGGCAATTTCAAGATAACCATCTTCAAGATGACAGATTATTGGAATATTTTTATTATAGTTCTCTAATACTTTTATAAGCATTTCTACGGCAATATTAAGTTCCTCAGTATCCCATTCTCCAGTAACTGAAATATCATATGAATTAGCAGGATAAATATTTTCTAATTGTCTTGGAATGATCCCTAAAGGTGAAGTTAATATAAATTCTTGGAAATATGGAAATTCAGGAAATTTTCTAATTGCCTTATGAAATAATTTATGTGACTTTGATTCTGAATATGGTTTTTTAGCAGAACATGGAAGTAATATAATTAGTCTAGTCCATGGCTCTGGCTTAAAATGTTCAATGGTTCTTACTCTAAATTCTTGGAAATTAGGTCTATAATATGATGAGGGTCCAAAACATTTAACACTTTTATTTTCTTGGACTATTGGCGTCTCGTATCTTATGAGATCAAAATAAGATTTATCTAAAACTTTTAGAATTGAAATTATATTAGTATCATCTAGAGAAGATTTTTCGACAAATGCTCTAAAATCTTCATAAGATATATACTGTTTAATTTTTTTCATATAATTAAACGCTGATATTAAATTATGTAAACAAAGTAGATCAATTTTTTCGGATGAATATTTATCTTCTAATAAATTCTTTAATTTTCCTTGACACGCAACACAAGAACAAGGTAAAAATTTTATTTTATAGATTGGTAACAAGTATTCTATCGAATCATAGAAATTTTCTCCTGATAAATACATTAAATAAGAACTATCTATTAGATCGACTCCAAGGTATATTAAAATTGGATAAAATTTAGGAATTACCCTACCAGAAGCCATTATAATAATATTATTATCTAAATGTGTTTTAATTTCGACAAGAAGTCCAATTATGTTCCTGAAGTTGCTAAAATTATCGAAGATATCCGCTAAATTTAATATTTTAATATTTTCATTATTTCTTATCAGTGGAAAATATAGATTAACTAATTTAGGGTAATCAAATATTTTTATAGTTATACCAAAATTAAGATTCGGATTATTTTTTAGAATTTTTTCAGCAGAATTAATATAATTTTCAATTTCCTTTTGAACAAAATCCTTATTAATAATTGTAGTTGGAATATTAAATGGAATTATTGATATTATATTATCCTCAAAAAAAATATCTGAATTTTCAAATAGTATTTGTTGAAATCTTTCTAATTTTCCTGTGTGAGTAAAAATAAATCCTGTTTTTTTGAATTTATCCCTAATAAAACTAATCTTCAAAAAAATTTCTTTAGAAATTATGAATAAATCATGGTTTTCAAATTGTTCTATAAAATTTAATTGATGCATTAAAACATTTCTTATAGGAATAAGGATATTTGGTGTTTTGCTATATATTTTAGGCTTTTTAGATATTAAAACCCGTCCTATTCTTGAATAACCAACCTTTGTACTTATTACTTCAAAAAAACGAGTCATCTTTTTTAATAAAAGATATTATAGGATTTATTTTTCGTATTAATTAATGAAATATCCGAAAGTAATTAAGAATTTAGTTACATGTAATTAGAAATAGATTTCCTAAATTCAACAACTTTCTTTGGATTTATAAAACAGTTTTTTTAATAAAACTTAAAATTTGTATATGGTTTTAACTCATCTAAGACAAAAATGGTAAAAGTATCTTCTATTTCTTCTGTGTCATAAAGATACTTTATAAAAGATGCATAATCTTCAATATTTCTTACTCGAACAATGGCAAATAATCCATATTGTTCACCAATCCTAAATAGATGAGTGATTTCTTGCATCTTTTCTAATTTTAAAGCAATTTGGTTATATTTTGAAGTATCTCTTGGTTTGATTCTAATAAAAAATTTTCCCTTAAATCCTAATTTGCTTGGATTAAAATTTATTGCATAATTTAAGATAATTCCTGTTTGTTCAAGATTTTTAATCCTATTGTAAATTGTTGACTGAGAAATCTCAATTTGATATTTTCTTTTTAATATCCGAGAAATTTCAAAAGTAGATAGCAATTTTAATCCTTGATCTTCTTCTAAAATTTTTAAAATTAAATAATCAATATTATCCAAAGTATAATTAACATCTAGTCTAACTTTTGTCAATTCAATTCCATAGGTTTTGTAAACTCTAATTGCTTCAACTAATTGATATTTTTTAAAATAAGAATTTGACATTATTTTATCTATTATATTTAAAACTTGACTAAATTCATTTGAATCTTTAAAAATAAATAAAGTAAGGAGTGAAAACTCACCAAAAATTCCATCTAAAATTTTTAACTGGGGTATTTTTTGTAATTCTTCTACAAGATGAGGTTCTTTTGGATTAGTTTTTATTTCAAGAATAATATATTTCAAATTTGGTGAAATATTTGGATTAATATTTATAATAAAGTTCTTGATTATATGTTCTCGAGCTAACTGTTCAAATCTATTTTGGAAAGTAACTCTTGTAATCTTTAATTCTCTTGAAATTTTTGTAATATTCGGTTTTGTTTTGGAATACAATTTTTGTATTATTCCAGTATGCATTTTTTAAGTAAATAATAATTTGCTTAAATTTTTTATAATTATTATACAATTTTCCAAGATCATATTTAAATAAAATCATAAAATTACTAATATTAATCATAATGATTTAAAATATGTGATTTATAAAATGGTAAATTACAAAGTCGCCGATGAGTCTTTAAGTGAAAAGGGAAAAGAAGCATTATATATTGCGGAGAGGAAAATGCCTGTAACTGCTAAAGTAATTCGAGATAGATTTACGAAGGAAAAGCCTTTAAAAGGTATAACTATAGCAGGATGTCTCCATATTACAAAAGAAACGGGAAACTTAGCTCGAACATTAAAATCGGGAGGTGCAGAAGTTTATCTATGCAGTAGTAATCCATTATCTACTCAAGATGATGTTGCTGCGGCTCTAATTAAAGAAGATATAAATGTATTCGCGTGGCATGGCAATACAGATGAAGAATTTTATTGGTGTATTAGAAAATGCTTAGAGGCTAAACCAAATATCTTAATTGATGATGGAGCAGATTTGATCGTTACATTGCATAACGAATTTCCAGAACTAATAGAAAACGGAACTATTATTGGATGTCAGGAGGAAACAACAACAGGCGTAAAGAGATTTAGGGCCATGGATAAACACGGAGCATTAAAAGTTCCATTATTTCCTGTAAATGATGCAAGATGTAAAAACCAGTTCGATAATGAGCTAGGTACAGGACAAGGGATTATTTCAGCAATTTACGGGATGCATGTCCTGTTTGCGGGAAAGAAAGTAGTCATTGCAGGTTATGGCCATTGCAGCTCAGGAATGGCACTTAGAGCAAGAGGTTTAGGAGCCGATGTTATTATAACTGAAGTTGATCCAATAAAAGCACTTCAAGCAAGGTTCGCAGGATATCAGGTTATGCCAATTGCTAGAGCAATTCCAGATGCAGACATTATCCTAACAGCAACTGGTTGTAAGCATGTTATACCTCCAAAACCTGAAATATTTGACATGCTTAAGGATGGAGTTATTCTTGGAAATTTAGGACACTTTGATATTGAAATCCCCACAAAAGAATTATACGAATACGCAATAGAAATTAAACCTATTCGTAGATATGTTGAGGAATTAACACTTCCAAATGGTAATAAAACATATTTATTGGCAAAGGGACGTTTGGCAAATCTTGTATTATCTGAAGGGCATCCTAGCGAAGTTATGGATTTGAGTTTTGGATTACAATCTTTAATGTCAGAATATATTGTTAAAAATAAGGGTTTATGGAAGGCTGGATTTATTAATATTCCCCCTGAAATTGATGATAAAGTTGGCTTCCTAAAATTAGAATCGATGGGTATTAAGATAGATAAATTAACAGAGGAACAATATAACTATATTCATGGCTATCTTGAAGGAACCTAAATTTTTAGTATTTTAAAAGCTTAATCTTTTTCATAATATTATATTTTTGGATTTAAAATATTCTCTGCGTGAATATCTACTCCATAAATCTCATAAGCTAATTTTTTCAAACCATTTATTCCAATAGGTTCTTCTTTAAGTCTTTTAGATTGCCAGATCTTTAATTTTTTAAATTCACTTTTAATTTCTTTGATATATTTTAGTTGATTTGAGTGTAGAGTATTGCAAAAATCACATTTTTTTGTTTCAGGAGTAATCATATTAATGTGAACTCCTTCTAATTTAATATATTTTTCCGTTAAATCTCTCGCTCTTTTTATTTCCTCAAAACTCGGCTTTTCAGCAATAGTAACAAGTCTAAGTGAACCAATATCGTGAATCAGGTCTGAAATTCGTTCACCGCGCTTTTCGAGCTCTACAATCATATTAAAGATTTCTTTTCCTAATTCTCTTCGCTGTTTATGATCATCAAATGGTTTTATGATATTCCTCCACATTTTTGAAACATTTCTAATAGCTCCTTTAATAGAATTATAGAAGTTTAAAGAATATTTTAAAACTACTTTTACTTGATCTTCCGGAATCTCAAATAAAGTAATCATGTTTGCAGTAGGAGGGAAATCTGCGATAACTATATCAAATTGAATATCATCAACATTAATATCTTCAGCGTCTAAAATTTTTTGAAAAAACATCGCATTTTTTAGAGCCAATGGAATAGAATTTGCTGTAAAAGTTTTATCTATAAATTTTTCAATTTGGGGGATCATCCCAACAATAGGCATCTGTTTCATTAGGTTTTTCATTTTTTGTATCAGTTCTTTTGTGTATTCCTTAGCATATATATTAGCATCGGGTTCAATTCCCCAGAGGTTTCTAGATAATGGAGTAAGTTTATTATTAATCTCTAATTGAAATAGGTCACTAAGATTGTGTGCCATATCAAAAGAAATCAGAAGTATCTTTTTATTAGGGAGCAAATCTGATAATAAAACTGCTGTAGCAGCGCTAATAGAGCTTTTTCCAACTCCTCCTTTGCCACCTAAAACGAGAATTTTCTCCATTTATGGCATTTTAGATTTTAAATTTTTAAGATTATATAATAAAAATAAAAATGCCATAAAAAGCTAATCAGATTCAAATTAATATTAAAGAAGAATATAGATAATAATATCATTTAAGATTTATTAGGAATCTGTTGTTTTGGATCAGGATAGAAAATCAATTTGCCTGTAACTTTAGATTCAGATCCTTTTTCTTTTTTAAAATAAAAATAAAATCTGCCTATGTCTGTATTTAATTTATATTTCACATAATTTTTTTTAGATTCTGAAAAAAGCTTTTCTATTAAAATTCTATTCCAATAACTCATTGATATAGATTATAACTCTTATCTAAAAAATAAATATCTCATGAGGATATTATTTTTTACTTTTTGAGAAATTCTTTAGATTCACAAAAAATAAATTGATTGAATAATTTTATTAAAATATAATCATCGCAATTATGATGATTTTAAATTATATATTAAAATTATTTAAAAAATTCAAAAAATCAAACTCATACAATTTATCATTTTACTTTCATAAATTTTGAATGTGAGTTTAGATTTCATTATGAAAAATAAAAATAAAGGAAGTGATCAAGATTACCAGTCAAAATGAATTTACCACAAAATATATTATCACCACAAAATTTGTCATTAAAGGTGTTGTAGAAAAAAGCGATATTGTTGGGGCTATTTTTGGCCAGAGATAAAGAAACTTGAAGCCAATTCGGCTTAATCGGCTAAACTGAAGGTCTTCTTTTGGATCTGGATTTAAGGGATTTACAAAAATCTGGACGAATTGGAAGAATCGAGGTTGATAATGAATCCAAGGAAGGAATTTCCGAAGGGATCATTAAAATACCTAGTAGTCTCACTCGTAAAGAAACAGCACTATTAGCTGCGACTGTTGAAACAGTATCTAGGGTTGGACCTTGCGAAGCAGAAATGAAACTCTTAGAGATTCGTGATGTTCGCGAAACAAAACGAAAAAAAATAATTAAACGTGCTACTGAACTTCTAAAAGAGTGGGATCAAAAATCTTTAGAACCAAGTGAAATAGAAGAACAAATTGACACAGATATTAAACTTGGAGAAATTCTTTCTTGGAGTAAAGAAAAATTACCTGCTGGACCCGAAGTAGATAGTAATCCTAATTTAATAATTGTGGAAGGTCGTGCAGATGTTTTAAACTTATTAAGGATTGGTGTTAAAAATACAATTGCAGTTCAAGGAACTCAAGTACCTAAGTCAGTAATAAAATTAACAAAAAATAAGAGTTCGGTAACAGCTTTTATGGATGGAGATAGGGGTGGAACGATCATCTTAAAGGAACTTTTACAAGTTGCTAAAATTGATTTCATTGCTAGAGCTCCTGATGGATATGAGGTTGAGGAATTAACTAGAAAGCAATTGATAAAAGCACTACAAAACAAGAAAAACGTTAATTCGTTTAAAGAAATAAAGGATATGGAAAAAGTTGAATCAAAATATATAGGTAAAGAAGAAAGGCTTTATCGTGTCTTAAGAAATCTTAAGGTTAAAAATGAATCTGCAATCATTGAGGCTATTAAAGATATTGAACCTGGTCATAGTATAGGTTTTAATAAAGCAATGGAGAAGCTATTTGATATACCGGTTGGAGAACTTTATGAAAAGATCAGAAATTATAAAGCTACCCAATATTTGATAATAGATGGTATTTTAACCAAACGTCTTCTCTCCCTATCAATAAAAATGAAAATAAACTTTGTTGCTTGCAAAAATAAAGAAGAGGAAGTAGTAATTCCTGAAAATATTACTGTGCACTATTTCTAATTAATCAAATTTTAATGACTCTTTTCTTTTTTTTCTTTATTGTTCTTGTCTAATTCTTATGCTAAGAGGTGTTTCTTTAGTAATCACATTTGACACAGGACAATATTCATGAAAAATTTTTTTACATAAATCAATTTTCTCTTTTGATTGTCCACTTTTAGGAGTAAATAATAACTCTATATCAATTTTTACTAATTTTAAAGAATATTTAGGTCCTGAATGCTTTAATTTTCCATCTACAACAATTTCTAATTTCTCGCTTAGAATATTATGCTTTTGTAGACAATAGATAAAAGAATTACCAATACAACCCCCGATTCCAATTAGTACATATTCAAGAGGGCTAGGCGCTAGATTTGTACCACTAAATGATTCTGGTTCATCAATATGAATGCTTTTAAAACGCCTTGCTTGTGCTAAAAAATGGAGTTTCTCTGAATAATTAAGTGTGACTTTCATTGTTATTTTAAAAATTTAGATCTTATTTAAGAATTATAGAAAAAAGTGAAAATTATCTAGCAAAGGGCACAAAGTTAAAAATAAGTTGAATGATATATGATATTGCTCCTAAAAGAACAAGTCCAATGGCACAAATTTTAAAAACTAAAAAATATTCCTTCCTATCCGGTTTATTTGAAATTTTCAAAATTCTTTTTGTGTTTTGAAAGAAAATTCCTAATCTTTCATAGATACTTGGTTTCTTCTTCTTTTCAAATTGAGAATATTTTTCATATTTTGGGTAGTTTGACACAATAAGATTAAGAATTAGTCTTTAAAAAAGTTAACTTTTGAGGAAACACTCATATTTTTTATTATGAAATATCGAGAATACTTGATATGAAAAAATCGCGATCAAAAGGTATTAGGTCCTCATAATTTTGTCCCGTTCCAAGAAATAGAATAGGTTTTTTTGTTTCAAAAGAGATAGATAATGCTGCACCCCCTCTTGCATCAGCATCTAATTTAGTTAAAATATTTGCATCAATCCCTACATGTTTTTTAAATTCCTTTGCTTGATAAAGAGCATCATTTCCAGCAAGACTATCACCTACAAAAATAATTAAATCCGGTTGAGCAACTCTACATATCTTTTGCATTTCAATCATTAAATTCTTATCCGTAACTTGTCTACCTGCGGTATCAATTAATACTACATTAATATTCTTAGCCTTTGCATGCTCAATTGCATCATAACCTACCGAAGCAGGATCCGAATTATATTCATGCTTAATAACTCTTACTCCAACATTTTCCATATGATAAGACAATTGCTCTATAGCAGCGGCTCTAAATGTGTCGGATGCTGCTGCTACTACAGATATATTATTCTTTTTTAAATAATATGCAATTTTAGCCATAGTCGTTGTTTTTCCAGTTCCATTAACTCCAAGAAAAACAATTACATATGGTTCATTTGTTTTGCTTTTTTTCTTTATTTCATCTAATAAATCTACTTCGTTTTCAGGTGTTAGTATACCTGTTATAACATCTTTTAGTGTATCAAATACCATTTTTTTAGTTGAACTTAATCGACCAATTTGTTCTCCCTTAAAAGAGTCAATTATCTTGTTGCAAATTTCATCAGCAGTATCCATGGCAACATCATTACTTACAAGGAGGAGTTTTAAATCATTGATAGCCTCGTCCATTTTTTTTTCCGTTAGGGTTTTTTTTACAAAAAGTGAAAAAGTATTCTTCAATTTTTCGAGCATTTATTTCTCCACACTAATTTAAAAATTATCTGAAATTATAACAAGATTTTATATAAAACAAGCTTATTTTTGAAGAATATCTCTTTGAATAACTTGAGAGATTTTATTTAGGTTTATATCTAAATTTTGTAATTGAGTTCCTAAGAATTCTACTTGTTTATTATGTTGTTCTATTATCTTATCAAGAAATTCAATCGCACTTGCTAAATCCTTTTCAATTACAACATCTTGGTTAACAGCAAGTAAGACTTTTTCTGGTTCTTTAATAGATGCTTTAATATTTACTATACCTCCAATTGGAACTAAAATTTCGTCATCTTCTTTTACTCCTTCTTTTAAATTTTCTAAAGTATTTTTAGAATTCCTTACATTCGCACGTGATGCATTGATAATTTCTAATTGACTTTGATACATATCACGTTGCTCCTTTAAATAACGAAATTTTATTAATTGCTCTTGATATTCTTGAGGACTGACCACTTTTATCAAAACTTTAAGAATTCTTTCTTAATTATTGAGATAATTCACGGATTAGATAGTCTTGAGATTCCTCTAAACTTATCTCTTTAATTTCTTGAATTGTAATTTGACGTCTAAAAATACCAATAGAAGTAATTTTACATAAAACTTTTTCAAGAGCGTCTTCTTCTTTTAAGGCACGTACTTCTTTACGAAATAAATATTTCTTATGATTTTTAATGTAGTTGCCAATAATTCTATATATTTTTATCTCAGACATAAATTTTCCGATTGTATCCATGAATTTAAAATTGATAATTATTATAAAAATATTAAATTTTGCTTTTTTAATTTCTTTATTAAGTTCAATATTAAAACTTATAACTACTTCTTCTAACCTATCAAAAATGTTAAGGAAAAAAAATATTTAGTCAATCTCCTACAATTTTAATATATCTGTTAGGCGCATCATTTCTGGACCTGTACATTCGGATCCAAAAATCCCACTCTTATCATTCACAATTGCTCCTGAAGAGAGATAAGGAATACCACGATTTACAGTAGATACATCGATCTCATCAACTTTTAATATTGGAGAAATATATTCTATTTCCTCAGCGGTTGAAAGAGGATGAACTAGGCAACCATGATTATTTGCTAAGGAAATTGAACCAGGAAGATAATTATCAGCAAATTCATAAATGACTGTCTCAACACTTAAAATATCCTCGATCTCTTTTTTATAATTTTTTAGCAACGAGCTAATTATAGCACCTTTATCATTACATAAGATAAGGTTTCCAAAAGCATTATCAATTGATTTCAAAATACCAATTTGTGAGGAATTATTTAACTCATTTAGATAACTTTTCAATTTATCAAGTTCATCATCTTTTATTATATGAGGAACTATAATTCCATATTTATTTGATACAGCATATATTCCTAATAAGTTAGAATTATTAATAGTAAGTGGATAAAATGGCTCCCCAAATATTTTTTTAAATTTTATAAGTGTAGTCTTTAATGTTGTAGGAGGATATAGGATATATGAATTATTACATGTTAAGTAAACACCTATTAGACTCTTCCCAAATACATGAGACCTTAAAATTGCCATGTGAAATAACGATAAAATTATATTTTTCTACTAGAATATCATTAAAAAAAGTTTATTTTTGTACATTGATTTAAAAATTTACGTTTAAGCTAAATATATAACACAAAGTCCATCAATATTTTTAGTAACTCTCACCTTCAACTTTCGTGGGGGTTTTTGAATAGAACGTTCCCATATCTTCTCATTTACTTCTTGTGAGATAACTAAAGATTCTGGCTTAAAATGGCGAGTTATATATTCTCTTAGATACCTGATAGCTTTTTTTGCTCTTTTATTTCTTGGACCTCTTCGTGCTATTGCGAGAGGTACAATATATATTCTTTCATCAATAATCTCTTCTTTTGGAACTTCCTCTTCTTCAATTTCTTCAATTTCCTCTTCAAAAATTTTACTAATTTCTTCTTCTTCAGATATTTCATCTAGGCTGAATTCCTCAATCTCTTCTATTTCTTCATCAGATTCGGATTCTTCTTCTAACTCAACCTCACTTAATTCTTCCTCTAACTCGTCTAGACTAATATCTTTTCCTTTTTTTGCCATTTTATTTCATTTAAAAGTAGTATTTCTAAATCAAATTTTAATCTCTTTTTAACCTTGTGTTCCTCCATGTTCTTCTCGAGTAAGGATTAGATCTAACCTTACCATTTGTCTTCCTAATAATCCAATTTGGTAGTGATTTATTTTGTTTCATACTCTTCGCTCGTCTTAATTTAGACGGTAGATTTTTATTCCTTGCCATTTATACTCCTCTCTCTTGACTATTTTTTTATATTAAATTCTTTTTTTCTCCCTAGTGAAGATATTTGTTCTAATAATTTTTTAAATGCTTTATCTGGTAATGGTATTGCTCCTCTTAGTTGTCCTGATTGAAATAGTTGAATTAATTGTAATTCTATCTGTTCAGCAAGTTGGGGTTTAACCATTCGAATATTTTCTAATCTCTGTCTCCCTTCTTGAGATAAAATTTTTCGCATCAATTGATATTTTTTGCTTTCAAACTCTTTTTGTTGGGCTTCCATTAATTGGTGCTGTGCGGCTTGTTGTTTTAATTCTTCTAACTTCTTCCTTTTGATAGCATCTAACTCTTCGTCGTTGCTCAATTTAAACTCTCAGATGTTATTATTTAATTCTTTAACTTTTTTTTCTTAGAATAGAGTATGCTGTTCTTTCTAATAAACTAGTTCCTTCAGGAGAAACTTTCCTCCCCTTTTTACCATCCTTTAATATCAAATTTTCTTTTTCTAATTGCTGTAAAATGACTCTTATTATCTTTCCGCCTCCTTTTGAAGAATGATTTAAACCGCTACCTTTTCTACTTCTTCCTGAATAATGCTTTCTTAATTTATTTACTCCTATTGGTCCATAATTTTTCACTTTTCTTAAAATAGAGGCACTTCGAATATACCAAAAATTTTCTGAGTCAATAGGTGCTAACTCTTTATATGATGCTGTTTTCCAAAATTTGCTTCCTTCAGGTGGTTGAATTTCAGGAAATTCCCTTAGTTTTTCTGCCAAAATTTGAATAAGTTTTCGGGGTTCAATGAGATAAATCGACATGCTAAAATATTATACTAAATTCTTTAATCTTAATACTTTATAAAATCAAGTTAAAATTAAAAATTTTATTATTTTATGAAAAAAAAAAATGGGCTATAGCAAAGAGTTTAAACAAGTTTTACTAAATGATCCACATTGTATTTTAGGCAAAAAAGGTATTACAGACGAGTTTGTCGATTATTTAAATAAATTATTAAGAAGAAATAAAATAATTAAAATCAAGACATTAAGTTCCATTGCCAATAAATTAAATATCAAAGAATTAGCCAATAAAATTGCTGAAAAAACAAATTCTTATCTATTAGATGTACGAGGTAAAATAATCATTATCTCAAAAACTCAAATTGATAAAAGAATATAGATACTCAACATAAAAATGCCCAATTATAAAAATATTGTTAAACAAATTGCTAAAACTCGGATAATATTTTTGTTCGAAAGAGCTCATAATATTTTTCCTGAGAACAGAGATTTAGCAAATCGATATGTTTACTTAGCTAGAAAGTATGCTGCTAGAGCTAAACTGAAAATTCCAACAAAATGGAAACAACGAGTCTGCCATAAATGCAAAATTTTTTTGTATCCAGGAATTAATTGTAGAACAAGATTACAATCAAGAAAAGGAAAGGGTTCCCATGTTTCTTTAACTTGTTTTGAATGTAATAAAACTTCTACCAGATACTTCATCAAATTAAAAAAACCATCTAATAATAATAATAATTAAAACAAAAAGAAATTAATTCGAATAATACATGCCGTTAATAGTTATTTTCGTTGAATGTGGAATAGAGCTTATCCCAAAACAAATTAGAAAACATTCTGCTATCCAGAAGAATCTGTCTCCTCAAATTTATGCTACACAACTTTTAGATAATGCCCTTCATCATACTGCTATGATTAATTTACAAAACTCAGAAAAGAGAGGTCGTCCTGACATATCTCATTTATGTTTACTTAATGCCTTAGGTTCACCACTAAATAAAAGTGGAAATTTAAAGATTTATCTACATACAATTAACAATAAAATATTTGAATTTAATCCAAAGATTAGAATTGCGAGAAACTTTAACCGATTTAAAGGATTAATGGCTAAGTTATTAATAGATGGAAGTATAGAAACAGGATCTTCCAAATTAATTGTTCCATTTAACGGAGGTTTAAAGGAACTTATTAATAAGTTTAAAAATAAGGAAACTTATTTATTTTCGATTAACGGTAAGCTAATAAATAACTTTAAAGATTTATTTTCAGAGGATCTAACAAAAAATTATATTGCTATTGTTGGGGGATTCCAAAAAAGTAGTTTCTCAAAAGAAATTATGGGTTTATTTGAAAATTTAATTTCTATTTCCCAATACCCTCTGGATGCATGGGTTGTTGTTAATAAAATTATCACCTACTATGAATTAAATTATAATATTCACTAAACCGCTAAAGTTAAAAGATATGGAAAATTTGTGATCTTACACGAATTCTTTTTAAGCGCGATTAGTCTAGGGGTTATGATCTCGGCCTTCCAAGCCGATGACCCGGGTTCAATTCCCGGATCGCGCATTTTCCTTATTTTATATTCTTATTTTGATAATAAAATCAAATATAATATTCGTGAAACAATGGTTTCATACTCGAAAAAGTATAAAGCTTATATATAACTTACACTATTTGTAAATTATAAAAAAAATTTAATAAAAAAAGGTGATAGAGAAAATGGAAAATAAAGAAAAAAGGGATAAGGTTGTTCATATTGCTTTTTCTGAAAGTGAGCTTACTAATATTGATAAGTATCGTAAAGAATCTAATTCTACTCGTTCAAACTTTATTCGAAATGCTATTTATGAGAAGATTCGGAGAATAGATAATCCAAATATTTTTAATAATATTGGATTAGGTCCTATTAATCAAGAATTACTCGAAAAATTAATCAATAATCAGGAGAAACAAGAGAAGTTAAATAAAATTATAGAAGAAAAGTTAAAGGTTATCGATCAAATTTATGAAAATTTGAGTATCTTAGAAAAGGAAAAGGAGAATGGAGAACTTGCTACAAATGAACAAATAGTTATTGAATTATTGAAAGAGCATAAACATTTAAAACCCATGAAGCTAATGAAATTATCTAGATTACCAAGCTATAGAATTTATGATGTAATTTCCAATTCTAAATTATTTAAAATTAATGTTAATGGAGAGGTAGAGTTAATTGACTAATCAAATAGAGATTCCTGGTAATAAAGAAATTATTGAAAAATACATTAATCATTGGAAATCTATTCAATCCCAAAAAATGAGAAGTTCAAGTCTAAATTATTTCTTTCAAAAATTTGCTTTTTCTGGTCATGTATTTGATATTAATACTTCAATTCTTATTGATTATCATGAATTTCTTGATAAATCTAATGAGATAAGCTTACAAACCAAAAAAAATAAATGGAATATTCTAACTTCTTTTCTAAACTTTACAATGGAATATTTTAATGCAAAAGGCTATAATTTTATTGTAGTTATTCCAAGAAAGACTATTAAATGGGGAGTAAAGCATAAAAAAGCAAAATCTAATAAGAAAGTAATTGCAACGATTTCAGAATTAGAACAAATTTTACTCTATTTTAAGGTCCATAATTTCAAGCATTATCTAATCTTTCGATTATTTATTGACACAGGCATGAGAAAAGGAGAATTATTAGCAATTAAATTATCAGATCTTTATATTAATGAAAGATATATTAATGGCCTTGGAAAAACAGGAGAGAAAATTTACTTTTTTTCAAAAGAACTTAAAACTTTTTTAACTCTTTATGTCAATGAAAGAAAAGAATTGAATGTAAATTATGAAGAATTGTTTCTAACTCATAGCTTTAAACCTTATGGAACTAGGGTATTTAATCTACTTCTTAATGATTGTCGTAAAAGCTTAGGGATTACCAAAAATATTACTTCTCATACTTTCAGACGAACAATTAATACTTATCGAAAAAGAATGGATTGTTCACTTGAAGATCGTAAACAGCTTTTAGGTCATAAACTAAAAGATGTAAATGTTGAATCTTATACATTCTTAGATATTCAAGAGCATAGAAATCTCTATGATAAGTTTAATCCTTATAAAAAAGCTAATTTCTAATTTTTTTATTTTATATTAATTTTATAGGGTTCTCTATAGATGTATTAATTTTGTCGAATATTTAACAGTTTACTAAATCAGAAAACCCACACTAAGTATTTATATTACTGAGAGAGGGAGAGAGAACATTAAAAGTAAAAGTAAAGCTTAAGATTCTGTCGGTTTAATTACTTTTGATTCTCTTTTTTTCGCTTTTTCTACAAAAATTAATTAAAAT
>JAHLWP010000037.1 GCA_019057865.1 Promethearchaeota archaeon
ATTAAAATCACAATACTTTTATATTAACAATATAACCATTTTACTTTTAAAATTTGGTTCATAAAATTTTTTAAATATTTTTAACTAAATTTAATTGTTATAATCTTTCTTTTTAATAAATTAATAAAAATTAAAAAGCTTGCCCTCATTGGGAGAGTGGCTTAGCCTGGTATAGCGCACGGCTGATAACCGTGAGGTCGGGGGTTCGAAGCCCCCCTTTCCCATTGTTGATCTTATAGAATAATTCAAATTACTTACCATCACTTTTTTAATCAACAATCTCTATTAATAAATTATATATGAAAACAATAGTTATCTCTGGAACGCCAGGTTGTGGAAAAACTTCTGTTTCGAAGAAAATAACTGAAAGATTAAATGCTGAAGTAATTTCATTAAATAAATTAGCTATCTCGAAAAATTTTTCATCCGGGTATGATAATAATAGAGAGACCTATATTGTTGATACAAATGGATTTTTACCTATTTTAAAGAATGAAATTGAAATAATTCAGAAAAATAATCCCGATTTTTTAATTATAGAGGGTCATTTTTCTGATATTGTTCCTGAAAGTTATATTAATTATGCTTTTATATTAAGGTGTGACCCTGATGAATTGTACAAAAGATTGGAAAAAAAAGGGTATAAGTTAAAAAAAATACGAGAAAATATACAAGCAGAGATTTTAGGAAATTGTGTTAATTATTTTATTCAAAAGGGAATCAAATTGCCTTTATTTGAAATAGATACAACTAATAAGAACATTGAAACCATATCAAAAATTATAATTGATATTGTAGTCGAAAATGAAAATGCTGAAAACTATAAGGTCGGTAATATTGATTGGTTAGAAAAATTATTTAAAGAGAATCGTCTAAATGAATTTTTCGATTGAAATTTTCAAAATTATGAGGTGAATACTGAATAAAATATGAAATAAAAGATGTGGATGCCCTTGGGAGGATAGGGAAATTAAAATTAACGGAAAAAGAAATGGTTACACCTAATTTATTCCCTGTAATTCATCCTATTAAAAATCTAATTTCCCCCTCTGACTTAATTAAAATGGGGGCTCAAGGTATCTTTACAAACGCTTATATAATTTATCAGAATAAGGAGATAAGACAAAAAATATTAACAGAGGGAATTCATCAGTACTTAAATTATAGTGGTATAGTTGCTACTGATAGTGGTGCCTTCCAACAATACATGTATAATGAAGATAAATTAGATATTAGTGCTGATGAAATCGAAAAATTTCAAGAAAAGTTAGAAACAAATTTTGCTGTTATTTTAGATATCCCAGTTCAATTATCAGATAACTATGAAGTAGCAAAAAAGAAAGTCTTAACAACTGTAGAACGCGCAAAAGAAAACATCAAACGCAGAAGAAATGAAAATTGTCATTGGTTTGGACCCATCCATGGTGCTAGATATTTAGATTTAATAGAATTAAGTACTAAAGAAATGTCAAAATTAAATTTTGATATATATGCCATAGGAGGTTTAGTAAAGACTTTCCTAGATTATAGATTTGACATCGCAATACAAAATTTATTAACTGTTAAAGAAAATCTCATTTCTAATAAACCTGTACATATGTTTGGACTTGGGTTACCACAATTCTTTTCATTAGCAGTGGCATGTGGATGTGATTTAATGGATTCTGCTGCTTATATCTTATATGCAAAAAAAAATCGATATTTCACTTTATCAACAGGTACAAAGAATCTAGAGGAATTATATGAGTTTCCATGCCATTGTCCTATTTGTAGTGAGTATACTCCTCAAGAAATAAAGTCTTTTGATGAAGAATTGAAAACTGAATTACTAGCAAAACATAATTTATTTCTTTCTTTTTCTGAATTAAGAACAATTAGACAAGCTATAAGAGAGGGTAATCTATGGGAGCTAGTTGAACTTAGAATAAGAAACCACCCTAATCTCGTTAATGCTGTCAAATTAATAAAAGATCATAGATCTATATTTGAAATACATGAAAAGATTTACAAAAGCCATGGTAGATTATATACTTCAAATGAAGCTCTGAATAGGCCATTAATTTATCGATATGAGAAAAAACTTTTAGCAAATTATCGTATTCCCAAAGATGTAAAATATCTAATAATTTTGCCTGAGTTAGATACTAAAACCAATAGTTCAGCAACAACTCAGAAATGGTTGGAAAGAATTGACAATAATAAGATTATACCAAGAGATTTAGTACATGTTGTATTTAGTTCTGAGATTTATGGGTTAATTCCTCATGAATTAGTTGATACTTTTCCCATGGGTCAATATGAATCAATTACATCATCAGGAATAAATGATATGATTCACTCTAATTCATTACATAAGGTAGAACAATTCTTTGATAAAAATTATAAATATTATAATAAATGTGCTGTGTTAATCCCGGAAAATTATATAAATCAATTCAATGAATTAGTTAATTTTCCTAAGGATAATATAATTTATTCATTAATCCCGATTTTAAAATCCAAATTTAGAGAAAACTTTTCGGTATTTAAAGAGTTAGAAGATCTTTTAGTGTTTTTCACTAATGGTAATTAAAAATGACTGTTTTAGATAAGATTTATGCCTATGGCCATGAGAATATTCTGTGTTCTCATAAAACAACAATAGAAATTACTAAAGATAAAGATCTCACTAAAAAGGGAACTTGTATCGTTGGCATTAAAGCTTCGAAAGCTTGCATTGATTTGGGCGCTAAACTAAAAGAAACTATAATAAATGAAAATGAAATTAAAGTTACCTTAAAAGTGGAGAATTTAAAAGATTCTTTCTATGGTTTTGGTCATAAGAATTTGAGATTGTTAGATAAAAAAGATATGGTTTTTCGTAAAAGTAATTATATTTGCGACAGAACGGTTTTAATTAATTGTACAAAATCCTCAAATGATTTAAAGCAGGAATTAATTGAAGCTTTAAAGCATCCTGGGAAAAAAATTTCAATAATATTCGAAATAAATGATTTTAATGGTAACTAATTTGCCAAAAGAAATAGAATATCTAAAAGTAAAAAAAGCAGAAGGGCAAAAAACTCTTAATTTAATAAAAATAAATTCTAAAAAATATTCTGTAATCAACCAGAAATATAAAATTCTCTATGATGATGAATTTATCTTTTTTCCGTTAGAGGAAAATAATGAATTAATAGAAAAAGTAATAGCCTCTATTGAAAATAAGATTGAGATCGAAATTATTACTAAACTTAGTATAATAAATGAAAATTATAAATTTAATTCTCTCCAGGATGCTTTAAAAGGCAAAATTCCAGATGATTATCAAGAATTAATTCCAAAATCCTACGATCTTATTGGAAATATTGCTATAATTGAATTTGATAAATTTGAACATATAGAAAAGAGCGAATTAAGTAATTATAAGAAAGAAATTGCTAAAGCAATAACTCTTGTTAATAAAAAGATTATGATTGTATACGAAAAGAAAAGTGAAATTATGGGAACGTATAGATTAAGAGATCTTGCTTTGCTCTATGGTGAAAACAAATCAGAAACCGTTTATAAAGAAAATAATTGTACCTTCAAACTTGATGTTAAAAAAACCTATTTTACTCCACGATTAGTCTCTGAACGCAGACGAGTTGCCTTTAGTGAGATAAAGCAAAATGAGCTTATTGTTGATATGTTCGCTGGCGTAGGCCCTTTTTCAATCCAAATAGCGAAAAATCATGATGTAAGAATTTACGCTTTTGATGTTAATCCGGATGCTTATAGTTACCTTAAAGAGAATGTTAAATCAAATATGCTTAAGGGAGAGGTTATACCATATAATTTAAATGTTAAAGATCTTCTTAAACCCTCAGATACATTGGATAAATCATTACAAGGTAAGGCAGATAGGATTATCATGAATTTACCTGAAAAATCAATCGAATTTATTGATATAGCATGCTTTTTAATGAAAAAATCAGGAGGGTTTTTGCATTTTTATCAGTTTTCAGAAAAACCAAATCCGATAAAGAGAACCATTGAGCTATTAAATAAAAAACTGAATGATTTCAACTGGCTTATTGAAAAAATAATCACCTCTAAAATTGTAAAATCATATTCCCCAAAAGCAGAACTAGTTGGGTTAGATTTATGTATCAGAAGTGTTAATTTCTTAAGAAAATAATAAAAAATCTAAATATAAATGCCCTAGGTGTCGTGGCGAGAGCATTATTGACTATGGTGAAATAATTGAATGTGTTAAATGCCAATTGGAGTTTTATAAAAGCTCCTTTGAAACGGTAAAGAAAAAAAATATATTAGGAATTTCAGAATTAAATGACTTTGTACGAATCTTAATGGAAAATTAGATAGTCGATTAAAATTTCTTCCTATTCATTTATTTTTAGAATTAGATTAAACGGACCTAGCAGGATTCGAACCTGCGACTTTCGGATTAGAAGTCCGACGCCCTATCCATACTAGGCAAGCTAGGCTGGCTAGCTGGCTGGCTAGGCTATAGGTCCTTGCTTTATAAAATAAAGATTTTATATTTTATAAAATATCCTTTATGATGTTTAAAGTTTATTATGACTTGTTGTTGCTCTTCTCTTATTAAGAAATTAAAAAATAATTTTATGTTTCTGAAAATAGACTCATTAATTGCTTGATGAATTAATAAATTGTTAATAGATTTTATTTAATAAAATACAACATTAAATTATATTTAAGACATATATTGAATATATAAACGTGATTTGGTAATATAAAAGAGAGTATCAATGGAGCTTAAACAAAAACATTTTGTACATCAAAACATACCCTATTCTTTCAATTGGAATAAGATTCACCATAAACAAAAATTCTATCAAATAATTGCTAATCGAGAAGAATTAAATAGACTTAAAGCACATTTTAAAAGAGTGGCTGAAGGAAAAATTCCGAATAGGTTATTTAATTCTCGAGATCTTCCAAGGGTTTCTCAATTTAAGATTAGAGGTATAAAGCCAGCTTTTATTAGAAGTTTTAGTAAAAGTTTAATTCGTTCAGGGAAAGTAAAGCGGTTAGATTCCAATTCAAAACTAGCATTTTATGCCCAGAGAGTATTTAGAAGTTATAAAGAAAGTGGATTTGGAGGAGATCCTGGACATGAACCCATTTTAAAAAACATTTTAATTAAAGATAAGGACTCTGTAGCTACAGAAGTTCCAATTTGGAAGAAGGAAGAAAACAAAACCATTACAGGGCATATTGATTTGATTCAAATTGAAAATAATGTTGTTAAAGTAATTGATTACAAACCAGAAGGAAGATTTTTACTCTCTTTACCCCAAGTGGCAATGTACGGTATTTTATTTAAGTCAAGATTAAATATTGAGACGATAAAATGTGTTTCTTTCAATAAAGAAGAAGTTTGGGAATATGATCCAAAAATTTTATTGTCTGAAGTTAAAGAATATTTAATTTCTCATTATATTAATGAAAGACCATGGGAAGATTTCATATAAAGGGCATCTATCTAGAGCTTCTTTCCTTTTGGTTTTGAGGGTTCAGGTTCTTCCCTAGGTTTCACATACCCTTTAAACATGAAATAACATAAAATTAAGGCTATTAATTCTGTAGCAACACCAAGAAAAGAAATAATTGTGCCATTATATCCCAGATATCTTAATACTAATGCAAAACCTAAACCTGAAAATGCTAAAATAAATAAAATAAATCCTTTTATGATTTCTAGGAAGGAATCTTTAATATATCCAAGTTCTTTCTTAATCCAAGTAAAAAGTGAAGCCATAAGATGATTCTACTTCTATATAATTTTAAATAAATTAAATAAATATCATTTTAATATCTTTGTTATTTTCTAAAGATTTATCTAAATATCTCAAATCAGAAATGATTATGATTAAACTATACTTATCGATATTAACCTAAAGTTTTTGAGATAGTCTTAGCTCCTTTGTTTACTTTTAAATTTAGAATATAATGCCTTATCTAACAATTTGCCTATTCTTTGGGCAATTTGTTTACCAATTTCATATCTTTCACCATCAAGTAAATTTCTCATTGATTCTGGGGTAGGATTATCCCCTAATCTTCTAAACAAAACTTTTTGTGTTATTTCATTTACCATATCTCTAATTTTTCCATAATCAGGTAAATTAATATTGGGATTAAAGCTATTGATTTTCTCTATCGCAAATTGAAAAAATTGACAAAATAACTCGATTGGATCACCTTTTAATTCACTATGAAGTTTAATATTATCAGTAGCTATTTTTGTATCTTTTTCTTGCCAATACAACTGATTTGGATTGATACCTGGACTATTTATTCTCATAAGTGAACTTGTAATTCGGCGTTCAATCCAATTTAATGTACTAACTTCCTGTTTTTCACGTATTTCCTTCTTTTTTTCTTCTTTTTCTTTTTCTTTAGATTCTATAATTTGTTCTACTTTCGATTTACGTTGTTCTTCAAAGTCTTCAAACCTTTTAATTATATCATATCCTATACAGTAAGAAATTGGTGAGATTAGATCTGATTTTAACTTTAATGACGATATCCCGGTATATACGTGACTATTCTTCTCTTTTAATTCTAAAATTCCCTCTTTTAAAGGAATACCCATCAATCGTGCCAATATAAAACCATTAACTAAAAATGGTTGATTATCCGCATTAAATACTATAACTAACTCTTCTTGTCTCTTATTTAATTTTTCTATTATTAATTCCTCTAATTTAACCTTAACCCAATCTTCAGAATCAGTAGTTCCGAATATTTTTCTTAAAGCTAAAAGAAATAAGGTTTTATCATTTGAAATTTTAAGATATAACTCAATAATTCGACTAAGTTGTCTTAGTATTTTTGATAACATATAAAAAAATATGTCTTTCACTAATTTGTCCATGATATCTTCAAAATCTAACACAAATAAGATATGAGCATAGTTTTTTAATCCTAATTCTTTTAAAAAGACCTTCTCAATAACTTGCTTTTTTCTTAGATCATTTGGATCTATAAGATCATGTTTTGTTATATTATATCTGACCATATTTCTCCTTACTTCTTCAGTAACTGACTCGTCTATATCCATGAGGTATAAGATATTGTAGACTCCATATCTATTTAACATATAGATTAAATCATTGAAACTACATTCATTTAGGCTCTGTAGAAAATAAATGAAATCATTTGGATTAATTTTCAGTTGTTTAAATAACTCAGATTTTAAGAAGCTCAAAATTTTTTGTTCAAATTGGTCATAATTAATTTTTTCTTTTAGTGCATTTTCTATTCTCTTTAACAGTTCTTTTTTAAGGTTGTTTGTTTCTTTAAAGATTTTTAGTCCGGGAATGGAAATTGGGAAACGATCAAAGTTATAATCAAAGATTCTTCGTTTTATCATTCTAACTGGCATTGCCTGTACCTGCAATTCTTTATATGATTTGAATTCGAAGTCTTTTCGGATTTTGTCAATCATTCGACCTAAGGTTGCTAATTCGATAAACTTATCTTCTTTCTCTTCTCGTTCTAATTTTTTTTCAATTTCTAGTGATAAATCTTTAAAAGCAGAACTTTCTTCTAGGATTTGTAATTTAGTTTCGTCAGTTAATCCTATCAAATCGCCGATTAAATCATAAAAATAAAAAGGTGGGTAATTTAATATAATTTCTAATAATTCTTGTTCAACTTTTTCTTCAATTTCATTCAGTATTTGCTTCTTTTGAAATTCTGGAAGTGTAGATTCTCTTTCTTCAATTAGATATGATATAAATCTATTCTCTAAATCAAATATCTTATTAAGAACCCCAATTTCTAAAATGAATGAATCTTTTAATAATGTATCAACTTCTTCTATTAAAATCTCTTTTTCAATGTGCTCTAAATTTTTAGTTGACTCAAAGGAAAATTTATCTTGCTCTAAGGTTTCTTTAACTCTAATACCTAAGCTGTGATAAATATGAATTACAGCTGTAGCAATTAAGAGGTCTTTGAAAGTGGTTTTTTGACTTGTTAATTCAAATATTTTTTGCTTATCAGCATCTCTCTTAAAATGGGAAATAATTAAATCTACAGTTTGAAAAAATCTAAACGTACTTTCAACTGCGGTTGTCTTTCTTTTTATCCCACTAATCATAGTTCCTTTAACCACTCTCTATAAACTTCTTTAAAATTATCTGCTAATTCAAATCTAGAATTAGTATGCCAAAACTTAAAGCTTAATACATGAAAAAGATCTCCCCCAAACAATTCTTTCTCTTCGCTTGTTAAATTGTGTTTTAAAATTAGAGTTAATGGTCTAGGGATCAATTTTGAAAAATATTTTAACTCCAACTCTTTAATATAATCATAAAAGTGGTCCTCACCATTTAGATTAAAAAAGTTGATAGGAACTTGCTCTTCAAATTGAGGGCTCAGTATCTTTATTTCTTGTTTAATTTTATTATTAACATACTTCGGAAATTCAGTATTAATATTCATGCTTAAATTATATTGCTTATAAAATTCAATTAATAAATTCTTTTCCTCAATATTTGATATCCGAGCTATATACGTATCTAAAAATTTTAAAAAATTCTCAAGCTTTTGCTCATTTGATTCTCTATCTTCAAAATAGCTAATAAAATCATTGTATATCTCATCTAAAGTCCATTCTTTTCTTTCTTCTAATTTAAAGAATTTTTTGGTGTAATCATTTAACCATTCTAAAATATAAGATTTCCAGGTTAAATTAATTCCTCCTAAACGTTTTTCTAAAAACCGATGAAATCTAGTAGCAAATGTAACTGGATCGGCTATCTCTTGATCAGGTTCCTCTTTTATATACCTATTGATTGTTGTGTATCTAAGGATATAGCTTAATAGATAAGATAATTCACTCGAAAAAATCTTAAATTTCTCTATATGCTCTCTTATAATATTAATATCTTTATCCATTTGTATTTCCGCAAAAGATACTAAATCTCCCATATCTAGTTTTATGTTATTGAAAAATGATTCAATATTTGTACTAATTAATCTCCTAAATTCTTTTATTATGATTTCTTCATTAAATTTAAGAACCCCCGATAAAACCATTGGATTAACTTCAATTTGGTTAAAAATATGATCTTTAAACTTTTCTATTAATTTCTGACCAAGAATTTTCGCTGGTTTTTGTTCGTTTTCAAATTTTTGCTTTAAACTTTTTGTTAATTCAATAATTAAGGATCTTAACCTCCTACGTGAAAGATATTTTGGAAGCGATGTTTTAACCAAATTAAGACTATTTTTAATAATTTCTGAAAAATAATTAAAAATAGAGCTTAAATCTATTGCTCTTAAGTTTGCTTGAGTAATTGTTGATTGATTAATTGATTTAATCGCTAAATTACAGATATCTTTAAAATCTTCATTTTCAAATTTAGCTTTATTTACAATGAATTGCTTATATTTTTTTAATAATTCAGGTAAATCTCCAATTTCTCCAGTTGTAAGAAAAGAGTTAGAATATTCAATAAATTTATTCAGGTATCTTTCTAAATCAATCAAAAATCTATTAATAAGGGAATTTAACGATTTTGCTGTGCAAGGATCTTTTAAGTTATGTGTTTTTTGCTTAATATAGTTAATAATAAACGAGATAACTCTATCTTGAGATTCGTCAATTGTACCAGTATTTGCTAAATTAATTAAATTTGCTCCTAACTTTAATGTTTTATCCACAATAAAATTAGCACTAGGTTCTGATATAGAATATTTAATATGTTCTATGGATTGTTGCCCCTCAAAAGGGCTTTTCAATCTCTCGAAAGTTGAATTGAAAAAGTTAATCTCATATGGTCGCTTGTGTAATAATATATCTACATCTGATTTGACTCTTGCATAAGTATTTAACATTTCTTTTTCTGTTGGAAGCGAAGCACTTAAACCAATTAACTTTTTATTCCATTTATCTTCAATTAATTCTCCAAAGAGTTTTTTGCTAAATCTAGTAGCAAATCTTTTATATACCTGTTGTTTATCGTCACTTTTTAATTCAGGGCGATCTGTAAATTCTTCTACTTCAAAAAATAATCTACTTATATTGTTTATAGCTTCACGGGATTTATGGGCATCCAAATATCCTGTTTCCGGTTTTAATGCAAGCAATAAACTTTCACAGTCTTTATATTTACCGGGTATGAAAATCATTGATTTTGGGAAAATATTTATTCGAGCACTTTTTTCATCGAGATTATACAACTCAAATTCGATACTAAAGACTTCTGAACCAGTATAATCTCTTAAAATTGCATTATACATTCTTAAGAATTTTATTACTTCCTGCGAAAGTTCATTCACTCTTTCTCTAGTTAATTTTGCAGGACCAATTACATCTCCAACAATAATATCATTTGGAGAAGAATATCCAAATATTAGTGAAAATTGATAATTAATTGATTCTCGTGTAGTAATCATAACCCAATTAAATTGAAAATCTTATATCTTTAATTATTAAATTATAACTATTCTAATTCTTGCTGAAATTGCTAAAAAATTTAGGAATTATTTTTAATATTTTTAAGTTTATATAATATTAAAATTTACTTTTGAATAGTAAATAAATTAATTTTATAAAAATTTATATTTAAAAGTCTAATAAAGTAGTTAGATGGAAAAATTTGTCAGAGATCCTTCTTAATCAACTCATAGAGAAATTGGACGAGGTACTCTTAGGAAGAAGAGATATTATATCTGAGATTGAAAAATTAAAGGATGCAATAGAAAAGATTCAGAGTGAGAAAAAAGACAATACAGGAATTCAAATCACGAATACTGTAAATGAAATAAAAGTTTTTATGTCGAAGTCCACCAATGTTTTATCTGAACTTAATAATAATATGAGAAATTTACAAAATTTAATAAATTCCCTCAATAATGTCTTTAATATAATTTTAAATACAAAACAGATCCCCGAATCGTTTACAACTAGTTCAACAAAACCTCAAAAAAAAATAACTTCAACTAGATATGAAAACAATTTATCTGCTCCTATAAGATCTCCAAGTGAATCAATAATAACAAGCGCTCCTGAAAAATCAATAGATATTATGGGAGATTCAGACTTTAATTTAATTATTTCTATAGCTAAATCAAATAATCCGGCAGTTGAAATTGCGATAATGCTTGAAAAAATAAGAGCAAAATTAGAAAATGAAAATCCCTTAAACCCTATCTTATTTGAATTAAGCATGGAATCAAGGCGACTAAAATCATTAGGAAATACACCACTTGATGCATATAATTTACAAATTCTAATAGAGAAATTACAAAAATGGATTGGATAGCAATTGAAAATTATAGAATTTTATTTGAGTTAAAGAAAATAAATAAATAAATAGATTTTAATTAATTTAATATAAGTATAATCTAAAATTTTATATAAATTATCTAAAAGGTGTAGGCTTATACAATTTGGATCTGATTTAGGTATTAACCATGAAGATATAGAAAAAATAAGTCCGCAAATCACATTTATAACATCTAATGCAGATATAGAAGCAATTGCACTTGTAAGCGTAGAAGGTTATCAAATAGCTTTCTCTGCTTTGCCCCAGTACCACGTAGATGGTGATCAATTTTGTGGACTTGCTAGTGCTTTATTAATGACTGGAAGATCAACAATTCAAACATTATTTCAAGAAGATATAACTGAAATAATTGTAAGGGCTGAGAATGGATATATAGTTGTTACTAATGCAGGACGCTTAGTAATTGTATGTGCGGGGACAATTATTGATACTCTAATGAAAACGGTGAAAGTTATGCGAATAGCAGCAAAGAATCTCTATAAAATTTTCGAAGGGCGCTAAATTATAAATTTCTCTTATTTTTAATCTTCATATTTCTGTGTATTTAGTTGGGCATGAAAGTATTTTATTGTCTTAATTTTATAGAAAGTACTTTTTAGATCAATTAACTTTTTATTTAATAATAAATAATTAAATCAATAATTTTTACTATGATAATATGGTTTAATTTTATGGCAACTGGAAATTATTATTTTTGGCAGTGGCCTTGGTCTTGGTTGTAAGACCCATTGTATTGCCTTAAACCATACCTTACTTTCTCTCTTTTCTTAATTTTCGTTTTTCTAAATTATCGAATACTCTATTTAAATGTGCATTAATTATTTTGATTTCCAATTTAGTAATGAGACACAAAAAATAAGTTGATAAAAAAAGGTAATGAAAATGGTAAATTATAATAATTCAAGAATTCTATTACAACCCAATGAAATACCGAAGGAATGGGTAAATATCTTACCAGATTTACCCTCTCCTATGACGCCCTTAGTAAATCCTATGGATGGGAAACCTGCTCCACCAGAACTAGCATTGGCGATATTTCCAAAAGAATGTGTCATGCAAGAAGTATCTCAAGAACCAATAATTCCCATCCCTAAGGATCTAAGGGAAATTTTCGCAAGAACCTATAGACCAAGTCCTCTTCATCGAGCATTAGGATTAGAAAAAGAATTGGGAATAAAAGGTGATGATATTAAGATTTTTTATAAAAATGAATCTGGCTCACCTACAGGGTCCCATAAGCCGAATACAGCGATAACTCAAGCATATTATGCTAAAAAAGATGGAATTGAAGAATTGGTCACAGAAACAGGAGCAGGGCAATGGGGTTCAGGACTTTCTTATGGATGTAATTTATTTGGTATTAAATGTACAGTATATATGGTAAGAGTGAGTTTTTTACAAAAACCGGGGAGAAAGATATTGATGAAGTCCTTTAATGCTGAAGTTCATGCAAGTCCTTCGAGACATACCGAATCAGGCAAAAATTTCTTAGAAAAAGATCCAGAACATCCAGGTAGTTTAGGAATAGCTATATCTGAAGCATTGGAACATAGTTTAAGAAGTAATACAATTAGATATTCTCTTGGAAGTGTTGTAAATTTTGTTCTTTTACATCAGACAATTGTAGGACAAGAAACAAAAATTCAGTTAGCAAAAGTAGGTATTAATAAACCGGACATAATAATTGGTTGTATGGGAGGTGGTTCTAACTTTGCTGGATTAATGATTCCTTTTGCAAGAGATAAATTACATGGAGTTCTACCAGACGTAGAAATTATTGGAGTTGAGCCGCGAGCTTGTCCTAGTGTTTGTAAAGGTGAATATCGCTGGGATTTTGGAGATACTTCTATGAAAGGACCTATTGTAAAAATGCACACGTTAGGTCATTCGTTTGTTCCAAGCCCGATCCATGCAGGAGGATTAAGATATCATGGGATGGCACCTATAATTTCAATTTTGTATAATAATAAAGTTATATCCGCATCTATGCATCATCAATCCGAAGTAATTAAATCCGGTCTTTTATTTTCAAATACTGAAGGAATACTTCCTGCCCCAGAAACTGCACATGCCGTAAAAGAAGCAATAGATCAAGCTTTAAAAGCCAAAGAAAATAATGAAAAGAAAACAATCGTCTTTAACTTTAGTGGTCATGGCTTTTTTGATTTATTAGCTTATAAATTGTATATGACTGGTGATTTGGAAGATTATGAATTACCGACTGAAGAAATCCAAAAAGCATTATCATCAGGAGAAATGCCAAAAATTGATGAATCTCAATTTTAAATAATAATTTTTAATAAATTTTTTTCCTAAATAATCTAATTTTACTTTTAAAGAAAATCTTAAAAATGAAAGAATCCTTAAAATATTCAAATTTAAGAGATTGGTAATTTTTGAATGTCCTTTCAATAATAATTTTAAGTTTTTTCTATTTATACAGCCTAATTCTATTATACATAGCCTTTTTAGCAAAAAGCAAGGGAGAACGAGGAGCATTTATTAATAATTTAGTAAATGCGTTAGTTTTGATAGTATCAATTACAATTAATTTAGGGATTATCTCTTTTTTAAATATCCCCCGCAATGAATTTATTATATTTCCCTTTAATTTTTTGATGATAGCTTTTATTGTTATATTCTATCTAATATTTTCTATTTTTATTTTACGTGAGAAAAAAAAAGTTATAGAGTGGAAAGAAATAGATGAAAAACCTACATCAAAACATTCTAAACAATTACCTTTAAAGTATGATATTTACAGAAAGTTAACCCATTTAGTTGTTCTAGGAATAATTTTTTCTTATTTTACACTTGACTTTTATATTAATCGAGATATAATGTTTTTTACTCAAAATTTAGTTGTTTTCTTGGTAGGAATCTCACTGATAGGTTTATTGACTGCTGAAATTATAAGAATATTGAATCCAGAAATTTACCCTCTTAAACAGGTTAATCAAATATTACGAGAAAAGGAGTTGCATATGAGATTTGGACCTCATATTTCTATGAGTATTGGGTGCTTTTCAATAATTCTTTTATATGGGTTAATTCAACCAATAGGCCCAGTAGTGATCTGTACCGCTATGACAATGGCAATTTTTGGAGATATAGCATCAAATTTAATTGGTAGAATAAAAGGAAAAACTATAATTCGCAATACAGATAAAACATATGAAGGATTATTTGCGGGGATGATAATATCATTTATTTCGGGTGTTATTATATTAATTTTATTGAGAAATTTTTATGATCCAAGCATTCTAGGGTTTTTTTTAATTCCAATATTAGGAGCATTGATTATTGGGGGAATAGATTACTTAGATTTAGAAATTGATGATAATTTAACCTTTAATTTTATTTTATCAACAATTTTATTTTTTATTTCATTTTTTGTTTTATAAGAGAAGTTTAAGTTAGTAAGAATTTACCATAAGTTTTTCAATAAGAATATTTTAACTAATGAAAATGTTAGAAGAAAAATTAAAAATTGACAAAATCTCTAAAGGAACGGTAATTGATCATATTGATGCTGGTTATGCTCTAACCATACTTAATCTTACGGGATTAGATGAATCTAAGAATTTAATGACAATAGGTGTTAATGTTTCTTCTAAAAAATACCAAACAAAAGATATTATTAAAATTGAGAATGTTTTTCTCAATGAAACTCAAATGCAACAAATTTCAATTCTCTCACCAAATGCAACAATTTCATTAATCGAAAATTATGAAGTAATTGAGAAGAAAAAAGTTAAAATCCCAAAAACAATTAAAAAATTGATTTTGTGTGTTAATCAAACATGTATTTCCAATTCAGGTGAGCCAATATCAACCGAGTTCACGGTTCTTGAAGAAAAGCCACTAAAAATTCAATGTGTATATTGTGAACGAATCTATAAATTAGAAGAAATAGTCTTTACTTCTAAGGAAAAAAAAGGAAAAAAAGTAAAGCAAAGGATTCAATTGTAATAAATCCTTAAATCCACCTATAAAAATAATTCAAGGATTGATGAAAAATCAGGAATAAACTTAAGTGTTGTATGAATAACTACTCCAACTATCATAAATAAAAAGAAAAATATGCCTATTCCTGGCATTAAAATATTTTTCCAAGCCCATTCCTCCTTATCATATTCATATTTTAATATAATAAAGCTAACAATAAAAGGAAATAAAAGCCACCAAAATAGCATCCAAAAAAATAAAAACCATCCTATTAATCCAAATAATAGTCTTCCTATTAATGCACTTAAAGCACCTGTTGCTGCTCGTATCCAATATAATTTTGTTTCTTTTTCAAGTCGTAGATCAAAAGGTTTTGTAGTTGTTTTCTTTGGAATAACTTCTTGTTTCTGTAATTCTTTCTTCTTCTCTTTTATTAATTTCTTCCTTTTCTTTCTAATATCGACTTTTTTTTGTCTAGCCATGTCATTAATATAAATAATTATTATTATAAAAATCATTATATATAATAATAAACAAATGTACAGACAGAAAATGATTAGAACCGTAAAGAAATTTTCCAATTTTGATGTATATGCTATTGTTAAAGAATTAGATTTGATTTTATCAAATGGTTCGATTTCTAATGTCTATGAAGTTGAAGATTTATTGGTATTAAAAATTAATACTCAACAAGGTAGAAAAAATTTAATCGTTAAAGAAGATTCTCGGATTAATTTAACTGAATATGATTATCCAGTTCCTAAATATCCAAGTCAATATATTATGTCTTTAAGAAAATTCTTAAAAAATAAACGAATTTTAAGAGTTTCTCAATACAACTTTGATAGGATAGTTATTATTAAGTTAAGCAATAGTGAAGCAGAACCTTGGAAGTTTATTATTGAACTCTTTAATAAAGGTAATTTTTTGGTGGTAAATGAGAATAATATTATTAAAATTGCTAAAAAATACAAAAGATTTAAGGATCGTAATGTTTTAGCTAACAAAGAATATGTTTTCCCAAAATCACGAGGGCTTGATTTTTTAAATATAAATAAAGACACTTTTAAAGAATTGTTGAAATTAGATACAGATGTGGAATTAGTAAGATATTTAGCAAGAAATATAAACATTGCAGGTTTTTATAGTGAAGAAATATGTTATAGAGCAGAAATAGATAAAAATTTAGTTGGTGCGGATTTATCTGAGGATGATGTAGAAAAATTATATAACTCTTTTAAAAAATTAAGAAATGATTTACTCTTTGGGAAGATCGATAGTAAAATTATATATGATAATAATGGTAATGAGATTTCTGTTCTTCCTTTCGAATTAAAATTGTTTAAAGATTATGAACAAAAAAAATTTGAATCTTTTAATAAAGCCGTAGATGAATTTTTCTCAAAATTAGATTCAGAAAGAATAATCATTCCTTATAATCAAAAAATTTTAGAACAAATCAAATCACATAAAAAAATCTTAAAGAATCAACAAGAATATCTAGAAGAACTTAAAATTAAAAAGAAAAAATATTATACGTACGGAGATTACATTTATTCCAATTTTAGTGTGTTAGACAAGTTATTTGTTGTAATCCTAAATGCAAGAAAAAAAGGATACGATTGGGAAGAAATTAATAATGAGCTACAAAAAGCTAAAATGAAGAGTTTAGAAGATGTCTATATTTTCGAGAAGTTAATACCCTCAACTAAGCAAATGCTCATTAAGATTAATAATGATGAAGTTTATTTAGATTTAAAAAAAAGTATTGGTGAAAATGCTAATTTAATTTACTCTAAAGGAAAAAAAGCAGATAAAAAGATAAAAGGTACTATAGTAGCTATTGAAAAAACTAAAGCAAGTATTGAAAACTTAAAACTTGAGAAAGAATCTATGGAAGCTGAAGTTGATTTCTTAATAAAAAAACCAAAAAAAAAATGGTATGAAAAATTCAGATGGTTCTTCTCATCAGATGGATTTCTAGTAATTGGAGGAAGAGATGCCTCATCCAATGAAATTCTATTTAAGAAATATATGGATTCAAAGGATCTAATATTTCATACAAATTTTCCTGGATCTCCATTAACTGTTATTAAAAATCCTGAAAATAAGGAAATTCCTGAAATAACTATTAATGAAACAGCTAACTTTGTAGCAAGCTATTCACGTGCATGGAAGGAAAATTGGGGTATGGTTGATGTTTTCTATGTGAACGCCTCACAAGTTTCAAAAAGCCCACCTTCAGGTGAATTTTTACCAAAAGGTTCTTTTATCATTTCAGGTAAAAAGAAATTTATTAAGAATGCAAAAACAGAGCTAGCAATTGGATTAAATATTATAGAAATCAGCCCTAATTTAGAAGATAAGGGTGGAATTCTTTATCCTAAATTGATCTGCGGGCCTTTATCAGCAATTCAAATACAAACAAATTATTTTGCATTAATAATACCATCAAAATCAGATGGTTTAACAAAAGGAAAATTAGCTCAAAAAATAAAATTCTACTTTATTAACCATGTTGATAACAAATTAAAAAAATGGATAAAATTATTGAAAGTTGATGAAATATTACTTTGTTTACCAAGTGGGCTATCAACAATTAAATCAAGGTCTTCATTTTGATTTAATCCACTGTTTTATTTTAGAAATGTTTTTATAATTATCAAATAAAATACCATCAATCCCTATATTAATCAAGGATTTAATGAGTTTTATTGGATTTTCACTTACAATAAAATCCCAGGATAATGATAAAATTTCATTCTTATGACAGGTTTCAATAAACTCAGATGAAACCAGGCTTGATCTTAAACTAATTATATCTGGCTTGAAAATTAACTTTTTTTGTGCGCCTTGCTTTAAGAAATCATCTAACTTGAACTCTTGTGCTTTAGTAATATTATAACATAATCTACATTTGGGTAATTTAGCTTTCATTAGTTTTAAGACATGCATATCTCGCCCACTGATAATAGGTTCTTCTATTAAATCATTTTCTTTAATTAATTTTGTTATTTCATCATGTAAATGTTCTTCCTTTAATTCAATCATGAATTTTATTCTTCTATTTAACAGTTTTAAAACTTCAGACAATAATGGAATTGGTTCTTGACATTTTTTTGTTTTTATTGTCTTAAGTTCATCGTAGTTATGGTTATCTAATCGTCCTGCTCCATAAGTCATTCTATCTAACGTGGAATCATGCATAATAATTAATTGCCCATCTTTTGTTTTCCGCACATCCAATTCAATATAATTTGCTCCATATTCTATTGCTTTCTCAAAGGCATTTATTGTATTTTCATCAAAATCGGTTCTTGTTCCTCTATGTCCAATATATAAGAATTCAGATTTCATTATTTTAAGAATATCTTAATTCTTTTAAATCTCTTGGATTAAATACAAATAGATTAAGATAATTATAATTCCTAAAACAGTAAATATAAAAACCCAGAGATTTAAAATAGATTGGCCCAAAGATAAAACTATGAGAAATAAAAATTCTCTCCAACTAATAGGTTTCCCAACTATTTCTTTATAATTTCCAATACTAACCATCATAAAGAAGAAAAATAATAAAATAACACTAGTTTTAATCAATACATCTACTATGTCCAATAATACATTTTTATCCATAAAAACAGTAAGGATCTCTATATTAAAGAAAATTGATATAGTTAAAAATATACCTCCTAAAATAACAGAAATAATCACGGATCTATAAGCAAATTTCTCGTTAAAAGCTTTTTTGGCTTTAGAATTTGCCTTTTTATTTGAGAGTTTAGAAATTTTTGACATTTTATTGACGATACCTTTCCATAATTTCCTTTAGTTTTATAATTCTATAAATATAAAATCCATATAAAATTACAGCAAGACTGAAAATAACTATAGCAGAAATAAAAATTGTTAGTTTTAAAAGAGGTATTTCAATTCTGGGAGGATTCTTTATATTAATTAAAAAAATACTGCTTTTCATAATTCCTTGAGGATAACTGAGAGTAAGTCCATATGTTATATTAAAAGCGAAAAGCTCACCATACTCCAAATAAACATCTTCATCAATACTTCCTTGAGGATTATTTATTGGAATAGAAAATTCATAAGTAGAAGTTTCACCTTCCAATTTTGCAGCTCCATTGCCATTTGATGCAGAATCAGGAATAAAAACACTATGATTTATAAAATAATCAAAATAGTCGAATTCATTTTCAGTTATATTAGAAAATTGAATAATTTTTGCATCTATAAAATCTTTTATATCTTCAGAAGAACTATTTGAAATTAAAATCCCTACAAATTCACTCGTTCTATTTATCACTTCAGATTCTAATTCAATTTGAACTGCAATATATAGTTTTGAACTGCTTTGCATTACCCATAAATTAATTGGTAAATCAGTTAAGTTCGTCTGAATTTTATATGATTCATCCCATTCGTTGGCAAATGAATCAATCTCCCCATCAATAGTAGGAGCTTTGCCAAAGTTAGGATCAATTTCTTCCAAAGCACCATGACAAGGTATTGTGAAAAGTACTGAAATGAAAAATATATTAATAATAAATATAAATAATAAAATTTTAAGAATTAGTTTCCTCAAGATATTATTGCCACGTAATTATAATTTAATTCATCATCCTTTTAATTAAATATTAAAATTGAAAATTTAATTTAATATTTTTTCTTTATTTTCTTCAAAAAAAAAATATTGAGTCAAAAGAATATCTTTTGCTAGATTAAATTTTTTTTTAAAAAATCGAGAAAATTAGTTTAAATTAGATGATTTGGAAGTAGGATTATACATTTAAACTTCTTTAAGTAGGTCACAATATAGTTTATTAAACGTTTTATTTCACGTCTAGCTTCTGATGCAACATTACTATTATAATTAGCAAATGACTTTGGTCCAATGGCTACTAAAATCCCAGATAAATCTTTTTCTCTTTTTATAAAGAGCCAAAATGGTCTTTTTTTTTCATTTTCTTTAACCATAAGAAGCATCCATGGATTATAAGTCCAATCGTCATTATTGGGACCCAGTACTTTCTCAATTGCTCTTCCAGTAAAATAATTTCTAGTTATTTTAATTGTTTTAGCTAGAGCATTAAAATAGCTTCTTTTTATTTTTAAATACCCACCAAAATAGGTTTTGGCATCAAATAATTTGACATCTCTATTTGTCCCATCAGAAAATTTTAATAAAACTTTCCATAGATTCATAATTAAGTTTTATTGGTTGGTTTTAAGCTAATTTCTTGTAACTTTATTTCTTTAAATATATTTTTAATTTTATCTAAAGCTGTTTTTAAATCTTCACTTTTATTTTCAGAAAAATTTGTGTTTAAATAACACTCATATAATAGTTTTCCTTCTTTTAATAAAAAGCCGGATGTATGAATAATTTGGAAATTTTTAAGAATTTTTGTAAGTTCTTCAAAAATCTTATTACGTACATTTAAACCACTTAAATTTAATTTAATAATTTTCTCCTTATTTATAGGATAGATTGTTAATTTCATAGAATTTTCAAATTTTGATTGAATTACTAATAGAAAGGGGAAATTATCACTATTTTTAATATCTACTAATGGTATATTAATAGAAACTTCTAGTTTCTCTTTAATTTGCTTAATATAGGCAGTTGTTAAATTTTTCTCATTCATAATCTTAATTTTACTAAAATATCCCTAAGTTCTTTTATTTTTGTTCATTATTAAATTTTTTATTCTAATTATTGATTTTATTGTTCCGGAGGTTTTTAAAGGAGATAATATTACCCTCTTTCCATTAATTTGTTGTACAAGGCTTAAAGCTGAAATTATTATATATTTAGTTTGATGAGAACATCTAATTATCCCATATTCTTTTTCGAAATTAAGGTTAATTATCCATAATCCAATTTTATTAGCAATCTTCATACCAAAATACCTCCAAATTGATTGCCAAATTGAATTTATGACCTCTTTTTGTCCAAATCTTATATCTGGCTCTTTTATTATTTTGAATAAAATATATCTTTGTCTTTCTCTCTTCACTAGTTCAATTCTCCTCCTTTAATTAATCTAATCCCCGATTCAATACTATTATTATTTTTTCTATTTTGGATTTTTTCTATTAGTAATTTTGGATTATCCATAAAACTCTTTTTAGCACTATTCAAAGGAATATCTAAGAGTGAATGACAAATGCTTAGAAGAGATCTAGGATGTCTCAAATCAAATAATTCATCAAAATTTCCACTTATAATAATATTTGCTTTCGATTTATAAGCTAATTGTATAAATTTATATAAAAATCTGAAATTTTTTGATTGAAGAGCCTTATTTCTCACCATAATCGGAGCTAAAGAAAATTCTATGAAAGAATTATTTTGTTTGGTTAATGAAATTACTCCTTGACTGAGCGTTTTCAGTATATTTTCATCAGAAAAAGATACAATATCAACTCTAGAATCTCTTGCAGCATTAATTTGAATTTCTTTATCTTTAGATTCAACAGAAAGAATATAAGGAAAGTTATTATAGTTCTTTATAGCATTTTTGAAATCATTTACACTATTAGGGGTTAAGTTATATCGAAAGTAAATATTTAATTTCGTTTGATGAATTATTTTTTCTCTTAATTCAAATGATATCTGTTTGAAAGTATTTACAGGCTCTAAAATTAGATTTCTAATGCCTAATTTCTTACAAAATTCCAATTTCTTTTCTATTTCATCAAAATCTTTAATATTTACTTTTAATCTAGATTCGAAATAAGGCAAAAAAATAAAAAACCTCTAAAATCCATTAAGAAATTTATCAATTACTTTAAGATTTCTAATCATAAATATAATAAAAAATTTTTATTATAATTAAACATTAAAAATGTTATCTTTTTTAAAATTTTAAGTGTTTCTTTTGGTTAAAAAAAGGAATCTCTCAGAAATCAAAAAAAAAATTAAAGATGGAACAGCAATTGTTATAACTGTTCAAGAGTTAATAGATCAAATAAGCGAAGGAGAAAAAGTACAATTTGAAGATGTAGATGTTATAACAACAGCTACTAAAGGTCTTATGAGTGGAATTATGGGTGTTTTTTCTTTCAGACTGTCACCACCAAAAACTTTAAGAAAATTTACTGAAGTTTCCATTAATGGAATTCTAACTTATCCGGGCCCTTGTCCAAATGAGTATTTAGGAATCGTTGATTTAATTGTATATGGAACAGCACAAAGCAAAACACAGAAAAATTATTGCGGAGGTTCTCTTTTTAGAGAATTGGTTGAGGGAAAAAAATTTGAAATCGTCGCAAGTAGTAGTGAAGGAGAAGAGATTAAAAAAGAAATGACATTGGAGGATATGCAATTTGCTAAATTAATGGGAACAAGACAAGCTATAAAAAATTATAATGCAATGATTAATTGTGAAACATACAAAGTTGATACTATTTTTTCTTGCCAACCATTTGAACCAGATAAAACTCAAATTACATTTTCTGGATGTGGTGCTCTAAATCCTTTCCAAAATGACCCTAATTTTGAGTCATTTGGTGTTGGGTCTCCAATTTTAGTAAATGGAAGCATTGGATATTTAATGGGTCCAGGAACTCGAAATTATATCGAAAAACCAAACATGATGACTATAGCCCCAATGCTAGGGATGCGCCCAGAATACATGGGAGCTTTTAAAACTTCTTATGGATTAGAACCAATTTGCAGTATAGCAGCTCCTATTCCGATATTAAATGAAAAAATATTCAATTATGTCGTGAAATCAGATAAAGATGTACAATTAACAATATTAAGTCTTGTAGGTAGAGAAAAAGTTGGTGAAATCACTTATGGAGATGTTTGGGATAATAATTTTCTTATGAAATTCGATTCTAATGCATGCAAGAAATGTGATAAATGTAAAATCTTAGATATTTGTCCAACAAATGCATTCATAATAGAAAATGGAATTATTTCTGCTATAGATAGAACACGATGCTTTAATTGTGGAACGTGTGTACAATTATGTCCAGATGCTTTTAAACTAGACTTAAAGACCATTGAGTTTGAGAGAAAAGAAATTCCCATCGTTTTAAGACAATCTGATAGACATGGAGCAATTAAACTTGCAGAACAATTAAAAGCAATGATTCTTAAAGGAAACTTTCCATTAAAAAACCCGACAGGTGAATTAGATTTCGCTGAAAGTGTAAAATAAAATATAAATAAATTTGAGATCGAAATATGTCAGTTTTAAAAGTTGAAAAATTTGATCAAATTGGAATTGTTGTAAAAAATATCGAATCTGCAGCAGGTATACTTGGAAGTCTTTTAGATTTAAAATCTAAAATAAATATAGTTGAACAAACATCAGAAGTAGTTTATAAAGGAAAAAAAGTATCTTATAAAATGAGAAAAATAATACAAAACTTCAGTGGTAAGCAATTTGAAATTGTTGAATTAGTAGAATCTACGGGGGATCATTTGTATTTAGAGTTTCTTAGAGAGGGCAACGTAGGTTTACATCATTTAGGAGTATATACTAAAAAAGCTGATGAGTTAATTGATCATTTTAAAAAGAAATATAATATAGAGGTAATCCAGTCAGGAACAGTTGGGAAGTTAAGATTTGATTACTTAAATACTAAAAAGGAGCTTGGATTTTATTTAGAGTTAATTTCTTTTTAATTAGAAACAAAGGTAAAAATCCTTCTTTTAAAAAAATTTAATTTTCATTTTTAATACTACTTTATATGTCAAAACAAGTTAAAGATGGCGGGGATTTACTTGTTACTTGCCTTTTAAATGAAGGTATTACAAAAATGTTTGGTCTTGTTGGTGGAGAATTACTACGAATTTATGATGCTGTTGAGAGATGGGCTCGTGAAGAAGGAATTGATACGGTCATGGTTCGACATGAACAAGCAGGAGGACATATGGCTGATGCTTGGGCAAGAGCAACGGGAGAGGTTGGAGTGTGTCTTGGTACCGCAGGACCCGGTGTTTCACATCTTATACCTGCGGTTGCAGCAGCAAATGCAGATTCAATCCCAATGTTAGTTATTGGTGCTCAGATCGCGCGAATGTTTGATGATACAGGAATTTTACAAGGGGGATTAGATCAGATGAGTTTAATGAAACCAATTACAAAATTGCAAATATCTGTTGAAGAACCTTACGAAATACCATTTGCAGTACAACGTAGTATGAAGGCGGCTATGTCAGGAAGAAGGGGACCAGTTTTTCTTGAACTAAGAGAAACTGCTTTAGTTAGGGAAGCTAAAGAGGAAAATTTCAAGAAGATTTTAAAACCAGAAAAATATCGACCTTTAAATAGATCTCTTGGCAATCCTGAATTAATAAATAAAGCCTTAGAATTTCTAACAACTGCTAAAAAGCCAATCATAATTGCTGGAGGTGGAGTTATTGCTTCTGAAGCCTCAGCGGATTTAATAAAATTATCAGAAACTTATAATATACCTGCTTTAACAACTGTTATGGGAATTGGTGCAATTAGTTGTAATCAAAAAACATATGCAGGATCGTATCCTTTATCAAATACATTTCGTAGAGCAGCTTCAGAAGCAGACTTTGTATTATCAATTGGATGTAAGTGGGACTATACTACATTTTATGGAACAGCTCCTCTATGGAATCAAGACCAAAAAATTATTCAGGTAGATATTGACATAAAAGAAATTGGAAAAAATAGACCCATTGATGTAGGTATTATAGGGGATGCTAAAGCTGTTATAATTCAATTACTTAATGGCATGGAAGAAAAGCTTCCTAAAGAAAAGGTAACCAAATGGACTGAATGGAATGAATATTTACAAACAGCTCGAGAAAATGATAAAAATATAATTCAGAGTCTTTTAAAATCTAATAAAATCCCAATGAAACCAGAAAGGTTCATTGTTGAAGTATTGGAATTCATTCCACCAGAAACACAGTTAGTAATTAATGGTGGAGACATCGCTATTTTTACATATGGTCTTATATCAAATTTTCAAAGATATCCAAGGAGTACATTTACTTCAATTGGGATGGGACATTTGGGGGTAGACATATGTTATGCTATTGCTTCAAAACTAGCTAAACCAAATAAACCTGTTGTATGTATTACAGGGGATGGAAGCTTTTTGTTCAACGTTCAGGAATTGGAGACTGCTGTGAGATTGAATTTACCAATTATAATAATAATTGGGAATAATTGCGCTTGGGGAATGCTCAAAACCAATCAAAAAAATAATTTAAATAAGCGATATTGTGATGTTGATTTTCCACCCATTAATTATGCCGAGATTGCTAAGAGCTTTGGTTGTTATGGAGAAAAAATAGAAAAGCCAGAAGATATAAAACCAGCACTAAAAAGAGCAATGGATTCAAAAAACCCAGCAGTAATCGACGTTAGCATTGCCTTTGAGTCACCTCCAGCAGGAAAATTTTTAGGTTTATATAAAAAGAATAAGGGCTTATTTGGAAAGTAAAATCCAATTTTAATGATTTGAAAGAGAGAATAAAAATGACAGAAGAAAAATTTTTAGAAGAAAAAGTTGCCCTAGTTACTGGGGCGGGTAGTGGATTTGGCCGGGAAATGGCAATAGCATTTGCAAATAAAGGTGCCAATTTAGTATTAAATGATATAAACCTTGAAAGTATTGAAGAAACACAAGAAATCATCTCAAAAACCTATAACGTGGAAATTTTACTAGCTAAAACAGATATCTCTGATTTTAATCAAGTTAAAGAAATGAGAAAAAAAGTTTTTGAAAAGTTTGATAATTTGTTTATATTAGTTAATAATGCAGGCGTTAGAGAGGGTACATTTTCACTTGTTACAAAAGAAGAAGTTTATAATAAAGTCATGGATGTAAATGTTAAAGGTGCTTGGAATGTTACAAAAGCATTTTATAGAAAAATGAGTAAGCAAGATTTCAAACCTATAGCAGGAAAAATTATTAATATAGCCTCGTGTGCAGGTACAGAATGCGGCGTCAATCCATATATTGGGATATATAGTGTAAGTAAGGCAGCTCTAATTACCTTCACAAAGCTTTGGGCTCTTGAACTTGGGTCAAGTAATATTGCAGTGAATGCAATTTGTCCAGGTTTATTTTTAACACCTATGTACAAGAATAATCCTGAATTTATACGAGAATTTATGAGAAGAAGAAATGTTAAACTTCCAATAGACAGGATCGGAGAATCAAAACAAGTTGCTGATGTCGCTTTATTTTTAGCTTCACCTGCTTCAGATTATATAACTGGCCATAATATCATTTTAGATGGTGGGATGACTATTTCGGTAAATTCATTGTAGAAGATAAGTATAAAAGAAAATTTTATTTCAATTTCTCAAAACCATATAATCTGGTTATTTTCCACGACCTTTATTTGCTCTAATGCTTGGTCGCGTTTTTTCAGATCCCCATCCTTTTTTATGTAACCCTCTAGCTCTTTTTCCTGAAGAAGTTAAACCACGTGTTACTCTTTTTTTATGAGCAGAAGTACAAATCCAATTTATTTTTGGATCTGATTTGATTACTGGATGGTGGGGATCTACTAAAATCACTTCATAATACCAGTGTCCTCCATCAGTGTAAACTTTGTAACTATTTAAAACTTCCATATTCGGGTATTTACGTTGTACACGTTCTTCAGCAATCCATTGCAAATTTTTACCAGTAGTATATTTTGAAACACCCATCGCTCTCGGTTTTCTTCCTCGCTTTGGACGTGTTTTATGCATTCCTCCTTTTCGTATTCTGGCTCGAACAACCACATATCCTTGTTTTGCTTTATAACCTAAAGTTCTTGCGCGATGAATTTTAGTAGGCTTTTCGACTCTTTGAATTGATTTGCCCTTTCGATATTCAATTCCACGATTCCAGTATAGTGTTTTATATCCTTTTTCATGTTCCTCAAAAGTCTCTTTTACATAGTTGTATCCAGACTTCAACGTTCAAACTACTCTTGGTATATTTTAACTTTTAAAATTTATAAAAATTAATTAACTTTATCATTTCTATAATTTTTTAAAATTTACTCTATCAGTGATTAGCCTTTTTATTTAATCCTGCTAAAAAAAATTTAATACTTTAAATAAATTATTTTATACATATATGTTCGAAGATTTATATATAAGTGGAAGCTAATTGTCAGATAAAGAAATAAAAAAAAACAAACCATTTAAAAAAGCAAGAATAAAAGATAAAAATGGATTAAAAATTTCATATGATAAAATTGAATTAGATGAATATCTTCCACATTTAATGTCAGAAGTCTCTGAAAGTAAAAAGTTGCTAAAAATTGATTCAGTAAACTTCAAGATTGAACAAGAATTTGAAGAAATAGTCCAAAATTCAAATAACTATTATCCAGAAGAATTATATATACCAAAAGCCATTGATTTTATAAGAAGATGTACTAATGATGATGAGGCTATTAAGATCTTAGATTATCTATTAAGAAGAAAAGAACTATCTAAAGAAGAACATAAATTATTTAAAAGCCAAATATTAAGAAAAGAGGGGTTAAAAAAGTTAATCGAGGAGCATGGAGGCTTCAAAGAATCTGGGTATTATGAAAGAAAATTTAGAAATTTTACCCAACAGAGAAATAGTGAAAAAGAAAGAAATACAGAGAGAAGAAAAATTAAAAAAAAATAAATTAGGTTTAGAACTATTAGAATTATAACATTAATATCATATTATGAGAAGAAAAATGATGATCTCATGACAAATAGAACTATTGCTCATAGTGATGATTCTTGTCGCCCCAATCTGATTTTTTCTCTATTTTTTTGTGAATTCTTTTAATTAAATCATTTAAAAATCCTTCTCTATCTCTCTCCTGAACTTAACTCCTTTTTCCGTCAAAAAATGTTCTCCTTTAATCTTCTTAATCAATTTTAAATCACGTAAAACTGGTATTCTCCCTTTAATACATGATATTGGCAAACCAGAAAACAATTTAATTATTTCATAATTCTTCGCTCCTTTATCAATGGCGAGTAATATCTCAATCCCCATATATCCTAAGAGATATTTCAGGTCATCATATGATTTTATTTCATTAGACATTCTGCATCCTGAATTGAAAGATTATTTAGAATTATCTTTTTTGGATTCTTTTGGTAATAATTTTCTCATCCATTCTGGAAAGGCAGTAGTTATACGTAGATTTGTTTTTAAAACAACATACAGTTCATTATTATAATTTAACTCTTCGATGACATCATATTTCTTTAAATATTCTATGTTTTCCATTAGAGAATCTAAAGTTTTTTTAGACAATAATTTGGGTAATTTATCTCTTGAAATTAAACTATTGCGCAATTCAGAAAGAACATTATACTTTTTAGGATCTGCCATTATTTGAAATAATATATAGGAATCTTTTTTTAGTTCTTCTTCTCTCTTTTTTTCATATTCACTAAAATATTCCTGAACTTTTGGAAGTAGCAAATCTATTAACTCTGGTTTGTCATCGATATATTCTATTACGCTATCAGGTGGAATTCTCTCAGCATTTACTTCTTTTAATAAAAGTACATACTTTTCTACTAAACCAATTTGATTTATAATAATAATTTGCTTCTCAACCAATGTATTGATTATTTCTTCGAATTCTTTATCAGGAAAATTTTCAATAAACGATTCTCTTAGTTCTTCCAGTTCTACAGGACCTTTTGAGAGTTTTTCTAAGGTTTTAAATATATGCTGATTATTTATTAGAATTGCAATTTTCTGTTCTTCAGTTTTTTCTCGTGTTTCCTCCATTATTCTCCAATAGAAGTTCTTTACCCATGCTTTTATTAAAGAATTATTTTTCGTTATCTTTTCAACATCTTCTTCATGATAGTCTTTCTCATTTATATAAAAACCTGTAAAAATCTCCTCATTTGATTGTAAACTTTCTGAAAATTCTGTACACAAATTTGCTATAATTTCTTCAATCGAAGGCGCAATTTGTTGATCAAGTATTATTGAAAACATTAACATTTCCTTATTACCACGAGCCCAATCAGAATGAATTTCAAAATAATAATTCAATGATTTTAAATTTTCAAAAGAGTGTGTAAAAAAGCCTTCATTATATTGCTGGTCCATAATATTAGCTATTTTAACTTCTAATTCCTTCTCTAACGTATCTTTGGGATATGAATAGAATATTAAGGGCCCAATTTTCCTATGGAAATAAGAAAGCGTGACGGTTGTTTTCAAATAATGAATCTCCACGGATGTTTTTTCTTTTTACAAACAATACAGTTATTTTTAGGTGTAATAACTCAAAATAAAGTAAATATTAAAGATTATATATTCTTAAAGATAAATAAATTTATCTTATTTAAACATCTATTAACAATAGTTTAGTAATAAATAGAATCAATTTATTATATTGATTTTCTAAAACATAAAGGAAATTTCTACTTAATATTATGATCAATAATAAAATTAAATTAGTTGGATTTGACTTAGATGATTGCCTTTTTGATTCAACTGCCCTTTCTGAAAGAGCTAGAATAAAAGGAATTGATGCAATGATTGAATTAGGTCTAGAAATTGATAGAACGGAGGCTATTAAAAAAATCCAAGATATTGTAAAAGAATATGGATCTAATTTTTCTAAACATTACAATTACTTTATTCGACGATTAAATGAATTTGAAAATTATAAAATATCCAGTAATGATAAATATAAATATATTGCTGCTGCTGTAATAGCTTATCATCAAGAAAAAATTGAGTCCATAAAATTATATGACGATGTAAAACATTGCTTGGAAAAATTAAGAAGTATGGGAATCAAAACCGCTATAATAAGTGACGGCATCCCTATTAAACAATACGAGAAAATATTAAGACTTAAGATTGATAAATTAATAGACTTAGTAGTAATTTCAGATGAAATCGGAATTAAGAAACCAAATCCAAAATTATTTGATTACTGCTTAAAGAAATTTGGTGTTAAAGGTTCAGAAACTATTTATATAGGAGATCGAATAGATAAAGATATTGTTCCGGCTCGTTTAAATGGTATTTATACTATTTATATTCATCGGGGAGGTAAATATGATACATATGAAAAAGGGAACGAAATTTCTAATAAATTAATACCTAATTATGAAATATCAAATTTGAATGAAATTTTTGATTTAATAATTGAAATAAATAATAAATGAAAAATTAAACGAAAAATATAATGAAAGTTGCTTGTGTTCAACCCAAAATATTTCAAAGTAGAAATAACTGTTATTTTGAAGTAGAAGAATTAATAAAAAGTTTGTTAGAAGAAACTAATAATTGTGACATTATATGTTTACCTGAAAGATGGGTGCCTGCTTATGCAAATTCTACTAAAAATTTCCAAAAAGAAAGAGGAGATGATTATTCCTTTATTAAAAATTTGGCTAAGGAACATCATATAAACATTATATCAGGAGGAATATGGGAAAAACGTGATAATTTAAAAAAACCACATATTACTAGCTATTTTTTTAATGAAAGTGGTGAAGAAGTAGGTCGACAAGATAAAATTCATCTCTATTCTTATGAACGTGGACAATTTGAATCAGGAAAGGTTTTAAAATTATTTAAAATAAAAAATTTGTATTATTTTGCAATCCTTATTTGCTTTGATATGGCTTTTTTTGAAACTCCTAGATTAGCTGCTGAAAATGGTGCTGATTTTTTACTTTCTCCTACTCAAATAAGGCAAGAAGGAATGGATAATTGGGATACTTATTTGAAAGCACGTTCTCTTGAAAATAGAATCCCGATTGCAGCTTGTAATACTTTTGGAACTTTTTTCAGAAGGAAATTTTTAGGAAAAAGCAAAATAATTTCTTTTGTTGAAGGAAATATATCACCATCAAAACTTAAAATTGTTGAAGGACCTTCTAATTCGAATGGATATATTTTTGATGATATTGATTTAGATTTTCCAAAAAAATTAAGGAAAATTCGATTTAAGGAAAAAATTGAAAAAAATAAAATTAAAGTGAAAAATGTAAATAGCTGAGTTGCTTATTTTATATACAATTCTAAAAATAATTAATATGCGTTCTTATATAACATTGTTCTGATGTTTTAACTAAATATGAGAGTTGTTTTTTTTTGGAAATGAAGATTCTGTTGTGTGGTCTTGAAGAAGCAGGAAAAACCTCTATTTTATTAGTTTTAGATAGGAAGTTTAGTTTATTAACATCGGTTGCACCTACTATCAAAGCTAAAAGAACCTCACATACTAATAAACTGTTAGGTATCTCAATTACGCGTTGGGATTTAGGTGGACACCAAATTTATAGAAAGATATATTTAGACAATAAAAGTAAATATTTTACTGAAATGCAATCAATTTTTTACGTAATTGATATACAAAACCAAGATAAATTTGATCAGGCACTAATTTATCTTAAAGATATTATAAATATTGTTATAGATAATCATCCCGAAAACTTTCAATTATTAATCCTATTGCATAAATATGACCCTGACATTAAAAACAAAAAAGAAATGAAAGATAATATACAATTTTTAGAGAGTAACATAAAATCTATAATTAAAAATCTAAAATATTCTTTTTATAGAACTTCCATTTATGATGATTCTAGCTTATTAAAAGCATTTTCAGACGGAGTATTCTCAGCAACTGAGAAATCAAAATTATTACAATCTTTGTTAAGAGATTATATGAGTAAAACATATACTAGTTCTACTCTTCTTTTGGATCAAAACTGTTTTATTATCGCAAGTAGAGCTACCGACGAAACTTATCAAGAAATTTGTGAAGCCATTGCTCCCAGATTAACAAATGCACTGGAAAAATTAGAAGAATGGGATATTGATACGAAAGATATAACAACAAATATCGAATTTCCTCAAAATACTTTGGAGCAATCTAGAGAAGGTATAATTTTTTTAAGAAAACTAGAAATAAATAATGATAGATTATATCTTATTGTTCTTTGTTTAAATAAAAGAATTCAAAACAGATCCTATGAGTATTTACCAATCTTAGCTGCAAATCTAAAGAATTTATTAGAAAGTTTTGAATAAAACCAACTTGTTTCATAACAGCTCTCTTATTCTCTCTCAACAAATTTTTTAATTTTACTTTTAATCACCACCCTCTGTGGGTGGGGTTTAAATAAATAATCATAGATATTAAGTTAAAATTCAATTTAATAACAAAAATGATTGTTGACTCAAACAATATTAATGAATATGTTGGACCAAAAGCAATTTTTGATCCAAATTATGTACCCCCTCAATTATTATATAGAGAAAAAGAAGAAAAATCATTATATTCCATTTTAAATGATTCAATTTCAGATAAATTTTATCTTAATATATTGTATCAGGGAGTTCAAGGAATCGGTAAAAAAGTTATCGTTAATAAAGTCTTGAAAGATCTATTAATTAAAAATAAGGAATTAACAAATATTCATAAAATCTGTATTGACTGTAAAGAAAAAACTCTTGAGGATTTAATATTTTCAATATTAACCGAATTAAATCATTTTTTAAATTTTAACTTCAATTTTAAATCAATTTTAACTTCAAAGGTTTCTCATTTATGGAATATGATTAAATTAGTATGTAAAAAAATAAATTGTAATCTTTTCTTTTTATTTTATAATATTGAATGTTTGCAGCCAGAAATCTATAAGAAATTTCTGCATTTTGGAAAAGAAACAAATATAACATTGATTTCTACAGTAAATAAAATTTTAAAACCTTCTACTTTAGATTTATTAAGTGAATTTGATCTAAAAAAAAGATTAGAATTTTTTAGCTATAATGAATTATACTCTATTCTTAAGCAACGAGTATCCCTGACATTTACTCATGAAATAGATAAGGAATTAATTAGATATATAACAGATCTAATTTGTGAACATTATGTACCTGTACCAGGAAAAGGCATTGAAATACTTAGAGATATATATCCGTTATTAATAGATAAGAAAGATTTCAAAAATTTTGAACTAATAGATATATGCCAAAATGAATTCGATTCCATTCAAATTACTGATGAATTTAGCATTCTAAATTATGTTTCTGAAGAAGATCTTTTAACAATAATATTTTTTGACAATTTATCAAACTATTTCTTGAAAAAGTTGAAATATTATATCTCTTTGAATGAATTAAAGGAATTATATGATATTTCCTGTGAATCTTTAGAATATAAAAAAAGTTTGAATGAGTTCAACGATTTAATTAAAAGATTGCTAAGTTTTGGGATTTTAAGTGGTTCAAAAAGAAATCAAATCAAAAAAAAACCGTATTTATTGAATAATTCTTCAAATTACGATTCTTTCTTCATGGCACTAAACCCCAAACACCTAAAAGCTATAGTAGATGCGATATTTAATAATTAAAATTAACTTATTCTTCTAAAAAAAAATAATACCTTTGTATACTTGACTTTTTCGAAAAAATCTTTAATAAATAACTAGTAAGATAAATTGAAAGTATCAATCAGATTTTTTTTTATTATAATGTCTATTATATATATAAAGATGGAATTACTCTATCTTTTTAATAATAAACGAAGAATTGGAGATCTAATTTGACATATATTAAAAAAATCTCTATGACTGGTTTCAAATCATTTGGAGAACGAACAGTAACAATCAAATTTTCAAGTGGTTTCACATGTATTGTTGGACCAAATGGTGCGGGGAAATCTAATATTATAGATGCATTATGTTTTGCTTTAGGCAGACTAAGTAAGAAGACTATGAGAGCAAAAAGTTTAGAAGACCTTATTTTTGCTGGTGCTAAAGGAAAAAATCCCTCAACAAGAGCTTCTGTGACAATGTATTTTGATAATTCAGAAAATGTTTTTCCCGGGAGTACCGATACATTCGAAATAACACGGACTATTAAAAAAGGGGGTGGTGGAGGGTATAAAATGAATGGTAAAAAATCTACTCGTCAACAGATTCTCAATGCTTTAGCAGCAGCTAATGTAGATCCAGATGGTAGTAACCAATTCGTTCTTCAAGGTAAAATTGTTGAATTAACTCATATGAATGCAGTAGAGAGAAGATTATTCATTGAAGAATTAATTGGGCTTCAGAAATATGACGAAATGAAAGATTCCACCTTAAAAGAGTTAGAAAAAGCAGAAAGAGATTTAGGACAGTTTGAAGCAATTTTTAAAGAAGTTTCTGCTCAGCTTAAAAAAGTTGAAAAAGAAAAAAATGATGCATTAGCTTGGAATGAATTAGATCAACAAATTAATTTCTTAAATTCAAAATTAATTGCTTTAAAAATTTCAAAATTACGAGAAGAAGAAGATGAATTAGAAAAAAAGGTTGAAGAATCTTCAAAAATTATTGAAGAACTGAAAGAAAAGATCTCTCGACAAGAAGATATCCTGAAACAAGAATCATTAGTTATGGAGAACATTCAGAAAACGATTACTGATAGAGAAAAGGAAAGAGAAGAAATAAATGAAAACATAACAAATTTAAAGACACAATTATCTTCAAGTCAAACTACTTTAGATTTAGCTAGAAAATCAATAGATAAATTGACGCAAGAAATAAAAAATTTAGAGAATTTACTAATGGTACTTGAGGAAGGACAAACTTATGATTCTTTAATACAAGATGTATCTAGTCAAATTTCTGAGTGTGAAAATCACCTCGAAGCAGCTAAAAAGGAAATTGAAAGAAGACAACAAAATCAATCTGAGTTTGATATAAAAATTAAAAATAATGAGGATGAAAAATCACAATTTAAAGCGGAAATTTCAAAAATACAACAAGATATCTCATCAAATAATACCCAGATAAAGCTTCTTAGAGAAAGTATAAAAAAGAATGAAGATAAGAAAATTAAATTAGAAACTGAATTGAATAAATTGAAACGAGAAGCTGAAAGTATAGATGAAGCTATTGATGAGGTAAAAAAAACTGAAAAACAAATTAGAAAGAGAATTGAAGATTTAAAAACTAAAATTAATGAAGAAAATCAAAAACAAAAAGAGTTAGAAACTAACATTAATGCTATTCAAGAAGAAAAAAATCAACTAAATTCAAAATCGGTTCTTCTACAATCTACATTATCATCATTGAATACTGAAATTAGTATGAATAGAAATACAATCCAAGATTTAAATGATAAAAAAGCATCTTTTGAGAATAAAATTAGAGATTTAAGTAAAGGTAAAGACACAGAAGAAGTTGTAAAAGGTTTATTGAAAGAAAATGAAAATATTAACAAACAATTGAGTGAATTAAAAACAGGTTTAAAAAAAGAAAACTCAGTATTTAGGAGTAATGAACAAAATCTAGAACTATTAAAGATGAAACAATATTCATTTGATTCAGAAATTCATGATAATAATGCAAAAATAGATAATATTAATACAGAATTAAAAATTTTTAAAAAAGAATTAACTAAATTAGAGCGTGAAAAGGGTAATTCAGAAGTGCAAATTAATTCTCTAAATAGCAATCTATCAAAAATAGAAAAAGATACAGAAAATTTTAATTTTAAAAGTCAGAACATTCAAAGACGTTTAGAAGAACTTACAAAGGAAAGAGATAGTATATTAGAAAAAATTGAATCTTCTGAAGTAGAATATGAGAAAAATACCCGAGATATAACTGGAATTCTTCAAATTTTAAATATGCTCACTCAAAATATTAACATTTCTGTTGAATCTATTAAAAGTAACATCCAATTATCAAATGCAGAAGCAATTGAGACCTCTGCTGAAGATTTCAAAAAGTTTATTCTAGATATTGTAGATATCATGAAAACTGTTGAGGGGATTAGTATGGATACTGAACAATCCTCTGAAATGTCAGGCATGTTAAATTCTATCCTCCGAACTTTAAAATTATTTACTGATAATGCAGATTCATCAATTGATCAATTAATTAATAGAGTTAAAGAATCTGCTGATGTAGAAGTACAAGAATCAACCTCAACCTTTGATAGCTTTGTACAGGATTTAATGGAAATTCTTGAAAATGTCTATCTTTCATTAAGAAAATTAACAATGTCAAAAAGTCAAGATTTATATAAGCAACTAGAAGATATCTCTGAAAATATTAAATCACAAGGTGATGATCTTAATAGTGCGGAGAAAAAATTGTCAGAATTAAGTCTTCTAAAAAAACATAATTCAGAAACCTTGTCAACATTAACAAGAAGACTTGAAGAAATTAATGGAAGAAATAAGGAATTAAATGAAAAAATTAAAAATTCTGAATTAGAAATTGAAGAAAGAAAGAAATTAGTCAATGAGAAGCAAAAAGAAACAGAAAAATTAGAAATTGAGATAAATAAATTAAAAGAACTAAAAGATACTTACTGGGAAAATATTTCGAAGATTCAAGATGATATTGATAAAAAACAAAAGGAATTAGAAGATTTAAGAGAAAATCTACAAGAATTGCACGGAATCCAAAATTTATTTGAAAATATTACAGAAATTGACAATGACATAGGAAAGTTAAATAATATTATTGAGGAAAAGAAAAATTCAATTATCAATACAGAAGAAAGCATAAATCAAATTCATACAGAACAAGATACCTTACAAAACAAAATTGAAACATTAATTTTAGAAAAAGAAAAATTTTGGGAAAAAACAGAAAGTTTAAGGAAACAAATAGACAAGGAAAATGAGTCATTAGAAGATACAATGGATCGTCTAAGAGCACTTGAAAATGTGATGAGAATTATTAATTCAATTGAAGATATTAAGAAAGAGAATATAGATGCTAACAATAAAATTGAACTTTGTCTTAACAATATTGAAAATTTCAATTCTCAAGTAGATGAAATTCAAAAAACTGTTGATCAAAAACAACAGACTATAGATTCCTTGAGAAATGAAAAAACTAAAGAAGTAGAATTACAAAAAGCAGCTCAAAAAGAATTAAATAAATTAAATAAGGATTTACAGAAATATCAACGCCAAATTAATGAGCTAAACAAAAATAAGGAAAGAGAACAAAAAATTTCAGAATTAAATCAAGATATTAAAGATACTGAAAAACAAATAGAATCAATTTTAGAAGAGTTAGAAAAATTTAAAGAACAACTTAATAGTGAAAATGGAAAAAAGGATATAAAACAAAAAGAAATCGATGAATTCAATTATCAAAAGGACGAATCATGGAGAAAGCAAAAGCAATATCAAAAAATCTTAAATGATTTAAAATCAGATCTTTCTATGGAAAATGCTAAAATAAATAATTATGAATCTAAAAAAATAATTTGTACTGATCAAATAGAGACTTTATTCCAGAGATCTAAAGAATATGGTTCACTCCCTCCTGTTACTGAGGATTTAACAGAAGCTGAATTACAATCAGATATTGGGGACGTAACAACGAAGAAAAAAGCTCTTGAACCAGTCAACTTAAAAGCCATTCAACAATATGATGCCGTAAAAGAGAGATTCGATGAGATAGATATGCGAAGACAGACTATTCAACGTGAACGCAAGGCGATCTTAGACGCAATAGATAAAATAGAACTTGAGAAGACAAGAACATTCATGAAAGCTTACCATGAAATAAATAGAGAGTTCAGTAGAATTTTCCAGAAGCTTAGTCCCGGTGGTTCGGCTAAAATGATCCTAGATCGCCCTGATAAACCCTTTGAAGGAGGGATTAGCATCGAAGCTCGACCTCGTGGGAAGAAAATTTCAAGTCTGGAAATTCTTAGTGGTGGAGAAAAAACTCTCGTGGCACTCTCATTTATCTTTGCCGTTCAAGAATTCATGCCAAGTCCGTTTTATATTCTCGACGAGATTGATGCTCAACTCGACGGTCCAAATGTTCACAGAGTTTCCATGTTGCTCAAGGAGATCTCTGATCAAGCACAATTCTTGGTTATAAGCCACAGAGAGGAGAATATTGTAAATGCGGACAGGATATATGGCGTATCCATGCAGCAGTCCGGAATAACGGATATCTTTAGTGTCGATTTAGAAGAAGAGGCAAAACGACTGTTAGAACTTCCCGACGTTCCTTCTCAAATATAAAAATAACCAAAGAATATCCATTTTATTTATTTTTTCTGCATTTACTGCAAGGCTCAACTTTTTGGTTTACTAATCTTTTAAAGTACTTGGGAGTCATTGTAAATTCATGCTGATTTTGACATTGCATATATACTTTTTTAGTATTATTTTCATAGTCTGAGAAGAGGGTGTATTTCAAGGATTTTACCATTTCATAAAACTCGAGTTTAGCGGTCTTTTGTCTAGTTCTATTAGGATGGTTTTTATCTGCACAGATTTTACACCAACTTCCTTGGTACACGACTGCTGGAGTAGTATTCCATTCATGATTGTTTTCGCATTTAATTTTTATAGGTTTAAATCGTCCTTTATATGGAGTTAATAGATATCCACCTTTATCACTAACGATCTGTTGAAATTTTTCTGCAAATAACTCCATTTGACATTTTGGACAAATCTCTGTGATTTCTTCATAAGTTCTTTTTAACCAGTAAGGAGTTCGCTTAAATTTATGTCCTTTTTGGCAAATATAACGTAATGGAGTTTTGGCATTAACATACTCATTGAGTAAATCGCAATTAAACTTTTTTCCTATTTTTCGAAACTCTTCTGTTGTTCCTTTTGTATTCCCTGCACACTCTGAACACCAATTGTCTTTATAGATGGAGTCAGGAGTCGTGGTCCACTGGTGTCCCTTTTCACACATAAGAGTTACTTCTTTTTTAGCTGAAAAATAGGGTGTGAGTAAAGTTCCGCCTTTTTTTTCGACACATGCTCGAAATTTTTTAGCATATTTATTTTCATATATAGTAAATTCCTTATAATCATATTTAGGGATATTTTCAAGAGCCTTTCCAGTTTTTCTTTCGTATTCTTGTATTATATAATCTTGTATTTCATCGTAAGGCACGATTTTATCATCGAGGATTTGAATGAGAATTACATTATTCTCCCAACATAATTTTAATTTGAGAGCATCTTCATTTTTAATATTTTGTAAATCCTCATTCGTCATATTAAAGGTTTTTTTACGATGTTGAATTCCTTGATATTCAAACGCTAAACCCAATTCTTTGTTATATCCATCAAGTTCCATTTGGTTCCCCTTTTCATTTACAAGCCATGGAGGATAACTTTTCGGGAAGGGCCTTTTGAAGATTCTTTTGAAGAATTGTCTACAAATTGTCTCGCTAACGTATATATGGCAATCTGGGCACCAAGTATTGGAATAAACAACACTATTGTATGTAGTATCAAAGTGATGTCCTTCAGCGCACTCAAGGTGTATTTTTGATTTAGCATTTTTAATATTTTTCGTATGACATTTTCCCCCTTTTTTTTCTGCGATTTCTTCAATGGTCTTTATAGTTACATATTTTTGTGTTCGAATATATTTTTGATATTTTTCTTTTGGGAACATCCTTTTCAGCTGATTCCGCGCAGAAGTATCGCTTATTAGAAGCCATTCCTGTATGTCATACGCATTAAATTTTCCCTTATTTTTCAAAATAAGATTCCTAATAGCTCTGGTTAAGAGGTCATTGTCCCTAATTTTCATTATTAAAGTGATATAAGTTGAAAGTATTTCTACTTGGTTTTTAATAGTGTTGGAACTATTATTTTGAGAAACATTTTCTAACAATTTTCTCTTTTTTTTCATAAAATTAATAAAGGTTTTAGTAGGACGAAGGCTCTTTATCCAGCAACCAAATTTATTAAATTCATTAATAAGGTCTTTTATTAACTCGATTTTATGTGTGTATTGTAAAAATTCTTCAAATAATTCAGATGTAAATTTTTTGCTTTTATATAATTCCTTATAACTTTTGAATTTTTTTTTTAAAACTTCATATTTATTAGAAAGATGTCTGAGAAATTTATATTTTATTTCACTAACAAGCGCGGGATTCCACCAATGACGATCTTGAAAGTATGCTTTAAATCCGCTTATATTCAAATATAAATGTAAGTGAATTGGGTCTATATTTCGTAGTTTATTTATGATTGAGTTAAACTCATCTCTTACTTTTTTAGTTAATTCTCCTTTTTCATATTTTTTATATAATTCTTCTAAATCTTCATAATTTCTAAAATTTTGAATGATCTCTTTCAAAATTACTTTAAGTTCAGAGCTGAGATCTTCTTCTATAGATCCTTCTATCCAATGCTTAAGTGTCCTTTGCCATTCCTCCTCTCTTTCTTTCTCTTCTTTTTCTTCTAATTCCTTAGTTTTTAATTCTTGTTGTTCTAACCATTGGCTAAACCCTTTTGTCTCTCTTCCTGCATATATAGATCTTTTACTAGTTTCTTGGCGATATAATTGCTGAAGCTTTTTATATTCTTCTTCTTCAGCTTCTTTACTCTCTAGCTTGTTTTTTTTCTCAATGGATTCGTTGATTCTTTCTTGATATGGCTCTACATCATCCATTTCGATATCATTTAATTCTGTGTTGATCTCTTCTTCTGCTTCTTTTTTTTCCACTTCTTGATAGATGTTTCTATTTTCATTGTTACTATAAACAGAGATTTGTTTAATTTGTTCTGATTCTTTTAAATCTGAGTTTATTTCATCAATTTCAGCTTGTTTGATTCTAAGTTCTTCAGTCATATCTTTTTCTTGTTCGTTTTGCTGTTTTTCTTCTATTTCACTTAAGAAGAAATCCTTCGCAATCTCTTCCACCTGCTCGTCTATTTCTTCTTGAGGTTTTCCTTGTTGGTGTAATTTTTCTTCAGTATTTAAAAAATATTCTATTGCATCTACCCTATCAATCTCTTCTCTTACATCATCGTCATCCTCTTCATCTTCATGGTCAATTAATTTTAATTTTTCTTTTTCTTGTTGTTCATAGAGCTTTTCAACATTTTTTAAGAGTTTATAAGTTTCTTCTGCCTCATGCATTAAATTACTGATTTCTTCAGAATTCTTCCCTTCTTGTTCATACTGTTCATATTTTTCCCAAAGATAATCAAACTCTTCTGGCTCTATCTCTGCTTCTTCTGATGTATCATTGACATCTTCCCCTTGTGCATCACCAGAAAGTATTTCCTCAATATGCTCTTCCTTCTGATCTTCTGTAATTTCTTTTTCTTGTTCCTCTAATTCTTGGGCCTCTTCCTTTTCTTCTTTATTACTATTTCTTTCTTTAATTTCCCTATAAGCTTGCTCAGCATTAAAGGCGGTATTATCATTTTCCTCTTCAGAATAGCCTAACTTCTCATCATATTCTTTCAGCATGCGTCCTAATTCTTCCATATCCCTAACAAATTTTATCTCTTCGGTATCAATAATAGGATCTTGGTTATTTTCGTATTCTTCTGGATCTATTTCTATTGCTTCTTCCTCATTCTCTAGGTACTCCTCTTCCTCCTCAGTATATTCCTCACTTTCAGCTTGAAGTTCTTCCTGATTTTCTCCTTCTATTTCAGGATTTTCATGCATTAATACAATACTTTGAGAGCCGATATTTTCATATTCTTCTTCCGCCTCATTAAATTGTTCATCAAACTCCTTATCAAGCTCCTCATCTGTTAATTCTTCCATTTCATGAAATCCACTATTAAAATCCTCATCAGTCTCATCTGTTAATTCTTCCATTTCATGAAATCCTCCATTAAAATCCTCATCAGTCTCATCTGTTAATTCTTCCATTTCATGAAATCCACTATTAAAATCCTCATCAGTCTCATCTGTTAATTCTTCCATTTCATGAAATCCTCCATTAAAATCCTCATCAGTCTCATCTGTTAATTCTTCCATTTCATGAAATCCACTATTAAAATCCTCATCAGTC
>JAHLWP010000061.1 GCA_019057865.1 Promethearchaeota archaeon
TGATTCGTTACTCGGAGGTTCTTTTGACATGTTTTTCAATTACCATTTCAATAAAAACAACTTAATAATAATAACTAGATTTTCTTCATATTTAATTATAATTCTAATTCCTTCAATCCATAACCTGATTCAATTAATTCATTTAGTTTGTTAATAAAACGAGTAGCAGGGGCACCGTCTAACACATCGTGATTAAATAATACAGTAATCGTTAAATATTCTCTAATTTCGATTTTATCATTAATAACTCCAGGTTTTTTTGCAATTCCTCCAACCGCAAAAGCTAATGGATGAGAAGTAGTTGGAATTGGCCATCCATAGAATTTTCCGAACATTCCAACCGCAGTTACTATAATTGTACCCATTATTTTCTTAGCTCTTAAGGGATTTTTCAATAGTTTTTTTATTAAAAATCTTCTTATTGATTTCGGAAGACTCGTATATAATTTAACCCATCTTTTAATTGAATCCTCTCCAAGTACAGTAGCTCCATCAACTTCCTCCGACTGTGCTGCTCTAATTTCTTCATGAATTTCTTTAACACTTTTTATATTTGTTTTTCTTATAACTACCGACATTACAACTTTCATTCCTTTAGCTACCCTTTCGACAGGAACTGAGATATCAACATCATCAAAAGATATAATCTTACGTTTACCCTTCATCATTGAATGAACTTCTTTAAATTCACTCGCTGCCTTTCCTATGCACTTCAATAGCCAAGCAGTAAATGAGAACTTTATAGCAGTCTCTTTTTCATAATTATCAATGATTTTCCGTCCATAGGTTACATCAACTTCAAATAGTCCCTTTACGTAATGTTTATTATCTCCAACTGCAAGAAAATCAAGAGTAGGAATTCTATCTTTAGGAAATTTAGATATCTTATATGAACCAATGATTTCTTCTTTCTTGGTCATTCTAATCAATTACAAATCTTAGATTCGTCTTCCCTAAATCTAAAAGTAAAAATAAAATTTAAAAGATTGAATATATAAAAAAAAATAAGCTTTATTACTAATAATAAGCTTTTTTTATTTAAGTTGGTTTTTTAGATTTCTTTAACCAATTTAATAAATAATATGCATTAGATAAGAGGATTTAAATTAATTATTTATATCATTTAAATTTAAGAATGAATGAATTATTTATTTCTCACTCAATGCAACAACTTATAACAGATATATCTCGTTTGAATGATTGAGCTGTAAGTTTAATAGCTTCTGACAATGTAGGAAAAACGTGTATTGTGTTAATAACATCATCGAGTGTCATATGGTTCTTAATAATCATAACACCCTCATGAATTAAATCAGCAGCATTAGTAGATAAAATGTGAATACCTAAAATTTCTTCGGTTTTTCTATTGATAACGATTTTTAGTACTCCTCTATCTTCATTAATGATTTTTGATTTAGGTACAAAACCAATTGGAATAGTATTACATCTGCAATCAAAACCCATTTGATTTGCTTGGAGATCAGTTAAGCCGACACTTCCAACTTGAGGGTTGGTAAAAATGGCATGTGGAACTACTCGATTTTCCATTTTAATCTGTTCATCTGATAAAGCATTAGTAGCAGCAATCATACCTTCTCTTGCAGCAACAGTTTCGTACATTGGTTCACCTATAACATCTCCAGCAGCCCATATATTTTCTCCTACCTTCATAAATTCGTTAACGATAATTTGTCCCTTCTTTCCTAAATTTATTCCAATTTCTTCTAATCCTAGATTGTGAGTGTTAGGCTTCCTTCCTGTTGCAATTAAAATTTGTTCTGCTTTAAATGTTGACTCATTGTTATTATGAAGTACTTTTATTACGTTCTCATTACCTTCATTTTCGATTTCAAGTATATTTGCATTTGTATAAATCTCGATTCCCTCATCTTGAAGATAATTTTTTAAATATGTAGAGATCTCAGGTTCTTCATTTGGTACTATGCTATCCAGCATTTCAAAAAGATGAACTTTTGTCCCAAATCGAGAAAATAATTGAGCAAATTCAACCCCTAAAGCACCCCCACCTAAAACTATCATAGTCTTTGGGAGCTTTTTTAATTGAAGTGCTTCAATGTTAGTGATATAATCAACTTGGTCAATACCCTTTATTGGTGGAATAAAAGATGAGGAACCTGTAGCAATTATAAATTTCTTTGCTTTGAATGTTTTTTGGTTATCCACTTGAATTTCTGAGTTTGAAACAAATTTAGCATTACCTTCAACAAGATCAACGTTTGGTAATTTTTTCAAAACATTTTCATATTTATCATGCTGCAATTGGTTGATGAGATTATTTTTTCCCTCGATGACTTTTTGAAAATTAAAAGAAATCGATGATTTGATCCCTTCAAATCTTTGCTTTCTCGATTCGTAAATTAAATCTCCGATATTTAGTAAATATTTTGTTGGAACACACCCTACATTTACACATGTTCCACCTAATCCTATTGCATCGTTATTTACCATTAGGGTTTTAATTTTTAAATCATTAGCTTTCATTGCAGCAGCAAATCCAGCAGCGCCTCCGCCAATAATAATTAAATCATAAAAATCCATTTTTATCACCTATTAATTAAAATTATAAATTTTTGATACAATATTGTCATTTGATTAATAGATAATAATACTTAATTCTAACTATAATTCTTGTTATTATAAAATATTAAAAAAAGAAGATTTCTATTCTTAACCAATAACTAATTTTAATATTCAATTCACATTGTAAAAATGATTAAAGAAAATTAATTTTTGTGAGATCCCTAACACTAAATTATTCAGTTATTATTCGCAACATTTATCCTTATTATCAGTTGATGGTATCTCTAACCATTCAATATTTTTTTGATCTTGGTCAATAGATATTTCACAACTTGGAACACAGTCTATATCTAATCTTTTCTCAAAAATCTTCCGAGCTAAAATTAGTGCCTGTTTCATATTTATAGTCGTACCTTTTTGATCTGGATGTTGTTTTTCCCACTCTTTAAGACTTTCATTTGAAATAAAAAATAAAGTAGTAGAACATTGGGATCCCAGATATGTGATTAGATTTTTAGGTTGTTGCAATGCAATTTGCTCATCTTTAATTTCAATTTTAATTTCTTGTTTAGTTATGGGATCTTTTGACAAAATCGTAGCATCTTGATTGTATGTGAAAGGAAGACCCAGTGCATCAATAACACAAGCAGCCTCAATTGGTTTGAGAGTTCTTCCATCTTTTAATATAACCTTATGCTCATATCCAATTTTAGAGATACGTGGAACTATTTTGTCATCAACATCTTTTTTTCTATGAATTACTCTTCTCTTCTCAAGTTTTGTTATTATTTCTTCTAGATCCTGAGGAGAAATATTTAATTCTTTTCCAATTTCATTAAAAGTGTTAATAATATCGTACTTTGAGTATTGTTCTACAATGTAATCAAAAACTTTTTCCTGACTTGGAGTCATCCCAACTTGAGGAAATCCTCTTTTAACAAATTGTAAAACAAGTTTTTCTTCAAGCTGTTCGTCGTAATTTAATTTTAGAGCTCTTTTAATTTCTTCAATGTCCGGAAAATGATGATATTGCTTATATTCACTTAACAAATATGTTAGAATCTTTCTTTCTTTAAGTGTTAATTTTGAGTCGATACTTCTCACTTTTCAACATCCTTTGTAAATGTAAAATAGTTAGAAATAAACCTATTCCAACAATGGTCTAATATTTATGCTAATTAATAATTTTTTATTTTTATTCTCTAGATTAAGAAAAAAGAAATATTAGATTTATGTTAAAAATTCGAGATCGCCATCCCGTCTCAACCAATAACTAGCATTTGCTTATTGGCATCATTGATTTTTTTATATTGATTTTTTTTCTCTTTCTTGAATTTGTAATCAGGGAACGCTACCATATGCACAAAGTACTCAATTTCATCCATGAGGATTTTCTTTCCCAGTAATGATTTCTTTACAATTTTGACATTCAAGACTCATAAGTCATTGATTTTCCTTTATTTCTACTGCATTTGAATATCTGCAAAATGGACATTCTACTAGGCATTTATATATCATATTGGTCAGTTAAAAAATTATTAATAGATTTATTTAAATCTTAAGTAAAAACTCTTAAGTATATTAAAAAGTATATTGAGAAAAAAATACTTCTAGTATTAAACTAACTGTCTTCGATAATCTTTTTAATCTCATCTGGTTTTGGAATCCCAATAATTTTATGTTTCTCATCAACAATGATGGAGGGAACAGCTTTAATGTCATATTTCTCAATTTTTTCCCGTATCTCTTCTTGAATTAGATCTTGTAAATTGTATTCAATTATTTCACATTTTTCGCAAATGTTATTCCTCAATATTTCAATAGCATTTTTACATAAATTACATCCAGCACTAAAAATTTCAAATTTATGTCCCATTTAAGTTTAACTCCAATTTATTATATTGATTACTATATACTATCATTACTTAAATATTTTCAATTATCATCCAAGTACATTTTGGATATGAAAATCTAATAAAGGATTAAATAATTTTAATAACCTTATAAGAGACTAAATTAATCCACACTTTTCTGCTTATGATTGAATTGACTTTTTATGAGCCCACTCCATGAGAGGTATCATTGCATCTTTCACTTCTATGCCATCTTGCGTCAATGTATATTCGACTCTTGGTGGAATTTCTGCGAAATTTTCTCTTTTTATAAGCTCTGCTTTTTCTAATTCTTTTAATCTTATTGATAAGGTTCTTGGACTTATTCCATCTAAATTTTTCATAAGTTCATTAAATCTAATTCTTTTATTATTACTAATTGTACCAATAATTACCAATGCCCATTTTTTACTTAAAACTTCAATAACTCCTTCAATCGGGCAAAAACATATCCCATTTTCCTCTGTATTGTTACATTTAGAATTAGTATTCATATTGATAGTAAATCACCTTATTTTTACTTACTATGCTACTATACACTTGTTAATTTAAATACTTTACTATTTATACTTAATATATAATATATAGCAATTAATTAAAAATTTATTTATTGGAATTAATATAAAAAAAATTTTTGGAGGAAATAAAAAAATGTCTAATCAACTTAAGCCAGTAAAAGATTTGGAACCTCTTAAGGAAGATGATAGTTGCGTTTGCGGTTGTATAAGCTCAAATGATAGCAACTGTGAAGAAGAAACAACATCAAATGAAAAATGTTGTGAGTAAAAACGAATAGGGTTTACATAGATGCAACCTTGACTCTAGTCGACCATCACTCTTGTCTACAAGAAATTCGCAAAAAATATGCAATCTAATACACGATTTATCAAATTAAAATTAAATCTTAAACTAAAATCTGAAATATTACTTTTTTTTCCATTTATGGCGATTGATTATTTAGGTTATGAATGTAGAAATGAAATTGATTTTAAAAAAGGCTTTTTTTGAGTAATATAAATTCTTATATAGTAATGTAATTCATCCACAAAATTCTTTAAATTGAATTTCGGAGCAATAATGCTTTCTTCCCAAGATCTATAACTTGTTTGTGGGAGCTGGCTGTTAATGAAATAAGATTTTGTCATCTATAATCTCCTCTGAGAATTTATAATAGCAAGTTGAGTTCCCTTACCATATCTTATCCACATCTTACAAAAATCTATAAAATTATTTGAAAAATCATGAAATACAATAGATCTACTCTCTTTCGCAAAGTAGTATCCTCTTTTTCTTAGTCTTAAACATAAATCTGTGTCTTCTCCTCCAGCAAAAGAAAAATTGGTATTGAATCCTCCAATTTCGATTAGTGGTTCCTTTTTAAAGCAGCAATTTACTGTGGGGATGTAATTCAAGTGTCTAGGAGCTTCGAGTATCTTATGTTCTGTATAATATTGACTAAGAATATCATTATTAACGGATTTAACTACACCACCACTACCAACTAATTTCACTTCGCTTTCATTTAGCTTTAGAGTAACAAAATTTATCCAATATCTATGAACAATGACATTATCGTCAGTAAAAGCTACTAAGTCATTATTTGAAGTCGTGAATAGCCCTCTTTTACAAAATCGTAATCGAGAAGCTCGATCTTTTCTGGAATTATTTTCAAGAGGAGTTTTCTTTTTCCTCGAACAATTTTTTGAACCTTATCAAACTCTTTATCCCCTTCTCTTAAAAAGATCAGTCTTTTTTTCCCAGATGCTGAAATTTCCATGCCTTGTATTTTACCCATTAGGTGAGTGTGGATTTTTCGCTCGTTTACAATAGTTTTTGGAATTTATAATTTATAGATGAAGATTTTAAATTATTAACTGATATCTTTTTTATTACTAAATATATTAATGATGATATTTAATGGCAAAAATAGAAGTTGCATGCAAAGCATGTGGAATGAAGTTTAAAGGAAAAACGGAAGAAGAAGCAAAAAAGAAGTTGATGGAACACTCTCAAAAGGCTCATCCTATGCCCAAAAAGATGTAAATAGACGTTTAATAGGTCTTTATAATATTCACTTTTTTCTTTTTTTAATGAGTATATAAGTATCCTAATATTTATTTAAAGGTCTACTTATCGACATTATTCATTCTAGAGAAAAACTCCTTTACTTCTTTACAAAATTTGGAAAAAATTACAATAGAAGTTAATAAAAGTTTCTTAGAATGAGGAAGGATGTATTTTATTTGAGATAAAAATCAACCATTTTTTGATGTCTAAAATATTTATAAAAAAGATTGAAGGAATGGAATAGTCTTGATGTAAAGTTTTGAAGGTGTAAAATACTTCAAATGAGTTAAAGGATAGTTTTTCAGTATACTCAGAAAATGTGAGTAGGTTAATATTAGAATCTCCATATTATTTAATATTAAATAATTAAAAACTTGAAAAATCTGATTTAATATGAGAAAATTTTATGATATTTCATTGGTAATTAATAATGAAACAATAGTATATCCAGGAAATGAACCCGTAACTCTAAAACAATATGCTTTTAGAGAAAATGCCCCTGTAAACGAATCTTTAATTACTATGGGCTGCCATACAGGATCGCATGTAGATTCTCCATTTCATATTAGAACAAATGGAAAGAAAGCAAGCGAATTGCCTTTAGAATCATTTTATGGTAAATGCAAAGTATTAGATCTAACTCACATTGATTTAGAAATCCGTAAAACTGATTTACAGAAATATAACATTGAAAAAGATGATATAATACTTTTAAAAACAACTAATTCGAATCATTACAAAAGTTTCAAGGAAGATTTTGTATATATAAAGATGAACGCAGCTAAATATTTGGTTGAAAAACAGATCAAAACGCTTGGATGTGATTATTTAAGCGTAAAAAAATTTGGTGGAGACAATAAGGTACACGAATTGATAATAAACAATATGACGTTATTTGAAGGCCTTAATCTAGCAGAAGTTTCTCAAGGGGAATATATTTTTGTAGGCTTACCTTTGCGACTTGAAGCAGATGGTGCTCCTGCTAGAGTTATTTTAATACAGAAAAAAGATAATTAAAGTCAAAAATTTAAGAAATAATTAAAATTTATATATACGACTATTTTTTCTTTCATTTGCTATATAATCACTTTTACCATACGGATGACCACCAAATCCGTGACGCATTATTGCCACCGCTCTATAAGAATCATTTGGTTTTATCCTTGATTTAAATAATTCTATAACGGCCTGCGTTATCACAGGGATAGGTATCTCTTTATTAATTGCCTCTTGAACTAGCCAATTAACTTCACCTGTATCTTCTATAAATGCTGGAACATCATCGATTTTGTTATTTAAATCCCTTAATCCTTTTTCCATTAATTCGACAAGCCAACTTCGTATTACTGACCCATTTGAATACATTTTAAAAATATCTGGTAAGTTTAAATCAAATTCAGACCTATTCAACAGTTCTACACCTTCACCAATTGCTTGAAGCATTCCAAATTCAATACCATTATGAACAAGTTTAACGAAATGTCCACTCCCAGAAGGACCACAATATAAATACCCATTCTCAACAGCTAATTTTTTAAGGATGGGTTCAGCTAATTCAAATCCTTTTCGATCTCCACCAATCATAAAACAAGCGCCATTTCGGGCCCCTTCCAAACCTCCGCTAGTTCCGCAATCTAAAAAGTAAATGTGTTTTTCTTCAAGATCTTTTGCTCTTCTTTGTGAATCTTTATAAAATGAATTGCCCCCGTCTAATAATACATCTCCTTTTGCAAGGAAAGGAGTTATTTCATTAATCACTTTATCAACAAGTGATCCAGCAGGTAAAGAAAGAAAAATAACTCTTGGAGCTATTAAGGAATTTTTAAAACTCTCATAATCAACAAGTACCTTAATACCTTTATTTGCTAAATCTTTTCTCTCTGAAATATCTTTTCCAACAACAATTATTCCTTTATCAACACACTGTTGAGCAAAATTTCCACCCATTTTCCCTAGTCCAATAATTCCTAATTCCATTAAATCCACATGTCTATTTTACTATTAAATACGGTACTTCATTATATAATTATAATGGTTTTAAATCATTAAAGGAATCTTTATAAAATCCCTATATTCATTTATTATAATGCCTCGATCGATTGTTTTCGGGAATCAAAATTTATTAGTATGTATAGATAAAAGTTATAACATTCGAGATCTCTATTATCCTTATGTAGGAATGGAAAATCATCTTGAAGGCCATGAATGTAGAATAGGGATTTGGGTGGAGGGGAATTTTAGCTGGTTAGAGTCTGATTTATGGGAAAAAAATTTAAAATACGCTAGTGAAAGTCTTATTGGAGAATCTGAATTTGAGAATCAAACTATAAATTCAAAAATGACTATTAAAGACTGTGTTTATTATAAAAAGAACATTTTTTTAAGAGAAATTCAAGTAGAAAACCTTTCAAATGAAGATAAGGAATATAGAATTTTTTTTAGCCACGATCTTCAGATAAAAGGAACACGTATAGGTATAACAGCTTATTTTGATCCAGAAACCAAAAGTGTGATCCATTACCTAAGGGATAGGTGGTTTCTCTTTAATGGAAAAGGAGATAGTATTGGCATTGATGGATTCACAATAGGTAAGACGCATTTTGGGGCTTCAGTTGGATCTTACAAGGATGCTGAAGATGGATATCTTTCGGGAAATCCTATTGATCAAGGAACTGTAGATTCTACTATTCAAGTAAATGTAAAAGTTAAAGGAAAACAGAAAGGAGTAGTTAAATATTGGTTCACAGTTGGATTAGATTCTACTGAAGTTAAGCAATTGAATGATTTTATTATTACTAAAGGGATTTCAAATGCTATAGAGGAGACACTTGCATTTGATAGAACTTGGGTAAAAAAATCAAACCTGGACTTCTTTGATTTACCAGATAATGTAATCAAATTGTTAAAACAAAGTTTGTTATTAGTTAAAAGTCAAATGGACAAAAGTGGTGCTATTATTGCAGCAAATGATACAGATATCATGCAATTTAATCGAGACCATTATTCATATCTTTGGCCAAGGGATGGCGCTCTAGTGGCTTTATCATTATCTAAAGCAGGTTATGCTTTCTTAACAAGAAAATTTTATCAACTGTGTGGAAAATTAATCACATCTAAAGGATTTCTTTTACATAAATATAATCCTGATGGGAGCATAGGATCATCGTGGCATTCTTGGTTTAATAAAGAAGAAGGATTAATATTGGCAATTCAAGAAGATGAAACTGCGCTAGTGTTATATACATTAGGGGAGTATTATAAGATTTATAAAGACATGGATTTATTAGCAGAATTATATTCTAAATTCATTATACCCGCCGCTGATTTTATGGTAGAATTTCGGGATGAAAGAGGTCTTCCACTTCCAAGTTATGATCTTTGGGAGGAGAGAAGAGGAATTCACGCTTTTACCACTGTTTCTGTAATTGCCGGATTAAGATCTGCTGCTAAATTCGCGGAATATTTTGGTGAGATAAAAAGAGCTAAAATTTACAGAGAAACCGCCGAAAAGATGAAAGCTGCGATGATCAAATATTTATTTGATATAAAATTGAACAGATTTTTACGTACGATTAATTTTCAAAAAGATGGTGGTATAATCAAGGATATGATAATGGATGCGAGTATCTATGCAATCTTTGAATTTGATGTATTTTCAATTAACGACCCTATGGTACAGTCAACCATGAATCAAGTAATAGAAAGATTAAGGGTTAAAACTGATGTAGGAGGGATTGCAAGATATGAAAACGACTATTATCATAAGGTTTCGGAGGATGTTATTAATGTGCCGGGAAATCCATGGTATATATGTACATTATGGATTGCTGAATGGTATTTGAAGAATGCTAAGGAGGGGATTAATTCAAAAGATAATTTAGATAGAGCTAAAGATATACTAAAATGGGTTGCAGATCATTCATTATCAACTGGAGTATTGGCAGAACAAGTCAATCCTTATACGAATGAACCTATCTCCGTGAGTCCACTTACGTGGAGTCACGCCACATTAATATTAACTGTACTTGAATATCTTGATAGTTTCTCAATCTTCAAAGCTTGTCCTCATTGTGGTCAACCTCTCTCATTTAAAGATAGTTTTAAAATAAAGAAAGAGAGGCATTAAATTGAAAGCTATTGTAGTCACACCGGGTAAAGCTAATTCAGTAAGAATAGCAGAGCTATCTCAACCGAAAATAAAAACTAACGAAATACTAATAGAAGTTATAAGAGTGGGGATTGATGGAACAGACAGGGAAATAATCGATGCAAAATATGGTTTAGCTCCTGAAAATGAAGAATTCTTAGTATTGGGACATGAAGCATTAGGAAAAATTAGAGAAATCGGTGCAGATGCAAAAGAAAATGCTAACAACCTTAAAGAAGGGGATATTGTTGTTCCACTCGTACGGAGACCTGATGATTGCTCCTATTGTCAAAATGATATGCAAGATATGTGTATTAAAGGTGATTATACTGAAAGAGGAATTAAGGGTCAACATGGATATCTTTCTGAATACTTTACTGAAATCCCTAAATATTTAGTTAAAATCCCCAAAGATATTGAAAAGATTGCTATCTTACTTGAACCTTTAAGTATTGTTGAGAAAGGTATAAGACAGGGCTGGAGCATCCAGAACAGAATTCCTTGGGAACCAAAAAATGCACTTGTATTAGGACTCGGGGTAATTGGAATTTTAGGGTGTCTTGTTTTAAAAGCAATGGGTATTGATGTTTATGTTTATTCAATGGAAGATGATTCAAATTCAAAAGTGAAATTAATTAAAAAAGTAGGTATTAACTACATTTCTGCTTCTAAAAAGGATATGCTTAAATTGCCAACTTTGATAGGTAGAAATATTGATTTTATATTAGAAGCAACAGGAAATTCATCAGTAGCATTAAATGCAATGTCTTTAATTGGAATTAATGGTGCCTTATGTTTAACGAGTGTAACAGGAGGACTAAATAGAGTAACTATCTGTGCAGATTGTTTAAATTTAAATTTAGTTTTAGGAAACAAAGTTATTTTTGGAACTGTAAATGCTAATCGTATAGATTTTGAAAAAGGGGTCAAACATTTACAATTATATAATAAAAAACATCCAGGGCTTCTGGATAAATTGATAACTAATCGGTTTAAACCCGAAGAATTTAAAAAAGCTTTTGAAAATTTTAAAGATTTAAAAGCGGTGGTTGAATTTAAATGAGAATTACAATTTTAAATGAATGCCGTAGACTAGCATTAAACTATAATTATTCGCATGACAAAGAAGAGTCACTCTAAATTAAAAAAACAACGGGAATTCTAGTACCCTTAATGATAGGCTTTCCTCCTAGAATTTCCGGATTGCTTTCGATAATATCTGACATTTTCTATGATACTCTATAGTAAAATATATTTAAATACATATTGGAAAATCTTTTATTGAAAGAATCGCACCTAGAGAGAGGTGGTATGGTGAGAAACGTTGTAAAAGGATTAGACATTACAGCTCAAGCTTTGACGGATGGTAAAGAAATCCCTCAAGAAGCGATCGACTTATTCTCAAAAAAATTTATACCAAATTCTCTCTATAATATAATTGTCAATTTGGGTTGGAGACTACAGGCACGTAGATATGGGAAAAAAAAAAAAATAAGAGATAAAACTTACACTCGCTAAGTTTTTCCAAAATTCTTTTGTTACCATTAATTATAACCTATAACCCGACCATTTCAATGCTTATATCCCAAATCTTTTTAGCAAGCGTCTCATTGTAGGAATCTTTTGATGATTTTTGTTCTTGTTTATTAATAAAATACTTCCCAGTTATCGCTTCTACTTCTGGTGAGGATGCTAAATATATCGAAGTTTCAGCTCCTTTTTCAGCCGTTTTGAAAAAGCGTCTTACTATACCTTTTTTAGGTTTAGATCTGTCTACACCTAAATTTGTGTTTACAACTCCCGGATGAACAGTGTTCAGAGTAACTCCTGTGCCTTCTAATCTTCTACTAAATTCATAAGACGTTAACATCAGAGCTAATTTTGAATCTCCATATAATCCCATAAATCGACGTTTTTTATGCTCACCTTGTAGGTCCTCAAAATCAATTGTTCCAAGTTTATGTGCTGCTGAAGCTACATTTATTATTCTACTTGGGGCGCTCCTTTTCAGTGTATCAAGTAATAGATTAGTCAATAAAAATGGTGCTAAATGATTTACCGCAAAATTCATTTCGAATCCATCAACCGATGAAACTCGCTTCGAGAGCATTACTCCGGCATTATTTATAAGCACATGCAGATTCTGGTACTTATTCTTGAACTTTGTTGCCAAATTTCGAATTGAATCCAAGGATGATAAATCACATAATAATAAATCCACATTTTTATTTCCTGTTTTTTCAATTATCTCTTTTAGCGCGGGTTCTCCCCGCTCCTTATTTCTACAGACAATCACTACAGTTCCATTCATTTCTGCTAATCCCATAGCCGTAGCTTTACCAATACCCGAATTTGCTCCTGTGATCATACAAATTTTTCCTTCCATACTCATATTTTCTATCTTCAACTCAATCTTAATCTAATTTACGTATAAATTAATATTAGTAAATAATTCATAATTTATCAAAATAGCATCTATATCTTATAAATCAGTCTTTAAAAATAGAAATTCATTGATTTTAAAAAAGGCTTTTTCTGATTAATATAAATTCTTATATAGTAATGTAATTCATCCACAAAATTCTTTAAATTGAAAGCTATTAAATCATTATTTGAACTTAAAATCCCTAAATATCTAGAATCCCTGGTACCAAGAGAGTACTAGGGTGAATTTCTCTAATTTAATACCTAATTCTATTATGAATTCGTGAAACAACCGAAATTTTAAATAAATTGTTTACTATAAATGCCAATAATTGAGAAAAAAGCATGATTATCTCAATTTTATTTATTTACTCAAATAGATTCTATTTCTTAAAAGATTTAAGTATTAAACGCTATTCATAATATAAGAAGAAATGTCTAAAAATAATTAAGATACTCCCTATGAATAAAGAAATCGCACTTAAATGGTTGAAACAAGCTAAACATGATTTAGAAATAGCTGAGAAAAATATCTCTATTGGAGGGTATGATATTGCAGCTTTTCTTTCTCATCAATCAGTAGAAAAATTATTAAAATCAATTTTTGCTCTGGAAGGAAAAAAAATTCCCAAAATTCATTATATTGAGGATTTAGGTAAAAGATTACATTTATCGAATCAAATCTTGGATAAAGTCATCGATTTGACAGGAGATTATACTTTTACTCGATATCCTGATGTCGCTGAACAGTTACCATATGAAATTTATACTAAGGATATAGCCATAAGTAAAGTAGAAAAAGCAAAACATATATTTGCTCAATTAGAAAATAGATATAAGGAGTTATTAAAAAATGAAGAATGATAAGTTAATTAAACTTTTTAAAAAGACATTATTACCACAGATCCTTAAAGAATATAACCCCCAAGCAATCATAATTTTCGGATCTCGAATAAAAGGGAATGCTACCTTGAATTCTGACTTAGATATCATAATCGTGTCAAAATTGTTTCAAGAAATTCCATTTATTGAACGAATGTCATCTTTATTAAAAAAGTTTGATTTTCCTAGACATATTGATTATATCTGTTATACTCCAGAAGAATTTGAAAGAATTAAGGGTGGATCTTCTCTCATCATAGACGCGTTAGAATATGGAGAAATCATCTCTTAAAAACAACCAATATCTAATTCATTGGATTGGGACAACTCTAGAACGTTCTTTTAAATTTTTAAATGACCACCTAGAATTAAAAGCAGTAGGAAAAGAAGAAAGAATTGACTATACCCTGAAATGGAAACGATTATAATTATAGCCTTGTAATATTGAATATATTCTCATAGTCATAACGAATTAAAAACACCTAAACAAAGGATATTTAATTAAGTGCTCTTATATTATAATTATGGAATTTTCTTTCGATAAAGTTGCTAATGCCCTCTACATTCGTTTTTCAAATGAAAAGATCTTAAATTCTGATGAAATAGCAGAGGGAATTATCATTGACTATGGCAAAGACGAGAATATTGTAGGTGTAGAAATTTTAAACTTTACAAGCAGAAAGTTGGACCTAAATGATCTTGTTAAAATGATTATAGAAGAATTAATACCAAAACTAGCACAATGCCAATAAAGTTCACTAAGAATGCCCTAGAACGAATGAGGGTTCGAAATATCTCCAAAGGGGAGATAATTGATGCTATTGAAAATCCAGAAAAATATTATGATATAAATTACCTTCTTATCTAAATAATACCTTCATAAATTCTTTCTTATCTATTTCGAGGTAATCTGTGATATCCGATAAAATGTTATTAATTGTACCAATTTTCAAACTCTTATGATTTGGAATAGTTATATGAAAATCTCCTTTAATTGTGGTAGTTAATCTCATAAGACTCCCCGTCTGCCTAGAGATTTCAAATCCAAATCTTTTTAATAATTTGGATAATTTCTGCCCGCTAATATTACGCGGGATTTTCATAAAGTTATAACCTCTTCCTTTACAAAATGTAACCGTATAATGCGAGGTCTTTCTTTCTCATCAAAATGACATTTTATGGCATCTCTAATTGAATCCTTTAATTCAGTAAGATTATCAGCTTCAGTATGGATAGAGGCTTCTAAAGCTCTTGCTTCATAACCTCCTTCTAAAGATTCTTCAATAAGGAATATTAT
>JAHLWP010000038.1 GCA_019057865.1 Promethearchaeota archaeon
ACTGGTTTAATCCCGAAAAAGGGAAGGCAACATGATCCTGGTTTTGTGGGTGTTGCTGTGGCAATTGGAGTCATGATAAAGCCCCCTGTCTCTGTTAACCAATGTACGCGCTATGCGTCCATTTTTTGCCAGTAAGTATCGACAATGGGGCATTTCTCTTTTCCAACAACTTTGTGATACCAAGTCCAAGCCTCAGGATTATTCCCAAATACTTGAGAATTCCAAGTATTAATCGGTTCCCCGACTGTGCCTAGGACTTTTAAAGAACTTAAGTCATGTTTCTTAACTGGTTCATCACCATATCGCATTAGAGCACGTATAGCTGTAGGAGCGGTATAAATTCCCATTTGAGATTGAAATAATCTAAAATAATGAGTTACCTTATGATGTTCGACAATGTCCCAAAACCTGTATCCGTCGATAGAGTAGAAAAACTCTATATCGTCTACGTCAGGATATGTTGGAACACCTTCGAACATCAAACTTGTCGCTCCATTAGCTAACGGTCCGTATACTATGTAGGAATGTCCGGTAATCCAGCCTATATTTCAGCTAAACATAAGGAATTCTTATATTCATCTGCCGTACAATACCAGACATCACCTTCATGGTAATTAAATACGATTCTATGCGTAAATGACGTATATAATATATAACCTGCTGTTGTATGTTTAACACCTTTTGGTTTTCCAGTTGTTCCACTTGTATATAAAATAAATAAAGTATCCTCAGAATCCATTGCTTCAGATTCGCATTCATCGCTCATCCCTTCAATAAAATCGTGATACCAAATATCTTTATCAGTGTGGGGAACTTCTCTGCCAGATCGTTTTACTACGATAACATGCTCTATTGTTGGAACATCATCAATAATTTGAACCACATCTGCTATTTTTGAATAGAATTTCCCTGCTCTTAAGGTTTCATCGCTGGTGAATAAGAGTCGTGAGTCAGAATCATCGATTCGGCCCTTTACAGCTTCTTTTGAGAAACCACCAAAAACTATAGAATGAATAACTCCAAGGCGAGCACAAGCAAGCATTATTATTGCTAATTCAGGAACCATAGGTAACCAAATTGTTACACGATCTCCCTTTTTCAAACCAAGTTTTTTCATACCATTGGCAACTTTATTAACTTCTCTTAATAATTCTGTGTAAGTGTAGGTTTTAACATGTCCTGGCTCGTCAGCTTCCCAAATAAGAGCCACCGTATCACCTTTTCCAGCTTTTATATGTCGATCTAAACAGTTGTAAGCAACATTTAGTTTTCCTCCGACAAACCATTTACCAGGAAACAATTCTGTTTTTTCCCATACTTTTTCATAAGGCTCGAACCAGTCTAGAGATTTTGCTTGTTCATCCCAAAAACCTTCCATATCTTCAATTGATTGTTTGTAAAGTTTCTTATATTCTTCTAAAGACATGCCAGATTTAGCAAATTCCTTGTTTAACTTAATAGGATCAAAAATGCGTGTTTCAGTAAGAATACTTTCCATCTTTTTGTCTTCTTCAGACATAACATTTCATTTCTTTGAATTTTATTATATTTGAATTATTTTATGTTATATTTTTTGTTAATACATTAAAAATTTTAAAGATTCATGTTCAGTCTCATCGTAATTAAAATTATTATTTTAATAAGACGAGAATAAGTCAAAAAATAGATATATTAAATCATTTTTAAACATTTTATTTATAATTTCAAAAAAAATATATAAAGCCATATAATAATATTTAAATTATTTGAATGATTATAATATTTGATTATGGATGCTAAAAAGTTGAATGGGTATATTTCCAGATATTTAACCAAACTTAAATCAAGTGAAAACAACATCGAAGAATATTATCTAAAGAAATTGACTGGATTATCACTTGGGACTCAACTATATTGTTTACTATCAATGTGTAAGTTGTTTGAAACTGATGAACAAAGAAATATGAGTGGAAGATTTAAACCAAATAATGTAATATTGGAACATGCAGATGTAAATCAGTTGACTAAAGAGAATATATTTGATTTGTTAAGATGCAAATAGTATAAATCTCTTAAACCACAGACTCAACAATTACATATTAGAAGAATAAGACAATATCTAAAACATTCTAAAAGAGATGATTTAGAAGAATTATTACCAAAAAAATTTAAAATTGACGCAAAACAACTGAGTAAAACTGACCTAATAACAAGAGATGATTTAGAATTAATTTTTAAATTTAGTAATTTATGGGGAAGGACTTTAGTAATGGTGATGTATGAAGGGGCATTGAGACGAGATGAATTATTAAGTATTAGAAAGAAAGATATAAAATTTGAACGTGGATATGCTATATTAAAAATTGTTCAATCAAAAACTGCTAAAAGAGACATTCCATTAGTTGAAAGCATACCTTATTTGAAAGAATATTTTGATAATAACTATTTTGAGTCAAATGATTTAATATTTCCTTATAAAGAAGCACATTTTCTAAATATGTATCTTAATGACCTTAAAAACAAAATAGCAAAGAAATATCCCGAATGGAAGAACAAAAAAATATATCCACATTTGTTTAGACATTCAAGATTGACAGAATTGGCTTTATCAAAACTTAATGAACCCCAATTGAGAAAAATAGCAGGGTGGACAGCAAATTCTGATATGCCTAAAATTTATTTTCATTTAGATGATAGTGATATAATTAGTATTATGACAAATAATGCAGTACAAAAACCAGAACCAAAAAGCGTTAAATTAGTTATATGTCCCGTCTGTAATATTGAAAATACAGAGCAAAGTACTTTCTGTTGGAAATGTAATAATATACTCAATGAAGAAAAGAGAAAAGAAGCTGGAATACAATTAATTACGCAATCAGATGAAATAAGAGAACTAAAGAATAAATTGAATGGTATGGAGAAAATAATTTTAATGTTAGAGGGGTTGTATACTCATCAAATAATCAAAGATAAATACCCAGATATTGAAATTGATAAAGATATCAATGTAACAAATATAATTACAAAAGAATTCAATAAAATGTTTGAAAAAGATAAGGAATAATTAATTTTTTTTGTACAATCATTTTCATTTCTTCTTTTTTGGTTCTTAGCTTCCTTTAGTTCTCCTTTCACAAATCAATTTATAAATACCAAAAACAAAACAAATTAAAGAGGGTATAAAAAAAATAAGAACAACAGGAACTATCAACAAATAAATCAAAGAATACTTTAAAGCAAAAATAATTTGTGAAGTTAAGAACAGAGATGTAAAAATAAGAATTGGTAAGCTTACTGCAATAATTAAATAATATATATATCTCCTGTTATTACCATATAATGATTTATATTTTACTATACCATATAAACCAATAGGAATAAGAAATAAACTCACAAAAAACATCATATATATATAAATTACTAATAATCCCAATACTAAGAATATCAATCCAATAATAAGTAATGCAATCGATAAATAGTATATTTGTTTATTTTTCTTATCGATCATTTTTATATCATCAGAATTCATACCTTCACTCTCATCTTCCTTTTCAGAAATACTCTTCACCATGAATCTTAAATTATCCAATTTTGTAAATAATCCTATAATTATAATTTTGGATTATTTATAAATACATTTAATCATTCATATGAATTGGATAATCATTTAGACATGTTTAGATGATTATTTTCGAGTTTTGAATCAATTTTTCAAAAATCCCCGTACCCTTAATAGACAGATGATTGAAAAAAATGTATTTTTTTGTCCATATTATTTATCAAAAAAAAGTGAAATTATACTGCTCCTAATATCTCTATTATTGCTCTTAATGTCGTTAAATAATCTTGAGCCTGTCTTCTTGTTACACCAATTTTATTTATTGTATAATCATCTAAATCTTGAACAGACAAAGCATCTAAAAGACATAACATTCTCTGACAACCAAATTCCATATGTCTAAAATCAAACACTCTTGGCTTGGCAATCACTTTCTTTTCAAACTCAATCATATCAGATGATATAATTTCAGCAAACTTAATTAATTTTTTGAAGCATTTTGTATTCATCTTTTTTATAGCATTGCTTCTTTTTTTATCTATTTTTTCTAACATCTTTAACCCTCGTTTTACTTTTTCTTTCTTTGCCATAACCAATATTCGAAGTTGCCTGTTATTTTTCCAGCATGAATGGCGTTTTTATTGGTTTCTTTTTCGAATTGGCACATTAGATTAGTTTTGGGCTTATTCCACACTTGTCCTTTTTTGTGTTTACTTTTTGGCTTACTCCGAGGTTGTCTTTTTTTATGTTGTGGCTTTCTTACTTTTGTTAATGGTATTTTATTCAACTCTACTTCTAATCTTTTAATCATATATTCTATATGTCTATTTATGTGAATTTGAACCCTTACTGGTAATTTATTAAGAAATTTTGGATGATACTGGTTCATAACATTATAGACTAATTTTTGATAAATTTCTATTCTATAATATGATCTATCATAATATCCTTTAGCTGGTGGTTTAATTGGATTAATTGGTATCTTGATTTTTTCTCTTATATCAACTTTTTTATCTAAAACTCTATTTAAATGAATTATAATATCTTTAATTCCATGTATAGCAGCCGATATAATAAATATAATAAATATGAAAGAATATTTGAGTTGAAATTAAGAAAAAAATTGTTTATTTAATTTTTTTATTATTAATTCTAAATCTTAGAGAAGATTAAAAGAATTATGATATATATTGAATTATTGTTGGGTATTCTATTATTATAATTTAGAGTGTAGTGTTAGAAGTTAAATAATAAGTTATATATCTTTCGAGTATCGGGAAATAACAGGTATTTTTGAATATGTTCTTAATTTTTTATAATATATAATTATTGATATTTATTTGAAAAGAATCGATGAAAAAATAGGTAAAAAATAGATTTTTTGAAAATTTCAAATATATTTTTCAAAATTAATTTAAATACAGATCTTAAACTTAAACTAATCTTTTTTTGAAACCTTTTGGGAAATATCTGTTGGATATTCTCTTTCTTTATAATTCTCAAATCTCTTTAGTGTATCATTTATATTCTCTAATCTATATTCTAAATCATCAATTTTATCGACAATTTTTGCAAGATTCGTATCAGGTCCTTCAATAATATTCTTAGCACTTTTTCTATTATCTGCTTTTATAGCTAACTTATGAACAGCATCATCAAATACTTTCCGATCAATTTCATTTTTGCGAAATTTTTCAATTTTCTTAGCGAGTTTATTGATTTTCCAATTACTTAATATATACTTAATAGCAGCGACCGACGTAATAAATAATAAAATTAAGGAAATTATTTGAACAATTAAATTAAGAACTTCAATTTCAAGTGTCATTTTTAAAAAGTGGATAATTTGTTTTTTAGTTAATAAATTATTGAAATGCTATTTAATAATTGTTATTAATTGAGAAATTATTCAAGTCTTTACCTTCATCAGATAAATTAAATCGTTTGTAAAAGTCTTTAAACACTAATTTTAATTTTCTGACTTTTCTTCAGAATCAAGAATTTCTTTAGCTTTATCTCTAAGAATTTCATTAAGAAATTCAGCTGTTGACCTATAACCCAATTCAGGATGGTTATTCAAATACTTCTTAAAAACTTCAAATATTCTACGATTATTTTAGAATCACAAATACATAAAAAATTAAAATTAATATATCTTAAATTATTGTAAGATAAAAAAGACAAAAAATGGAAGTGAAATTATTTGGAGCTTGAAAATATTTTTAATATTGGATGCCTTTTGGGGAATTGTAAAATATGGACAATATCACCTAAACCTTTTGACTCTCCTTTTTATCAGACAATACTAATCCCTTTAAATATACTAAAAAACAAATTAGAAAATTTAGAAATCCAAGAATATGGTAATGAGGTAATAGATATTCTTAAACAAAAAAAAGACAATGAAGAAGAACTGAGTAAAAAAGATATTGAGAAATTAAATAAACGCCTAAAACAATTACTTAAAGAATTAATAGAAAATTTAATTAAAAGAATTCCTATTTGGGAAGACAGAATTATTAATGAGTTGATTAAAATTAAAGTAGTGAAGTTATCTACTGATACAATTCTAAATCCAGAAAAACTTTCACTTGGAGCAGAATTATTTTTCGATATAAAAATTTGGGATAAAATGTCAAATCTTGAGAAAGATGACTTAGATGACGGTTGTCGGTGTATTTCATTACAAGCGTGGACTCCAGCTGCGATGATTACAATGAGGGTTATAGAATCGGTTTTAAGAAATTATTACCAGAAAATTACTTCAAATGATCCAGTAGGTAAAATGTGGGGATCTATGTTAATTGAATTGAAAAATCATCAATCTGCTAATCAAAAATTAGTTGAATATTTTGATTATCTTAAAGATATTAGAAATTCAATCCAACATCCTGATGTAAGATTTTCACAATTTGAAGCTGAAGATACTTTTCATCATGCAATTCATATTTTAAATACATTTTATTCTTAATTTTATATACATTTTTTTACTTTTATTTTATAATATGTTTTAATTAGCAGGGAAGAAACTAACAAAAAAATTTTTAGTCAGTATTTTTCGCAACAATAAATTATTATTATGATATATTCATTTCAACGCCAAATTCAGTTTCAAGATTTAATCTTGAAGTTGAAATTTCATCAACTATTTTTATTGATGGGCTATCTATTTTTAAAATCTTCTGTTTAACTAATAAATTCAAACTTGAATTAATAATGGATTATCGAAACATCATTCAAAAAAAATATGTACAAATTGATGATAGATTGAAAATTTTTGGAATGAATTATATTTATTCTTTGTTCTAAAAATTCTAAATTTTTTTGCCTTATCCACTTCAATTTCTTGATATTAATTTTTTGATAAAATCGTGTTTTTGACATTCTCACACTGTCTACTCTTTTAAATTAACATAAAATACACCATCGAGTAGACACGGTCTAATCCCTATGTAATCGATTTTTTATTTAATATATATATTTTGGAGATCAAACTATATGAAATAAAGAATTTTAGTTTTCATATAAATCCAAATCTGTTTGTAGATTAACTGAAAAGCTACATGAACATATGGATTTATATATGATAACATTTTCTAATTATTTAATAAAATTTATTTTAAAAACCAATGATTAAAATAATCAAAATTAAAGTTGGAGGTATAGAATATGACAAAAAATGAAAAAGAAGTAAAAAAGAAAGTCCAATTGACTCTTAACGGTTTAAAAACTGGTATGGTCATTAAAGATTTGCACGGGGAAGATGTAGAAATCACAGAAAATTTAGTGGAACAGATGAAAGCATTTGAAAAAGATACTAAGAAATCAGCGATTTGGAGAAATAGAATAACAGGGAACTTCTTATTGTACAAATGGACAAAAGAAAATCCAGAAGAGAAGAAAATTAAAGAAGTTATTGAGGAAGAGTTAGAGGAAGCAATAGAGGAAGAAGTAAAAGACGAAGAAAATATGTTATTGGATTGTATTGCTGATTATAAAGTAGAATATAATGTAAAGACGGTTAAAACAGATTCCAAAAAGTTCAAAGCCTTTTTTGAGAAATGGAAGAAAGAGAATTAATTTTTTTTCTTCAAACAAATTGTTTTATATTATTAGTTATTCTTTTTTTGCTTTTGTAGCCTTTTTTCTAAAAGTTCTAATTCTTAAATATTTTTGTAGAAATCGTGTTTTTTTCTCTCAAATTAGAATAAAAATGAAGATTTAAATTAACTAGTTTTATTATATTAATGTCTTTATAGAGCTCTCTATAAGAATCCCTATAAGAATATATTTTAATTAAATTACAAAAACTAACAATTAAATTAATTTTTTTTATTGTAAGATGTTTGAAATTATCAAACTCCAATTAAAATAAAAATATAAAAGAGGAAGTGATAAATAAATGTATTTTAAATTACATGGAAGAAGATTCATATTATTAGGAATATGGTTATTTTTAATGAGTTTATTAATATTTATATGGTTTATTAATTATTTTATCATAAATATTTTGTTATACTGTATAATTTTTATAGTATGTGCTGGAGTTCTTTTAATAAAAATAATAAATTCCTTTAAAATTAGTATTGATTGTATACATCTCCCTCTTTTTTTTATAATCCCTTTTATTATTATATGGTTTGTTTGGTATTTTTATGATTTTATAATTTTTAATATAATTTTTGTTATATGTGATTTAATAATTGTAATAAAAATCTATTAATATTTTATTTAAAAGACATTCAAAATTTTCTTTTCTAAGAAGTGGATAATAAAAAAAGGAGGTGATAAAAAGGGTGAGTGAAATAAAAATATCTAATAACGATATAGGCATATCTGGTGAATTCTATATAGCACATGTATTAGCTAAGCATGGATTTAAAGTTAATGTGTCATTAGGCAGAACAGAAGGATTTGATTTATTTGTCCAGAATCCAAATGGTGTGAATATAACTATTTCAGTTAAGACCACTCGGTTAAAGACAAGTAAGTCCTTTATAATGGGGAAAAGAGCTGATACATTAATTAACGAATATTTATTCTATGCTTTTGTTAGGTTAAATCTACCAGATGATATTCCAGAATTTTGGATAATTCCCTCTACAGTGGTTGCACCTATGATTAGAGAATCACATTTAATCTGGTTGAAAACACCAGGAAAGAATGGTGTAGCACATAAAGACACTTCAATGAGGGTATTACATTTGGATAATCATCAACTTTTCCCTAAAAACTGGGAAGAACAATTAGTTCGTTTTAAAAGTAATATAGAATCATTAAAAGAATTAAAACCAAACAGGAGGTGATAAAATGAGTAGAACTATAAGACCATTGCCGATAGGATTATTAGTTGTGTTTGTAGTTATTGGTGTTGTATTTTTTATTAGTGCTGCTTATTGGAACTGGATTATGAGTGAACAAGAAATTAAAGAACTTATTAAATTAGATACTACGGGATTTAGTAAGAATTTAGTTGATTTCTTTTTCTCATTCTTCATAGCTATGGGGATTATTTTCTTAGTACTTGGATTAATATTATATCTAATGAGCTTTGAATATGAATGGAGAGATTAAAATGAGGTGAGAAAAATATCAGAAACGCCTGAAATTGAAATAATATTAAATAGTGAAGAATTAGATTGGTTAGATTATGGAAATGGTTTTTGTTCTTTAGATGATTTACCCAGAAAAGATTATAATGATATTTCTTGGGCTGTAAAAGAAAAATTAAGAGTTTCATATACAAAAGAAGCAGAGCTAAAAGATGAATATAAAATAAAACTAACAAAAAAAGAAATTGATTATATCCAAGAAATCCTTACAGATTTAATCTGTGATGAATATCATTACTGGAATAATTCAATAATAAATCTTGATAAATCAGAAATAAAAGTGAAATTAGTTTACCAAGAAACTCTTAATGAAATTATTGAATCTATACCTATGACTAACAAGATTTTTAAAAAATTAGGAATACCAATTCTTACATTAGATTTTATTAAAAACAAACCAGAATACCAAGAAAATTAAATTACAAATAGAGGAGGTGGTTAAAAAAGAATGAGCAAATATGATTTAAAACCATTCAATAAAAGGAGTATACCTAAGTTTGAATTTCCAAATGGGAAAATAGAATACGGTGAGTTAATAGATGAAGTTTATGTTGATAGTAGAGACATAGATGAGAATACGACAGGTGTTATTTATAGGAATTTAGTTCAGAAAATTAGATTAGAAGAACATTTGGAAACATTCAGATTCTGCTATTATACCATAAATCTCGATAATGATAATCCAAGTTGGAGATATAAACAACATGCTTTAATGGTTACCGAGGAACAACTCAAAGAACTATTCAATAAAATGATTAAGAAAGGATGGTTAAACATAGACATTAAATTCATTTAATTTTTTTTTCTTTAAACTTGAGTTGAATTAAATTATATTAAAATTACTTAATTTCATATCAAAATCTATTCGAAATTTATTTAATATTGGATTTTTGGACAATAATATTAAAGATTTTATATATTCATCTAATTTAATGATATTACCGAATTTTTTTTCTTTTATCATTATTGTTTAATGGATTAATAATTTCCAAAAGAAAAATTTAAATATTCACAGAGCCTTAGTATGCGTGGAGGTTATTTTAGATGTTTATAAGAATAAATTAATAAAAAATAAGGAAGTGATAAAAAATGGTTGTAAATAAGGAGTATTATGAAGAGATAAGACAAACTGATGGGTTTTTTATACCATCAATGAAAATGTTAATAGAAGACCAATATGAATATTTAACAGATAAAAAATCTCATAAATTAAGTGAAGTTGTAGAATATTTTTCCAATCTATATAATCTTTCTAAAGAAGAAAGGAAAAAATGTAATACAGGATCAATCGAACCTCTAATAAAATTTAGAATACGAAGGAATTATGAATTTTTAATGTTAAATGGGTTTGTTATACGACCAGCTCCAGCAACATTTCAAGCAACTGATTTTATAGATGAGTGGATTAAGTATGATAAACATGAACTAAGTAGTGATTATATTATCAAATTTAAATATAATTATCCAGAACTTATGAAGAAAATTAGGGTTATTGAGAAAATTATTTCAACTAATTCTTACGAAAATAATAATAGAACAATTAAGAATTGTAGGTCTAAAAAAAATGAATTTTTAAATTTTTTAATTGCCACAATAATAGATTATGATGTTCCAGATAATAGAATTAGAGAAGTAATAGAATATGCTTTAGACTTGAATTATAATACTAATAATGAAAGAGATATTGTCCCTCTTATATAAATATTAATGGTCACATAACTTTTTTTATTGAAAATTAAAAAAAATTTATTCATTTAATTTCTTTCTTATATTAATTCAATATTTTTTCTTTTTATTTGAGCCTAAGTCTAAATCTAACAATTCTTAAAATTATATTCAAAACTTTTATGGGACATTAATGGTTTCATAAAAATCATAGTATTGAATTTTTGATGATTTAGAAAATTAGGAATAGACAAACATAAATTTTTTAATCTTTTTCTTTTTTTGTTAGTAAAACTTCTTGTGCCTTTAATCTAATTACTTCTTTTAAGTACATTGAAACATTAGTATAACCCAATTGTGGATTTGACTCAATATATTCTTTAAACACATGATATAATGCTCTGGGAATTTTCAAGTCATATTTTTCAGTTTTAGAACTCATTATGTGTTAAATAAATCACAGAATTATAAAAATCTTTCATTTTATCATACAAATTTATCAAAAAAGTAAATTTTCCTTATGAAAAATATATGAAAATCATCAGATGATAAAACTCTACATAAATAACAAATTATATTCTATTTATCTGACAAAAAGGATTAAATAATAATTCAATTATCTTATAAATGTTATAAATCAAAAATTTAAAAAAGTGAAAAAAATGACAGAAACAAAACAATATTTATTCCATGAGTTGTCTTCATATCTTCCATTATTAGAAGGTGAAGAATTTGATGATTTAGTAGAGGATATTAAACAACATGGACAAATAGAGCCTGTCACTCTTTATGAAGGTAAGATACTTGATGGGAGAAATCGGTATAGAGCTTGTAAGATATTAAAACAAGAATTAATAATAAGAGAATGGAAGCCAAGTAAAGCAACTGGATCTACACCGTTACAGTATGTTATCAGTGAGAATATTATGAGAAGGCATTTAAATGCTGCGCAAAAGACGGAAATTGGGCTATTGTTATATGATGAGATCGCAAAGCAAGTAGAAGAAGAACGAAGAAAAAAGCAAAGTGAAACAATGAAAGAACAATATAGAAAAGGTGAACGGGAAAGTATAGGAATAGGTTCTATAATTAAAGATAAATCAATAATTACACCAAAAAAAGACGATTGGACATCTACTGCTAAACAGGTTGCCCAGAAAGTTAGAGTTAAACCTGATATGATAAAAAGAGGTAAGAAAATTAAAGAAGTCATAGCCAAAGACGATAAGGAAATTGAAGAAATGTGGGAGGATGCTAAAAGAGGAGAAACGACTGTAGGTGCGGTATATAAGGAAGCTCTGGAGAAGGAAATTATTGAGGAACTACCTCCAGATTTAAAAGAAGAAGTAAAGAAGGAGAAAGCTAAAGTCAAAAAAGCTAAAAAGGAAAAATCTACTTATAAACCAAAAATTACAGCAAGAAAAGCCCAAGCTATAAAAGATTTACCCAAAGATGTACGAAAAGCTGTAGTACATTCAAAAGCGGAAATAACAATTGAAGAAGCTGAAGCAATTGCTGAAATTCCAAGTGAAATTCTAAGAAAACAAGAAATAGTTGAACGTGAAAGAGCAAAGGAACGACAATTATCAGAAGTTAAAAAGAAGAAAGATTTGGCAGAAGGAAAAATAATACCTAAACCCAAATTTTTTGATAAAGATGTCAGTAAAATAGAAACAGTTAGAAGTATTTGTAAAAATGCAGTTGAAACTCTTACTATAGCTGGCTTAGAGGGTTATGGTGATTTAGCCAGGAAAGAATGTATCAAAATGATGAAAATTCTATTTGAACATCTAAGAAAAGAATTAAAGAAAGCAGGAGAAGTGGCACCTAAAAAGGTGATAGAAATTGGCACAGATTAAAGTTGAAGATGTTAAAGAAGTTATTACTGAAATGCTTAATCAGAATCAAATAGTTAATAAAGATTCCATATGTATGTATATGGGTCTTGACCCCATTGAATGTTATCCACCCACAGAGGAAGGAGGAATGCCCAAGTATATCTACAATAACAACACTATATATGGATGTATAAATAAGCTTAGACAGTTATGTATAGAATGGCGAAATAAAAAAAAAGAATATTATGAAGAATGGAAATCCGATTTTAAAAAGGCAGCAAAATGGGATCCAAACTTAAGAAAGCTGATTATGCATAATACTGTTATGACCTATAAAACATTCTTTGATAAGAGAATGGAATCATTAAACTTGTCGAAGGGTATGTTTTTAATACCAGTTAAAATAAAAATTGGGATAAATTCCATTACAACATATATAAAGCCAAATAAAGAAGAAGAGAGAAGATGGGCTATAAGAAATTCTGAATCTAAAGGAAAGGGATTCAGAACTACTCTGATTACAGGTGGCGAATTAGGATATATTGATTTAGATAGAAGCACACGAAAATTCTTAGATAAACTGGGTTCTGGGAAGTTTTTGAAATATAAAAAGATAGAATCCGAAGATTTGGATTCAGAAGAAGAAATCGAAAGGGAGAATGAAGAAATTGAAGGAGAGATCCAATAGGATCAATTATGATCATAATCCATATAAAGATCTTTTTAATCCCTTAAACCTTAGACCAATAGAAGTTGTTACTGAACTTTTGTCCAAGGAGAAGGATCCAGTACTTTTTAAAAAATTACGATATGAAAAACGACTCATATATTTAGATTGGTTTTGGACTAATGCCATCGATTTTGAAACATTCAAAAAACTCATTAAAGGATATATAATTTTATTTAATTTTATTTAATTATTTTTTTTTTTTTGATTGAAATGACATTTATATGCTGGTTTTGTCGTAGGGAAATAATAATTAAATTTAAGAATGCAGATATTGGTATTTGCTGGAAATGTGGCAAAGAATTTGGTCCTTACGCTGCTGAAAGTAGAAGCAATAAGGATCCAAGTATCTGGAAATATTGTTCTAAGGACTGTAGGTATCCAAAATTTTGTGATGATAAATGTGAGGCGTCTTTTAGAAAAATATTGAAAAAGTGGCATAGAATGTTAGATTATACTTATATGAGATCGAATGGAATTGAGAAAGCAAAAATTCGAATTTATAAATATGGTATACTAACAATATTGGGTATTCTTATTATTTTTATTATTATTCATTCTATGTTAATGTAAATGACTAAAGAATTATATTGTTCTGAATGTGGTGTTCCGTTGGGTGATCTTAAAACTTCTGGTTGGTATTATTGTCCTATATGTGATGATATGAAATATTTTATAAATGGAGATGATAATTGATAATTTTATCATCAAACTTTACATGTAATAAATATTAAAAATAATTAAGATTTATAAAAGAGATATGAAATATGAGTACTATAAAAGAAATTATGTCCATAGGAGAAATAGAGGATGATATTAAACAAGTAAAAGATTTATGGAGCAAAATCATAGATAAATATAATGATAAATTTTCACATACTTCGATATATAGTGAGTTTTTATGTGATGATGAAAGATCAAAGGTGGCAAGAGATATCTTCAGAAATTTAGATCAATATGTAAGTATAATCAAAAAATATTATTATATGGAAATACACAGTACTTAGTAAGTTACTTAACCTTTTGGATTTTTATGATAATTTACATTGGAATTTATTATTCTCAACATTATTTATTTAAAAATTAATATCAAAGTAAACTCATAAATGTTTGAATATGTAAATTCAAAACTCTTAATGGAAAATGATAGTTTTTTGAAAATTGGAATTTTATATTTTAGTGATTTTAAAAAATTAAAATCTTTATATAATCTATATTTTTGAAGATCCCTTTAAATTTTTTATATCCTTACAGATACTTGAAAAAAAAATTATTATATTCATACATATATTATCAAAAAAATTATATGGATAAAAGAGGATATAATAAATTTATTCAATATAATTTTAATAAAATAAAATCTATTTTTAGCTTGAGCATTTAAAATGAAAAATTCAGATTTTCTAGATCTTGATTGGAGAGAGAAGTGGAAAGAAAAAGAGATTACAGCAGAAGAAGCAATTAGAAAAATAATCCCAGGTAATAGAGTGTTTATAGATTCAGGGTGTGCAGAACCAAAGTTATTAACTATGGAATTAATAAAGCATTCAGAAAAGCTAATCGATACTGAAATCCTCCATTTTTTAACAATAGGTCCTGAGAAATATTTCAAGGATAAGGCAGAAGATCTCTTTCGACATAACGCACTATTTATTGGAAAAACTCTTCGTGAGGAAATAAACAAGGGTCAAGCTGATTATACACCGATTTATGCAAGTGAAATCCCATCATTATTTATAACTGGGAGAAAACATATTGATGTAGCTCTTATACAAATAACCCCTCCGGGTCCTTATGGATTTTGTTCCTTAGGAATTAATGTAGACATAGCGAAACCAATAACCCAATCATCAAATCTTACTATTGCTGAAATTAACCCTCAAATGCCAAGAACGTTAGGCAATAGTTTTATTCATATGAAAGAAATTGATTATTTTGTTTATAATGATACTCCTTTACTCGAATTTCATTTTGACGAACCAGATGAAATTGCTAAGGGAATAGGACAGAATCTAGCAAATTTAATTGAAAACAAATCAACTATTCATATTGGTTTTGGTGATTTGCCAAATGCTGCCTTAAAATTTTTAGGTGAAAAAAAAGATTTAGGAATGCATTCTCATTATATCACAGATAATATAATACCTCTTATTGAGGAAGGAGTTTTAACATGTAGGAAAAAGAATTATCATCCAGAAAAAATTATAACCAGTTTTGCTTTAGGAACTAAGAAATTATATAATTTTGTAAATAATAATCCCTACATCGAGTTTCATCCATCTGATTATGTTTGTAACCCTAGATTTATTGGAATGAATAAAAAACTAGTTTCAATAAATTCTGCTCGGCAAATCGATCTAACTGGACAGGTAAATGCTTCTACAGAAGGATATCGATTTTATTCTGGACTTGGTGAAACTATTGATTTTATGAGAGGCGCCGCTTTTTCTAAAGGGGGTAAACCGGTTATAATTATACCTTCAACATCTCGAGATGGTAAAAAATCAAGAATAGTCTCTCATTTAGATGAAGGGGCGGGGATAATGTTATCTCGAGGAGATGTGCATTATATAGTAACTGAATGGGGTGTTGCTTATCTTCATGGTAAATCAATTAGAGAAAGGATACTTGAATTGATTTGTATTGCCCATCCAAAATTCCGTCAATCACTATTAGATGAGGCCAAAAAACTAAATTATGTATATTCTGACCAGTTGCTTCCATGTGATGATAATGGGAATATTTGTCTATATCCCTCTCAGTATGTAACTATTTATGAAACACACAATAAACAGAAGATAAGAATACGCCCTGTTAAAACTACGGATGAACCATTATTAAGAGATTTGTATTACTCATTGAGTGAGAGGGATAGATATTTAAGATTTTTTGAATTAAAAAAAGAATTTACTCATTCTAAAACACAATTTGAAGTAAATATTGATTATAACAATGTTTTTTCCATTGGAGCATTTATAGGTGAAATTGGAAATGAAAAGATGATAGGAAATGCTACTTATTATTTAAATCCTAAATTAAATATGGGAGAGTATAGTTTCCTTGTGAGAGATGATTATAGAGGCAAAGGAATTGGTGGATTTCTCTATCAACAAATAATCATTATTGCAAAAGAAAGAGGATTAAAAGGACTCTATGGAAATATACATATTCAAAATAAAAGTGCTGTTAGAATTATTCAAACAGGTGGATATACTAAAATAACTCCGCCAACTGAGATTAATGGAAAAGAGCTGTTCTATGAAGTCTTTTTTGATAAAGAAGATTCAACTAATTGATTAATCAGCTAAAAAAACTCAAAAAAACTTCTAAAAGGCTTTTTTATGAAGGAGTTAATAGAATGAAACTTATCTAAATTGCTAAAATTTAAATCTAAATTAAAATACATTTATTTGCTTTTTTAATAAAGATTTTAAATAAAAATTAGAAGGTGATCTAAATAGTTATTATAAATTCTGAAGGCAAATTTGATGACAATTATTATCTTATAGATGGAATGACAATGGGATTACCCAAATTTCTTTCAATTTACATTGTTGAAAACAATGGTATGCGACTAATGATTGATGTTGGGGAAGCATTAAAAGCTCGAACAATCATAAAAAAACTCAAAGATTTCGGTCTTTATCCTATTCATAAAATCCTCTTGACTCATTCTCATTGGGATCATGCTCAAGGGCTCTCAAAATTGGTTAACCTAATGAAAGACTTGGATGTAGAAATTTTAGCTTCAGAAAACGCGGTTGAAAATTTAAAACATCCAGAAAAAACGATTGAAGGATACGAGGGAATTAAGTCATATCCTTTTGAAGAAGAGGTTACACCATTGAGAGAAGGTGATTTCATAGATTTAAATGGATTAGAATTAGAGATCAAGAATTTTTTTGGGCATACGATGGATTCTATTGGAATTTTTGACAAAACAAATAGAAATATATTCGCAGGAGACGCATTCATTATGAGATTAGCCCAAGATGCTTTTTTTATACCTCTCATGCCCCCTGATTTCCATGAACAAGAACTCCTCAAGACTTTTGTTAAATTACGAGAAATGAGAAATGAGTTGAACTCCATCTCTTTAGCTCATTTTGGAGTATGGAAAGATAATCACTTTGAACAAATTTTAAATGAAATGGAAGATCTCTACTTTAATACAAAAACCTCACTAATAGAATGGTATAATGAAAATCCATCAATTGAGGTTATAACTGGTAAGTACTGTAGAAAATTTTTGTCCGCCTCTAAATTTTGGAACGAGAAAGTATTTGCATTTCTTATAGATTATATGATAAACGGTTTAAAGTTGAGTGGGTTTATTGAAGGAGAAACAACATTATATTAATTGACCATATTCACTTTATTTCTAAAAAGCAATCTTTCTTACTCAATTATCCCAAGGTCTTTTAATAGTATTAACATAATTACTCTAGTTATTCCTGGATCAGCTTGACTTTTAGTTTTCCCTATAAACCTCTCTATTAACAAACTTCTTGGTTGTACTGACCAGTAGGTTAAATGCGTGAAATGTAGAAATACATCATTCGAAATATAGTTGACGTAAAATGACAGATCTAATTGCCTTTTATTTATATTGTCCCTATTGTCAAAAGTCAGATATAGGATTTTCATCAATTATTCAATTATTACAAGTAAAAAAAGCACATTTGTTATCACCAAGAATTATTTTATGAAGTCTTTTTTGATAAAGAAAATTCCATGGAATAAATAAACAATATTTTTATCTTTCTTCTTTAATTATCAAATTTGTTGATTTATGAGATTTAAATTTACAGATTTTCATGTTCACACAAGAGGTTGGAGTGTAGATGTTGCAGAAAATGGTCCTACTTTTGAAGACTATATAAAAGCTGCCGAAGAGCACCAAATTAATGTTTGTTTTCTTGATCATTATGAACTTTATTACATTGAAAATGATAAGGCTAATCCTTTTTATGGTGGTAAAATCGACGATTATCTTGAAGAGATTGATAAATATAAAGAAACATATGATTTTATACTCAGCGGTTTAGAAGTTGAATATTATGAGGATAAAGAGATTCAACTACTTGAATTAATGGATGATTATAGGAAAGAATTTGATTTTATTGGAGGATCTATTCATGAATGGATCATTGGTTATCCAATTACAACAAAAGAGGGTTTAACAAGCTTATTAGAAAAAAAGCCAATAAAACAAATTATTGATGAATATTTTAAAGTTAGTGAGAAATTGATTAATTCGAATATTTTTAAGAATATCTGTCACATTGATACTATTTTTCGTTATATTAATAATAATGATTTAAAACCTACAGATGATTGTGACGTTTCTGATAATCGAATAATAAATTTAGGTCGTTTATGTATAAAAAATAGAATCAAAATAGAATTGAACTTATCTGGATTGAGGTTTCCAATAAATAGGACATTTCCTTCCTTGCATGTTGCGAGCCAATTAAAGAATGAGGGAGGAGAATTTTTTGTAGGTTCTGATTCACATTCAATTGAATATTTCGAAAAACAAATTCCAGAAGTAAAAAAAGCATATAATTTTTTAAATTCAATTAAAAAAAATAAATTAATATAAGCATGGAATCAAGCGAATTTATATCAAGAGTGGATAAATGGGATCAAAAAATCATTCTGAAATATAATGGAATAGGAGGAAAAGCATTTACATATGTATTAAAGCCAATTTCATTTCTAGGGAGAGAAACATTATGGATTTCTTTAATAGCATTTTATTTATTAATATGGTATGACCCATTTTTACTTGCACATTTCTCTGCTATATTCTTGAACGGATTTATTTTAATATTTTCAATTAAGCAAATGGTTAAAAGATCAAGACCTTTTGAAAGATTTAATGAAAATGAATTACAGGTATTGGAACGTAAGCCCATTTCCAAGAGTTTTCCTTCTTGGCATTCATATAATGTTGTTTCTTATGGCTTGTTATTTGGTTTTTTACTAAATTCACCTTTGGTTATAATTCTTATGTTGTTTATTGCTACCGTAGTATCTTTTTCAAGAATTCAAATAGGAGTTCATTATCCTACTGATGTAATTTTTGGTTATTTTCTGGGAATTATTGGCTTTATTTCTGCAATTTATATAGTTTCTCCATTATTAAATATGCTCTTAATATATTTTGAACAGTTTACTACACAAGATATTCAATACCAACAAATTAATACAATGTTATTTAAAAACTTCTGGTATCTATTTTTGTGTATTGGTATTTTTTTAGGAATATTTTTATTAGCTATATCAAGAATAATTAAAGAATACCTTAAAAAAAATAGTACGTATTCCTAAAGATCTAAACGTTTTTTCTTCGCAAACAAGTCTTTTAACTCATCTAGAACCCGTAATCTTGTATTTTCCCTTGCTCCTACTTTAGCTTGATCTGGGTTAGCAATTCCTATTGGTATGCCACTTTGAGCCACTTGAAATGCTCCTGATTCTATAGCTCGGAGGCGGCTATCGATATCATTTAATTGTTTAGCCAGACTTTCAGATAGACGAATAATAACGTTCATGGTTTCTTCTAATGTCTTACCAAGACCATCTACCTTTCTAAGTGTGGGATCAGCTAAAGAATGGGTATTGCTCATTATCTTTTTTATATATTTAGCAAATTGAGGTTCATGGGAAATCATTGAATATATTGAAGTTAAATAAATCTCGATATCAAAAGTAAAATCTTTCTTTTGTAATAATTCATTTAATTTCTCCTTTAAAAGCTCAATATTCAATAAAATTTCAGGATCTTTCTTCAAATCAGGATCAAATTTGTGTATAAAAACTATAATATATGGATTCTCTTCTAAGGCTATTATTAAATCAATAACTTTATCAAAATAGTCTAGTGCTTCATCAAATCTATCTGGATCTTGGACGTCAATAAGATAAATTAAAAGATCTAATTGTAGAAAGTATTGTTCTGGATTTTCTAAATATCGTGTTCTGTATTCCTTTTGGCCTCCTAAATCCCAGATATAGAGGGAAAGCTTGTCACTGCCCACATTCATTCGATAAACTCCTTTTGTTGGTTGCGTCTTGATCAAATCACTTACACCTAAACGTCCTCCTAGTTTGGATAAGGAAGCTGTTTTACCAGCATTATCCAGTCCTGCTACTACAATCTTTTGTGCTTCAGTTCCAAAGTCTCTTGTATCAGCTTCAAGATTTGTAATTATGGAACTTATTGTAATTGCTTTTTTCAAATTTCTTTCAAGTGTAGGATATTTTTCTTTAAGCTCCTCGATTTTTATTGATAAATTTTCTTTCATTTCAGATACTGTTGATGGATCCTCTGCATCTTCAAGGAATTTAATTATACTTTCAAACGGGTTTTCTTTGTTTAATTTTGAAATTTCACCAATCTTAGAAATTTCTAGCAATTCTTTTACTATATTTGATTCTTCTTTATTTAAGAATTTAAATGAATGAATTGGTAATTTTAAAATATCATCTAAAGTTTTTAGTTTGTTAATCTTAGAATCTTTAGGATCTAAGAATTTAGAAAATACATTTATCACACTAGAAAAATCTGTTTCCGTTTTAGCCATTTTAGTAATCAAACTTTCTTATTAATTATATTATGTTAAAATAATTTTTATTATTATTTATTAAACTTTTTAGATACTAGTTAAAAAGATAAAGATTTAAATTTTCACACCCGTTTTTAATCTAGATCAAAATTTAAATATTTAGTTTATTTTAAATATAATACGAAGAAAGAAAAATTCCAATATAATCATTTAATTCTTTAAATTATTATGCCATCACATTTTGAAGACGATGAATTTTTTGGGGATATAGGAGAGGAAGAACCCTCTTGTTGCGATAGTCCAAAACTGAGTCAGGAGGATGGATTCTATGTTTGCTTAAATTGTGGATTTGTATATTCGAGAATACTTGATGATAGCCCTCGCAGAGCTTTTACTCAAGAAGAGATCCAAAAAAGAAAAAGTAATGAAAGGGTTTACAGCCCAATTGGCCCAAGAACAATTATAAGAGGAAGTAGAGACGCTAGAGGAACATTATTAAGTCCAAAATATAAATCTAAATTTAATAGACTAGCTAAAATTCATAGATCGTTGACTACAAGTTATGAGAGAAATTTATGGATTGCGTTACCAAACCTACAACGCTTACAAAAAAGACTAGGAATTCCTGATACTGTTGCGGAGGATGCGCTTAGAATCTATACTCAAACTGTAAAAAAGAAATTAACAATGGGGAGAAGTATTGATACTTTACTTTCAGCTTCAATTTTCGCCGCCTTAAGAGTGCATGGTATTCCAAGAACAGTTGAAGAAATAACAAAGGTCGCACAGATACCAAAAAAGAAAGTTATTAAAAGTTATAGACTAATACTCATGGAAATACTTCCTAAATTAAATTTAAAAGTACAACATTTCTCGCCAATACGCTATGTTGATAAATTTAATGATGAATTAAAACTTTCTATGCAATGTAGAAATATAGCTGTTAAAATAATTGAAAAAGCTAAAGAATCCGGATTTAACTCAGCAGGAAAAGACCCTAAAGGAATTGCTGCTGCAGCAATATATATTGGTTCGAAAATCTGCACTGAAAATCGAACTCAGAAGGAAATAAGCAAGTTAGCACGTGTTACTGAAGTTACTTTAAGAATGAGAGTAAAAGATTTGCAAAAATATGCTAGCATTGTTGAATAATTTAAGATTCAGTTTCAATTAATATCAATTCTTTCTCTTCTTCAAATAATGGTAAAATCTCTAGCATCTCATTAATTTTTGGCAAAAATTTATCCATTTTATATGATTTAACATCAATTAAAAACAAGATTAACAAGATATAAAGGGTATCTTCAACTAATTTTCTATTTATTCCTAAACTATTTAAGAAATTATTCACGTTATCTCTAATGAGTTGTATAGATTCTCCTGCTTTTAATAAAGATAAACCATGGAGAAGTATTAATAGCGAACTAGTATTATAATCTTGTCTTTTAGAAATTGTAATAGCTAAATCAAAATATTTTTTACCAGCTTTTTTGAATTCTTTTATTTCTAATAAGCCCAAAACGTCAAAATAATATCGTTTTCTCATAGCTTTTCGTTTATTATAAAAATCACTTTTATCTCTTCGGATATCTACTGTTTTAGATTTTATTTTGGCAAATCTTTGATCTAATTCTATCAATAATTTTGATAATTCACCATACTCCTTTCTTGATAATACTCCTTTTACTTCTTCTTCATAAATTTCTTCACCTAAAAGAGATTTCAATACTGTAATCTCAGGTTCGAATAGAACTAGTTTTTCAATAAGGAGATTTAGAGTAAACTGAAAAATTTTATTCTCCTCACTTTCAATTGCTAAGTAAAGATAGTTCATAATTTCGACTTCAGGTAAAGTTTCTATATAAGGTCCTAGACCTTTAAGATATTTTTCAAATGTTTTTTTAGCAGTTTGAACATTTTCATTAATTAAAATTATTGAACCCAAAATTAAACTGATTGCAGCTTGCTTATAGAATTTCTTTTCAATGAGTTTAGGAAGAGTATCTAAATAAGAGATTGAAGCATTAAGATATTTTTTATTTGAAATATCTTCCAAGGCAAGTCTCCAATATTGGTTTTTCATCAATTTTCTTTTTGCAATGTCTGATTTTTCTTTTTGAATTGAATTTGCTAATTTTTTAATTTTTCTTTTAACTTCTTCTGTTTCTGCTACTTGTTCAATAGTTTTTTCACGTTTTACCTTTTTTTGGTAATCCTTACCTAAATAATCATAAAGAAATTTCAATTCTTCTTCGAATAGTGGTAAATTCTCTATATAGGAGATTGCCTCTTTAAGTTTAGGTTTATCTTTAAGTTTCTCTAATTCTATTATGTATTCTATTAATTTTATTGGAAAACTTTCAGAAATAAGTTTCCATAAATTAGATAGCTCTTTTTTCGTTTCATTGAATAGTGTAGTAATCTCTTGAGTTTTATTTTGTTTCATCAGTATTAGACTAGCTATAACTAAAGAAACGCCGCCTAAATTATACTTTTTATTTTTAAAATGTCTAAAAATATTATTTCTATATATTTCTACAGCTTTATCGTATTCTATATTTTTTAAAAAATTTAAAGCATCGTTAAAATATGCTCTTTTAAATGCTTTCCTTTCTTTTAATTGTTTTTCTTGGTCAAGTAATGCTTCTTGTCCTTTAGTTTTAACAATTGGTAACCTTTCTTTTAAGATTTCTGCTTCCTTTTTCTTTTCTGCTTCCTTAGATTCACGAGCACTTTTTTCTGCTTCAAGTTTAGCAATTTTTTTATGCATTTCTGTTTTAAATTCCTTACTTTCAATTCTATCATTATAGACATGGGCGTTATGTAGATCATTTAAATCTATATAAATTTCAACGATCTTCTTATATATTTCATCTAAATTAATTTTTAATCGTTCTTCCTTATCAAGATACTTTGAAATAATATTTTCGATTTTTTTTATTAATATTGTTGCTTGATTAATCCCAGAGAGGTTTTCTTCACTTTCCAAAACCCTCAAAGCTTCCTTTTTGATAATTTTTATAAAAAGAAGACTTATTTGTTTTGATTCATCATAAAGCAATTGATTTCTGAAAATTCTATTTGAATTCTCAAAAATACTTTCATTTCTTTTATGAGTCTCTTGTTTCTTAATTTCTTTCAATTTTAGTATGTATACAGGATAAACTCTTGTTAAATATTTTTTTTTCATATCTTTTGTAAGATCTTCATATATTACAAAAAAATCTTCAAATATTTTTGCATCTAATAACACATCTAAAGATTTTGTTAAGATTTGGTGGCTAATATCTTCTTTACCAATAATTTTAAGATAATTAGCTTGATTTTTAAGAATATTTGCTGCATTTAAATGTTCATTTAGCTCAATTAAATTATTAGCTTCTTCGATTTTCTGAGAATTTATGTCCACAATAATATTTAATTCAGCTTCTACAAATTCACCAAGTAAATCTACTCCTTTTTTAAGATTTTCCTCTATTTCCTTTTTCTTTGATTCTTTATACTCATCTTCTGCTATTGAACTTAATTTTGTTACTTTTTTCTTTAACTTTAAAGAACTTAATTTACTAATTAAAATCGTAGAAATACCAAAATTATATTCTTTAAGAAATAAGGTTATCAATTTTTCCAATATTGAATCTAGATTTTTCTTTTGTACATTATATGATTCCCACATATTTTCAATTTCATCATAAGTTTGTTTTGCGGCATAAATCTTATTTTGATTAACCTGTTCCTTTAAGATTCTTATTAATATATCACTTAATTTTTCTGTTAATTTTTCTATTTCTTCAGATAGTCCCTCGCGTTGGTATTTATCTATTGCTCGATATAATTGTTCTCTTGCCGATTCATAATCATTTATGCTTACCAAGAAATCCCCTTCATCTCTAATTTTTTCTGAGATCTCCTTCAGAATAGTCAAGATTTCTTTATGGGGTAAACTTTCGAGAATTCTAAACGCATTTTCAACCCTACAAGCGGAAATCCAAGAATTGATTGATAATCTAAAAGTCTCATGAATTATTTTCTCATCCCTTAATTCAATGCTTGACCATTGTGCTGCTTTTTCGTATATTCTCGCTGCTTTTTCATATTTCCCTTTATTAAATAACCGATTACCATCAGTAATCATTGCCTCAGCATATAACTTTTTATAATTTATTGATTTTTTTCTGTCAACTCTTTCTAAAATTTTGCTTGCTTCTAAATATAAGTTGAGTTTTGAATAGAGATAAGCTGCTTGGTCACAAAGGATAAAATATTCTTCTTTATTGTAAATATCGGCAATAAGAGCTGCTTTTTTTACAGCTTGAGCAGCATAATAATAATTTTTGTTATCATAGTAAATATTTGCCATTTGGATAAATATTGGAAATCTCATCCATGCATTTTCAATATTTAATGGAGAATCACCATTAATCATAGCTAAACATAGAGCTTGAAGTGCTTGATGAAAATTTCTAGGATTTAAATTTACAAACGCTTCTAAACTGGGATAATTAACCCAAATGGTTTCCAATAAGTCATTTACTGACATTGGTAAAACACCATTTTGATCATAAAAAATTATAACTGTTGGTATATCTCTCTTAACCAAAAATATATCGGGAAGAAGCATCTTGAATTTTTCAAATTCTCCTACTTCCAAAGGATTTAAAAAGTAAACAATTCCGTCAGCAGTAGGAAGTAGCTCATCAAAATCAGCTGCAATATTTGTAATAACATCAACTTCTAAATCGCAATAATCTTCTAAAACCCTTATTTCCCTATACCATTCGTTATAAGATTCTTTTTCTTCTCCAATTTCATTAAAAGCTTCAGAAATATAAAGGTTAGATATTTCTGGATTGCGGGAAAAGATCAAGATTTTGAAAATGTATCTCATATCGCATTTTTATAAAAATTATAAAATTTTTTTTTAATACTTATTGTATAAATAATTATGATTCTTTTTTATTTTTATTTTATAACAAGGAACTATATTGATTACAATTAACTCATAAAATTAAGAGTATAAAACTTATGATAAAATTTATTATTAGTAGGGCTCTTTTAAATATAATTATTTAAATTCAAGTATTTATAAAAATTTTTAAGGACAAATCGGAGATTCAACATTGGATTACATTGAAAGGAATTATCATATTATTGAACAAAGAATGATTGAGCAAATGGAACACTCTATAGAATTAGGAAGACAATTAATTGAGACAGAATTGGATACAGGGTTATTAAATTTTATCGTAAAACCTATAGTAAAGACTTTTTATGATTTATGGGCTAAAAATGATGCAAGGTCTGGAACTTTGAAACAAATTAAAATTACTCTAGATAGCGGTAAAGAATTATTACTTAATGGCAATTTAGAACAAAATCTTGATAAAATTGTTGAAGAAAACTTTCCAAAATTTTTTGAAGCTGATCAAACGCATACTCAATGCTCGAAAACACATCAAAATTATAAAAGAATAAAACAAGTTGCAAAAGAAACGTTTATGAATTATTTGAAAGAAGTGATAAAGCTTTTAGAAGTAAAGGATGATGTAGAAAATTATGGAGACTTATGTCGGGTAGCATTTCCTTCCAGAAAAATAGCTGAAGAGAATTTAATGAGACAGTTAGATTGTACAGAAAAAGGTATTGTAATAGTTGAAGAGGATCTTTCAATTCTTAAAATCCCATTAGGACGGAAAATTATTGTCAAAGCACTTAGACGAGGTCTTGAGTTAACTAAAAAAGAATTTATTAATGCTTTAAATGATACATATAATCAAAAATAATTAAACTATTAATTTTATAGTTGATTTAAAATAATATAAGTTCTATTTTTCTTAAAACAGAATAATGAAGATATAAATTATACTTGATCAGTCCTGTTGGAGAATAACTCATGAATTATTTGGATAGAAACTATAAAATCTTAGAACGAAGAATGATTGATCAAATGCAAATTTCACTCAATTATGGAAAATCCCTTATTGATTCTGAATTGAATGTTGGTGCTCTAAATTTTGTTGTAAAACCAATTGTAATATCATTTTATAAGTATTGGTCTGATAAAGATGCTAAAGTGGGAACATTAGAACAAATTAAAGTAACGCTTGATTCTGCTAAAGAACTTGTAGTAAATGGAGATCTTTCAAAAGAAAAATTGGATAAAATTATTGTAAAGAATTTTCCAATCTACCTTAAAAATGATCAAACGGATAAGCAGTGCCGACAAGATCACAAGAATTATCTAAGACTCAAAGAAGTAACAAAAAAATGCTTTGAAACACAGGTTGAAGAAAGTTTCTTATTTTTGAAAGTTGAGGAAGATATTAAAGATTACAGTGAATTATCGAGAGCAGCATTTAAATCAAAAGAAAAAGCATATCAAGCTTTAAAGCGTCAGTTAGACTTTAATGAGGAGGGTATTTCGATTGTAGAAGAAGATGATTCAATTTTAAAAGTTCCTATGGGCAAAAATATAATTTTAAAAGTACTTCGAAAGGGATTTGAACTTACAAAAAATCAATTAATAGAAGAGCTTGACCACATTTTTAATTAGAACAAGTAAAATGTTATAAATTCTACAAATAAGCATTTGATATTATCTTGATTGAAGAAGCTAATGGAAATGAACAAAAAACCCTGTTAAGAACAGTTTTTTTAAATATCTTAATTAATATTTTCATTATTATGACCTATGTATATATTTCAGAACCTTTTGGATCAATCTCAACCAGTTTTATTAAAAGCCAAGATTTTGAAATAGAATTTGGAGTGACACTGCTAATTTTTACATTTCTATCTTTTCTAGCAGGATCTTATCATGGATTTATAGCCGGTTTTTTAGGTGAATTACTATTTCAACTAGCTTTTTATCATGAATTATATCTTGAGTGGTGTCTAATTGTTGCTATTTTAGGTTTTTTATGTGGCATATACAAGTATAAACCTTTAAAATATCAAGAAGGAATGAAAACTTATTATACGTTTATTATACTAATTGCTATTTCGTTTTTGATGACTGGTATTATCATTTTGTTTTATTACATATTCCATCATAATGAATTTAGTAACGAAACTATAATTCAAAATTTTGGTTTTAAATTTTTTATGCAATCACTTATTTCAATTATTTTTATAATTCCTCTGCTTCTAGCGTTATATGATTGGATTTTAGCCAAGGATGAAAAATTTATATATAATATGCTCTTAACTCATCATCCCGTTTCAGCAAGTGACCATACTTTTTATTTTAAATTTGGGAGAACCAGAATTTTTCTATGTTCGAGGTGTTCTGGAGTAATTCTAGGTGGGATTATTGCTCTATTTTCAACCTATTTAATAGAAAATATATTTAATTCTGGATTTAGTCCTGAATTGGCAGTAATTTTATGTATTGTGCTCCCAATACCAGGACTGACGGATTGGGGAACACAAAGGTTATTATTAAGGAAAAGTACAACAACTTCAAGGTTATTTACAGGATTTATTATTGGAAATGCCTTGCATTTTATATCGTTGACAGAAAAGTATTATTTTTTTATCTTATTCTTAATTATGTTTTACTTCAGTATTTTCTTTCTACTTGTATATTTAGGCCACAAAAAGGAATTGAAATTATTAAAAGTCGAAGTTGATGGATTTTCTTCTTAAGAACAAATTGAATAATTTAATATTTCTCTTATCGATAAAAAATTATAAATAATCTAGATATTAAAAAGGAAGGTTTCAAAAACGGAAAACATAATATTTATTCATGGACTTGAAAGTTCTGGTCGTGGATTCAAAGCTCTATATTTAAAAAGGCAATTACTTGAGATATTAACACCTAGTTTCATAGAATTCACATCAGGTATATCATATAAAATTTTATTGAAAAAGAGGATGAATCAATTAATTGAAATTTTAAAAAATAAAGAATCTTGGATAATTATTGGATCAAGTTTTGGAGGATTAATGGCAGTACTTTATACATGTCAATATCCTTTCAAAATCAAACATCTGATTCTTCTTGCCCCTTATTTAGCTATTCCCGAACTAGATCCTAAAAATTTTTCAAATTTACCTCTTAACATTCCTATAATTATTTATCACGCTAGACAAGATAAAATCGTTTCAATGAAAAAGTCTCGAGCAAGAGCAGAACAACTTTTCTCCAATATTACTTATCATATAATTGAAGATGATAACCATAAACTCCAATCCACTGTACAAAGAATAAATTGGAAAGAATTGATTCAACATATTTAACTTAGAAAATTGAAATTTGGAATTTATTATCTATTTCTCTTTTTACAACAATTTTTAAAAACTGGACTCCATTTTTTTTAAAATTAATCATTAACATCATTTTATTAACATTTAAAAATCTAAAAAGTGTAATAAAGATGGATTGGAATAATATTGCTGATAAAATTTTTTTATGGTATAATGAGTTTATAGAATGGTATTTAGTACAACCTAATTATGGTCAGATATTAGTAATAATTGGGATTGTAGCACTTTTAGCAATTTTAATAACTCTTGTTTATTATCTGATAAAAGGTATTAGTTATTTAGTTTACTATGCTATTAAGGGGGTCTATTATCTTCTCAAGGGTGTTGGCTTTGGTTTTTATAAATTATGTGAAGGTTTTTACTATTTAATATCAGGTGAACCAAAGCCTAAAAAGCAAAAACAGAATCTAATCCCCCAAAATAAACAATCTAATGGGCAATATGAAGAACCTTACAGATTAATGGAAATAGTTCAACATAATATTATATATTGCAATGAGTGTGGAAATAAATTTTCTGAAAAAATGCATAATAATTTAAAAATCAATGGAATTGCTTTCTGTGTACATTGTGGAAAAAGATTTGAATTAAACGAAACTCCAAAACACACAATTTCTATTTATCCTTAGTTAAATTTTATGCTAAAATCAAAAAAAATTAAAATAAGCAAATAAAAACAATATTATATAGGTGTAATTAAAGAGAATGTCAAAAAAATTGTTTGTATGCCGTGAATGTGGATATGTTTTTCCAGAACAACTATTTCATTTAATAGAACAAAATATTCAAGTATATTGTGAAAGATGTGGTTCGCCATTTATTCTAGAAGGAATTGAATTTAAACCAGCACCTGTTCCATATAGGAGAAAAACATTACCTTCTCCATTAAGCATATCACAAAAAGATTCAACTGCACTAAATAAGATAATCCAATTTTTAAACAGAATTGCTTTTATCCCTTTATTTATATTCACTATCGTTAGTTTTGGTTTAATTTTTGGAGTAATTTTTGATCCCGATAATTGGTTTGATATTTTTTTCAGACACGCTCTTCAAGGAATTATTGGTCTTTTCATTTTAATATATGATAGAGCTTATATCTCACCAAAAATAAAAGAAAGAAAATTTAATGTCATATTTATTGATGCCTTCAGTTGGGGAATTTTAGGTTGTGTACTTTACGGTACAGGCGTAATTGTTCTTATTAAGGGCATATTTATAATGCTCTATGTTATAACTGATCGAGAAAATAAAGACTTTAAAGCTTATAATTTTGGATTACTTATTAAAAATTCATTAAATTATTTTTCAGCTAAAGCTGGTTTGTTAATAATTTTATTAGGAATATATGGTGTTTATATTGGTGAATTGTATTTAGTATCAAATGCCGCTAGAGTAATAATTATAGAATATCCTGTTTATATAGAACTATCTCCTATGCTATTAGCCTTAATTGTCTTACTAATAATAACATTAATAGCAATTATAATAGACTCTAAGTCAAAGCATAAAATTAAGGAGAAAAGAGAATTTAAAATACGAGATGCAGTTCCTGTAATTATTCGCGGAATATTTAGTACAATATTTTTTGCGGCTGGTATTTTTATTCTACTGAAAGGAATACTTCTGTTTTTCCTTACTTTTGGCAAACCTTCTGAAATTAGAAAAGTTATTCCTAAAGAAGAAAAACAAGTATATTATTCTCCGCCATATAAACAAATTGAGCCACCAGATAGAGTTATTCCTGAAGAAAAAGAAGTTGAGTTTGAAGAACCTTCTAAACCTATTATTAGTCAGCCACTCTCAGCATTTCCGCCCGAGGATAAAGTTTTAAAGATTGAGCAACAAAAAGATGTAACGCTTGAGTTAGGTAGAATTGAAAAAGAAGATAAGAAAAAATATAAAAAAGAAAAAGAAAGAAAGGAAAAAGAATACGAATTAAAGCTCCATGAATCTCTTTTACCAGTAAAAAATGAGAAGGATAAGAAATTAGTACAACACTATTTCTCAAAAATTTTTGCGGTATTATCTAAGGATTTAAGACAACAAATAATTAATTTAAAAATCCCAAAAAAAGAGAAAAAGGAATTATTAGATGAACTTGTCTTTTTAACGAAGGAAGAACAAGTTAAATACATTGAAGCCTTAGTTAGTTTATATGAAGAAATACCTCATAAACTAATAGAAAGAATCCGAAAACTCCCTAATGTTAAACCTAAACATTATGATAAAATTGTGACCCAATTGAAATATATGGATGCTAAAGAGCAAATAAGGTTCATACAATTTTTAGAGGAAAACGCCTAAAAATGTCGCTTGAGAAAAGAAGAGAAACCAATGGAATTAATAAAGAGGAATTATTAGAGGAAAGTCCATTTAGGCGCTCAGATTTTTCTCCTCTTGAATTAAAAGAGGAAAAAGAAATATTAAAAGCACCAATTTCAGAAGATTTAACGGAAATTGAAAAAGATATATTAGAAATTGCAAAGGAAATATTAAAATTAAAACGTTATGCTGCTGAATTTGAGATCGAGTCAGAAACTCAAATACAAAAGTATCCAATAATTGAGAAATTATATGCAAAAAGTATTGCAAAGCTTTCTTATAAGAAGGGATATAGTAAAGAAGAAATCTTTCTTGCAATTCGAAGTTTAGAAGAAAAGAATTGGATAGTTACAAACGAAAGAAGGACGAAATTAGAAATTTTAAACAACAAAAAATTAATGAATATTTTAAAATATATTGAAGACCATCCAGGGATTCATGCGAGAAATGAGAGAATTCAAAAAGAGTTAAAAATCACACGAACACCATTTTTAAAACATGTTATGACTTTAGAAAGATTTAAACTTATTAGATCAAAAAGAATTGGTAAAACTCTTCATTACTTTTTAAAAGATCTCTCAGAAGATCATGATAAATATAAAATAATCTTTTTAAATCCAATGATTCCTAAAATTATTGAGGAATTCTTTAAAGATGAGTCTATAACAATTTCTGCGATTGGAGAAGCGCTTGATATTTATTCAGGTACAATTCAATATCATATTAACAAATTAAAAGAATTAGACCTTGTAAAAACCGCCAAAAACCAATCAGGCAAAAGAATTCATTTAGTAAATATCGAAATATTAAAGAAATATAACAAGTTTTTTAAAGAACCTGATTTTTCTAGATTATTACGAGGGCTTTAATTAAATAAGTTGTTTAACTTTGGGTAATACCTTAGTTAATAATTCTATTGCATTATCTATCCCATTTTCCATATCAGGATGAATCTCATTTGAATTAAGTAAATCGTATTTCGGATGTCCGGGTAAGTCTGATACAGAAAGGATTGACACTGTTTTAAGATTAAACAATATCCCTAATAAGAATAATATAGAAGATTCCATGTCTATTCCCTGTACGTTTATTGATTTCAACGCTCTCAAAAATTCTAAAGTTTCGCAAAATAAAGCATCAGTGGTCCATAATTTCACATTTCCTTTAACTCTATCAGGTAAAAAGGAAACTCCTTTAGTTAAACATAAATCTTTTAATATCTCATTGGGTTTAGATATGAATATAGTATGATTTCCAGCAATAATGTTTTGAAATCTAGCTAAAGGATTCGAAATAGAATCTAATTGATTTGCCAACCAAGGATTCGCTCTAATATAATTCGAACACGTTCCATCATCACAATAAGCTAATTTTGGGATTAGTATGTCCCCTATATTGATTGATTCAATCCCTCCGCAAAAATCAATTCTTATTATTACCTTTGTTTTGCAACGTTTTAAACATTCCATTGTCAAAGCACAATTAGGAGCTCCAACTAAGGAACGAATTACACTAACTCTTATATCATTTATAGTACCATTATAAACTCTACCGTAATTCCTTTTATTTTGAAGTTTACTTAATATTTTTTTCATTACTAATTTTACTGCAGGAAGTATAACAATCTCATTTATATTAGATGGACTAGTTTCTAATAACATCCTAACTATCTTTTCATCTACGCTGATAAACTTTAGTCCGAGATTTAATAATTCACTTTTTATTCTATTTAGCATTTTAAATTAGTTTATTAATTGTTAAATATGAATAAACTTATCCCGGATCATATTTAAAATTAATATTAATTTTCTCAATATTAAAACTTCATGTTGAATTCAACTATAAGTTGCTCGACATGGAAAAATCATTTTTATTAAACTTTTAGCCAGTAAATAAAAAGATTTCAAATCTTTTTGGTTATAATTTAAAAGTACTCTCCTAATTACTAACAAACTTATAATTTGTAAGAAATTAAATTTAATATGTTGGTATAATAGATATATTTATTATAGCTAATGAGAAATTAGAATTCAAAGGATACTCAAATGAAAAATCATTTTATCATTGATAACAAAATAACAAATGAATTTGTTGAGAAATACACAAAAACAACATATAGAATTATAGGTAAAAATAAACATTCTCTCATCAAACCATGTCATTGGTTAGAACAGAGACTGATGACAGGAAGAGATAATAGAAACTGTTATAAAGGAGTTTTCGGTATAAAAAGTCATAGATGTTTACAAAATACACCTTCTCTACCTTTTTGTAATCATCAATGTGTATTTTGTTGGAGAGATATAGAAATTGGCTCTCTTGGAGCGGATTTCGTTGTTGAGCCAGATGAGCCAAAATTTTTAATTGATGAAATGATACGCCACCAGCAAGATATTATAAAAAATCATTTACCGTTAAGACGTTATTTGGATAATTATGAGATAATGATTGATATTCTTTATTATATGCTTCTTAATTCATCTGAAAAACATAATGTAAATTTACTCTCAAATAAAATTCGTGTATCCAAAAATAAAATAGAACGTGCGATCAATTTACTAAAAAACCAAGAATATGTTAAACCTAAAGATCAATCACAGCTATATTTTGAACTTGACAATGACTTCAAATGTTGTATTGAATCAAGAGATGAAATTGAATTACTGATCAGCAGAGAACTAACAACTCCAGATGAAATCATGCAAACACATAGTGAAGCGATGTCTCCGAACCATGCTGCAATTTCTTTAGATGGAGAACCATTATTATATCCACGAATTTCCGAATTTGTCCATGAATTTAAGAAACTTAATATGACTACTTTTATTGTAACGAATGGTACATTACCAGAAAAGATAGGAGAATTAGATCCATTACCTAGTCAATTATATATAACATTACCAGCCCCAAATGAGGAAATATATAAAAAGACTTGCCGTCCAATGATTAAAAATGGCTGGAAAAAAATTAATGAAAGCTTAAATTTAATTGAATCACTAGCTTGTAGAACATTGGTGAGATTAACTGCTGTAAAAGATCTTAATTTCAAGGACCAATATATTAAAGAATATATTAAAATTATTGAAAAAGCGAACCCAAACTTTTTTGAAATTAAAGGATTTACTTTACAAGCTAAAGCATTATTAATAAAAGAGCGATTAAAAAGTGATAAACCCCTTCAATCTTATTTTCCAGAATACAATTATTTGGAAGAGATTGCATTAAAATTTGAAGAATTAAGCGGATTCCCTCTTATCTATAAAAACAAAGCAAGTAGAGATTTTTTATTCGCAATAAACTGGGATAAAGATAAAGATCCAAAAATAATTAATCCTTAATCTATTATGCTTAATGAGCTCGATATGGGAAGATAAAGTAAATATAGATAAGTTTGGAGAAGCTTACAGGGAATATATGAAAAGAGTGAAGCTCTGGGGAATTTTTTAAAACATTTTATATAAAAATTTTAAAATTATTTCTTTTAATTTTTCAATATTTATCTTTTGTAAAGCTGAAAATTCTAGATATGGAATTTCTGCTTTGTTATGGAATTCATGGTCATCTAAATGAACTAAATTTAATTTATATATCTCTGCTGATTCAATAAATAATTTAATACTTTTAGATTTATCAAGATTAGATACTTTGTCTATTTTATTAAAAATTAATAAAATGGGTATATCAAATTCTCGTAAAAATTTTATCAATTCAAAACTTAAGGGTACAGTTTCTTGATTATGAATAAAATACTTTTCAATCTCGTCTTTAATTCTTAAAATATTAATAACTACCAAGCCGAAAAAATAATCTTGATGATGTTTCTCAATATGTATAACAATTTGCTTCTTAATATGCTCTTCTCGTCTATGACTAACCCGTCTAATATATCCAAAACCAGGAAGGTCTACTATTTTATAAGACAAATCAGTTTGGGTAATAGGTTTTATTAATAAGGTACTTCCAGGACGCTTTCCTATCTTACCTTTAAACTTTCGTGGATTTGGAAGTAAAAGTCTTGTTATTGAACTTTTTCCTACATTAGAATTTCCAATAATTGCCAATAAGGGTTTTTCATTCATGCTCAAATAATTATTTACATAAAATCCTACTAAAAATCGAGAAAATCATCTTTAAGAAATTCTTTAAACATTTTTTTCTTTTCTTCCTCTTTAATAACAGGTCTAGTGCTTATTGGTTCACCAGCTTCCTCTAACAGTTGTGTTAATTCTTTTATATTCACATTAACTTTAAATTTACTATCTCTTAGAAAACGTATTACTTTTTTATTATTTAATGATAATCTTAAAAGATAACCTAAACCAAAATAAAATTGATGTTCTGGGATGGGATCAATTGGAGATTTACTTGTTACTTCTTTTAATACATCATAAAGTAATCCCTTTGAAGCAATATAATCTTCTACATTAAAAACTAAATAATATAAAGCATGATACCAAATCTTTTCTCGTTTTTCTTTAAGATAGTTAAGAAGTTTTTCGGGAGTTACAATTTCCACTTTTTCTAATTCTTTTCTTTTTGCTAATTCTTCCTTAATTCTTTGCTCTAATTCTGTGGGAAGAGTATGAGGTTTAAATTCTGTTTCTGCTTCAGATGGAACCAGTTCCTCCTGTTTAACACTCTCTATAGCTTCTTTCATATCCCTTAATTCATCCATATCAATTTCATCCATATCAGAAAAATCTGAAAGCATGCTTTCTTTCATTCCCTTTTCTTGTTCTATTTCAGTTATAATTTCTGAGTCGTCTGTTATTTCAGATATTTTATCATTTGTTAATTCCTCCATCTCTTTTACTTTTGCTATTGCATCTTGCATTTCTTGAAGTTCTTCTATATCTAAATCATCCAAATCTGAAAAATCAGATTTTAGTGTTTCCATTTCGCTTAAATAAGCTTGTAGGTCGTCTCCTTCTCCTTTTTCCTCTTTCTCATTTATAGATTCATGTCTTTCTTCTTGATTTTCATTCATAATATCTTCTATTTAGTTAGTAGGCATTTTATTCAATTTTTTCTATATTAATATTAGTTCTTTAATTCTTTAAATATTAATATTCGTATAATTAAAATTAGAAAACGTTAACTTTATTATGAAAAAAAAGAAAATCTTGGAGAAAATATTAAAGTCTATAAGAAAAAACTTAAAAATCGTAAAATTAAAAAATCTTCCTAACTACTTAATATATGGTGAAAATTTAAATTGATTTCTTATTCTGGTTTGCTTGATGGATTATCAGCAACAGGTGTTATTATATCTTCCTGTGTTTTTGGATCACTATTTTTTTACAAATCATTAAAATTAAAGGCAAAGTTACTTACTATTGCAGGTATAATGACATTTTTTGCAGGTCTTTTTTATTTAGGTCCATTTTCTGACTTTATGTCTATTTTATTGACTGGAGATAATTTGGAAAACCCTGTAACAATTGGTATATATGGAAGATTAAGCTATATGTGGGTTGCTCCAAGTCTTATATGCGCTATGTATATTGGGGCGGAACTCATTAAACCCGATAAAAAATGGTTTATTGTATCAATCTATATTATTTTGGGGATAATTTTTGAGTTATTTCTATTTTTTAATACGATGCATTCTTTTACTTTTATATTGAAAAATCCTGGAGAAGACCTAATTGATGCTAGTTTTGTTTTTGGACATCCCACATTCCTACTTATTGCTATTTTTTTACTTTCCATTCTAATCTTTAATGGATTTGGGTTTTTGTATAAGAGTTTTCAATCAACAGGAATGTTAAAACGCAAATTTTTATTTTTATCATTAGGATTCTTAACTTTTGTAATAGGTGGAACAGGTGATTCATTAATTAGTCCAGGGGTAACTTTGGTTTTTGTAAGATTCTTAATGGTTATTAGCTCATGGGTTTTGTATTTAGGCTTTAAGAAATAAAGAGTTGTAAGGAATTAATAAAAAAAGTAAAGATCTTAAGTAAATCTCTTTTAAATCATCTTACTTTCTTATTTTAATATATTTTAAATCGTGTAATTTAAAGTTAATAACTTTATATAAAAAAAAATAAAAATTTAAAGCTTATTTAACTATTTCTTTCTCGTGTTTTTGACTTATCAATAAATAAGTTTATGTATTCATCTTCAAATTTTATATGTTAATATTTAATATTTAATAATTCACCCTTTCTTAATGCCCCCTCATATAAAACCATTAATAATGTTCGCATTTTTGAATTACAATGCTTTAAAATTTGCTTTAATTCAATTCTATTAATTAATTCGTTTTTATTCAATTCCTTAATGGCACTGTTATATTGTTCTGGATGACATAATTTTGCTAGCTCATTTTTACCTGAAAAATCAAAAGATTTTTGTAAATGTATTAATTGTAGTTTTTGCGAATCTCCTGCTAAGCTATTAAACCAGCTACTTTGTAGAATTTTAAAAAAATCTTTTTTAACGTTTTCAAATTTTAGTATAATTAAAATTACTCTAAACATTAATTCACTTTAAGATGGATAAATTAAATTTAGAACACTATAAAGGAATCATCTTTGACCTAGATGGAGTCATTTACGATATTACAGATGCAATCACTAAAGCTGTCGATGATGGAATAGAAAAATATCAATTAAAGGTTAACCGTGATGCTGTCATGGAAGAAATTGCCCATTTAATCGAAGAAATCCAAAATTATCCCGTCCCTAAAATACTATTAAATTCTTACGAGTTACTTAAAATAAACTCTTTGGAAGGACTCAGTTTCTTCAAAAAATTACGTATAGCTATTTTTTTATTTAACCAGTTTAATAAATATAGAGAAGAAGCAACCATATTTAATGGTATAGATGATTTAATTTCAAAATTATCAAAAAGTTTAAAATTAGCCATATTAACCAATAATAAAAGTCAATATGCTGAAGAAGTATTAGAGAAATTTAATTTAACTAGATATTTTGGAACTATAATTGGATTTAACGAAGTATCAGAAGTTAAACCTAGTCCTGAAGGAATTCTCAAGATTCTTGAAAAATGGAAGATTAAATCCTCAGAAGCTATTTTCATAGGGGATATGACAACTGATATTGAAGCAGGTAAAAATGCTAATGTTAAAATGATATGTGTTGCTAGTGGGCTAGCTCAAAAAGAAAATTTAAAGGAGCATAATCCAGATTACCTTATTGATAATACAGCTGAACTAAAACAGCTTTTTAATTTATAATTTTTAAAAAAAATCTTTAAAATAGTAGGAGTAGAATTTTTAAAAAATTTTAAGTTCTTTTATAGATAAATCTCTCCCAGCTTTTAGTACTTGGCATCTCTAATGGCATATTTTTCCTTTTTCGAATTTCTAAAATAAGATCTTCTTCCAAAGAAGGTGGTACTTTCTCAAATCCCTTAAATTCATAACCAAAGAAAGCTCGCCCCTGCGTTGAACTTCGAATTTCATCCGCTATCCCTATAATTTCGGCAGCTGGAATTTGTCCTTGAATTCTTACATATTCCCTTTCAGGGATGACATTGTTTATTCGACCTCGATGGCGATTAATTATTGAATTTACCCCCGCTTCAGTTCCTTGAGGAGTTTTTACATCTATTCGCTGGATTGGCTCATAAAGATGAGGATCGGCGTTTAACATTGCGAGAGAGAAAGCAGAATAACTCATACTGGCAGTCTGTGCATATTGCGTATGTCTAGGGTCTTCGTGTATGACAGCGTCTGTGAACACAGCTTTAATGCCCATAGCTGGTTCTTTAGCTATGATACATTCACTAAGCCAATTTCTAAAAGCACTCACAAGATCATTTTTTATTCTATCAAATCTTTGTAATCCAGAAGTTCCATTTACTAGAACATTTCCTTTAAAAACATCAATAATACGTCTAGCTTCTTTTGTATCCCAACCTGCTTCTTCCCTTAAAATCTGGGCACGTTCTTTTTCATTCTGTAAATCAGTAATTTTACCCTCATCAATTAATTCTTCAGTTTTTTCATCTAATGGTTCTATGTATAACAAAAGTCGATTATGAGCATTTGATGATTTGGTATGAAATTGTTTACTTTTTGCATTAATTTTTTCTCGGTATACTATGATGGGTTCTCCTATATCAATTTTTACTTGATTGTTTATTCTTTTTGTCAAAATTTCAATTTGTAAGGGATCGATTCCGCTAAGAATGTATTCCATTGATTCTTTATCAAGACGAAATTCTGCTGTTGGATCTGCTTGTATCCACTTCCCAACAACCTCCCCTAATTTACCAAGGTCATGTGGATCTTGGGGTTTAATACTTCTTGATACAACAGCTTTACAAGCATAATGGATTTTTTCAAAAGTAGGGATTTTGCCAATTTCTTCTTTATCTTTTGGGATCATTTCATTATGTATAAAAGTCTCTCCAGAAGGACAAATGAATCCATATAAAGCAAAGAGATTTCCCGCTGGTATCTTAGGAATGTCCAAAAGATCTGTTATTTCCATAACACCTAATCTTTTTACCCGATTTGAAGTTCGACTTCCAAGTAGATAAATTGAGTCAGTTTGATTAAAAGTTCCAGAGAAAACGCGTCCAATCAAAGTTGCTGCATATTGACGTCTTGGGTCCAAAAATATTTTTGTAATCATCCCATATAATGGTCCGCTAGAATCACATTTTTGCAATGATTGCCCCAGTTCTGAGTTCAAATCTCCTCCCCAGAGATGGGGAATTCTATATTTAGATGCACTAACAGGATCAGGTAGATGATCAACAACCATTCTTAACATCGGCTCATCTAATGGTAGATTCTCTCTTAACCATTCTATGTCTCCCTCGTTGTATTTAACAAAAACATCCTGAGGTTTAAGGTTTTTTTCTAGTAAGATCTCATATGTAAAACCCCACCCATGTTTGGCTGAACCACAGGCTACAGAATTCTTCGCAAAATCAACTCCCCAATTTGAACCTTCAGGTCTCACTTTCTTAATTAACTCATTGACTTCATTTGTAATTTTATCAATTCTTTCGAAAGTGTCCTTTGGACTAAGTCTTAGTTCACTAATTAATCTATCAACTTTATTTATAAAAAGGACTGGTTTACAGTATTCTTCGCCTACTGCGAGTCTAATATTAGTTTCGGTTTGCGTCATAACACCCTCAAGGGCATCAACTAGAATTATAGCACCATCTGAACCTCTGAGAGCTCTTGAAACTTCTCCTGTAAAAGAAATATGCCCTGGTGTATCATTCAATTGAAAAATGTAGGGTTCATTATCGTCCGGCTTTCTAAGGTCTTGAAATGCAAGTAAAACTACACTTGTGAAGATGGTAATCCCTCTTTCCTGCTCCTCGTCTTTCAGTAAACTAAGTATATCTTAATTTAAATCTGAATCGGTCATTTGGAGCTGGCCAGCATCCTCTTCCCTCATAAGTCCAGCTCGGCGCAGGAGATAATCTGTAGCTGTGGTTTTACCATGATCTATGTGCGCTGTTATTGAGAAAATTCTTTTTTTCTGATATGAGCCAGAAGTGACTAACCTGGCGATCTCCTCAGGATTCTTTACCTTTACTATCGTTTTTCACCAATATTTAATTATTCGTGTTTATAAATTTAGCGTTTGTATTATTATAAAATTCTTATATTGAAACTAATGAAAAAAATATGTTAAATCATAAAAGTTTTATGAATATAGGCTATAAACTGGATCTACAAAGAAAATAAGTGAAATTTTAATAAAGCCAAATAATAATTAAAATACCTGCTCCCTGCAGGAGCGTTTCTTAACAATGATACAGAAAAAATGCATGGGGTTTTGATGTTATCTACAAATCGAAAACCTCTTGACGTCTCTTTTCGTGCGAATCCGTTTGCAGTAATAAATAACGATCCTAATATAATTATCTGAGGATTAAATGACGAAGAAATTAATTATATCAAAGAAGCTTA
>JAHLWP010000062.1 GCA_019057865.1 Promethearchaeota archaeon
TCCGAAGCGATTAATGGAATGCTATTTTTAAACCAATCATGATGCTCCATCAAAATTTTTCGGATTTCATGTACTTTCTTACTCAAATTTATTCAAATCCTTTCCATTAATTTTAAGCGTTATTAAAATAATAAATCTACAATTTTATTAAACCGTATTTAGTTCTCTTAATTTTTAATTAAACTTTGAAAATTATATTTGAAAATTCCATTAATTTTAGGCGTTATTAAAATAATAAATCTACAATTTTATTAAACCTTATTTAGTTCTCTTAATTTTTAATTAGACTTTGAAAATTATATTTGAAAATGATATTTGAAAATCATAATATCTTATTTCATTTAAGAATAATGTAGGATTAAATTTCTTTGGTAAATCTTGTTTATTAAAAGCAATGATAATAGGAATGTTTTTAAGGGTTTCGCGAAAATATGATAGTCGTTCTTTCCAAGATGCTAAATTTCGTTCATAAACTTCTTTTTGAGAATCTATAACAAATATTATTCCATCAACCGCACGTAAGGTAATTGATCTAGTAACAAAATATAAATCTTGGTCCGTGGTGGTATAAATATGAAGTTTTAATCTCCTTTCTTGATTCTGAAATGTAACTATGACATAATCAAAAAATAAAGTCCTATTTACTGTACATTCAATACTGTGTAGCGGCTCCCCCTTACCAAAATGAGAGAATAAGGCTTTAATTGAAGTAGTTTTTCCCGAGAAAGCGGGACCAAAATACACTATTTTTATGCTGATCGTTTTGCCACAGTGATCTATAATCATGATTCCTCGGAGTCATTATAACTTTAATTGGTGTTATTTTAATTCTATTTTAATTAAAAAGGTTATATAGAAAAAATCATATTAATCATATTTTAAACCAAATATTTATTAGTGTTTTTTACAGTTTAGTTAATAATTAAAAGTAATATAAAAATTTAAGAAAAATTCAAATACGATAAGACTAAATTTAGTATCAAGAAAAATAATAAACGATTTGTAAAATTTCCAATTTGTTTAATAGAGTTCCTAAATATCAAAAGAAAGAAAAAGAAAAATCTAGAAGTGAAAGAAAATTAAGTGATGATCAACCAAAGAATCTAAAATTATTGGCATTACTTTTTACTTTTTTTCTAATATTTTTAACATTTGAGATTCCTTTTCTTATTAACAATTGTTTAATCCAAATATTTCCAGATATTCATCCTGTATTCTCTCCCGATGAAATTGAGGTTTTTATTAATGGAGTTAGACCAATTGGTTATATATGCTTAATAATCATTGTTATATTTATCATAATTGGCTTTTTAATAAAAAAAGAAAAGATTTCTGTCTCAAGCTCATTTTTACTATTTTTACCTACTTTTGGAAGTTTTGGTTGGTCGATGTTTTTTCTTGCAGGTATTGGGATTCTAGAAGTAGTATGGTTGCCATTAGATACACCTTACTTTAATTTTCTAACACTTGGGATAATTGTTTTTATTCCGGTTTATCTTTTAGTTTATCTTTTCTATTTGGGTCCTATTGGGTTTATTATTATTGTGATCCTTCCATGGATTTTTATGATCTTGGGATTATATATTTTCACATCAGGAGTCATTAGTTGGTTTTATGGGAAGTACCAGAAGAGAGATATAATAGAATTCTCAATATATAAATATTCAAGACATCCTCAATATTTAGGATTTCTCATTTGGAGTTATGGTTTATTTGTTCATTATATGAATCTTGAATTAATATATATGCCCGCGGGTAAAATAGGATTAGAGGCTAGTTTACCATGGGTAATTTTTGCTTTAATAATTGTTGGTATTGCTTTTCTTGAAGATATTAATTTATCAAAAAAGTATCCAGATAAATATGCAGAATATCGTAAAAGAACACCATTTCTAATAAAACTCCCAAAAACATTAAACTTAATAGCTAGTTTTCCTTTACGATATATCCTAAAAAAGAATTTCCCAGAAACAAATAAAGATATCCTTAAAGTAGTTATTTTTTATGGAATGATTATAATAATTCTTTCATTGTTGATATTATTAATGTTTCCTACTTTTTATCAATAAAAATATAATCCAATCTTCTTCTTATTTTCATAATTGTAGTTTTTGAGTTAAAAATCTCATTATATGGAAGGTAACTGTTATTAACTGGATGTCTTTTTTGGTAAATATTCAAAAGGTTAATTATATTGTCAAATATTTAATAATTTAGACTACCCTATAACAGTATTGAAGCCTATATTCTTCTGAAGATGTAGATAACATTACCTAATTAATTAGGATTGCTAAAATTTTTTTCTAATTCTTTTCCACTTATTAAAATTTTGAAATTTTTTTAACAACAACAATTATGTTATTAATAGCTCAATATTAGATATGGTCGTTAAATTTATATATATAAATTTTAATTTAACAAAGTTGTCAATTCAATTATTTTAAACCTTTTGGCAAATTTAAAAGTCTAATAAATTAAAATCTATCTGTATTTGCATTTAATAAAAAAGACCGCTTAAAAAGAATATAAAAAACCCCTTTTATCATTAAATCTTATTTATCCTTTGGATTTTTCTAAAATTAATCTAGCTTCAAATAAATTTAATTTTTTTCCAGCTTTTTGTTTTTCTAGAGCTTTTTCTAATTTATCTTGTTTTAATTTTTTAAGTAATTCATTCTTTTTAGTACTTGGAGTATATTTTTTAACAGATTTTTTGCTTGCGTAATAAGGTCGTTTGCCTTTAGAAATTTTTCTTCTTTGATTCATTAATTTCAAAAATTGTTCATGATAATGATCAGCTGCTTTTTTATTTTCTATTAGCTCTTCCTCCATTCTTTTCTTTTTTTCTTTTAAGGCATATACTCTTTGGAAGAGATCTTGCATTTTAGCGTGATTTTCTTGTGATTTGTTTGACCATTTATTTAATTGTTCATAGATTTTGCTTAAATTTATTTTTACTATCTCAATTTTGCGTTCAAGTTTAAAGAGATCACTGTTTATCTGTTCAGCAAGATATTCTTGTTTCATTTCAGCTAATTTTCTGATATTATCAATAATAGCATTTTCTTCAGCAATATTGAGATTTTCTGTTTCAATTTTTCTTTCTAAATTATCAATTTTACGGTCAATCTGTTTAATAGAAACAAAATTTTTTGAAGCCTTACCATCATCAGTAGATTTTTGAATTTTATTCTTTTCCCCTATAAAATTGTCTAATAAGTTCTTATACTCTATTTTTTTCTCTTTTAATTTCTTTACTTTATCATTCCAATAATCTCGTTTTTTTCTATATTTCTCCTTCGCAATTTTTAAAGTATTATTGATTTCAATCTCAATATCTTGTAATGCATTGATAAAATCCTTTGTTTTTTTATTTAAATCATCTCTTTTTTGTCTAAAATCTTCAATTTGATGTTGGAGGTCCCTAAAGGATAATCTAGAACTTTGAGAATTATTGGTTTTATCCTTACTCATAAAAGAATTCATTAAAGAATATTTATAAAAAAGAATTTTATAAATGTAGTTAAGTATGACAATATAATATTTTTTATATATTTTTTGTATATAAACTAATGATAAAAGAAAGCGTATGATAAAAAATTAAAGATTTGTAAATATATTAGAAATAAATGAAAAATTTGTTTAAAAAATATTATGGACGCAAATATAATAAAAGAAAATGATTTAATCTTTTTAATCCTTGATGATAGAAGAAGATGGCTAGTTCAAGTAAAGCCAGGAGGTAGTTTTCACACACATAGAGGTATTATTGAATTTGATGATATTATTGGAAAACCTTTTGGGTCTGTAATTTTCTCTAAACCGTATGAAAGTCAAGGATATAGATTTTATGCTTTAAAACCCTTACCTTCTGATTATGTTCTTCATATGACTAGAAAAACACAAATTATTTATCCAGAAGATGCTGGTTTAATCGTAATTTATTCTGGGATTGGACCTGGAAGTATTGTTATTGAAGCTGGTTGTGGCTCTGGAGCTTTAACCAGCATTTTAGGAAATTATGTAAAACCAAGTGGGCATGTGTATTCATATGATATTCGTGAAAAATCTCTTAAAAGAGCTAAAAAGAATATTATTAAAGCTAACTTACAAGATGTTATTACTATACAATATGGAGATATAATTGAAGATATTTATGAATATAGAGATATTGATGCTATTATTTTAGATATAGCGACCCCTTGGAAAGCCGTGGAGAAAGTTAAAACATATTTAAAATTAAGTGGGATATTGGTTTCTTTTTCCCCTACAATTGAGCAGGTAAAAAAAACTACTTTCGCATTGAGAAATAATGATTTTGTTGAGATAAATACATATGAATTACTGAAAAGAAGAATACAAGTTAAAGAAAATGCAACTCGTCCAGAAGTTAGAATGATTGGTCATACAGGATACTTAACTTTTGGAAGAAAAATTAAAAATATAAAAAATCCATATCGAGAAAAAAAGCCAAAAATGAAAGAGTATGTTAATTTGAATGGAATGCCATTAAGAAGTTGAGAATTTTATGGAAATTGAGTATGAAGATTTTATTAAATTAGATATAAGAGTTGGACTAATAAAGAGTTGTGAAAAAATCCCTAAATCACAGAATCTCTATAAATTGATGGTGGATTGCGGTGAAAAAAGTCTTAGGCAAATTTTAACTGGAATTTCATTGTATTATTCACCTAAAGAACTAGTTAATGAAAAGATTGTTGTATTAACTAATTTAAAACCTAGAAAAATTATGGGTGTTGAAAGTCAAGGAATGTTACTCGCAGCTGATTTTAACAATGAACCATATTTATTGAAAATTGATGAGAAAAAGAGAACTGTCCCTCCTGGATCTAAAATTAAATAGTTAAAAACCTTTGAGTTGGGTCCCGACTTTAAATTCTTTCTTTTTCTTAAACCTTTCAGTTTTGAAATAGTGCCTCTTTTTTTCCGGTAAGATCTCAACATATTTTCTCAATATATCTTCAACATATTCCTTAGTTTGCTTATTACTTGTAATTTTATTAGGATTGGATAAAAATTCTAATATATCTTTATTTTTAGAATTCTCTGGTATGCCTAAGTTTTTAATAGGAATATGAACAGAATGTAAAAACCAACCAGATGATTGATCATCATGAGCAGACACTTTCAATATATTAGCAACTTCCTTACGAATTTTTATATCAATCAATTTTTTTCCAGTACGAACTATTATAGAAGCATATTCTGGAATCTTGTTTTTAGAATCATGAATTTTTTTCAAGAAATCCTTTAATTTCTCGCTCATTATTTAATCATGAAATTTGATTGTAGTATATCTTATTAAAATGGATAAATTAGAATTAATAAAAAAACTTTTTAAAAAAATTTTTTAATAAAAAATTTCTTTTACATCTAGTGGTGTTACATTGAATTCATGTGAACTTCTTGAACCTATTGAATATTACCTTAAAAAGAAAATTTGTCTTCTAGGGGGAACTGAGTTATATAAAAATGAATTTCAGAAAAAAATAAGTTCAAATTGTCTTCCTTTAGAAAATAAGGAGAACATAGGTGTAAATATAAGCAGAATTGAATATTTCTATCAGTTAACTAAAAAACATCAAAAATTTGAGTTTCTATTATGGAATATAGATTGCAGGCAACGGAGGTCTTTCTTACGGACTATTTTTTACAATGGAGCTGAGGTAATGCTAGTTTTTATATCAGATACAAAAATAGAACAAATTTATCATTACTTTAGTGAAATTAGACTTAGAATGCCAGCAATAACGATAATTTTTTGCGTAATTCTTGAAAAATTTTCAAAAGAAGAGATTATCAATGCTCAATTTGAAAATGAAGATTTTAGATTTTTGGTAAAAAATAATAATATTCAAATTAATGAAATTTCAGAACCTTTTGAAATTTTAGACCAAATCTGCTCAATCTGCTTAAATAAGATAAAAAATAAAGAAATTGAAAATTGCTATATTATTAATTTAATTCCTTTACAATCGCTACTTAATCATTCTGGAGTTAAAGATAATTGTAATGATTATTATGAGCCGCAACCTCATGATGAAAAAATAAAAAAAAAAATTAATACAAATGCTCTAACCAATTTTCTATCCAAAATTGGTATTAAAGTTGAAGATAAATCTCAGAATTGGATTCGAATAAAGAATAAAAACTTTGGCACGTTCTCTATTTATCTTAAAAATGGCAATGTGTATTATTTTCCTATTGTCTGCGAAAAATGTAAAGATAAAAAATGTTTAACATATAACAAAGCACCGTTTTTTATTTGTATTGAAGCAGAATCAGGATCACATGGTTGGAGTAATATTAAGGGATTTAACCAAGATGAACTTCTTATTTTATCAAAAATTTTTGCAATATTGGAAGGTAATGAAAAAACATTACCTAAATCGGTATTAAAACAAATTAAAAGAGTAAATATATGTAATAAATTAAAATTGAAGTGAAATGACTGTAATTTTCGAATCTTTTAAGTTAAGTTCTAAAGCATATTGTGACATTATCAATATAACTTCTCACGTTCGGAACTCAATAAATAAAAGTGGAATTAAAAATGGGTTGGTTAATGTGCATATTGGAGGTTCCACTGGAGCTATTTCTACTGTTGAATATGAACCAGGATTAGCCCAACATGACATAAAGGAATTTCTAGAAAAAATTATTCCCTATGATAAAAACTATAAACATCATCGAACTTGGGGTGATAATAACGGGGCAGGACATCTTAGAAGTTTTCTTCTCAAGACTTCCCAAACTTTTCCTTTTAAAAACCAACAATTAATCCTAGGAACATGGCAACAAATCATTTTTATTGAATGCGATGAAAAACCGCGCTCTAGAACGATTTATTGTACTATTGTGGGGGAATAAATTATCTTTAATATTAGAAAAAAATAATTATTTATTGAGATTTTTTCATTAGGCTATCCAATTCTTCTATTATTATTTGATATTTATCTCGTACCTGAATATTTACTAATTGTTCTTCACTTTTTTCTAATTCTGACGTAAAGGCAGGGAATTTTCTATATGGGTGAATGGTTTTTTTCTTTATACTTATTCGATAATGTAAATTTTCCATAAATTTGTTTTCCAAATCAATCAATTAATACACCTTTTTAAAATTACATTTTATTAATAGTTGATGAAAAACACTCTATCACTGTTAAAAAATACGTATATCATACTTATGTTATTAAAACAGCATTAAAACTAGGAGTTTTAACACGCCTCTAACGTATAAAAAAGTTATAGAATATATAGATAATATCCAGATAAATTTTTTACAATATCCAAATAGATATAATTAAAATAAGAAAGTCAAAAATAATTAATTATGTTCAGTATATTGAAATAAAACTAAAAATAATAGTAATTTAAATAAATCCTTTTTTTTATTAAAATTAATAAATATCTATTAAGAATATTAGTTGAAAACAATGGAACGATTCATAAAAGTAATAATATCTGGCTTGGACAATGCCGGAAAAACATCAATTTTAACTGCTTTAGATAAAAAATATGATTTTCAAAAAGATATCATGGAACTAAAGCCAACCATTAGGGTTGAATATCATAAGATGAATTTTCTTACAACATTAGTAAATTTTTGGGATATGGGCGGACAAGAAATCTATAGAGAAATCTATCAAAAGAATCAGGAAGTATATTTTGATGGAACCGACTTGCTTATTTATGTAATTGATATTCAAGATCCAAACAGATTTGAGAACTCTCTTGAATATTTGAACTCTATTTTACAATTTTTTAAAGATAGTGATATGAAAGTACCAATTATTGTTACTTTTCATAAATATGACCCTGATTTAAGGAATGATGAAACAATATTAACTAATATCGAAAAATTAAGAGAAATGATTTTTAACAAATATTCAACATTTAAGGTATTATTTCAACGAAGTTCTATTTATGATATTCTTTCTGTTATACAATTGGTTTCATATGGGCTTTCTGTTTTTGATGAGAAATTTTTTGAACTTTCTGAGTTGTTGGAGAATTATTTGGAACAGTTTAATAGTCAAGCTCTTATTGTGTTTGATAGAAATGGAATAATTATTTCAGAATATTATAGCGAGGAAATAGAGTCAGATACTTATATTGAACTTTTAGAATCAATAAAGGAGCATCTTTTTTTGCTCAAAAGAATGCAAGAGGAATCATATGATGAAAATCATAATTTTTTCACAATTGAAGATAAACTTCTAACATATCTTCACAGAATGAAGATTAAATCAGAGATATTTTTTGCATCAGTTGTAATTAAAGAAAATCAAAAGGAGGATTTTTTAGATAAGTTTCCTGATTTTCTTGAAGATTTAACGAAAATTTTAAATGAATTAATCTAATTCGATATATTTAAAAAAATTTAAAATTCTTATAAAAATTTTAAAAAATTATTGAGTTATCTATGGTAAAAGTTCTAGCAATCAACAGTAGTCCTCGTATGAGTAAAGGAACTACAGCTTTGATATTGAATCTCTTTTTGGAAGGCATGAAAGAAAAAGACGCCGAAATCGAGAAATTGTATACTCAAAAACTTAATATAAAACCATGTACAGCATGCTTTAATTGTTGGTTTCCAACAGAAGGAGAATGTTCAATAAGAGATGATATGGATGATATCCTTCCGAAGATAGCTGAAGCGGATATTTTAGTAGTTGCTTCACCTCTTTATATAGATGGAATCACAGGGCCCATGAAAAATTTGATTGATCGAATGCTACCGTTGTTAGAACCATTTGTAGAGCTTAGAAATGGTCATTGTCGTCATCCCCTCCGCGTGTATTCAAAACCAGGTAAGGTTGTATACGTTGCTACATGTGCATGGTGGAAATTAGACAATTTTGATCCCATGATTCTATATATGAAAGCTATGTGTGCTAATATGGGTAGAGAATTTGCTGGAGCCTTATTACGACCTCATGCAAGTGCTATGATGTATTTAAAAGCAACAGGTAAATCTGTTGATGACATCATTAATGCTGCAAAAGAATCAGGTCGTGAACTTATTGAAAATGGTAAAATCTCTAGTGAAAATCTTAAAACGATCAGTCGTGAGTTGGTTCCATTAGATGAGTATATTCAATTATTTAATCAAGGGATGGAAGAGTCTATCAAATCTGCAAGGAAGAGATAGTAATAGAATATATTAAAAAGGATTAATCAATATTCAAAAGTTTTTTAGCTTTATCTAATAATTTTTCTTTTTTCTTTCTATGATTTTCTACGAATTTCAATACTTTCTCTATACATTCTCGTTTATGATCTCCACACATTAATTCTCCTTTAATACAACTTTCAAAATCGTTAGCCAATTTTTCATCATCTTCCTCAAAAGTATACATTAGCATTTTATAAATCATGCATTTTTGAGGTTCTCCACCTAGTTTTTGTTGTTCCTTTTTATTTTTTCTTCCTCCAGTAAGTGCGCCCATAATTTTCTTTTCTATCGATTCTAAGGGCTCATTAAACGTAAAGTAGCTATTAGGATTTCTTTTGGCCATTTTATCTGAGCCATCTATTCCAGCTAGTAAATAATGGTAAGTTGCACCGGGTATAAAGTAGCCTTTATAATATCTACGAGTTAAATCTCTTGTAAGTCTTATGTGAGGATCTTGATCAATTCCAACTGGCACTATTGTTGGTTGTGGATTTTCCATGATTTGAGGTAATACAATATCACCATTATTAATATGTCATATCTTTGTTTAAATGATTTTATAAGATTTTTTTCTCTTATTTGTTTCAAGAATGAAATGATTTTAAAGACATCAAGTTTTAAAATCTTCAATATCTAAATAAAAATAAAATATTTACTTATTATAAATAAGAAATAAATTTGATTAATAAATGCCTGATTTTATAGTTACTCCATGGGAAGTTAGCGGTGAAGTAGATTATGATCTATTAATAAAAGAGTTTGGAATAGAACCTATTGATGAAAAATTATTGTTTTATTTTAAGGAGATTACAAATGAGATTCATCCCTTTCTAAGAAGAAAAGTTTTTTTTGCCCATAGAGATTTTCAATGGATTATTGAGGAATATAAAAAAGGAAATCCATTTTATCTTTATACGGGAAGAGGTCCTTCAGGAAATGTCCATCTTGGTCATTTATTACCTTGGATTTTTTCAAAATGGCTTCAAGAAAAATTTAATGTAGAATTATGGTTCCAATTAACTGATGATGAAAAGTTTTTATTTAATCAATCCATTTCATTAGAAGAAACTCATAAATATGCGTATGATAATGCTTTAGATGTTATTGCCTTAGGATTTAATCCAAAGAAGACATATATCTTTTCTGATATTGATCTTGCAGGTACTCTTTATAGAAATGCTCTGAAAATAGCTAAAAAAATAACCTTCTCTACAGTCAAAGCAACATTCGGTTTAGACAATAGTTCAAACATAGGTCAAATATTTTATACAAGTATTCAAACAGTTCCAGCTATGCTTAAAAGTATGATAGAGGGAAAAAATGTTCCATGTTTAATCCCTCTTGCTGTAGATCAAGATCCTCATTTTAGATTATCTAGAGATGTTCTACCAAAACTTGGTTTTTATAAGCCGGCTCTTATTGAATGTGTATTTCTTCCAAACCTTCAACAAGGTGGGAAAATGTCTGCATCAGTAGAAGATACTGCGATCTTCACAAAAGATAAACCAGATACAGTAAAAAAAAAAGTAAATAATGCATTCACTGGTGGACAAGCAAATGCAAAATTGCAAAGAGAACTAGGGGGAAATCCTTCAGTGTGTTCTGTTTATAAATACCATTTTATGCTTTTCACTTTAGATGATAATGAACTTAGAAGTATTCAATCAAAATGTATAGGAGGAGAGTTACTTTGTGGAGAATGTAAAAAAGATTTAATACAAAAGATTAATAAATTCCTTAATGAGCACCAAAAACAGAGAGAAAAGGCAAAAGACATTTTCGAAGATTATTTACTCAAAGAAAAAGTAGATTTAAAATATTTAATAAATGAAAAAAATAAAGAAACTCATTAAATATTAAAGGAGTCTATAGTAATTTTTAAAATGGTTTATTAAAGAAATAAATTCTCTTCCCTTTTCTGTTAAAATAAACCTAGTAGGAGTAGGAGCCAAACCAATTTTAATTTCAATAGATTGTTTTAGTAGCTCGCTCTCTTTCTTAAAAAAGCTATGAATAGTAGACGGATTAAATCCTGTAAAGTTTGCTATGTCAGATATGGTAACTTCATGTTTTAACTTTGAAATTTCAAAAATTGCCGTTAAATATCTTTCGAAAGTTTCATTTATATATAATGGCTTTTTTAAAGGGTCTTTTATTAATACATCACTAAGATTATCCATTGGAGTGAATTTGCGATGAGCGGAATTGTAATCTTCTTGAATTTTTTTTACTATATTTTTATCTTCATAAATATCATCTAACAAATGAATAAGTTTATATTGAATAACAGTATGACAATTAGAACAAATGTACCCTCCTTTTTCTTGTATCAGGATTTTGATAATCTCAGAGCAAGAATAAGTATCATATAATTCATGAGCTTTAATATTTTGTGAATCTTCATTTAGATGATGATAATCAAATGCAGATAAATCTTCCCTAATATTAAATTCTTCACAAATATGACAATATTCTCCATAAAATCTTTCTATAATATATCTTTTCTTTATTTTTCTAAGCATATTTTTCTTTTTAGCAGCCTTTTCATTTGGAGATAAATCTTTAGTTAGTCTGAAATTATTTATTGAAACCCTAACAAGTAAATGAATCATTTCAGCAGGAAAAGAAAAAAGATCCTTCCAATTAACAATATAATCAAATTCATCATTAAAATGTAATCTTCTATGATGATTTCTACATAAGAGAATTATTCCTTCTGATTCCAATAAATTGATCAAATCTTCTAATACATTTGGATTGCCACGATTTTTATTAAATAATAAATATAAATTATCTGATTTGAACTTATTCTCTTTTTCAGCAGAATCATGGTGGCAATCCAAAGCTTTTAATCTGTGATTTTTTAAATTAATTTCCAATCCTTCTTTAACACACTCTGGGCATTTAATAAGGTCACCATCAAAATATCTTCCATTATAAATATTTTTTAGTACATATAATTTTAATTTATTTGCGATAATTCTTCTATATTCTCTATCTCTCTTTTCTTTTTCTTTTTTAGGAAGCTTCTCACGACTCCCCCAGCGAATTGGGAAAAAAGTAGGAAACTTTTCTTTTAAAGTGTTAAAAATGTTATTAATTGAATTATACAATTTCCCTTTTTGTAATAAATTAATATTTCTCTCTCTTAAATATTCTACCAAAGGATTTAATGAAAGAAGCGCGCCAATTTTTTTATGTGTGATACTTGAAATAATAAGGCTTCTTACTATTTCAACCAAATCAGAAAAATATTTTTCAAATTTTTCTTGTTTGTAAATTATAATTTCACAGAGCATCTTGATATCTTTTTGAGACAGTTGTGGGGGAAGGTTTACATTCATTAAAATATTATTTTTCAAAATTGTAACCATATCAGATGTCTTAATATCAATATCCTTTAAAATATCAAAAAAATATAAAGAAATGAAATTTTTAATTCTTCCAAGTTTATATTCCGAAAGAAGAAATTCTGTTTTTGGGTATGAATCTTTAAAATACTTTCTATAATAATAACCCAGATTGCTTGGATTTACATTCGCGATTTTGCTTATTTTAGTAATAGAAATTCTTGGCATATTTTTATTTGAAATAATGGTAGTATAAATGATGCTAGTAGCAATTAATCTAAAATTAATATTTGTAGAGATAGAAATTTCCTTTTTCTTTACTCTTGAAATAAATTCACTTAATATCTCTTGAGATTTTGACCATATGAACTCTTTTTGGTCTTGTGAAGCTTCAATTAAATTATTTAAATTTTTTAAATGTTCTGTTACTTTTTGCTTAAAATGAGTTATATTGGGAGGTGGTACAGCAGCAATCTCGTTAATTTTCTTTTTATGTCTCATGTATAATGCATTTTCTCTTTGATTTAATTTCTTCTTATAATTTATTAACCCCACTGATTTTATTGGTGAAATATTATAAACTAATTTTCGAATGTACTTAGCATGAAGTTGTTTAAATTTAGATATATTTTTTGAGTGTTGTTTTAAGACTTCATATTTTTTGGACAGATGTCTGAGAAATTTATATTTTATTTCATTAATAAGCGCGGGATTCCACCAATGATGTTCTTGATAATACGCTTTAAATCCGCTTATATTCAAATATAAATGTAAGTGAATAGGGCTTATATTTAATAGTTTGTTTATAATGAAATTCAACACTTCTTTATTTTTTTCAGTTAATTCTCCTTTTTCATATCTTTTATATAATTCTTCTAATTTTTCATATTCTTGAAAATTTTGAAGTATCTCTTTCAAAACTACTTTAAGTTCAGAGCTGAGCTCTTCTTCGTTAGATCCTTCTATCCACTTTTTAAGTTTCTTTCGCCATTCCTCCTCTTCTTGTTCTTTCTCTTCTAACTCTTTAGTTTTTAATTCTTGTCTTTCTAGCCATTGGCTAAATCCTTTTGTTTCTTTTCCAGCATAAATTGGTCTTTTACCAGTTTCTTGGCGATATAATTGCTGAAGCTTTTCATATTCTTCTTCTTCAGATTCTTTACTCTCTAGCTTGTCTTCTTTCTCAATGGATTCGTTGATTCTTTCGTGATATGGTTCCACATCATCAGTTTCTATATCATTTAATTCTGTTTTGATCTCTTCTTCTGCTTCTTTTTTTTCCACTTCTTCATGAGTTTTTCTATTGTCATCGTTATCATAAACAGAGATTTGTTTAATCTGTTCCTGTTCTTTTAGATCTGAGTTTATTTCATCAGTTCCAGCTTGTTCGATTCTAAGTTCTTCACTCACATCTTTTTCTTGTTCATTTTGTTGTTTTTCTTCTATTTCATTTAAGAAGAAATCCTTCGCAATTTCTTCCACCTGCTCGTCTATTTCTTCTTGAGATTTTCCTTGTTGGTGTAATTTTTCTTCAGTATTTAAAAAATATTCTATTGCATCTACCCTATCAATCTCTTCTCTTACATCATCGTCATCCTCTTCATCTTCGTGGTCGATTAATTTTAATTTTTCTTGTTGTTCATAGAGCTTTTCAACACTTTTTAACATTTTATAAGTTTCTTCTGCCTCCTGCATTAAATTACTGATCTCTTCAGAACTCTTACCTTCTTGTTCATACTGTTCATATTTTTCCCAGAGATAATCAAACTCTTCTGGCTCTATCTCTGCTTCTTTAGGTATTTTATCAACATCTCCCTCTTGTTCATCACCAGAAAACATTTCCTCAATATGCTCTTCCTTCTGTTTTTCAGTAATTTCTTTCTCTTGTTCCTCTAATTCTTGGGCCTCTTCCTTTTCTTCTTTATTACTATTTCTTTCTTTAATTTCCCTATAAGCTTGCTCTGCATTAAAAGCAGTATTATCATTTTCTTCTTCAGGATAGCCTAACTTCTCATCATATTCTTTCAGCATGCGCCCCAATTCTTCCATATCCCTAACAAATTCTATCTCTTCGGTATCAATAATAGGATCTTGGTCATTTTCGTATTCTTCTGGATCTATCTCTATTGCTTCTTCCTCATTCTCTAGGTACTCCTCTTCCTCCTCAGTATATTCCTCACTTTCAGCTTGAAGTTCTTCCTGATTTTCTCCTTCTATTTCGAGATTTTCATGCATTAATACAGTACTTTGAGAGCCAATATTTTCATATTCCTCTTCCATCTCATTAAATTGCTCATCAAACTCCTTATCAAGCTCCTCATCTGTTAATTCTCCCATCTCATGAAATCCAGAATTAAACCCCCCATCAATCTCATCTGTTAATTCTTCCATCTCATGAAATCCGGAATTAAACCCCTCATCAGTCTCATCTGCTAACTCTTCCATCTCATGAAATCCACTATTAAATTCCTCATCAGTCTCATCTGCTAATTCTCC
>JAHLWP010000063.1 GCA_019057865.1 Promethearchaeota archaeon
GTAGTATTATTAGAATAGGAGACATTAATTATAACTTTCTCTGCAATCAACTTTATGATATATACTTTGTATTAAAATCCGCTAATAGAGATAAAGAAAAAGATATTAATGGTTATCTTAAAAAATTAGAAGAATTATTCATAGAAGAATTTAGAATGGATTTAATAGCTTTTGATGGTGATACTTCAATATTTAAAAGATTCAAAAAAACCTTAACAAAGTTTCTTGAAAAATAAAAGAAAAAGAAAATTGATTACACTAAACTGGTAAATATAGCACCTAAAGCGATGTAGAATTGAGCTAGAAAATATGTTACCATATTAATTATTCTCTTTTGCTTGGCTGCTTCATCCCATTTATTTAAAGCGAGGAAAGTATCAGAAAAGATAAAAAATAGAGAGCCAACGTAAATAAAAATAAATTCTAATCCTGCAAATTCAGCCAACCGTAAAACCGCGGCAATATGCATTATCAGTATAGCAGCCATGTAGACTAATACGGGAATCTTTAAATCTCCAGTTTTATTGATAAATTTTGGAATTGTAAATAACATAATCAAAATTACAGGCCCAAGCAAGAATAACCCCCAAATATTAAAATCAGAGATATCACTTATGGATATGAAAAATGAAATTATAAAGAATATTTGGTTTAGTAAAAATGCCACCATGCCATATAAAAACCATTTTTCATTCTTTAGCATCATGAAAAAATCCCCAGCCCATCCACATAGTAGAGCAACCAATATTAGCCAATCAATGTTAGGATGAGCTCCAAATATATAAAACAGAACAATAAAAGGCAATACGAGCGGCTTAAAGCTTGTAATTAATGTATCATTATCTTTATACTCACCATAAATTTCTAAGGTTGCAAAAATGAAAACACAAACTATAAAGAGGTATAGAATCATATTTTTTCCATCTAAAAAGTGTTTTTTAGTAATTATCCACTAGGAATTAAAGGTTTAAATAATTTTTTATTAAAAATTACATATTCTAATAGCTTCCTTTAGACCCATTCTTATTCTTTTAATCTTATTAAGAAAATTAATAAAAAATTATTGATTTTAAAACAATCCCTCCAATAAGCATAATAACGATTATATATGCTAATTTTATCATTAATTTAAAATTCTAATTTATTAAAAATTTAAAAAAAAAAGATTTATTTTTATTTATTTACCCATAGACCACTGAATTTCATTAAAAATCCTTATTTAGTTTTTGATTCACGTAATTTATTTCTTAACTAAAATCTCTTTTAGTTTCTTTGCTCCTCCATTGTTGAAGAAATCCTTGATTTTATCAGAATATTCCGGTAAAAGTTGCAAAAATGGCATAATTGCTCTTGATAGTGATGTAAATGCCTCATTTCCATCCCCCATTATAAACATTTTATCAGGACTTAAATTCTTGAAAATTTCTGGTAAAATGTTTGTTAATTGTACCGCTAAAAATCGCTCATCAGCACTACTCATCGCTTCTACTTGTTTTAGAAAACCTTCAGCTTGGGCAAGCATCTGTTGTCTTATGATTTCAGCTTCACCTTCAGCCTGAGCAATTAACTTTCTTTTTATTTGTTGTGCATCTGCATCAGCTTCAATAACTTTCTTCTGCCTTTCACCATCAGCTTCAATTTTTTTGCGTTCTCTTTCCTGCTCAGCAATAACAATTTCTTTTTCTTTTCTTCGCAACTCAATTTCTCTTTCAACAAGTTGTTCTTGAATTCCAATTTCATTTTTTACTTCTAACTCTCTTATTTTTGATTCTCTTTCAGCTTCAGCTCTAGCAATACGAGCTTTTCTATATTCAACAGCTTGTTTAGTCGCTTCCATGTTTTTCTTTAATTCTGGCTCTTGAATAATAACTTCTAATATCTCAAAGGTTTCTATTATTACACCCCAATCAGCAGTTAATTCGTGTAGATCTTTTGAAACATGATCAATTATTTCTCTTCTTTCTCTAATAATTAGTTCAAGTGGCATATTCGCACAAGTAGTACGTATAATTGCCTCAGCAGCACCTTTTAATATTTTTTCTACATAGTTTTCATTTCTGGGAATCCATGAAACCGCACTAAACGCTTTCTCAGGATCAATAACTTTCCAGATAGCCATCCCTACGATTTCTATGTTCTGGTATTCTTTTGAGACTACTTGGTCATGAGCTTCAAGAATAGTTTGGATACTTGTAGTTGGAATGACTACATACTCATCGATTAATGGCAATAATATTAAACTACCTCCTAAGCCAGCACTTTTAACTTTACCATTTCGTAAATGGATAACAAATTGATTCGTTTTGAACTTCCTGTATCTTGCGGCAAAGAATATTATAAACAAGAAGAGAATTATGGGAATTACAACACCTAAACCTACAAACCATGGATTTAATTCTACAAATAACACCTTTTTCTCTTCAAACCTCCTTTTTTTTAATTTTCATAAAATTTTATTGTACTTTTTTTATCAGATTTTGCAATTTCATTATTAATCCATCTATAAGATTGGACTTATCCTCCGAACTCGGTAATTAATAACGTTATCATTAAAGGGACAATCATAAACGTTAATATCAATATAATATACATTACAAAAGTAAAAACGAATTTAGGTTTTAATCTATGACCCCTAAAAATTTGCTGTTTACTAACGTTTTTTCTATGTTCCTTCAAGGATTTTTCATTTTTTTCATTCAAATTTTCAATAATTATTACATTATCTAAAATCTCTTCTTCAACACTCACTTTTTAATCATCTCCTTTTTTTAATTAATTTTTTAGTATAATCAACCAACAAATAACCATTTTTTACATCACAAATATAAACTGTATCCCCTCTTTCAAATTCGGATCCCTCAATTAATGGTTTAACATGTAACCTTTCAAATTTCATAGGCGTATTGGAGGGAACTTTTATGATTCCTCCCCTCTTATCAACCGGTAAAATAATCTCTCCTTTTTTACCAATTAAGTTCAGGGTTGATGATATACTATAATATCTTGACTTTGCTAGCTTTTTCCACCCATAATTAATAAATTTTGTAATTATGTATGCCAAAAAGGGGGTTATAAAAAGAATGACAAATTTCAATGTTTCATTAATTGAATAATATAATATTATACCAGAAATGCCAAATACTAAAAATGCTGTTGATAATAAGAGCATTATTGGTGCAGGAGTAATATCGGATAAACTAGTATCAATTTCACCCTCAGTTTCCATATCAACATCAATATCCGAATCTACTTCTACCCCCGCATCCACATCAACCTCAGCTTCAATTTCAACAGCATCTACTTCAATTTCAACCCCCATATCATAATCTACATCAACATCTACCTCCGCATCTATATCTATATCGACATCTGAATCAATATCAATGTCAATATCAGTGTCAATATCCACGTCAATATCTGCATCAACATCTACATCTACATCAATATCAGCATCTACATCCATCTCAACATCCAATTCACCCTCTCCTGAAAGGCTAGATTCCATTTGAGCTAAAAATGTTGATATAATAGACAATATAATTCCCCCGATAAATAAGCCTAAACAAATACTAAAAAATATATCATAAAGTTGGTTAAAAGAAAAACTCACTGAAGTCATGATCGTCCCAATAGAGAAAATTGAAACTATCGCAAAGGTATCTTTTTTCTTCCAACGTATATTCCTAAATCGATTTATCGTGGATTTTCTAATCATTTTACAAATTTAATTATATTAAAAGAATTTCAAAAAAATACTATTAATTCTTAATTTTAATTCCACATTGATGACAAAATTTTGCATCCTTTTCTAGTTTTTCTCCACAATATCGGCAAAATTGAATTTCTTGATGGACAGGAATAGTGTTTTCAGGTTTATCAAAAAAAAGTGCTTCCTGGTTAACTTGTACGGGTCTTCGAATTATGTAAGGATTTTTTTTAGGACTTTCGTTTTTAGATTGGTATGGATTTTCTTTATATCCATTGATTTTCATTGTTTTAGAATTCACACTCGCTACAGCAGCAATAATACCTCCAATAACGAAAATTGATATTAAAAAGACTATACCTCCAATAATCCATATTGAATGAATCGCAAAGCCATCGAATTTAGAATAACTAAGAAAGCCAAAAAAGAAAACGCCAAGTCCCAGAAATAGTAAGATAAGGGAGATTAATCCACCAATTTTATGGTGAGCACTTCGATTTCGCCTATTTGGTATAATTGGAATCATCCATGCCATTTTTTTTCTCATATATTTTTATATCTTTTTATATTTTAAATTATCCCAAATATATATATATATAATCATATATTTAAATGTTATGATCAATTCATGACTTTGAAAAAATAAAAGCTCTAACTATCTAAATAGAGTATTTGGATATATATATTTATATATAATTACTATATGAATAATTTGATTCAGAGAGAAATATTTTATAAAAATGCTTTAAAAGAGAAAAAAAGATAATCTGAGTCTAACATTGGATTTCGTTCTCTATTAGACTCAATTGATTTTGTATTAGAGAAAAATAAAATTATATTCCATATAAATCCATAAGGACCAAATTTTTACAAAATCCAATTAATGACAAAATTCATTAATTTGAAATAAAATTAATTGAAGTAAAAATAAATAGAAGAATGATCATATATATCTTTATATATAAAGAAAAACATTTTTTAATGCCGTTATTTCCTTTATATATTAAAGATTAAAGTATTTAAATATAAAAATATATATTCAAATTGAGACATTGGTAAAAAATATTTTAGGAGTTGATTCTATCACAAAAGAAAACGAAACTTCTGATGATAAAAGTAATAATACCCAAAAAGACGAAACTAAAGAGCCTGAGTCTAAAGATAAACCTATATATGTAAAAGTAAGTGATGAAACAAGGGGTTTAATTGATAAATATAAGGAACATGGTACTACTATCTCAGACTTGATAAAAAATGCAATTAAATGTTATGATGATTTTAATTTAATTTCGCCTGAAATACATGCTATTATCGATAAATATATAGAAGAAGATGAGTCTAATATTTCATTTATAGAACGTGCGGTTAAATATTATGGAGAGCAAAAAATCCTTGATAGAGATCTATGGGTTCGAGCTAGAGATGAGATGAAAATGATGTTAATAGGCAAAACTACTTTTAATCAGCTTATAGCTGCTGCTGAAGCTCCAAAAGAAAGTTTAACAAAGCCTTGGAGCAAAAATGTAGCTATTGATATAATATTATGGTATACAGGTAAACCACTTAAGAATCTAACGATTGAAGAGATTTTGCAAACAATTCAAAAGATGTGGGTTGTTGCGAATTACTTTTATATAATTGATATTAAAAAAGAGAAGAAAGATGAGTATCATCTATTATTTCGGCATAGACAAAATAAACGCTATTCTGCCTATTGGTTAGGCTATTTTACAGAATTATTTCACTCAGAAGAAATGCCTTTTAAAATCGTAGTTGAGGGTCATACTTTTGATGAAACATTATCAATGATTGTAAAAGTAGGGTATGAGAAATAATAAAAAAAAATAATTTTTAAAAATTATTTTGCTGATTCATCTTCTTCCATTATACCAAGCTTGTTTCCTTCTGTATCTTTAAACATATAAAAATAACCGATTCCAGGGACTGCTATTTTTGGTGAGATAACAGTACCTCCATTATCTTCTATCTTTTTACTTACTTTATCAACCGATGGAACTTTAATATAGTTAAAAATCTGATCTTCTGATTCCTCTCTTTTTTGTAAACCACCATTTATTCCTTCTTCATTTTCATCTCCTGCATTAATTACCCAGTATTCCATAGGGCCTTCCCATTTTTCTATTTTCCAATTGAAAATATTCTCATAAAATCGTTTTGCTCGTATTGGATCATCAGCATTAATTTCAAAATGAACAACTTTTGGGATTTTAATCACCTCAATTTTTAATGGTAGATAATTGTTTTAACATTTTAAAAAAATTTCTATATTGAACTGTTTTCAAGAAAATAAAAAAACCTTAAAATCCTTAATTACAAATTATAATTATGAATTATTATTCTAAAGAAGCTCTATTAGCTTCTATTGGGAATATTACCAATCTTATTGAATTAAAACAAAAAAATGGAAATTCAATTATTATTTCCGAATATGGGGGGCGTCCTTTAGGATTATTTCCACGAGAAGATTGCTATAGTTTACTATGGATAAATTCTGAAATTAAAGAAGCCATCAAAACACGAGATAGAGTAATTGGAGGAGACAGGTATTGGATAAGCCCTGAACGTGACTTCTTTTATAAAGATCCTGAGAATTTTAGAGATTGGGAATGCCCATCTTCGTTAGATCCTGCATATTATGAGGTTTTAGCAAGTAATTCTAAGTCATGTACAGTTTCAAGTCCCATCTCAGTTTTGAATCAAAGAACTAAAGAATTGTATAGTGGGGAAATTACTCGCCAATTCAAACTTATAGAGGAACCTCTTAGAACTGGTGTTGAATATTGTGGTATAGAGTTTTTAGATGATTGTGTGCTTTATAGAGCAAATTTAAAAGTTAATGGGTGGTCTTTAGCTAATATAATAAGTGGTGGTCCTTCAAACCCAGGCACAGTTTTAGTACCAACTAAACCAGATCCAAAACCTCTTTCTTATTTTCGAAATATTCCCTCAAATCGTTTAAAAATTGGAGAAAATTATTTAGCATATAAAATCGATGTGGATGATATCTACAAATTGGCAATTCGCCCCGAAGATATTAATTATGGAAGAAAAGCAAAGATTGGATATATACTAAAAATTCCAGATTCAGAGGATTATGGATTTTTAGTTAAATTATCTAACGATATTCCAAGAAGTCAAGATGAATGTTTTGACGTCGCGAGAGATCATCCCGATTCTGAAATAGGAGTTATCCAATCATATAATTCTGAGTCTCCAGATAAGCCTTTATTAAATTATGGAGAAATTGAGCTTCAGTTGAGTCCATTTAAAACCATTGATAATGCTTCCCATTGTAAAGCAACACATCAATTAATCGGTTATATTGGCAAAAAAGAAGAGATTCTAGACATTATAGAAAAATATCTGGGGATAGATAATCCTTTCTTATTTTAATTTTAAGTATTAAAGAAGAAAATAAGAGAAAATTAGCTTTTATATATTTAATTTACTTCTCCAAAAGTTAATTTTTTTTAATAACATATCTTTCTCGGAAAGGTCTAATATCTTAGGTATAGATTTGAGAGCAGTGACCTCTATTCTGATTTGTCGTAGAATAGCACTAAAACCTTTTTTTTCGAGGATTTCGTCTTGTAGCTGTTGGAAACCTGCAGCTAACTCATATCCAGGCAGTGTTTCTAGGTTTTTTATTAAACTATCAAATTGATATGAAAGAGTAGCATCAGTTGGACTAATAGTACCGGTATAAGTCTCTGTTTGGGTCTCAACTTCTATTTTTTCTGATGGTATTTCGATAGGTTTAACGGGTTCTGGTTTAATAATCTCTTCTGCTTTAACTTCAGGTTCTTCTTTTGGTATTGAAACCCTTCGCGCGGGTTCTTTTGATATCTCTGGTTTTATAGGCTGTTGATATTGCTTAGGTATAAATCCAATTTGATCGATTTTTTTACTTTGCATCCATACATCTTCGAGTAAGCCAGCAAATAGTTTAATATGCTCATCAAGCACAGAGCCCATACCTGCGACTTGCATAGTTCCGAGGTCTATATCTTTAGAAATTACACAAACTATTACTTCTTCAAAATCTCTATTTATTGACCATATATTTTCTCTTGGATAATGTCTTACATCGAAATTAGGAAATTGGCTGATTTGATTTAAGATTTTAACATCATCAGCATTACTTAAATCAAGATTAGTTGAAATCCTCACGTTTACATGTTTTTTTACCTTAGAAAGAGCGATGAAGTCAACATCTTCTAGTTTTGGAGCAATAATATAAATTCTCATTTTAATACGAGGGATTGATTCATTAATTTGTGCTTTCATTCCCTCGATACTCCTTACAAACCATACATCTTTAAAACTTAACATTGAAGCTTCCTTAGAGCGATCCCAGAATTCTTGCATTGTTGCTTCAGCACTATCTAGTTGATTAATGATATTATTTATTATATCGGTTTGAAGAGTTTCAAAAATTTCTTTCTGGAATAAATTCTTTAATTCAGCAATACCCGCTATGATGTCATCATATACGCCAGTAACTCGGTTTTCTAGATCTTCTAAAGTACTTTTTAATCCAGATTCTATATCTGTAAATATAGTACCTAAATCTGTGGTTATTTCACCAGCAGTATCAGAAAGACTCCCCAATTGATTAATAACTTGATCAAGCATATTTTGTGTTGTTCCGACGAATTTGGTTTTAAAATAATCTGTCATTTCATTAAATTGTTCAGAAACAACACGAGAAACGATTTTTTCAGCCATGGCTTTTAATGCTCCAATTCGAAATTGAGTTTCAAACTTATTCGAAATCTCGGATTTAATAGTTTCTAATTTGGTTTCCATAATATCAAATTCTTTCTCAATATCTGCTGGTACAATCTCTTTTAAGTTTAAAATAAATCTTTTAACATCGTGGAATCTCTTTACTTGTTCAAGTTCACTCTCAAATCTATCAAACTGGGTTTTAATTTGAGCAGGAAGTTTAGTTTTCATAACCTGAATATATGTTTTATAGTCATCTAGTTTCTTTAATTTTGCTGAATGTTCTTCCATGGAATCGAATCGTTCTTGCAAATTTTTAGGAGAAACTTGCTGAAATGTTTTAATTGTTTCTTTGAAATAGCGAATTTGATTTAAAAGCGCGGCATATGGAGGTAAAGCCATATAAAATGGCGTTTTTCCAGGAATTTCTCTGACTAAACCCTTTTCAAATAAATTATTTGCTATTTGTACTGCTCTTTCTTCATCAACATTAGCTATTAATGCAATTTCACCAGTCATTACGGGACCTCTTCCCGTTATTTTAAAATAAGTCTCAACTTCATCATGTGCTAATCCAATAAGTTCTAAAACATGCTTTGTTGCTGATACTTCTTCATGCGACACGTTTAATGCAACACCTAATTATTTTTTATATGCTTCTTCGAGTAATTCTAAATGTTTAATTGCCAATTCTTTTTTAAGTTTCCCATCAACACGATGTTGCCGAATTTTCTCAATTATATATTCTGGATAAAATGTGTGAGTTACAATATCCGTAAATAAAAATACCCATAGACTACCCTTGCTATCCCTTATAAGTTTAATAATTTGATCTTGCTCCATACTTTTTAAAAATTCACCAATTTGCTCAACGCTTTCCCCGGGACCTTTAGGAATTTTATTTAGGGGATATGCTCGTTCTCTAAAAAGCGTGATAAAATCATATTTATCAGGATTTACCATATTTTTAGCTATCTTTAGATTATCCTCTAAGCTGGGTTTATAGGTTTTAAAGAAATTATTCACCTCTTCGAGATATATTGTAGCTAATTCGGGAGTAGGAAGCTTTTTTCTTGCTTCCTCTACTAGTTTAGCTACAGGTGTTCTCAAAATAGTAAAATCAGAAAGTAGAAATAATGAAATATCTGAATCACCCTCAATCCAATCTTGTTTGACAATTCCTGTTTTTACGAAAGGATCTAATGTAACTTCAATATTTGATATTATTTTACTTAACCTTTCTTCGAGAATTGCTTGTAAATCTTTCCTAGATAATGGTTTATCTTGTAAAACCTCTAAAATTGTTCTTCCCTTTTCACTAGTATAAATTTGTGCTAATCTTTGTTCCTTTGTTAAATTTTTCAACCTCTCTAAAAGAAATAATGCGTTTTTTAGATAGTTTTTTAATTCGTTTACAACGTCATAAGTTTGGGAAATACCTGTTCCCATTTGTCGAAGATAATTTAAGGTTGTTTCATTAATTTCTTGAATCACTGCTTCACCAAACATGTCAGGGTCTTCCCCTAACTCTAACATTAGATTTACCATTATGGGTCTTTCAGATTCCATTCCAGTAAAAAAACTCGCCACATTGGAACGTGCTTTTTCCAGTCTTACTAAAACATTTCCAGCTTCTCCTGCTCCTGTTATATGGGCATAGAAGATGCGCATCATATCATCCAAATCAATATCTAGGCTTTCAGGATAATTAAGCGTAACAGCTAAACCTCGATCTTCAGTCCATTCAGTAATTATAAATCCTCTTGGCATTTAATTCACTTCCTCTTTTTTAAGATTAATTTTTTCAATTTTATTAATTTTCTCAGGTTGTATTAATTCTAAACTTAAAATTTTCACACTATCTTGCAGATTATTTTTTATAATCTCTTCTCGTTTATTTACTATAACTGGTTTTGTCTTTTTTGCTTTACTAACCTTTTTCCTTAAAGCTCTTATCTTCCTAACTAAAGGTGGGAATCGCCAACGTTTAATATATAAGGTAAAAATTGTACCAACAACCAATATTACACCAATAAATCCATATACTAATAAAGAAATAAGCCAGCTTAAATTAGGTCCAGGAGATACTGATGGTCTACTTACTATCAATGTTATTTTATATTCTTGAAAAATATAATCATCCCCGTAAACAGCATATATTTTTATTTCATGAACTCCTTCTCGAACGTTAAACAAAGTTACATTGTATATCCCATCATTATCTAGATCTTCAAGTTCTCCCTGTCCATAGGCCCATGTGAATGTCACATTAGCATTTTTAATCGTGTTATTTAAAGGATCTTTTAAAATAATTTTTAATAATACATCTTCTCCGACATCAACTTCTATTTGGTCACCTCCATCTGCTCGGCTAATAATTCCAACTATTTTATTTATAGTAATTCTTATCCCTCCTATAGTTTTAATTATATAATTGGGTGCATAAGCGATAATTGTAAATAATTTAGTTCCAATACCTAAAATGGTTGTATCAAGACCACCTGGGATATAATATTGCCCTAAGCCAGCATCTTCTGTTAAATTGAAGGTTAAACTCTCTCCTTCCAATTGTATTGTCGCATTACTAATGTGTTGTGATTCATTATCCATGAATTTCACAGTTATATTTAAGAATTCTTTTATTGGAAGTTCATAGACGGGATCACTTGTTTTATCTATACCATCTAAAAATAATTGTAATTGCGAAGACTTTTTAGTTACTTCAATAAAAAAGTTAATGGTTTGAGGCTGATAATTAACGACTTCTGCAAATACAGTTAATAAAGTAACTTCTTGGGCAAGAGTATTAGCTTTTAGACTATAATTGTAATACTCATTTGTTTCATCAAAATATCTATCTGGCAGTAAACTAACTGTTGCATTTGGTAAATGTTTACCTGTTAACTGATCACTGAAAGTTATAGTCACATTTATGACTGCATCAAGTTCAACTGTAATTTTACCATTATTAGATGTTTCATTACCATTTAATAATAATTTTAAAGAAGACGCTAATTCAGTAATTTGGACTCTAATTAGAACAGATTGGGGTTCATATTTATACGGATCTATTGAAATAATGAAGGATTGAAGTGTGAGTGATGCATAAGCAGATGTATTACATTCTAATTCATAATGCCCAACGCTAGGTTGTGTTAAATGATAATCACCAAGCCATTCATCAATAGTAATGTCTGTTGTATCAATCCAATTTAGAGGATTATTTTTTTCTGTATAATTAAATCGCACAGTAAAATTTTGTTTCCAAGGAGTAGTGAAAAAATCAGTTTCAACCGTCAAAATTGTCTCTTTAATTACATCAACTGTAATATTTATGGTTTTATTCAAATAATAGCTTGAATTAGCATAAATCGTTACAGTATTGTTTCCTGCCTCAGCTTTAGAAGCATTAAATTCATATAAATAAAATCCTGGACTAGTTTGGATTAATGATTCATCGACTCCTGTAAAATCTGTATATACATATGCATTTTCAATAGCTGTACCATCTATTAAATCTCTAAATGATACTTTAATATTAATTATTCTATCGTCAATTACATTTTCAATGAAATATACACCTTCATCAGGATAAAGAAGAGAATCATGGATTACTATAAACTTTTTATAAATAATCCCTGTTTCATTTGAACCAAAGGATGAATATGAATTATTCCAAGTGATAACCGCTTCATATTCTCCTGCTTTATAATTTGGAATGTTATCAGGTATCATAATAGGATCAAAATAGACCGTTCCAGTACTATCAACTAGTTTTATTTGAGTTTTTGAGGTCCATATAGAACTATCTGGAAATCTTATTTGAAGCTGGGCTTTGGTTTGTTGGATATATCCAGAAACCAATGCGGAATTATAAATTTTTCCTGTAATGTTAATATATTCTCCACTTAGGAATTCATTATTAAGCTCCCAATCACCTGTAACATTATTATATATTTCCATTTCTTTACAGTAATTAGGTGATACTGCTGTTAGCCTCCAAAATCCATTTGTATTACTTGTTATGGAACTTACTGGAATATTTACAATTTTTTTGTTTCCATGTTCTTTTATCGAAGTTTGAGAAAGAGAATCAGGATTTAGAGAGAAAAATACTCCTGTTAAATTAAAATCTGAAGGATATTCAACAGTCATATTCGTTTCTTCATATCCAGTTGGAATCTCCATATGCGCATACGTTGTCCAATTCACATTGCTATTATTAGATACAATAAAAGATGACCCTTGATAATTTAGATTTGGATCAGCAGTATAATAGGTTTCAGGACTAAATTTATTTGTAAACAAATTCAAATTTGTCTCAAGTTCTATTTTATAACTTATCCAACTCCCGTCTTCTTCAAAAGTTAAAGGCCAATTAAGATTACTACTAAAATTAGCAATTACTGATGATTGGATACTTCCATTCCAATTACCTAAAATTCCAACATAACCTTTACCATAATTACCATTATCAATAACATCCTCATTGTTTAATTGCAAATCAAGTTGAGATGGTTTTGCTTTAGCTTTAACGATTAGCGATACGTTATCAATGAGAACAGAATAATCCTCTGCATAACCAGAATATGGATTTCCACTAACTCTTTTAAATTCTAAAGTAACATTCATATCTTTAACTCCAACAGGAAATAATTGTCCATCATTAACATCTAAGTATATAGTTGGTGGATTATACCATTGCCCAGTAGAAGGGTTACCACATGCTTCTAGCATTGATGCAAGACCATTACCCCATAAAATCTTATTATTTACTATAACTTGTAATACAAAATGATTATTATATATATCACTATATTTCGGAAAGACCGCAAAGCTTAACCAAGCTTCATCTACATCCCCTCTATCAATTTCAAAAATAGTTTCCCACCAACATTTATCACCAACATCATAATAATTATTACTATAATCTCCAATCAATAACTGCAAGCAATCAGCTCCATCAGATCCAGAATAACCATCGTCAAAATAATTACCACTCATGTAATTAGTATCTAATGTATCCATCGTTTTAAATGTCCAATTGGCAACATAATTACTATCATTATCATCTCTAGAATAATCATTATCATCAGGACCACAATGAAAAGTTCCATTAATCCAATTTCTTGTATCATATAAATTTGTTATTGTAGAATTTAATTGATATCCCATCCATCCATCTAATTCTACATATTGAGAATTATCATAAGAATTATTATTAAAACTTATTTCCAAATTAGTTTTTGTTCGATTAGCATAGTGAGTTACATTCCAAGGAGAGCCTATACCGGTGAAAGTATTATCAGTAGCTAAAGTATCAGATGCTAAATTGGGTATTTCTTCAGAAGGGGGAATCTCTTCAATGTTATTCGAGTCATTCGAATCATTCGAAGTATTTATTGGAAACAAATAAGAAATTGGAAACGAAAATAAAACAATGACAAGTAATATTACCAAGCCTTTAATCCTAATATTTTTCTCCTTCATTTACATCCCTCAAGAAATATAAAATATTAACATTTTTTATTATTGATTTTTTAAAAATTGATATATTGATTTTTATTTTATATAAAACTTTTAAATAACAAATAAAAAATAAATTATGGTATATAAAAATCTTTTTGTATGTAATTAACCAAAAAATAATGTTCAAATAAATCTCACTGATTTGATATGTTAAATCTTTAGATAAAATAATTTAAATCCAATTTTCTTAATAAAAGTTAATTCTTTTAGCTCTATGATCTTTTAATCTTTTTTTTTTTTAGTTCAGTTAATTCTATATGTAAAAATTTAATTTGACTTTGAAAATTACTTCTAATAATATCATTACGATTGCTAGCTATAATTTGTTTTGTCTTTTTTACCTTTCTAACCTTTTTCCTCAATTTTTTTATTTTTCTTATCAATGGTGGATATTTAAAATGAGTTTGATATAAACTAAAACCAGTAATCAGACCGATAATTCCAATCCCTAATGTATAAATGAGCCATAAAGAATTATCTTTAGTGGTTTATACTCTCTTTGTAATTTCTCAACAATTTCATTTAATATTTTATCGATTTTCCTTTCCATTATTTTTAAAATCCTCTGCTCTTATGATAAAAATACATTGTAGGTTTTTAAACATATCTAGATAAATTAAACCTGTTAAATTATTATAAATTCGCATTTAAATTAATAGCAATAACAAGATTGGTTTTACAAATCAAAAGAAAGAGTAAAATTTCCAAAATTTTTCTTTAAATCGTAAGGATTTTAAACTTAAGTAAAAACTACCTATAAGAATATTATTTTTAGAATGTCTATTTTTAGGTTATTTTATCATAATATTTAAATATTCAATTATTATATTGAAAAATAAATAATAAAATTGTGAAATCTATGAAAAAAGCAAAAATTTGGGAAG
>JAHLWP010000084.1 GCA_019057865.1 Promethearchaeota archaeon
CAAAATGGAGAATAGATGCGAGATATGATATTTCTAAAGCAGGGGATGCGAATCTTAATAAGTATCCCTAAAATAAATATTCTAATTTTTAAACTAAAAGCCTCAATATGTCTATTATAATAATCTTGTTTATTTGTATTAATCAAACCAGATTTAATTCGGTAATTTCACGAAATCATATTCTTTATAGCTCTTTTAACATATATAATATGAGTAAGTTCAAAATTTGATCAAATTCTTTATTTCTTCAAAAAACTAAAGCAAAATAATTGAAATTGCAGAAAAACACTGATACTGATAGTTTTAAAATCTTACTTTTTAATTTTTAATAAATCAATAAAAAATTCCTAATTTCCACGAGATTGATCAACTTCATAATTTCGAATTTTGTCGTATAATTTTTTTTATTTTTGTTTCCATAAAATTAAGTGTGAACAAAAATCTTTAAATATCTAAAAGATGTATATCAATATAACATACTCTTAAAAAATAATAAAATTTAATAAAAATTTAAGTAAATATTTGAAAAAGTGGAGGAGTTAAAAATGGCTGGTTCAGAATATATAAGTTGGAGTCCTATTAGAAGATTAATGAAACATAATGGGGCTATGATTGTTGCTCGTGATGCTGTAAATGAATTGGTTGAATGGTTGGGTTCATCTGCTGAGAAATTGACAAAAACAGCGTTAACATTAACCAAACACTCAAAACGTAAAAAAATAACTCGGAACGATATCCTTTTAGCTATTAAATACTTCTAAATAGGTAAAAGGCACAAAATTTTATATTTTAATTTTTTTTTTTTTTTTCTTTTTCCTTAAAATTTTTAAGGTTTACAGAAAAGTTATTTGATATTTCTCAATTTTTTTTTAATTCGATAATTCATTTATTAGATTGCATATTTTTTGCGGATTTCTTGTAGAGATTTCATTATGGCCAATAATTAGAACCTATGAGAATATATTCAATAATACAAGGCTATAATTATAATCTTTTCCATTTCAGGGTATATTCAATTCACTCTGCTTTTCCTACTACTTTTAATACTAAGTGGTCATTTACAAATTTAAAAGAGCGTTCTAGAGTTGTCCCAATCCAATTTGGAAACAAACTGAACTCTAAATGATGTTTAACAATTCCATTTTCTTTATCAATTTCATATTTCCCATAATATGAATCAACTTTATTGAATGCAAATCTTACTTCTTTATTTGTAGCTTCATACTTGTTTTTTGATTTGAAATTCTTGATTTTTGGATCCCCTAATTGAGCAGAAACATATCCTTGTTTAGTATAAATCAAATATCCTTTCCCTCTCCCTCTCCCTAGATCTTTACCATCAAACGATCGCATATCAATATAAACAAGCTCCCATACACCTATAAATTTCTTTTTAATAGTTTCATTTTCCATTGAATATCACTTTTAAACAATTAATATATAATATTATCAGATTATTCTTTATATTAAGATTCCATTTTTTAATGGTATAGCTATTAGCTATTTACAAGAATAAAATTAATTTAGGTATGTGTCTTTTAATTATTTAATTAATATGACTCAAATTAAATTAGATAAGTCTCTGGTAGAGGATTTAATTACTTCAAAATTAAGGATTCTAAAACAGTTTATTGATGAGATTTTAGCTCGTTGGAATGAATCCTCCTCTAAGGATTTTTTAGAGAAAGCACGTACTGGAATTTATAAAAATGCAGAAGATGATGCAGTGGAATTGCGTCAGTTATTGTTAGATTACACTAAATATCAAGAAATTTTAAATAATCTATAAAACTTTTAGAGATGCATTTACATGGATTCTCGTAAGAATCTTGAATTAGCTCGAAATATTATAACAAAAAAGTATAGTACTCTTATAAGAGAGATTATACTTGATAAAGATCGCCCAGTTTTAAGGGTTATCTTTCATAATGAAATTTATCTATATATTCGTCACAATGATTACGGAGAATATTCCTATTGCATTGTATATTCGCCTAATCCCGATGATCAAATGCGATTTGATAATTATGATGATATATGGAATGTAAAAACTCGACCTCACCATTTTCATGTTCGAGGAATGCAATCAGTTATAGATAGCCCGATGAGTGGAGAACCTAATCATGATATCCCTATTCTTCTAAAATATATTTTAGACTCTATTAAGAAAAAACAATATTTAAATTAAAGAAATTATCAAGAAATAATTTATAATAAAGGTGAATGAAAACGCTAAATGAAAAAGAAATTGAAAAAATTAAAAAAGATATTGAACTTGAATTCCCAAGTGATATAGCATTGCAGCAAATTCATATCACCAGAAAAATTATTGTTAAAGAAGCAGAAAAGAAGGGTTTGAAATATCTCGATTATATTAAGTTAATTACCAAAGATATGGAAGCAACTCATTAAATCTATTTAGACATATGGGTAAAAAGAGCGTATTTGCTTTAAACGTAATTTGATAATTTAAACAATTTTCCAATATGTATTTAAATATATTTTACTATATAGTATCATAGAAAATGTCAGATATTATCGAAAGTAATCTCTATCACAATATACCTATCTCGATTAGAGATCTAAGCCTATAAATTAAAAGATATTGAGAATTTACATTATATATATTTTTTCCACTATATTAAATCATAAAACCATAATACAATAAATATTAATTTTGGATTAATTATTACTTAAAAAATGATTAATAATTCTATGAAAAAGTGAATAATATTAATTATAAGCAAGTGAATAAAGATAAATGATAAATGAGGAACGTATTGATATCAATCCGAAAATATGTAGTGGTAAACCTTGTATTAAAGGAACGAGGATTACAATATCACTTATCCTCGAATGGTTAGAGATGGGGAAATCTTTTGAGGAAATCATTAAGGCATATCCTCACTTAACCGGAGAAGATATATCTGCCGCAATTAGGTATGCAAGGAAAACTCTCGAGCAAATAGAAAGATTTTAGAATTATTTGATTTCATATATCACTCCCGATTGGATTATTTTGCATAAAAGTGGAATACCATGGTCTGGATTTCCCGTCATTTTGCTAGAGATAGCTTCTAACCTTTTTCGCGAATGAAAATGGTGTGGGCGTGAATAAACCTCCCATCTATCATCATAATTATCATATCGACAACGATCTAATTCTGTTTTTGAAAAAACAATGGTATAACTATATTCTCCGTAATTATTATGCCTAATAAAAATTTGGACATTATCCCGAAGAATAACATGAATTCTTGCTAATTTAGGTTCAAAATTAATGGTTTTTAATATTATAGGTAGATGTTGATGGAGAAGTAGTTTTGCTTTATCTAGTTTCTTTAAGCTTGACATTAAAAATCCATTGAAATTATTTTAATCATTCCATTCTTTTTTCAATGAAAATAATTGTTCCCTTTGATCTAATAAGTGTCGTAAAGTTATAGCATCATCTTCAGCTTCCGCGATAGTTCCGTTTCTTGCATCAATTAGAAATTTAGAAGCTTCTTCATATTCCCATTTTTTTAATATTTTATCAATTTCTTCATATAGAAATTTCAGTTTCAAATCTACCAATTCTTTTGCTAATTCCTTTTCTACACGAACAGTAGTCATTTTACATACTCCATCTTCTATAAGATTTACCAAATATTAAAATTTTTTTATTGAAAATTTATTTTTGTGTAAAATTTTACTTTTATATATAAGCTTTTGAAAAATCTTCTGTTTTAATAAAATTCTATTGTTTATATTTATTATAAGCAACAGTTCTATTTTAAATAATCAATTTAATTTTAATACATTTCTTATAATTATTTCATCAGTAGAAGCAGTTACAAGTAGATGGAATTTTTGAGATGGTTATATCTTGTCCTTTTTATTTTTTTGCTAGTTCAAGAATGACTTTAATATCAATATTTCTTTCAATTATTTCATCTTCTTTTAAAATAACCCATTCCCCAGTTAATTCCTCCATTATTATCCCTCAATTGTTATTCTTAAAAGATATAAAATTTTATTGTATTATAAAAAAAATTGTTCTCAGTATATTATTTTTACTCAAATATTTAAGATCCTTTATTTATATCTGAGAGCAAAATAATAGAAACAAAATAACTATTAATATTTTTCTGCTTAAAATTAATATAATTTTTGATATTGTTAGTTAATTTATTGAATAATGATTATAATCGTTTCCATTTCAGGGTATATTCAATTCTTTCTTCTTTTACTACTGCTTTTAATTCTAGTCTAAAATAAACAAACTTACAGCACCGCATATAATCCCTATAAATACCAACTCTATGGGTATGAAAGCAGTAACTATAATCCCGAGAGAACCAATTAATATACGTGCAAATAACATTAAAATTTTTATAAATCTTCCAGCAGGAACCCATTCTGTATATAATATTTCATCATTTTGTTGGATTTTATTTTCATTAATTATTAGATGTATTTTTTAATAATAAAATTTAATTCTCAGAATTTCTTGAATTAATATAGGAAATAAAATAATATTCTCAATGTTTTTTTTATTTTCTAGATAAATTAGAAAAGTCTGATAAGAATAATGAATGAGATAATATTCCTTATTGAAGAATCTTTAGAAGGAGGTTATGAAGCAAGAGCTTTAG
>JAHLWP010000085.1 GCA_019057865.1 Promethearchaeota archaeon
GATAAAAATAATTATAGTTTTCGAGTTTTTTGTTAAATGATGTTATCAAATATTTAGATTATTATATTAGAGATATTCCTTTATAGAATTATATATATATTAAAGATATTCAATAGATTGGGAAGGATCTCCTGTTATTTTTTTAACTTCAGCAGGAATAGAAATTATTGGTTTCTTGGGATAATCTGAGAAATCTATTTGAATTATAAATGTTTATGTAAGAGTTATGGTAATATAAACATTAATATCTGCCCTTTTTTTACCGATTTGATCATAAGTATATTCTTATTGTATCAACCCTAATTCAGTATTAATGCCATTCATCAAAAAAATTGTCGAAAGAAGAATGTAGGTCATCTCTAATTTTTGCATGCGATTCTAGCTCAAATTCATTTACTACTTTTACTTCAGGCATTTTTAATGGACTACATATATTTAAATATAATAAATATATTTATATCATAATGTAATAGAAAATATAACATTGTGATATAAATGAAATCAACAATTTTATTAAAAAAATTTTATATTGAAGGTAAGGAATTTGTAAAATCTGATGAAATAAAGGAATATTGTGATCTCCTCAATTTAAATTACGAAAATGTGATTAGATATTTTATTTCAAGGGGATATCTCTTAAGAATTTTTAAAGGAATATTTTATGTTAAAAATTTAGAAGAATTAAAATTTAGTTCAAAGAAATATTCCCATTTAGAACTGGTTTCAAAAGGGCTTGAATTAAAAGGTATAAAAAATTGGTATTTTAGTCTTTATACAGCTTTAAGTTTAAATAATGCAACTCACGAATTTTTTACTATAGATTATGTTATAAGTGAAAATTTGTATAGAAATAAAATCATAAATATTAACAATTATAAATTCAAATTTATGAAATTAAAACCTGATTTACTAAACTTTGGAATAATCGAGAATAAATACAGATATTCAGACTTAGAAAAAACCATTCTTGATTTTATTTATATTTGGATATATAATAGCATACCCAAAAAAAAGATCTCACTTAATATCTCTGAATATACAAATAATATATCGGAAAAAAGAATTAGAAATTATGTAAAATATTATCCTAATTCGGTAAAAGAAATAGTTGAGGGTATTATTTGAAGAAATTTATTGATGAATTAAGCAAATTATTAAAATATGAGCATAGAGAATTAATAGAAATAGATTTATTACTTTGTAAAATTCTTTTTGCACTTTCTCAAAATGAGTTTTTCTACAAAAATTTTTTATTTAAAGGTGGAACTTGCCTGATAAAAAATTATCTGGATTATTATAGGTTCTCTAAGGATATAGATTTTACTTGGAAAAATCAAGAAATATTTAAAAATAAATCACGAAGCCAATTAAAAAAATATAGATCCAATTTAATTAATAACATTGGCAAAATTATTGAAGAGATATGTAAAAAAAATAATTTGGATTTCATAAATGATAAATCCAATAGTAATTATTTTGAATTTGGTGGCGGTAATAAAATGGTGACTTTTAGATTATACTATCTTTCTGAAGTTTTAGATATTAAAAAGGAAGTAAGAGTCCAGATTAATTTTGTTGAATGTTTAAAATTTACACCTAAATTGGGAAAATTAAAAAGCGTTATTCCTGAAAATGAAGAACTCATTGCTTTTTATCCAAAAGAATATAGTGAATATTCAAAAGAAATTACATTTCCTATTTATAATATTAAAGAAATACTATGTGAAAAGATTAGAGCAATCCTTACAAGAAAAGGTATAAAAGCTAGAGATTTTTTCGACATATATCTTATTTTAAATAAAAATGAATTTACTATTGAAGATATAAAAAATCAAACTGTTGAAAAAATTTTATTTGCTTTAAATCAATACGATAAATATAAAGAAAATTTGGAAGGGAAAAGGGAATTAATCAATTCGGGTAAATTGTTTACTAAAGGCGAAGTTTGGGGCGAAGAACAGAATTTATTATTTGTCGAAATTAATAATGAAGCTTTCTATACTTTTGTTGATGATTTTAATCTGTTTCTAAAAGATATAACAGAAGAAATTTATGAAAAAATGTCTAATTCTTAATTCTTTTTAATAAATTTTTTTAGAAAAAATTCATAGAATCATATGAGGAGGAGGAGTTTTTATTTTTATGGAATGTTATTTAATTTAATTTAAAATAAAATTTAATTTAATGTTAATTAATCAATTATTTATTTGAAAATATATTTATTTATTAGATTTTTTAAGATTGCATTTTGTTATTTTTAAATGGTGTAATTTCCTATAGTATGATTAAATCTGTATTGTTCAAAAAAATATTTTAAATAATTTTTTATTAAGAATTCTGAAGTGGAGAAATTTTAACATGATAAAACTAATTCTTCATATAAATTATTTAAATTTTTTAAAGTAATTTTTAAATGAAAAGTATGATGATTAACGATAAAAAATTTAAGGATCTAGTAAAAAAACTTTATCATGAAGATTGTTATCTTAAAAAGCATCCTTCCCTTCATGAGATCGATTCCCCATGGAAAATAAGAAAGATTATTCCATTAGTAGATCAATTTATTAATTATAACACTAAAGATGAAATCAATTTATTAGATGTCGGAGGAGGAGCAGGATTAATCTTAAAAGGAATATCTTTATATATTGAGAAAAAGTATGGCTTAAAAGTCAATAAATTTGCATTAGATTTAAGTTTAGGTATACTAAAAATCCAAAAAGAAAAGAATCTTGATTTGAAAAAAGCTTTGAATGAAGATATTTGTCACACTTCTTTAAAAAATAAAGAAATAGATCTTACTTTAATGATTGATGTATTAGAGCATATCCCTAATCCAAAAATGGCGCTTGAAGAACTTAAACGGATATCTAACTTTGTTTTGATGAAGGTTCCTTTAGAAGATAATCTTTATTTTAAAGCGTTGAATTTTATTAAAAAAAGTAATAAAACTTATAATTCTATAGAAAAGTTTGGACATGTTTATTTTTATAATTATAAAAGCCTTAAGCGGCATATAGAAAAAAATATGGGAATTGTATTAAATTATTATTTTACAAATGTTTTCGAATTTTTACTAAATACTCCATATTATAGAAATAAATTAAAAATAACTAATAAATTAATAAATTTACTATTCATGTTTATGTGTAAAATTTCACCTAAATTATCTTCCTTTATAACTCCTGACTTTATTATGGTGTTGAGTAAATGCTATTAAACAATCAGAGAGATAAAGTCTCTCGTATGTTAGTAAATTTATATATCGTCCCGTTTGAAGAACTCTTAGAGAAATTGTAAAAATTTTATATTTGAAGTTCGTTTTAAAAAATTAGCTTAAAGAGGACAAGAAATTTTTTTAGAAAAAATTCATAGAATCATATGAGGAGGAGGAGTTTTAAGACAGAAACCACACTTACCAAATGATTTAATGGTTTGTTCCCAACAATGGTTATGATAGGTTCTTTCACAATAAAAACAAGCAGTATAACAAGGTTTTACATCACCAGAGGTCGCAATCTTTACTCCACACGTAGGACAATCAATCTTATGGCAAATAACACATGACACAACCGAAACTTCGAAAATTTTCTTTGATATTAAATTAAATAAGTCAATGAGATAACTAAAAGGAGTCCATTCATCAAAAAAATTGTTGAAAGAAGAATGTAAGTCATTTTTAATTTTTTCATGTGATTCTAATTCAAATTCATTTAGTACTTTTACTTCAGGCATTTTTGAAGGATATTCTCTCGGTAATTTTATCTGAAATTGGAAAGTTATATGTTGTGTCTTCATTTTTCCTTTCATTTCCATTGATAGAGTTGCTGTTAGAGGACTATAATTAATATTTTGATAATGCTCTTTTAGTAAATCAATTTCAAAACTTATTCTTGAATTTTTATCAAGTAGCCAAGATATTTCTCTGGCAATTTCAACTGGTTCTGATTCATTTTCTTTCCAATTTTTGTAAGAATTTAATTCTATTATTGGAATTCGAATGATATCTTTTAATTCAGGTGATAAATCTATTGTAGGAGGATTTGGATAAGTTTCTAAATCAATATCCAATGTATGTTCTTTAAAACCATACGTTAATAAATGAACTTTTAATTGTGTTATACTGTCAGCAATTTTATCGCATTGATATTCACCAAGAATTTTCTTTGATTGAATTTCAATTTCTTTAAGAAAATATAATTTATTCTCAATTTCATGTAAAATTTCTACAATATGGGAAGGAGCTTCAACATTCCAATTTTTCAATGTTTCAATAGATTGATATGGATCTCCTATAATTTTTTTAACTTCATCAGGAATAGAAATTTTTGGCTTTTTGGGATAATCTGTAAAATCTATTTGAATGATAAATGTTTTTCTAAGAGTTATTGTGATATAAACATTAATATCTGTGCCCGTTTTGCCGATTTGATCATAAGCATATTCTTGCTGTATCAATCCTAATTCTGTATT
>JAHLWP010000007.1 GCA_019057865.1 Promethearchaeota archaeon
GACCTAGCAAACCAGAAGGAGCTAATTCTTTTTTCCTATGATTTCTCCAATTTTCCCCTCCTTTCTTTGCATACCCTACTAACCGATTTCGTAAAGTTGGTATTATTTCAATTTCAATAATATTTTCTCCAATTTTAACATAATTTGAAATGTCAATTTCATAAGGGTGTACTAATATTGGCTTTAACTCATTGCCATTTATTTTAACTATTGCTACATCATGTACTCTTCCCAATGATAATACTAATTTTATATCTTCATGAACATGAATTTTTTTTATATTGAATTGTGAAGAGTATATACCTCTGCTGGAACAATATTTTAATTTAGGAATTTGACGCCAATCCCTCAATTCTGTTAATTCCATCTCAACAGATTCGATATTTCCTAAATAATCTCTTAATTTTGTTTTTAGATGCCATTTATTAATAAAAATAGAAGATAATAATTTATCAGGGACTTCAATAATCCTTTTAGTATTATCACTTAGAACAGTCATAATAGCACCTGGAGTATCAATATATCCAATTATCTTTTTATCTTTTCTTTCCGTTTTTATTGGACTTTTTATTACATGAACTTTCTCACGGGATTTTTTGAATTCTATTATTTTTGACCCATATGCTTCAAAATATAAATCCATCTTAATACTATTTTCTGATTTTTCATATTGTGGCGCTTGTTTTACTTCTCCTGTCCAAGGATCTAAAATAAAAGGTATTTTATTGTAAATAGGAAACTTTACTATTACTTTTTTAGGTTGATTAGTAGAATGGCGTAAAAAAAAATAATCACACTTCTTTGTCTTTTTATGAATGTAATGTATTGTAGATTGTTCTTCTTCAAATACCAATCCTGGATTAACATTTAATTTTGTTCTTAAGAATTGTGGGACTTCATTAATATCCTTTAAATAATAAACATAACCAGATTTAACTAAATTATTAATAATTATTTCTATTTTTTTGTCATTCTCTCTATAGTTTAAAAAACCATTCTGTTTTAGTGGCAACTTTTTAAGAAATAGTATCCTTATTCCATCATTGGCAAGTTTTTGTAATTTGACTGCTAAACTAAGCGAGATCTTTTCAATATTTAGTAGAATTAAAACATCAAATTTTGATTGACCTATAATTAACTTATCATTTTTAGCAATACTCTCTAGAATACCTTCTTCATTAACATAGGTGTAATAATATCCTCTGGTTGTTAAGATATCAGTTAGGCTTAACATAAACAATGTCCATTTATCATTTAAATCAAGTTTTTCCCATTCTTTAAGATTACCTCCAACCTGATCTTTTTTAATTGGAATATTATTTTCATCCAAATACCCACCAACTAATTCTTCCTGCTTTAAGACTGAATCATTATAATTAAATAGAGGGTAAAAAAGTATTATATTACTTATTGTTCTCCCACGTTGTAATACTAATTGGCATCTTGTAATATAATTATTTATAATAGGAAAAAACTCCCAAAATGGATTATTTCTGTTAAAATTTGATGAATAATTAAAAATTCTTGGTAAATATGATGTTGAAAACCCACAATAACCTGGATATGGAAAAGATGGATTATCATAAGGAAATCCATGGTAAATCAACTGATTGATCCCGGATATGAATAATCTATCAGCAGCAACTTTCATTTTAAGAGGCGTTGTCAAATAATCCCTTTGATTCCATTCTGAATATTCTGCTGTAATTAAAGGTTTTTCATAGATTAAACCTGCTGATCCTGCAAATTTTAGGAAATCAATTATACCTCCCGCATATAGCTGTTCAGTCTCAGGTATATCTGAAATACTATATGCTTTTAGTGTATCTGCTCTTATACCGTAAGCTTGAATCCTATTTTTAAGTTTATTTTTAATAGTCCATTCAGTAATAGTCTGTACATATTCTTCTATAAATAAATCTGAAATTGTTAATTCTAAATCATATCTAATTCTTTCTCCACTCCCATCTTCAAAATCAAAAGCAGGAGTATCCCCTCCTAACCTAGCATTACGATATTTATTATCTCTATTCGGTACAAAACAAACCGGTAGAAATTTTTTAAGATCATAACCACGTTTTTTTTTGAACTGCTTGAAAAAATCATCTGTCCATAGCCAGTCAGAACTTAATTCTAAACTGTCAGTAAATATTGCTCTAAAGGTTTTACCAAAATGATTCTTAAAATATCTTTTTCCTTTCCCTATATGTAAATCCAAATGGTTTTTTAAAGATTTAGATGAAAGGTGGTCCAAAACTAAGCTATATTTCTCAGTTGAAGAATGGCAATCTGATATTGGACGCGCTCCAGAAGGAGTACTATAAAATACAAAAATTTGCCATAATCCTATTGGGATATCCCATTCTAACATACCTTGTTTATTGACCATTTCAGTTAAATCAATAATCGAATTTTCATCAATATATGTGGTTTGCACATTATTATAAGAAATTCTCCCAGGTTCTCCGATAGGTTTAGCGGCTATAACAGCTTCTATTTTTAAATTATTTTTGGAATTAGCAATTTTATAATGACCTAGATTGGGAGGTTTAGTGAATTTTGGTACAGCTCCTAAATAATGAAATGGACCTTCAATATTCTTCTCTCCAATTAATAAAGTTTTCAATGATTCTTCTTTGGATATGTGTGTACCACCAGCAGGCCAAGAAGATCCAATAGTTAAATCAATAATCATACCTCTCTTTGAAGCCTCTTCTAATACAGCTTTAACACAGGAATAGTAATATGGTTGCATGAATCTATGAGCACGTTTAGCTCTAGCTCTATCAATCTTTTCTAAATTCTGCGGAGATCCTATCATAAAAACTTGTATTTCCGCTCCTAAAAACCCAGCTTCATCTAACTCTTGAATTTCTTTTATTAATTCCTCTTTCTCAACATCTAGCCCTGTCCACCACCATCGAACCATAGCTCGAGCAGATTTAGGAGGATTTTTAAACTCATTCCATTTAATATCTTTTAAATTGAAAGACATGGAGATATTGTAATAATTATTTCAAATATAATATTTTCTTCTCAGTAATTCTAAATATATTTTTTATTTTTCAAATATCTTTCATTCTTAACTTATTGTAGAAATAAATAGGTTACTCAAAATTTTTCTTTTTTATAATTATAAATATTGTAAGAATTAATTACACATCATCTAATGAAAATTTTAAAGGAAGCTAATTAATTATTATGGGATTTACACCTTTCAAGGATTCCTATAGATATCTTAATTTTTTAATCATTTTTCTTCTAACACTATTGTTACTTTATCTGATTATCCCCCTGTTTATTTCGGGCACTATAAAGATTTGGGTAAATATTAGTGAATTAGATGGAGCAGCAGGTTACTTCTCTCTAAAAATAGGAATGATAATGGAAATTATTTTAATGGGTCCGGTGTTTGGAATCATTTATTATTTCCTTATGAAAAGTTTAATTAAAAATGTTGATGAAAACCAAGGAAGGAATAAATATGTGCTATATTTCTTAGAAATAGGGGTTCTATTATTCATCAATATTTCTGTCATGGGACATATAGTTCATTTACTATTTGATTATGGAAATTGGATTTATAGAGAATCAAATGTAATGGATACTAGCCAACTTTATTTATTTCTATATTATTCTGACGAGTGGCTCGGGCATCATCTCATTCACATCGCTTTTTTTGGGTATATTACTTTAGCTTTAATAACTGAGTTTATAGGTCAAGAACATAGAAAATTAAATTCAGATGAGTTGATTTATACAATTGCTTCAGGTGTTGGTCTCAGCGTGGTTTTCAGTTATTACACATATGAAGGTCAAGCTGCTTTTATGATCTTTATTTTATTTATTTTACTATTAATCATTGAAATTATTATTCTCTTTATAAAGAAAATAAATCCCTTAGAGCGACCGATACTGTTAGCTACAATAATTACTTCAATAGTAGTAATTATATTTTTTATATGTTGGATTATTCTATTTGGTATTAAGCCATATTATCCTTTTGTTTATCAACCATCTGAATTATAATCTTTCTCTAGAAGAGATTATAATTTATATATAATTAGAAGAAAATTATTAAATTATAAGTTCTTTAATGAAATTATGAGAAAGGAAGATCTATTTAACTCTTATAATTCTGAATTTCTAAAGAAAGCTGGAATTGAATTTAAAAAACCAGAAAAAACTGACATAAAAAATACAAATGTCTTTAAAACAGGAACTACTACTGTAGGATTGATATGTAAAGATGCTGTAATTCTAGGAACAGATAAAAGAGCATCAATGGCATATTTTGTTGCTAGTAAAATTGCTGAAAAATTATATAAAATTCAAGATCATCTTTATATGACAATTGCAGGTACTGTAGCTGATGCTCAATATCTTATAGATGTTTTACGTGCAGAAACCAATATATACCAATTAGTACATGACGGTAGGCCTATTTTAGTTAAATCTGCTGGGAAATTATTATCCAATATCTTATATCAAAACAAAATGTTTCCCTTTGAAGTGGGACTTATTCTAGGAGGTGTTACAGAAGAAGAAGGTCCTACTCTTCTGGATATTGGTGCTTATGGTTCAATTCTACCAGAGAAATATTGTGCTATTGGAAGTGGGCAAAATTTCTCATATGGTGTCTTAGAAGCAAAATATAAAGATAAATTATCTATCAAAGAAGGTAAAGAAATCATTATATCAGCAATATCAGCATCTATTATTAGAGATATGGCTAGTGGAAATGGTATAGATATTGCTGTTGTTAAAAAAAAGGGTTCAGCAAAAAGACAATTTATTCCAATAAAGGAATCATAATTAAACCTATTTTTCTGTATTATTTTGTTTTTATCTCTTCTCCTGCTATTTAAATATTATGTAAAATGAAACTTTAAATAGAAGCTTTATAAAAATCTTTATAAAAATAAATATCTTTATAAAAATAAATTACAAATTATAAAGTTAGAAGAAATAACTCGTTATAGAACTTAGATAGAACATTTATAAACATTAAGAATTGAGCAAGAATTGAATCGTGGAGTGACGCCAAAAATGAGCTACAAAATAATAGTAGACTTGTCTCATAAGGAACAGGTTGAAGAATTTCCTGAGTTCTCTTTAGGAGAAAATGATTATGAAGTTGAGTATATAGACAAGAACGAGGGACCAATAGAATTTGATATACTTGAAGATTTTGACGTTTTATTTATTGGTAATATCAAAGCTACTCAAGATGGAAAAGCTGATAAGTTTACGCAAGCTGAATTACTTGCAATTAAGAAATTTATAGGGGAAGGTGGAGGGTTGTTTCTAACTAGTGGAGATGGAGGAGATAAAGATATCACTATGAAGCAAGGTTCAATTAGAGTCTTGTATAAAATAACAGGCGTACGAAGATTTTGGAATGGTATTATACATGAAGCTTCCTCAAATTTTCTGGTTAATCGAACTAATTTATTAGTTACAGAACTGTTTAACCATCTTATAACTAAAGGAGTAACAGAGGTAGTTCTTCCAAATTGTACTTTCTTTACAATTTCCGAAGAAGATGTGGAAGATATTATTCTAACCTCTGAAAAATCTGAATTTAAATATTATGTTGATGATGATGTTGGCGTTCTTGGCCCAGTACCGGTATGTACGGTTTCAGAATTCTATAATGGTAGATGTGTTAGCATAGGATCCTCAGATTGGATGAGAGAAGATTCTGATTTTGGATTAGATGCAGGAGATAATTTGAAGTTCCTCTCTAATATCATTGAATGGTTATCTTTCGATTAATTATAATTAATCATTTGAATCAATATGGTTTTTAAACTTTTTCGTCCGGACTCGAATTCCGTTTGGGAAAATGAAGAAATTATTAAAAGATATTCAAAATATAAAGGTATTAAAGAAGGTACAAATTTAGCAAGATATTTAATTGCTAAAAGTCTTGAATGTGAATTTAATTCTGATGATAGCATTGAAATTCTAGAAAAACTGTTAAAAGAAAAATCTAAGGAATTTAATGAATTAATAAAAAAAGATACAGAAGAATTAAAAAGTCGAAATATTGCTGCTATATCATATATTGATTTAGCTGAGAATATTGCAAGAAAGTATCTTGAAAGTTGTATTTTCTGTGAACGTCAATGTAAAGTTAATAGAATTGATGGAGAAAAAGGATTTTGTTTAATAAATAAAGATTCATACGTTTCTTCAGCTTTTCTGCATATGGGTGAAGAAAGTGTATTGATACCAAGTGGTACAATTTTTTTTCAAGGATGCAATTTTGGATGTGTTTTTTGTCAAAATTATGATATTTCTCAAGCTTGGAAAGGTCAGAGAAATATTGAAGATGTTGCCCAAAAAGTTTCTATTAAAGAATTGGCTACTATTGCTGATAAGTTAGTAGATAAAGGCGCTATAAATATTAATTATGTAGGAGGCGATCCCATACCAAATATTCATACTATAATTGGAAGTCTAAAATATCAGCAATCTAATATCTGTCAGTTATGGAATTCTAATTTCTATCTAACTAATGAGTCATTATCATTAATTATAGATTTTATAGATTTCTGGCTTCCAGATTTTAAGTATGGGAACAGTAAATGTGCCAAGAAGTATTCTGGTATAGATAATTATTTCGATATCATTGCCAGAAATCATAATAGAGTCCATGATGAGGGAAGTGGAGAAATTTGTATAAGGCACCTTGTAATGCCCGGGCATATTGAGTGTTGTAGTAAGCCAATTTTGGACTATGCTAGAAAAGAATTACCGAAAGCGGTCTTCAATATTATGGGACAATATCGTCCACAATATAAGGCTTTTCAATATGAAGAAATAAATAGAAGACCTACATCCCAAGAAATAAGAGAAGTAAAAAATTATGCTGATGCGTTAGGAATTCTTTATAAGCCTGTCTCATAAAGCAGACTTAATTTTAGAAAAATCTTTAAGTAATCATTCATTCTAAAACTTAATTTCTATTGTCCAAGTAATTATATTTAATTGATTTTAATGTCTCTTGAACTAAACGATGTAAAAGGTATTGGGAAAAAAATCGATGTTTTAAAAGAAGCAGGAATTGATTCAGTTGAAAAATTAGCAGGAGCTAAATTAGAAGAGTTAACTGAAATAAAGGGAATTGGAAAAGCTACAGCAGAAAAAATAATTGATAGTGCAAAAGAGTTATTTAAAAGCTCAAAAAGTAGTTCAACAGAAATCATAAAAGAAGAAAAATCTGAATCAGTTGAATCTGAAGATGAAGAGAAAAAAGTTCTAGAGGAACTTAAAAAATTAGAAGAAAAGAAGAATAAACTCCAAGATAAAAAGGTTGAAAAAGGCGATTTTATACTAGTTAAAATTACAGGTAAAACTCAAAGAGGTAAAGTTTTTAGAGTATCATCTGAAGAAGATGCAAAAACAGCAGGTATATATGATGAACAAAAAGCAAAACAAGGATTTTATTCTCCAGACTTTGTTATTGTCAGTAAACCAGGTTTTCTAAATGAGGGACTTACTGAAACAATAGAGAATATGAATTATTTTGAGAAAAAATCTGTAAGAATACCTCCAACAAAAGCATTTGGAAAAAGAGATCCAAAAAAAATTGAAAGAATAGGAATTGCTAAATTTAGAAAATTAAATGAAGGTAAAAATCCTGAAATTGGACAAGATTTTACTAAACAAACTCAAGGACAAGTGCAAAGGGGGACAGTAACGAGTGTTGTACAAGGAAGAGTTATTGTTGATTATAATCATCCATTAGCAGGTCAACTTTTAGATTACAACATAGAAGTTATTGATAAAATTGAAGATTTTAATGAAAAAATAGAATATTTTATGATTAGTAAAGGAATTCCAAAAGAAGATGTTGAAAATTTTGAAGTGAGTCATGACATAACAAATAAAACTCTTGAGATAGTAATTCCAAAAAGTTTTCTATTTCAGAATTTAACTTATTTAAAATTTGGTTTGGCTATGGATATTCAAACTTATATGTCTGATGAAATTGGCGATGTGAAGTTTATCGAGATTTTTGAAAAAATTCCAATTCCCCCAACTCCTTCAGAATCAGTAAAGCAAAAAATTGATGATTATAATAAAGAGAAAGAAAAAGAGAATAATGACGAATCTAAAATTTAAAAATCTATTCCAATAAATCTTCTAATTTAAGTAATTTTAACTTTTGTTACTAATTCTTGTTTTTTCTTTGCCTTTTCCTTTTTATATTCCTCTTTCTTTTTCTGATAAAAAGCTCGCTTACGTTGAAATTCCAGTCTTCTTCTTAGGGATTTTTTCTTCTTTTTTAGATATTCCTTTTTCGCTTTTTTATATTCTTTTTTTGCCTTTTTATATTCTTTTTTTTTGGTTTTATATTCCTTATATTGTTTCTTAATCTTGTGACGAAGATCCTTACTGATTTCTCCTATTCCTAATTCTTTCAACTGTCTTTTAAACTTTTCAAATGATTCAAATCTTAAAACTATAATACCTAATTCCCTTGCAGGAACTAAATTTTGAATTTTATCATCAATAAATATACATTTTTTAGGAGATGTATCTAATTTTTTTAAAACATATTTATATTTATCCATATCGGGTTTAATTAAGCCAATTTCATTAGATAAAAACATGTGATCAAAAATATCATAAAAACCTTTTAATAAATTTGATTTAGCATGAATATCAAAGGTATTTGACATTAAACTAATAGTATAATCTGCCTGATGTAAGCGTTCTATTACTTCTGCCATTTCGGACGAAATATTAGTAACTTGAGAATATAGATCAAACCATAACTCAACATAATATTCGGCATTTACCTTTTTTGGAGGTAGAGCACCATCTTGTTTTTGAGAAGGATAATAATATTTCTCGAAAATTTTTTCTAAAAACTCTCTCGCAGAAATCCTTCCAGAACTAAGATTTCGCCTAATTTTTCGCAAATATGAATCCCCAGACCGTTTAATAGTAATATTTAAATCAGATTGTATTATATCAAATAAATTTTTTAAAACAAAGGTTTTTTCAATCATTACACCCCCAAAATCAAATATAAAATGCTTAATTTTATAAAGTCTAACCTTTTGAGTTTTTCCAAATATCTTATAAGTTTTTAATTCTTCTGGTGTACTCATTTTCTATAGGATTCTTTTTTTAACATAATTAATTAATCCTTAAAGATAAAAGTTATATTTATTCTACTAAAAACTTACTCAAATATTATGAAAATCTCTGAACTTTTTTAAAATTAGATTACATATTGCTTCGACCGGAGAAATATTATCCAACTGCCACTGACTAAATTCTGGGAAACTCCCGACATCTACGGCATATAGTTGATTAGTTGATTCTTCTCTAACAATATCAATATGACCAAATAGAGCATTTCCTTCTAAATATTTTCTCCATTTTTCAATAAAGTCTTTCACATCAAGAGGAGTGCTTATTTTTTCCATATCAACATGTTCATGGGATAAAGGAGGTTTAATTAATGTACAAATCTCATCATCAATAAAATATACATTATAATGTTCCCCTTCAATATACTTCTCTAAATATAATATTCTTTTATTATCATTGTCGCTAAAATCCTTAAAAGAATTAATAAGTTTAACCCCTTTACTTCCAGATCCCATAATTGGTTTTAAAATTAAAGGAAAATCATTATTATTAAGTTCTTTTTTCAATGTTTCTACAGTACTTAAATATATGTGAGGAGGTGAAAGTCCAGCTCTTTTCATTAATAAATGTGAATGTACTCTATTTTTCTGCTTAAATGAAGTTTCTGGATCAGGGATAACCGGTATTTTATTTGCTTTTAAGTATTGGCCAGCATATATAAAAAAAATATTTTTTGATTTTAAAACAAAAAAATCGTTTGATAAAAGTGTGTCATTGATACTAAGATTGTCTAAAGTATAGACTTTAACATTAAAACCTTTATTATTTACAAAAAATTGTTTCATTTTACCCGTAAACATTGTTTTTCTTTTAGATAAAATTCCTATATTCAATTTAAACCCCTTTTAATTTTTTGCTTGTTCTAATAAAAAATCTGCTACGATCTTTGGACCATTTTTGATATAATTAAAATTTGGAGTGCAATTAATATCAGTTAAATAAAATTGACCTTTTGATTTTAAAAAATCAAGGGAAGTTAACTTCAAATCCATAATTTCCATAGCCTTATAACAGTATTCTTTTAATTCAGGAATTTCATCGATCTGATGTCGTGATTCCATTTTGTTAGAGTTAACTAAAATTGGTAGTTGTTTATAATAATATACTTTATCACCAATACCGTAGATTTTATATTCCCATTTGCTTTTTATGAATTTCTGATAATAGAGATAATTATATCTAGGGTCTTTAGTATCAACTTCGAGTAAAGCTCTTTCATCAGCTACTTGTAAATGTCCATTTTCTCTCTTTACTATAGGTTTAAATTTGTAAATCTTCTGATCAATAATATTCTTTATAATAAACTCCTTAAAATGAGGTAATATCCCTTTAGGATTTAATGTGAAATCTGGTATAGGAATTCCAGCCTCTTTTAAATAAACACTATTTAAAAATCTATTAATGGCTAACCAGCATCCCTTATAGGAGTTAATAACAGGTATTGAGGTTTCTTCTTCAATGAATTTTACTAATCCTAAGATAAGATCACCTTTACCTTTAACAAAAAAGATATCTTCATCAAATTTCAAATTTGAACTATCTACGAGAAATGATTCTTCAATATACAATTTAACTTCTGCTTTTGAATTTAGATATTTCAAGAAATCAGTAACTTTATATTCCAAGTGGTATTTGTCAATAATTATTCCTACTTTTTTCAAATAATTACCCTAAGCAGCCTTTTATCTATAATATAGAACTTTTTCTTTAATATTTAATAAATAATATTTATCTAATTTAAATAAACTCAAAATAATTGTGTTTTAGTCAATTAAACTTGGAAATATATAGAGTTATTATACTAATTACTTAACTTAATATCAAAATATTTATATAACATTATTTACTCATAATTTATCAAAATAATAGGGTTTTTTAAGTGTCAAATAAGCTTAATAGAATCTATATAGGAGTTATTTGCAATCGCGATCTTGAAGTTTTCGAACAGATCAAGAAATTCTTAAGTAAAAATTACAATATCTCAATTGTGAACCTATATAGAAATGGCACTGAAGCTTCTATTGCCAAGTATATTAAAAAAAAGCTAAATAAATACCCTATTTCATTGATCATAATTAAATTATTATCAGAGGATTCTAATCAAGTAATATACAATGCACTTGATAAAATTGCTCCAAAGATTCCATTATTAAATAGTCTTAAATCGGTTAAAACTTGTGAAAGTAGAAGAGAAACATTTAGATTAATTGAGCAAAAATGTAAGAAATTAAAAATTCCACAGTTTTTTCAATCTACTTATGATGCTTATAAGGCTTGTTCTAATGGGAAAAAAATAATAATCAAATTAGACACTCATAACATACCTTATTTACCAAAGAATGATAGAATTATAGGAGTTGCTAAAAATCCAATACAACTCAAAAATTTAATAAATGATTATAAAGAATCTTCGTTATTTTTCCAAGAGTATTTAGGTAAACCTGATATAATTTATAAAATATATGTAGTAGATCGCTGGGCTGTTTCTATTACCTCACATAATCGATTACAACGAAATGAAAACTTATCTCCATTAGATTTAATACATATTAGGGTTCCCATTGAAAAACAGCTGAAAAGAGGAATATTAAGATTAGGGAGAACCTTTAGAATGCCAATTTTTGGCATAGATTACATAATAAATAAAGATGGTGAACCTTATGTTGTTGATGTTAATGATTTTCCAAGTTTTAGAAACATTCCTGAAGCAGTAAGCTTAATTTCAGACTATATTTATAATGTTATAGTAACAAGACCACAACTGTTAAAAGTTCCAGTAAAAGTGAAGGGATAAGATTAGAATTTAAGAATTAGTAAAATTTAAGTTATTTTACTATTTTATCGCTCCCTTTTATTTTCAATAAACTCTACTAAGCGTTCTTTAGCGATAAAATCTTCTAATTGTTCTGGTGGATGTTTCATAAAGAAAGAACAAGCAGTTTCTAGCACACCACTAATATTCCTATCTCTGGCGATTTTTGAAATTCTTATGCAATCAGCTATGACTCCAGCAGAATTGTTTCCATCTTCAACAAACATCGTAAGATCAACTCTCACAGGAGCACCACCAAATATTCGTCCTTCAAGTCTCATATAAGCTTCTTTTTGATTTTTTAAAAAGGGGATATAATCAACAGCAGATATTTGACATTCAATGGTATCTTTATTTTGGAGTTTTGCTATAACAGCTTCTGTTTTTGATTGACGTTTTCCTTCTTCATATACTAATTCACCATCTGGTTTACGAGTTAAAAGATTGCAAAAATCACTACAACCACCCCAATCTAATTGAATAGTGCGATCTAATATTGCACCCCGCATGGGAAAAAGATTTGCTAAAGAACGATGGATGATTGTTGCACCAATTTGAGATTTCACATCATCTCCTATTATTGTTAGATTTAAGCCTTCTGCCTTTTTAACTATTTCTGGATTTTTTGCAACATATGAAGGCATACCATTAACTACACATACCCCTGCTTCAAGAGCTGACATGGCATAAAATTTAACAGCTTTATGTGCTCCAGTGGGAAGGATTATAACTGCTATATCAACATCTCGATCTTTCATTTCTCTTACAACATCAACAGGTTCTTGACTATTGGATACTGGAACAATATTTTTAATATTACTATCTAAACCATCCATTATAGGACCCTTTAGTATTGGAGCCTCCAAGAAATCAGGTTGGTAAAGTTTCATATTACAATTAGGCTCTGCAAAAATTGCTTCACTCATGTCTTTTCCTACTTTATTTGAATTTACATCAAATCCAAGTACAAAATTAATATCATTTATATTATATTCCTTTATTTCAGGTATTAATCCGATAATTTTGTCAGGATTTTTTTTGTAGTTTTCTGTTCCTTGCACTAACGCACTAGCAACATCCCCAAAACCAATGATACATATGTTTATTTTTTTATTCGCCATGATATTCTTAATATAAAATTATTATATTTAAATCATTTTAAATTGAAGCGATCTCTATATATGTTATAAGTAGTTGAATGACGTTTACAGCTTATCAATTTCAACAAGATTTAAGAAGATTTCTTACAAATACAATATAAAAAATGACTAAAAAATTAATTTTTTCAGCAGTTAAGGACCATGAAGTTATCAAAAAGGTTATTAAAAACTTAAGAAATGAATATGAAATTTCATTAAAGTTACATGATCCAACAGAAGACTTTCTTGATTTAGAGAAAATTTCTGATTTATTCGAAGATATTGATTTATTAATTGTAAAAGTAAGAAGTGAATGTTCAATAGATTTACTCCATCTTGCTAAATTATATAAAATACCTACTTTGCATGATATTGATACTGTTTTGATGTGTAAGAATAAAATCGCTCTTGATTTTGCAATAAGAAAGGTTTTAAAAGAAAATTCAGATGTCTTAAATAACTTTTTAGTTCCCAAATCATGGACACATTCCCTCAAAAATATAAATAAATTTAAAGAATGGGCTTTACCAAAATTGCCTATTGTTATAAAAAGTCATTATCAACATGATAAATATAACAGATTTAACTTTTTGGTTCAAAAAATTGGAGAAGTCGAAAAATTTTGTGAAAGATATAAAATTTTCTTATTTTATGATGTATATATTCAGGAGTTTATTGAATGCGACGGTATGGAATATAAAATCTACGTTATTGGAGATAAAATTTATGGAATTGAAAGGGAAAATCCAATATATATTTATTTGAGAGATAAGTCGGAAGATATCGATGTGGAAAAGTTGAAAAGAAAACAATTTGAAATTTCTGATGATATAAGAATTTTAGTTGAAATCCTTTCAAAAGAATTAAATTTAAAAATTTTCGGATTTGATTTAATTAAGCCAATTAATCTTGAAAAATATTATATTATTGACCTAAATGATTTTCCGAGCTTTAAAGGAATTCAGAATGTAGAAAATACTATAGTAGCCTATATTAAAAATTATTTATTCAAGAATTAAGCTATTGAAGTTATTATTAAAATTGGTAATACTATAGCATAAGTAATTATTCCATATAAGACACAGAAATATCCAAATTCTATTTTATTCGCAATTTTAAGCAATATTTCAATAGAAAAATAACCTACTACAAAACTAATTAATGTAATAAGAAATATTGTAAGGATATCTAAAGTACCAAATACAGAACCTTCGCCAAAAATAATATCTACACCAATAGACGCAAAAACAACAGGAACTGACATTAAAAAACTTAATTTCAAAGCATTTTCTTGGTTGTATTTTTCATATATTATCGTTGAGACCGTAACTCCTGAACGTGAAATCCCAGGCAGTATGGATACTCCTTGAGTTAAACCTGATAAAAAGCTATCTTTTATGATTTGATCTTTTGAAATATCAGTAATCGCATTATCACCAAAAGTTTTTTTAACTTTTAGCAAAATTACTCCAGTAACAATTAATAAGCCAGAAATTACCAAAGTAATTATATCTCCTTGGAAAGCAGTAAAATTAGCAATAATTAAAACTTTAAATAAGAAATACAGAGGTATTGCGGTAATTGCCGTACCAATTGTTGCATAAATAAGCCAATTTCTTTTTTTTATATCGATATCGTCTATGTTATTGGTTTTAGGCATAAATGATTCGAGAATACTTATAAAATCTACTCTAAATTTAAATATAACAGCTAATGCTGTTCCTAGATGTAACCATATGGCAAGACTAAACGCTTCTTCAGGAGTAATATTAAATAAAGTAGTAGAAAAGATCATAACTTGTCCTGAGGATGATATGGGAATCCATTCAAATAGACCTTGCAAAATTGCGATAATTATATATTCAATCATGGTTTAAAATGAATACTTGTTTAATCCTTTCAATAAAGAATCAAGAATCTCATCACGAGCAATTCTAAATCCCTCAATTTCTTTCATTGAGGGATCTTTTATATCCCCACTTGACCCCGCGAATTCTTTTAATGTAAAAATTTCCTTATAATTAACATTTATAAATTTCATAAGTTCAGTTTTATGCTTCTCTGTCAAAGTGAGAATTAAATCTACATCAATAATGAATTCTGGATGTTTTTTCAAATCGATTGATGCAGAATTATCGGGTAATTTAATTCCAATCTCTTCCATAACTAATTTCGCATCCATTGAAATAAGCATTCCATCTCGAGCATGAGAAGAAATGCCTCCTGATTTAACTACAACATTTAAATTATGTCTAGAAAAGAAATCTTTCAAAAAACCTTCAGCCATTCTGCTTCTAGCAGTGTTTACACTACATACAACTAAAATTGATTTATAAGGAAATTTTTTAACCATTATTTGAATTAAAAGAAAGATGTAAAAAAACAATTATTATTTGAAACTCTCTTTATTTATGAAATTTATTCCTCTATTCTTCATGATTTTTAATGAATTTGATATGTTTCCAGGGGGGAGATCAACACCTCTTGTTAAATCAACTAAAAAGTATACATCATATCCAAAATCTACTCCATCAACAGCAGTGAAATAACAACAATAATCTAGTGCTAATCCACAGATAAAAATTCGCTTGATATTCAATGAATTTAAATATTTTCTTAATCCAGTTTCAGATTTTTTATCATTATCTTGAAAACCAGAATAACTATCAACATTGGGCTTCATTCCTTTTTGTATTATTTTGTCAGCTAAATCTATTTTCAAATCTTTATAGAATTCAGCACTTTCAGTGTCTTGCACACAATGATCAGGCCATAAAATAGGCCCGATAGCACCATCTTCAGATGTAAACTCATCTCCAGGATTTTTCCCAGGGTGATTGCTAGCAAATGATAAATGATTAAGCGGGTGCCAATCTTGAGTTAATACAACTATAGCTTTCTTATTTTTGAATATCTTAGCAACTAAATTAATACCCTCTATTATTAGATCTCCTTCCTCAACCGGTAATGATCCTCCAGGAATAAAGTCATTTTGCATATCAATAATTAGTAGTGCATCTTTTTTATCAATCTTAATATTTTTTTTAAATTCCAGCTCTTCTATAATAATCGCCTTAAATAAAAATTCTTTGAGTTCTAAAACACTCTAGTAATAATTAAATTTTCTTATATAACAAATAGCTTGAATTGAATAGAACCCAAAATAACATGGAAAACATCACAATCCACTCTGTTGTTGGTAAGATTGTATATACCGCTCTCCCGAAGTCCTCGCATAAATCAGCGTAATAATTACATATATTTGTAATGAAGAATGGGATTAAGAAAAAAATAAATATTCCTGCAACAATAAAACCTATATTTATTTGGAGCTTTGAGAATTTTGAATTTTTCAACATTGAGAAACTAAAAAGAAGGCAAAAAGCAGCTCCACCTAACCAACTAAAAAGAGCAAATAATCCATGTATATCTGATAATTTTCCCCCCGAAAAAATCCCAGCGCATGATGCTGACACAGAAGAAATAATCCCTCCTATGACAGCACTTTTTCTTAGATATTCATCTACATTTTCATCTTTGATAACTCTCCCGAAATAGACCATAAAAGGAATTGCCAAGAATCCTGATACAATTAATCCAATTCTTAAATAAATTCCCCCAGTTTGATGTCCTAGTAAACTTATTGATTGGTCCCACATCACATATTCAGGAGATAGTGATAGTGCTAAAATATCACCTAATAATCCAACAAAAACAGATAAAAATCCAAATATGTATCCAGGTATAATATCAAAAAGACTATCAAAAATCTCGTTTACTTTTTTCATATTTAATACCCTAAACTTTATAATTTAAAAAAATTTTTATAAAAAATTAAAACTGGTATTAGATAGAGTATTCTTAGAATTAAATTTTTTTATAAATCATATAAGTCGATATAATAAAATACCAAAAAATAATAGCAAAAGTATCTATCCACTCTATAGAAGGTAAAATTATTACTAGAAACTGTGTTGCCTTAAAAAAATGCAAAATAAAAATGATTAGTAACACCAATAGAAGAAATGATACAATAAACCCTAAATATGCTAAATTCTTGGAAAATTTTAAATCCTTCATGATAAATAGACTAAAAAGTGAAATATATATCAACCCAGAAAGCCAACAAATAAAAGCAAAACTGCCATGTATTAGCGCAACTATAGGATTTGAACCACAGAAAGCACCTAAAATTACTAAACTCACACAAGAAACCAGTGCCATATATATAGAGTTTTTCCGGAGTTTTTCATTAATTCCATCTTCATCAAACGTTCTCCCTAAAGCAATAACAAAAAATATCGCGAATATCCCAGAAAATACTGTTCCAATTTGAAAATAAAGGCCTCCAGGACTTTCACATAAATAACTTACTGCATTTTTCGTAAAATCAAAACCTGGAAAAAGTAAAAGTGCAATAATATCACCAGTAATTCCAAAAATAATTGATAATATACCAAATACCCCTCCTGAAACAGGTTGTAGAATTTTATTAATGATTGAATTTAGTCCTTTCAATATAAATCATTTTGATAAATATTTTAAATTTAAAAAACTAATCGAATCATTTTCTAGAAAAATGTCAAATTAAACCAGATTAGGGGATCATGCATGAATCCAAAAAGATTAAATTTAACACTCTAATTATATTTATTAAACTATTGATACTAAATTTGCGCTCGTAGTATAGATTCTGTGAAAAATCAGAAGTATAATGGTAGAATCTCGGATTCCCATTCCGAGGACCCGGGTTCAATTCCCGGCGGGCGCACTTATAACTATTTTACCATGATAATCCTTTTATAAAGCGTAAATTATCAATGATTTTTTTTGCTTTATGGATAGGTACTTCCATAAAAGCATAAAATTCATTTTGCCAGAATGCCTTTCCAGAAGTAGTTGATCGTATATCTTCGGCGAATTTTATTGAATTCCTAACAGGAATTAATATCTCGATAATAGCTTGATAATCCTTTTCCTGATCCAAACTTTTTATTTTAGCAGAAAATTTTGAAAGTAAGGTAGTTACAACTTTAATATAATCTGGAGGAAGTTGTATAATGGAGTGATATATGGGTTCTAATAGAATTATTTCAGCTTCATTTAAACCGTTTTTAATTGCATCATAGAACATGGCAGATAATTCAGAAAAAGCATTTTCTTCACTAATTTTCTCAATTATTAGATCAGTAATAGTAATTTTAGTTTCTGCTAGCTTTTCTCCGCATAAGGGACCATTTAAGCTTATTTTTTCAATGATTTCAAGAATTAAATTTTTGTAAAACTCGTTTAGTTCAGATTCACATTGATATATTAAAACATTTTGGTCGTCATCGCATTTCCAAAATTTATTAATCTCAACATCAGATAATTGAGTTTTTTCTTTTAAGATTTCTTTTAATTTATTAAAAGGCTTTATTGTTTTATAATCAATATTTTGAAAAAACCTAACTGTTCTATTATCTAATCTTTCAATTATTAATTCTAAGGAACATTGACCATTAGGAGAAATTGCTTTAATTAGAGAGGAATTGTATCTACAGGACTCCTTAAAAACAGCCCTAGGCTCGGATATTGAAACATTTACTCCTCGCTTCTCTATTTCATGAGCAGTAACTTCAAGATGTAATGGGCCCACTCCAGATAGTAAAAATTCTCCATTTTCTTCGTTAATCTCGAATTTCAAATTAGGATCTTCTATTAATAAATTTTCAATAAGTCTTTTCATCTCATCTAAATCTCTCAAGTACTCCGATTCAATGGATACGGTAACAACTGGAGTAGTTACATACTTAACACTCTCAAATGGGACCATATTGTCGATAGAATCGCTTTCTATAATAGTTTCACCGCTTTTTATTTTCTTAAGCCCTTCAATAGCTACTATATTTCCGACCGGTATTCTATCTACTTGTTCTCTTCGCTGACCCATAAAGATAGCAATTCTTTGTATTGTTCCATAGTTATTCTCTCCTAATAAGAAAACTTCATTCTTTTTTAAGCAATTTCCAGAAAAAATTCTTCCTGTTGCAACTAAACCGTGCTTATCAGCCTGAACTTTACTTAGACATATAATTAAAGGACCTTCAGGATCACAATTAAACATTTTCTGACCTAACTTGGAATTAATATCACCATCCCAAATTTTAGCAATCCTATATTTCTGCGCATCTATAGGATTAGGTAGATGGTCAATAACCATTTTCAATATAGCTTTATGAATTGGAAAATAAATAGCTAAATCGGCATAACTCTCCTTAGAATAAGTATCTTTATTATATCTTACTCTAATATCTTTAAACTTAATATCACTCTTTTCTAAAATACTTAGGGTAAAACCCCATTTATGAAGAGCTGAACCAAATGCGACATTTCCAGCTAAAGGTGAAACTTTCCATCTTTTATTATAAGGATGTTCAGCATGTCTTTCAATAAGAGTATTAAAACTTTTAATTATTCTAATGTATTTTTTTTTAATTTCTTCATCTGAAAGTTTTAACTCCCGAATGAGTCTGTCTACTTTATTGATAAAGAGAACTGGTCTTACACCCTCTTGTAATGCTTGTTTAATTACTGTTTCAGATTGGGTAATTATTTCTTCAACAGCATCCACAACTACTACAACTCCATCTATTAACCTTAAAGCACGAGTTACTTTTCCACTAAAGTCTAAATGACCGGGAGTATCTACTAAATTTATCAGGAAAGGTTCATATCCTTCAAGAGATTCATAATACAAGGAAATATTAGCAGATTTCATCGTAATTCCACGTCTCTGTTCTTCTTCCAAAAAATCTAAGGCTCTAGCTTCACCAGCCAAATCTGGTGATAAAAATCCAGCTTCGCTTAGAAGGGAATCGGATAATGTGGTTTTACCATGATCTATGTGACCAACTAATCCTATATTACGAATATTTTGAGGTTTTTCCATTAAACCCAGAATTTCTACAATCTCCTTTCGGCGTGGCATCTTCCATGAACAATTTTTCTTATCTTTTATATAGGATTATAATTGATTTGATTAAAATTTTGGTATTATAAATTCAGAAAGTAAGCGGGAAATGACTTCTCATAACTCAAGATCTTCTTCATCTTATTGGTTTTGAAATACCAAAATCAGTTGGGTCAGAGTATTCAAAAAAGTCATCTCCCTAATAATATTTAATTCATAGTTATAAATTAACTTCTCCATCAATTCTTACAAGTCTTCCAACAACATGCAATCTTTTATCACAAAATAGTTCGATTGCCTTCGGAAAAATTTTATGTTCCCATTCAAGAACTCTTGGTCCAAGAGTATCTTCTGTATCGGTATCATAGACAGGTACACATTTTTGGATAATAATTGGTCCATGATCAGCTTTCATATCCACAAAATGAACTGTACACCCAGATACTTTAACACCATATTCTAAAGCATCTCTGTGAACATGCATCCCTCTAAAAGAGGGTAATAATGCGGGGTGAATATTCATAACATTTCCATTAAAGGCATCGATGAATTTTTGGCTTACTAATCTCATGTAGCCAACTAAAGCAATTAATTCACACTCATATTTTTTTAATACACTAATTATTTTTTGATCAAATTCTTCTCTTGGGACATGGAGATCCTTATCAGATTCTATTAAAACATAAGGTATATTATGATTTTTAGCACGTTCCATGCAAAATGCTCCTGCTTTATTGCAAATCAGTACTTCTACTTTAGCTTTATTCTTTAAGATTCCATTTTCACATGCTTTGACGATTGCTTCAAAATTACTCCCCGATCCGGAAGCTATTGCTCCTATTTTTATTTTTGGCATAGATCTTCTTAATCATCTTTTTTAAAAAAATTTTACTCAAATAGAGCATATTGAGAACTATTCACATCTAAATTATAATATTAAGACATCGAAGTTCTCCTATTTTACATAATAAAAAGGTTTTTATTTGATTAACTTATATATTAATTAGAAATTAGAAGTAATTTATTCTAAAATTAAGTCTCTTTTATTATTTTATATAATATTTGAGAGAAAACAATTCTATTTGTAAAAACATCATTTAAAAATAAAATTTGAAAAATTCGGATATATAAATTCTTAAAATCAAATTGAATTAAGATTTTTAAATAGATCCTAAGCAAAAATAACAGTATTTTAAAAATAGAGATATTATTAAAGATTTTACTTCTAAATAAAATTTATGTGAATTATTCAAAAAACTGAAGATTTATGAGTTTTGAAGGAGAATTACAAAAAATCAAGAATGAAATAATAGAAAATCTTCCTCCAGAAATTACTGTTAAAAAAATTGAATTCGAGGGTCCTGAAATTGCAGTATATTCTGAAAATTCTGATGTTGAAGCGACTGAAAACTCAACAGTCCTAAAAGATCTGGCAAAGACTATGCGAAAACGCGTTGTTTTTCGCTGGAATGTAGAAAAACGTAAAGACCCTTCCGAAACTGAAAGTTATATAAGAAATTTAGTTGGTGAGGATGCAGAAATTACTGTTATTGAATTCGATCATACTCGAGGTGAAGTTATAATTGAATCGGGAAAGCCTGGTTTAGTTATAGGTAAAAAAGGAGTTAATTTAAAAGAAATAAGAACCAATACATTTTGGCAGCCTAAGACAATTAGAACTCCACCATTAGCCTCGAGAACAATTCAATTAATAAGAGGAATGTTGACAAAAGAACGGCAAACTCAAAAAGATATTTTACTATCAATAGGAAAAAGAATACATAGACCAACTATATTTAAAGATTTAAATATTAGATTAACTGCTTTAGGTGGATTTCGTGAAGTTGGGAGATCTTGTATTTTAATGCAAACTAGAGATAGTAATATCTTACTAGATGTGGGATTAAATGTAGGAAATCCTATTGATAGATTCCCTTTTTTTGATATTCCTGAATTCTCAATTAGAGATCTGGATGCTGTTATCATTTCACATGCCCATCTAGATCACTGTGGTCTTGTGCCATTTCTTTATAAATATGGTTATCGTGGACCAGTCTATTGTACATTACCTACTCGTAATCTATCTACAATGTTACAATTGGATTTTATACAAATCTGTGAAAAAGAAGGAAATCCACCACCTTATTCTAAAAGAGATGTTAAACAAACAGTACTTCATACAATTCCACTTTCTTGGGGAAAAGTAACAGATATCGCTCCTGATATTAAATTAACACTCCACAATTCAGGTCATATTTTAGGTTCTTCCATGGTACATTTACATTTTGGTAAAGGAGGATATAATTTTGTATACACAGGAGATTTTAAATTTCAAAAGACACGTTTACTTGAAAAAGCTAATGTCAAGTTTCCTAGAGTAGAAAGTTTACTTATCGAATCTACTTACGGTGGACCACAAGATCGCATCCCAAGCAGACAAGAATCTGAAAGAGAACTCAGACAAATTTTAAATACAACACTTAAAAGGGGAGGAAAAGTTCTAATTCCTGTTTTAGCAGTTGGACGAGCACAAGAACTAATTATCGTTTTAGAAGAATATGTTTCTAAAGGATTAATTGATAAGGTACCAATATTTCTTGATGGGCTGATTTCAGAAGCAACAGCAATACATACTGCAAATCCTGATTTTCTTAGTTCAGATTTGAAAGAAAAAATCTTACATCAAGGAAAAAATCCTTTCTTATCTGACTATTTTTCGACCGTCAGTTCTCAAGATGAAAGATTAGATATTGTACAAGGTGGTCCTTGTATAATCTTGGCAACTAGTGGCATGTTAATCGGAGGTCCTTCAGTGCAATATCTTAGAGCTTTGGCAGAAGATAGCAACAATTCGTTAATCTTTGTATCTTATCAAGTACAGAAAACTTTAGGCTCGAGACTTCAAAAAGGCTTCAGAGAATTTCAGTATGTAGATGCCAAAGGCAGAACACAACTCGTAAAAGTTAACTTAAAAATCTTTACGCTTGAAGGATTTAGCGGTCACTCATCACGGAGCCAAATATCTCAATTTTTACGGAGAATCCAACCAAGACCTAAACTAGTTATTGTAAATCACGGAGAAGAATCAAAATGTGTAAGTCTGTCGACAATGATACATAAAAAATTACGTAAAAGCACAAAATCACCGAAGAACTTAGAAACTATTCTTCTCAAGAACTAATATCTTTAAGGAGAATAAGGTATTAACGGATTTGAGATAAACTTGAGAATATAATGACGTATTACTACGCGTTCTGAAAGTTTAGATATTAAATTTAATTCTAGTTCTAAAAATTAATTTTTTTAAATAGTATTAATTACTATGTCTAAATAGAATTTAGTGGTATTATTTGAATATTAAAATCTCGAGACTAAAAAATCGATCAATTACAATATTTAGACATATTGTTCAAATTATTGCTTTCTTATTGATAAATTATATTATTTTAGAAGTAATCTTCTCTATAAATTTACTACGTTTAGAGGAGATATTAAAATTTCTACCTGTTTTAAACTCTCCCAGAAACCCAATTTCAACAGGGGCCGGTATTCTTGAATATATCTTTTTCTTTCTCGCAGAAGGAATATTTCCATTCCTACTTTTAGGGATTCTTATTTTAATAACCTTATTTACTAATAGATTTTTTTGCGGGTGGATATGCCCCATTGGGACAATTCAGGATGCATGTTCAGCAGTACCAACAAAAAAAAGAACAATCAAAATAGATACTCACAATAGCTTATTAAGAATCAAATATTTAATTGTCATTTTTATGTTATTAATCCTTCTTCCTTTAGGTATCTCAAGACTAACCAACTACTCATTTTATCTACAATTTAAAGAAAATTTAGGTGACCTATCCAACAAACCTTTAGGATATTTCTCTCTATCTGAATATATTTTTGTCTTTCTCCCTAATATGATTAAAGATATATTTACTTATGGAAGTTTAGCACCATTATTTGCTACTCTATTATCTTTTTTTATCTTCTTCTTCTATTTAATCCTCATAATTTTTTCAATATGGTATCCAAGAGTATATTGTAGATATTTTTGCCCATTTGGAGCTGTTGCTTCTACTATAAGTGAATATTCATTTTTGAAACTTTCAAGAAGCCCTGTAAGATGTGTAGGAAGATCGGACTGTGGAATCTGTGAAAAAGTTTGTCCAAAACAAATAAGAATCTTAGATGAACCTTTTGAATTTTTTACAGGTAAAGGTGAATGCAATTTATGCTTAAAGTGCAAGGAAGAATGTCCATACAAGGCAATAACTTTAAAATTTGGATAAGTTTGCCAAAGTTTGGAAAGAAAATATAGAATAAAAAATAAAATCACTTCCTTATTTAATATAAAATTTTTCAATTTTTTATGTCATATTACAAAAATCTAAATGATAGATTTTCTAATCTTTTATCAAAAGCTATGATGCATAATAAGTCAAATTTTATATCACAATAAAGCAATGGATCCAAAAACAATTAAACAATTAGGAAACCGGATGAAAAGAGATGTAAATGTAGGTATCCATGGAATATTAGACTCAGAAGCTATAAGATATTATGAAGAAGAAAGTGAAGATATTAGACCACCCTTTTTTAGAGATGTTGACCGAATTGTCCATTCAAAAGCCTTCAGCCGTTATATCGATAAATCTCAAGTTTTCTTTGATGTAAATAACGCAAATATAACTCATAGGTCTCTGCATGTAACTTTAGTCTCAAGAGTTAGCAGACAAATAGGACGTGTTCTAAGACTAAATACTGATTTAATTGAAGCAATAGCTCTAGGACACGACATAGGACATAGTCCTTTTGGTCATATAGGTGAAGAAATACTAAATGAAATCAGCAAAAGATATAACATGGGAAATTTTAGCCATAATGCTCAAGGTATAAGATGGCTTTCTTATCTTGAAAAAAGATATCCTAAAAAACCGGCTAAGGGTCTTAACTTAACTTTGCAGGTTCTTGATGGTATTCTTTGCCATGATGGTGAAGTGAATGAGCAAAAATTAAAACCGCTTAAAAGAAATGGAAAAACTTGGGAAGAACATCTAAGAGAATATGAAGATTGCTTTAATGAAAATAAAATAGAAAGAATCCCAATGTCTTATGAAGGCATTACTGTAAGATTTGCTGATACTATTTCATATATTGGGAGAGATATTGAAGATGCTATCTTGTTAGGTCTATTAAGTCGAAATGATCTACCTGACTCCTGTAAAAAAATTCTAGGAGATACAAATCCTAAGATAATTAATACTTTAATAACAGATTTATTAAACTTTAGTTTAGATAATGATGTAATCGGCTACAGTGATGATATTTTTCAAGCTTTAAAAGAATTAAAAACATTTAATTACAGAAAAATCTATATTAGACGAGATTTATTAAAAAAAAACTCTTTGGATAAAACTTTCATCGATAAGTTAAAAGAAAGATTTGAATCAATTTTTAAAAGTTGTTTAAAGGATTTAGAAGAAGATAATTACAATTCACAGATCTTTAAGGACCACATAGAATATATCGATAATGAAAATTTTACTACTTATTTTTACACTCTTAAAGATCAAAATAAATTACCCTTAATTGTGAGAGACTATATTGCGGGAATGTCTGATAGATATTTTAGTGAAATCTATATAAAATTTCAAAAACACCATTAGATTAAAGAATTTTAATATATACAATTGATAACTCCTAATTTAATTACCAATTTAAAAATAAAACATAATATGTTAATCTTATATGGATTTATGTAAGTAAAAATGGATTACACAATTGAGGATATTTTACAAAAAGCTATTTCAGTTCTACGGGGTTTTTTTTTCAGTCACACGGGGTTTTAATAAAATTAGTTTTTTTTAAACTGATATCTTTTTTTATCCTCCAGTCTAAATGTATGTGTAATCCAAGTTAAATAATATAGATCTTAGTAAATAAATCTATCTTTTTTGACAAAAAAATAGTCAAGAAACATAAAATATATTTTACAAGTCCTCTTTGAATATTCTTTTAGTTTTAGACAATTGAGAAAGGTTTTTTAGAGTTTTCGGATTATTAATATTCAAATAAACAAATTAACAATTCTTACATCTGGTTATAACACTTCAGCGTAGATGTATCGCAAAAGAATTTAACCGTAGGCTCCATGTCTAAGCTCTTTTACAATACATAAGAGAATTGCGCATAATTGGGTGTTGTATGTTAGCCCAGTGGTGTAGAGGTCAAGCATCGGGGGCCCTGAACCCCTGGACCACGGTTCGAAAAATTGACGAACTTATCGTTTATCGAAATTCCGTGCTGGGCTATATCTTCTTTTTTAAACTTTGTTCTAAATAGCGAGCATATTGTGTATCTTGTAAAATATTATTTATTCTATTATTCGCCTTAGCTGTCAATCTTAAGAACTGTTTATCACCATTTTTTATGATTTTAATTAAATCTCTTTTTTTTAAGTTATCAATAACTCGTTTTAAATGTCGTTTTGAAATTTCTAGGTTATTCATTAATTTTATGGGCAAAATCATATTGGTTCCTTCGTTTAAGTTTATTTTATGAATTTGGAGAATGTATTTTTTCCAAGCTTCGCCTTGTTTAAATAAGATACGTAGAGGGTCTTTGCCATCTATCCTTTGTAATTTAAAGTTATAAATATTTCTTAATATTTCCTTAAAAAAAGACTTAAATTTATTTGAATAATTGATTTCTAAAATTTCATCAACAACATTCCTAAATTGTATAGAATGAATTAGAGTATGGCAATTTGAACATAAGCAAACACAATTTTGCCTTATAAGCATATTAATAATTTCTTCTATCTCATATTTTTTTATTTTAGTCCATCTCAATTTATTAATATTATCTGCTTTAGTAATATGGTGAAATTCAAGGGCAGGTAAATTATTATATATATTTATTTTTCCACATCCTATACATTTACTGCCATATAACTTTTCTATTACAAACCTCTTTTTTACCCATTCTACAACCCGAAACTTAAAATTTTTTGCATATTTGTTTACTCTCTGTTTAACATAATTATCGATAATTTGATGTATTTTTTCAGCAGAATATTCAAATAAATCCTCTTTTAAAATAATTTCTTTAAAATCTTTAAAATTTTCAGCATTCTGTAAAGAATGACAATTTCTACATAAAGGTACAACTCTTTCTTTTTCAAAAATCAACATCATCTCTTTCCAATATTTAAAACGGTTATTGCGCCAATTGATTTGCTTTAATTTCCTATCTTGATGATGAAAATCAATTGTTGGAAGAAAACTGATATCAATATCGCAATTAGAACATTTTCTATCAAATTTACCATTATAAATATTAGTAAAAATTAGCGATTTGTTTTTAAAAGATTCCATAGCAACACTGAGTTTATTACATTCTTTACATATACTCCTTAAGCCGTCTTTTTTTGAATAAAATTCACTATAAGGTTTAATTTTATAGCATTTCCCACATTCTTTCCTTTTTCCATTGTTATATAAATGTCTTCTATTTTTACATTCTCTGTTTTTACTATCATGAATCATGAGATAAAATTTAAAACGATAAAGAAAATATAAAAATAATAGGAGTATAAAGATATAGTAAATTAAAACAAATTGACTGGTTAAATTTAACCAGTTCGTTTAATAAGATGGTAACCAAATTGAGTTTTTATTGGTTGAGAGATTCCTCCTATTTTCAATTTAGTGCACGCATTCCAGAATTCAGGAACCATATCACCTTTGGAAAATTCCCCTAAATTTCCGCCCTTATTCTTACTAGAACAACTAGAATTTTGTCTTGCTAACTGTTCAAAACTTTCTCCTGCTTTTAAATCCTCATAAAGTTCTTGTGCCTGACTATGTTTATTGACTAGAATATGACTTGCCTTAATTTTACCACTATGGATAGGCGCCCCACCAGTGCTTACACTAGAACCCTTTTTTTTCTTCTGATAATCTTTACCATATTTTGGTTTACCCATAATTATCTCAAGAGAAATACTAAGTAAAATTTTAAAGAAAGAGAATAAAATTTCTTCTATAAAAGAGTTTAGTTTATTATTAAGTATCTAAAATTTTTGATTTCTTCAATTGAATTTATTTCTACACATATGCTTTGAAAATCTTGAATAGAACCTTCAAACATCATATAAATAATCGTTTTATGATCAATAAAATTTTGATTCTTACTTACAATCTGATCTTTATAAACATTTTCAATTCTATTTAATTTTTTTAGAACATTCCTGTCATTAGGTGCTACAATTATCATATTTCCGATAATGGTTTTACTTTTTGAAGTAAATTCACCATATGTATCGACATCATATGTATCAACAGTTGACATTAATCGCAATAAGGCATCTCTAATTAATTTAGATTTGTTATCGTACTGATTCTTCGAAACTAATTTATTTATAAATTTTTTAAGGCTTTCATTTATATTAAATGATACAATTGGAATATTTTAACACCTTAAATATTAATAATCGTATTAAAAAAACGTATTAAAATATATATCGTACTAAAATATATAAATATTTTGAGGTAGAGATAAATCACAATTTAATAGACCTAACAATTACATCCTTAAATTTCTCTACATCATTAACCAATTTATCGGCTTCAGAATCGCTGATTTTGTCATCTTTTCCATACTTATTCAATTGTGTAAGCCAAAACTCAATTCTGTCAAGGATCGCTTTTTCTTTGTCTCCTAAAAGTTTTCTTAACCTAATAAAAGTATCATGGAGTTTATTTCTAATATTTTGTGCTTTCCATCTTAACATACAATAATCGGAAATTTCAGCTAAATTCTGGGTGATTGCCATCAGATCTATTGTTTTTTCACGTTCTTCGCTTTTAATTTTCCTAATTAAATTGATCTCCTCAAATAGGAGCTCTATAACTTTGGCAAGGAATCCCGTTAGTTGTCCTGCGTGTGCTGTCCAGATTCTAACTTCTAATGATTGATTAGCTTCGGAAACATAAATCCGTGTTATAATACGTCCTCCACCGATTTTGGCTTCACTACAATGCCAACTTTCTGCTTCATATTTTCCTTTGGCATCACTTCCCTCATGGGAAGTTACTGTACTTACTTCAAAACGTCTTATAGTTCTCACTGCTGATCTAAATGCCAATCGAGAATCTAAGTCTGCGATTAAGAAAGCCCTAGCGTCATTCGGTAAATCTTGAATAGCCAACTGGATATCCTCGATTGTTGCCAGACAGGAAACGACTAAGGGACATTTTATTTGGATTTCACGTTTTTTTATGTGTATCGTGTTTTTTGCTCCTGAGGCTGTTTTATAAATAACTGTTCCTCCGATTGAAGAAATACCGCATTCTTTTGGCTCTAAATAAAAATCGACACCTCTAGAATTTTTGGATTCTATAACAGGTATGCTTATTAAAGGTTGTTTTATTTTATAGCTACTAGGAACGTCTAAAATCACTTTAACAGAATGAATTGCCATATCAGTTTTATTCCTGACAGCTACTTTAAAGTGTAATTGACCCCCGATAAAATCATAATCACGAACTACCTCAATTTTACCTTTATCTGAAGGTTTCGCAGCCTTCGGTTTTGCACGAGATTTTGCTTCTATTGGCACACTATATGCTACAAATAATTTTTTATGCATGTCGATGTATCCATCAATATCTCCTTTACCAATTAAAATTGCTAAATTTTCTTCTATACTGGATTCTGTAACCCCTAATCTGCTTGAAAGTTCTCGTAAAGGCATAGTTCTATAAGCTCTCGCAAATCCTCTTATTTTGGTTTCAAGATATTTACTTGTCATAAATTCTCTTCGTTGAGTAAAAAGACCCTTCATAGAACCAGTCTTAATTAATTCATGAAGGCTTTTTCTTGCTAATTCTACAGCAATTTTTAATTTTTCAGCAAGTTTAGAAAGTTCAAATAATCCCTGTTCTTTCGAATAATTTTTAATTTCTTTAAAAATTTGACTTGACGTAATAATTTCATTTCCTCTATCGGCAAAAAACCCATTTATCTCTTTTGTTCTCATTAAATTAACACAAAAAGACTTTACAAGTTCACTAGGAATATTGAAGATTTTTGCCAGATCTTTAATTGATATTCTGCCCTTTTTATTGATTTCTTTTATTAAATTATCCATAATATACTGTTGTGTATAATAGTTTGCTTTATCACGTGAAAAAGAGCCTTTTATCTGAAATTGCTTAATTAACTTGTATATTACTTTAATTGCTATTTCTGAGCTCATATCTAACATTATTGCTAAATCTGCAACTTTAATAATTCCCTCATTTTGAAATTTTGAAAGTAAAGTTTCTCTCATTTCAGACGATATGTAATAAAACATTTGACTTTTTTGATCAATAATTCCATAAATCCTTTCTTCATCCAAATATTTATTTATGAATTTACTCAATTGTTCAGCTGAAATATTAAAAGAGTTCATTAAAGTTGAGAAATTAGTAGCTGGTCCTCTTTTCAAAAGATCTAGAAAGCAATTTGGGCAAATTTCCTTTCCTACTATATGTCGTAATCTTTTATTACATAAAGTTAATCTATTTCCTTTAATAAGATCAAATCTTATAGCTTCTCTTGCGAGTTTCTCTTTTGATGGGAAGAATAGACCTGGTGTTTTTAAATAAGAATTCCATCCACACTTATTATTGGTACATTGTAAGTAGTACTGCCCAGAAGATAATCTTTCTAATCTTAAAAGAGATTTACATTCGGGGCATTCACTATTTTCAACAACAGTACATTTATAATATGTTTCTATTGCTTTTGCTTTTGAATATATAAGGTTATGATTTTTACATTCATGGATCTCTGTTGTAGCAATATGATTCATACAAAAACTAGATTTGCATTTCTCGCAAGTAAAATCGATTTTCTGGCTTTCACAGAATAAACATTTCATATTACCTAATCATCCTTTATAAAAATTAAAAGTTATAAAATTTGTTATAATATATATAAAAATACTGGTATAAATTATTAACATAGACCAACTGTTAATTTTGAATTATTAATAGATTTTTAATTTTTTGTTTTACCTAATTGAATCGCATCTGAAATAGCTAAAAAATTACTTTCAGAAAAAATAAAATCTTATTCCTCAATAATAGAGTAGGTATATATTTCATTAAAATTTAACTTCGGGGAAAACACGAATCTGTAGAAAAGATAAAATCATAACGATAGTATTGAAAACAATTATAATTAAAATCATAATTATTAAAATCTTATTTTTTCTAGAATAGTCCGGTTTTATAATCTGAGATGTTCCATGTTTTGCTAAAGCTAAAGGAAACAAACCTATAAACGTGCCTAGTGAAAAATAAAAAACAATAAAAAATCCATCAATAAACCCAAAATCGGCACTTAATGAATATTGCAAAATCTGGGAATATATAATCAACTCAAAAATACATGGAGCAAATCCTGCTAAGATTCCAAAAAGATATGGTGTTTTCTTTTTCTCCCAATCAAACTGAAAAATCTCATCTTTGTATTTTGAATGAGGTATATAATCCCTTCTTATAATAAAAAATAATAAAATAAATCCTGCAAACATCGAGGTAACTGCTCCAAAAAAATTAATAGTATAAACATCAGGAATTATATCAGGAACAAAAATTTTAGGAATAAGAGTAATAGAAATTGTTATTGTCGCTATTATTAAATTGGAAGACATCAAACCTAATCCATACAACACTAATATGAATAAACTTCTTTGAGGTGTTTTTGATATACCAAATGACCAAAAAAAGAAAATTGCCTTATCTTCACATGGTATTAAAGTATGCAATATTCCTAAAAAGAATGCAGGTGTAAAAACTAAGATTAATGGAGGTGGATAAAATTCAAACATTTCTCTTATGAAGATTCAATTTTTCAATTTTTATAGCATTTTCTTTTCTGTGAATATATTTTCAAGGATCATATTTAGATTTTTTTATCATATTAAAAGGAAGTTCATAATCATAAATCTTAATCTCCTTTTAAGCATTGTTTACTTATTCCATAAAATATTAAAATTAGGAATAAAGTGGGGACAAAATTAATTGGAAACCAATCTTGAGTAAAAAACCAAATTCCCATAAAAGCCAAATCAAAAAAAATTAAGAAAAAGAAACTAGGTTTAATAAAATTTTTTGTTATTTCAGAATGTCGTGGTAAATTAAATATTATTATAATTAAGATTGGCGTTAGAATTAAGAGGTGATGATCCCAGGAATCAAAATATACTAATAACATAATTAAAATACTAAACAAATAGCCATAAATGATAGAGAATTGGTTTTTTATTCTTAAAATATAAATTAAAAAACCTAAACCACCAATAACAATAATCATAATTAATAGAATTAATATATGATTACAAGGAATGCTGTAAAAAACGCAGAAGTTATTAATTAATTTTGTTATACTAAATGAATGATTTAATAATTTTGCCTCGGAACCAGTAAGATTAATTGTTAAAAATGCTCCCCATAACTTTGGATACAGTAAAAATATAATAGAATTCAGTAATATTGGAATTATTACTCCAATTAATCGAACTATAGTTGTTGAGAAATTAAAAACGATCTTTTTCCTTTTTAAATCTAAACTTAAAACTATTAGAAATGGTATCATAAAAACCATTATAGGTTTTACTATAATACTTATTCCTAGTATAATGCTTGCTATTAAATCCCATTTAATTTTATTATGCTTCAAAAAAATAAAAAGTGAAATTAAGATCATTAGAGCTATATACAAATTAATTTGACCTAAAATATAATTGAAGAGATTAGGTAGACTCATTAGATATAAGCTAATATATAAAATTACTCTTTTTTCATCTTTTTCATCTTTTTCATGGTTTTCATCACGAATTAAAAGAATTAGCTTATACAGAATTATACAGATTAAAATATTTAAAAATAAATTAATAATGTTAAAAAAAATGAACCCTAAGTCAAAACCAAGTAGATAAAAAGGTACAAATAAGATAGCAGATAATGGTAAATACCGAAATGGCCACTTATAGTTTGCTGGATTATAAAGATCGTTTATATCATTAATAAATACTTTACCAACTTTATAATAAACTAAGAAATCATTTTTATCTCTAAGAAAAATTAGGGTTAATATGATTGATAATATAAAGTAGAATCCATGAACAATTATTGCATATCTAAATATTTTATGTTGCCAAAGCTCTCTTAATCTTCTTTTTATTCTAAATAAATCCTCTTTTAAATTCATATCTTAATTACCAGAAATTAATTATGAATTAATCACGCGTTTTCTTTTTCTTATTATGTAAAATATAATACCAAGAGAAAATATAACTGATAAAATTATTAATGTTGGAATTACATACCAAGGCAAGTAATCAAGGGAAATGTCAAGTATTACTACATTATCCTTAATATATAGTTTATAGGAGTTTAACGCTCCATTATCATTATAAATAGCAATAATTTTAATATTTTTAGTTGGATTTCCTGGTGATATCTCATTCTTTCCTATTTCTACATTCAGCGTGGGTAATACCCTATTATCAACATCATACCATTTATATAGATTTAGTCCTCCCATATATTCACCAACAGGTGTAGGAAACCAGAATGGTACTAAAGATTTATAATTTGAGAAATTTAACTCTTCAGTGTAATCTTTTGGATTAGAAAGATAGACTATTGTAGAATTACTATCGATAGTTCCCCAGTCTACTTCATTTGTCCACTTCCAAATACTAAATTCTATTTTTATATGCGTTTCATTAACCTCTGAATTATTTATCTCCCACCTCATTTTTGTACCTTTACTTATATTTTCAAATATCCCTGAATCATCCCAAAGATCAAAAGTAGCATCCATCTCAGATTTTTTACATACATTACATTTCCATACTAATTTATCGTCTATTCCTATTCCAGTGCTAAATTTCTTAGCATTTACCATTGATATTATTGTAGTCATGCACAATAAAATTATTAATATTAAGCAGATGAGAGATAATTTTGGTTTCAAATCTTAGACTCCTCCATTTATATCAAAATCAAGATTCTCTCTTTTCTTTAACAAACAGAATTTACTTATTCCATAGAAAGTTATCAACAAAAAGATGGTACATTCAAAATTATATGGAAATAATGGATATGTAAGATACCATATTCCAACGAAAGCTAAATCAAAAAAACTAAAGAAGAAAAAGCCAGGTTTAATAGAGTTAGTAATATGTGAATGTCTAGGTAAATTAAAAATAATTATTATTAATATTGGTGTTAAATTTAGAAGGTGATGATCCCACGAATCAAAATATGAAAGTAACATGATTAAAATAGCAAATGTATAACCATAAATAATTGAATTTTCGTCAAATCTTCTAAATATGAAAATTAGGAAACCCAATGCACCTAAGAATCCAACAATGCTTATTAATATAATTAATTGACTAAATGGAATGTTGTAAAAATAGCAAAAATTAGTTATAAGTTTGGAAATACTATATGAGAAATTTAAGGCTATAGGATTACTTCCTGTAAAGTTAGTCTCTAAAAAGCCTTTCCATAATTTTGGGTACATAAAAAAAACTATAAAATTCAATGACAGTGGTAATAATACACCTAATAATCTTACCATACTCTTAATAAAATCAAAATTAATCTGTTTTTTGGCTAAATCAAAACTAAATATAATTAAAAATGGAATTAAGAAAAATGCTGTAGGTTTTATAATAATACTGATTCCTAAAATAACACTTCCTATAAATTGCCACTTAATATTTTTAAATTTAATAAAAATATAAAGAGATATTAATATAAATAAGGTTATATATAAATTTATTTGACCATAGATATAATTCAAGACATGTGGTAAGCTCATTAAATATAAACTAATATATAAAATAACCCTTTTATCATCTTTTTCATGATCCTCATTTCTAACGATAATTATGATTTTGTAAAGAACTACACAAATCAAAATATTTAGGAATAGATTAAATAGATTAAAAATTATGAAACTAACTTTAAAATCTAAAAAGCCAAAAGGAATAAAAAATAGTGCGGAAAGTGGAAAATAACGAAAATCCCATAAATAATTCGATTGATTATACAAATTTTCAGTATCATTCAGAAATATTTCTCCAACTCTATAGAAGATTATGAAATCATTTTTTTCTTGAAAAAACATAAAAAATAAAATAATTGACAGAATGAAATAAAAACTATGAAGTACAATAGCATATCGGAAAATATTATACTTACAAAGCTCTTTAATTCTATTTAATATTTTCAAATTAACAAATAATTATTTTGATTTTAAATTCTTAAATTAAATTATTAAAATAAAATTATATGATTTCAAATAACTGTTGATATAAATGTCTTTTGTAAGAAAAAATGATACTGATAAAAAAACGTCTTTCGGAGTAATAGTTGGAAATAGAGATGTCTTTCCTGATCATTTAGTAAAGGAAGGTAGAAAAGATATTATAGACGTAATGAACGAATTAGAATATAAATTTGTTATTCTAGATGAAGAAGATACTCCTCTAGGAGCGGTTGAGACATATTCAGATGCGAAGAAATGTGCAGAACTTTTTAAAAAGAATTCTGATAAAATTTTAGGTATAATTTTATGTCTTTGTAATTTTGGAGATGAGAAAGCCGTAGCCAACACTATAAAATTATCAGAACTTGATGTTCCAATCCTAATACAAGCATCATCAGATGATATAAACAAAATGGATAGGTCCTCTAGAAGAGATGCTTTCTGCGGAAAGATTTCAGTAACGAGTGTGTTATATCAATATGGAATTCCTTTCACTCTTACTTCAAATCATACATGTGTAATTAAATCTGATGAATTTAAGAAGGATTTAATACGATTTGAGAAAATTTGTAAAGTTGTTAGGAAAATTAGAAGGGCTAGGTTCGGACAGATCGGTACTCGACCTAATGCATTTGAAACCGTGAGATATAGTGAAAAAATTCTTGCATTTAATGGAATTTCTATCGAACTTATCGATTTATCTGAAATTTTAGCAGCAATTCAAAAATTAAAAGATGATGATCCTAAAGTTAAAGATAAAATTGAATTCATTAAAAATTATACTCCCACTAAAGAATTCCCTAAGGATGGGTTATTAAAATTAGCTAAATTGGCTGTGATCGTTGAAACTTGGGTTCTTGAACTTGACTTAGATGGATTCGCCTTTCAGTGTTGGCCTTCTATAGTTTCTAATTTCGGCATCGTCCCATGCGCGGTCATGAGCATGTTTAGTGAAGGGTTGGTACCTGCTGCTTGTGAAGTTGATATCTCAGGATTAATTGGCATGTATATTCTTCAAGTAGCTACTAATACCCCTTCTGCGATTGTCGACTGGAATAACAATTACGGAGATGATCCTAATAAAATGGTATTATTTCACTGTAGTAATTTACCCAAATCGTTCTTTCAAGATACCAAAATGACGGTCCATCCTATTATGGCAGAATACGATGGCGAAGAAAATACATTTGGCGCGATACAAGGAAAGATTAAGACGAAACCTTGTACAATGCTCAGAATAGAAACCGATGATATTTTTGGAGAAATAAAAGCAATAGTTGTAGAAGGAAAATTTACTGATGATCCTCTTGATACATATGGAGGATATGGTGTCATTGAGATTCCAAATTTACAAGAATTACTAAAGAAATTATGTCGTAGTGGATTTGCTCATCATGTAGCCGTTTCCCTAAATGAAGTTGGAGATATTGTTTATGAAGCTCTATTTACTTATCTCGGATGGGATATAGATTTCTTTAATAAATAAACCATTTTCATCTTCATTTTTCTAATTAAATAATGCAAGCTTGAATCTATTAATCAGGATATATATTTTCTTTTAAATAATATCTAAAATACCAATACCAAAATTCAGGCTTTTTACAGTTTGAATTTTTTTGCCTAAATAAATCCATATCTCTTAAAAGTAGCTTATAATGATAATTATAAAAATTCGGATAAAAATTTTTATAGAACTCTTTATCTGATAAGATTTTACGTGCTTTCCATCTTTTAATCCACTCTTCGATTAATTTTTCAGGAAACTTATTCCATATCTTAATCTCTTGGCCATCAATCAATATAGTCTCCTTTTTAAATTCCGATTTAATTATATGATCATAATTTTTACGAATATTGTTAATATTTAGTATTCTATAAAGATGTTTCATTCGAGCATTCAACAACACTTTATTCTTGTTAAATTCCTCTTTATATGCATGAATCTTCCAATGAGATTTTGAAGCAAGAAGTATTATTTTAAATGTGAAATCCGAAGAATTGTAATCAAAGATTAAATAATATTTCTGATCTTCATCCAGATGATGGCGTGTTATATAAAGCACATATCGCCCCTTTATAATTTGACCATCCTTAGTGACAAAAGGATGTGCATCCTCTATAAAATCTTTATCATAAACATCCAATCCTAAACTTAGATCTAATAGTTCTTTGCGCTGAATACCTCTTAAATCAATAAAGTGTTTTTCATACACCCTCCAATGTGGATTATTGATATGTGTCTTAATCCTATATATAGCATTATGACATGCTCCAGGAGCTTTAAAGAATCCTTTTCTAATTTCTTTAATTAATCTTGTACCCTCAGTTTTAGCTAAAATATATCCATTTCTAAACTTGCCAGTAAGAAAATCTCGAGAATTTGTTTTAGAAATCAATCTACTTAAATCTGTATAATCATAAACAAAATCACTATTCTTATTACTTCTTCCTCTTTCTATCTTAGTTAACGCTAATAATGAATGGATTACAATATCAAACAATTCTCTATTATCAGTATTGACTATTCGCCTTGAATATTTCGACTCACATAATTCTTTTATCATATTCCTATTTTTCATTTCCTTAAAAATAAGATTACGACATTCCGCTTTAAGATCGCTAATATTCACGCCATCTTTAAAATCAAATCTCTCCTTATTAATCAAATGTATACTAGTAAGCAAATTGAAATATTTTGCATAATGTTCAGGACCTCCTTCACCCCTTTCCCCTCTTCTATATTCTAAATCAAAAATATATGCACGGCTTTTTCCCAATATTTGTGAGAGCCAAGATTTTCCTCCTCCTCCTTTAATATACTTGTTAAAAACAGAGACTAAAATATTCAGAAAATCTTTATTGTACTTCTTTTCGTGGTAATCAGTTAAGACTCCCGAAAAAGAATTATAAATCTCAGGATGATTTGAGAAAATTTCTATGTGCTCACATATTTTTTTAAAAGTTGTTGGACGAACATTCATATCAAGAGGTTTATTCCTTGGTAATTCAAGTTGATACGACCATCTTTTTGCTGTATCTAAACTGATACCCAGAATCTTAGAAATATCAGTTGCGACAATACGGTTTTTAAAACGGCGTAGACTTGTTCCTCCTGTGATATTAAGGTTAAGTTTATTTGTTGTGGTTTTCTCAAACTCCACAAGTTCAATCTCACACTCATAAATTAAATTTATTAAGCTCTTTATCAACTTAGTATCAAGATTATCATTTTTATTATAATTATATATCTTTTTTTTATTGCCGTTATATTTGTCTTTATACAAAACTCTTATATCTTCACTTCTTTTTTCTTGTCTTTTAATATCAGATTTAGTAAATTTCATCGTTAATCCCTCAGTATAAAATTCATGATAAGAAGAAAACCGATCAAATGCAGTTATTTTAGCCTTCTTAATTTCTTTGCTTTCAGGATTCAATCCAAGAAGGCAACGGCATGTTCCAACATTTAGGATTTGATCATAATTACTCTTGATTTCTTTTAAAGTCATTTCATACTTATTTTCTGGCGAATTTATGATCTCATTATGTTTTAATATATAGTTTTGCCAATCTCTCAAATAATTCTGGAGGCTTTTAGATAGTGCTCGAAGATTTTGATGATCAGTGAGGACTTCAGAATGAGTTCTTAAATGCTTAAGTATCCTCGTATACTGGATTGTAATTTCATCCATTCCATTTTTAATTACCTTATTCACGAGATTTGGTTTGGAAGTTCCTCCTTTTTTAATTGCTTTAATCTGTTTCTTGGTCAATTGTTTAAGATACGTATTTGAAATCACATCCATATAACGTGAAACTATGGGCGCTCCCCTTCCCACTGTGATGCAATATACCCATCCTTCTATAAACAAGCTAATTTCATCGGGGAATTTTGATTTTACTCCTTCGAGTAATGCACTTGGTGGGAGTCCTGCTTTATCAAACAAGCAAGCTAAGGCAGCATCAACAAAATCACCAATCCTTTCATCAACATAGACTAAAGGAATGTGATGTATCTTACATTTTGGATATTTGTCAAAACCTAAGAACCTAAATTTAAGTGGCTTAACTCGTGTCATATGTTCGCATCCAAAATTTGGGCAAATTGCTACTCGATCCTCTCCCACGGTTTTCCGTGATACGTTTGTGTATGCCTTCATGAAGTTAATCTATCCTCAAGTTGTTTTTTGATATTTTAATCTTCACTCTTGGTGTGTTTTCTAATAATCTCTCTAATTCCCTTTCTAAACTACTGTAGTTTATTTCAAGTTCCTTATAAAATTCACTGAATTGTGCGTTCAAGCACTTCTTCACTAAAAATATGTTTTGTGCTAATTTAACTATAAATTTGAGAAATTTTGAATGACGATGAAGGCTTTCTTCTGAAAAATAATGAAGTAACATGGATAGTTTCTCAGCTATTTCTGAGAGTCTATTCAAGGGAGTTCTACAATTGTTATAAAAGAGAGATTGAATTCCTTGTTCAAGTGATTGTCCGTTTTTCTTGATTTTACTTAACAAAGTCATGAATTCACGAGTTAATGATTCAATTTCTTGTTTTTGGGTATAAAATGTAGTGTTTATATCTTTTTCGGCAAAACTTAGAGTGGTTCCAAATCGGTATCTTATTACTTCATTCTTGTAATTGAAAAATGTTCGGAGTTGTCGTGAAAGTTCTTTTATTTTTCTTACTCCCTCAATCTCATACCAATTATTAAAAATATCATCATATTCTAATTCAATATAATATTCTTCATTATTATCCGTCATAATTTACTATTTTAAACCTTTTACTAACTAATTAAAACATTTATATTTAAACAAAAAATGTTATTTCTAATAATTACAATTTAGAAAAAATACGATAAAATGTCTTATATCCCGCATAAAATATCATTTTCTCTAGTTTTGGGATAGTTCCATGTGCATTTCTAAGCATGTTTAGTGAAGGACTTGTTCCAGCGGCATGTGAAGTAGATATTGCAGGATTAATTGGTATGTATATTTTACAGATTGCCACAAATACACCATCAGCAATATTGGATTGGAATAATAATTATGGGGATGATCCTAATAAAATGGTATTGTTTCATTGCAGTAATCTCCCTAAATCATTCTTTAAAGATACTAAAATTACAATCCACCCAATTATTTCAGACCTCAAGGGTGGTGAAGTCAGCTATGGTGCTATACAAGGAAGAATAAAATCTGAACTTGTTACACTTTTAAGAATTGAAACTGATGATTTTATGGGTGAAATGAAGGCTATTATTGCAGAGGGGGAATACACCGATGATGCACTTGATACATTCGGAGGTTATGGTGTGGTTAAAATCCCTAATTTGCAATATTTATTAAAGAAATTGTGTTATGGGGGATTTGCCCATCATGTTGCTGCTACACTGAATGAAGTAGGAATAATTGTTTATGAGGCTCTGTCTAGCTATCTTGGCTGGAATGTAGAATTTCACAATAAAGATCAATAAATTCTATTTTTTTCTTCCTATTATTATTTCTTTTTCAAAAAAACCAGAATTAATTACTTTTTTATGCTCTTCAGTGAAATTTGTCAATATATCAAAAGGTTTTATCTTTAAGGGTGTATAAATACTTTCATTATGGAAATTAAGAATTCTCCTTCTTGATAAATAAATAGAATATGCAGAAATATCGCAACCTATCCATTTTCGATTTAACTTATCAGCAACTAATAATGTAGTTCCAGAACCACAAAAAAAGTCTGCAATCAAGTTTTCTTCATTAGAACCTAATTTAATTATTTTTTCTAGTAATTTATGGTGTTTCTGAGTCGGAAAACCACTCCATTCTTTTGAGGCAGGTTGCATACAAGGAATTCTCCACACATCATCCATTTTTTTATCGGTTACAATTCGATATTTTACATGTCCATTTTTATTTTTAACATTTTTCAAAACTCCGTTTATCATTTCTCTCATTAATTGTTTTTCTGGTTTTTTGCGAGGAATTCTTAGCTCATTAAACGTATATTTATTAGATTTGGAATATACTAATATATCATCGTGTGCACGAGGGAGGTTTCTTTTCCCTGCTGAATATTTATTATAATAATACCAAATAATATTATTTATAAACCTCTCTTCTCCAAAAATTTCATCTAAGATTAATCTAACATAATGACTTGCATGCCAATCTAAATGAATGAATAGTATACCCGTTTGAGATAATAATTCTTTAAAAAGAATTATCCTCTCATAAAGCATTTGCAAATATGAATCTAAATTCTTCTCCCAATGATCGAGGTATGCGATAGTATTATAAACATTATCATTATCTTTAATTTTAATCTGATAATTAGTGCCTGAAAAGAAAGGAGGATCTATATAGATCAAATCTACTTTACCTTTGAAGTTATTTAATAAATGATATAAAACTTCTATATTATTCCCCCAAAATAATTTGTTTCTCCATTCTTTCTTATGTAAATTATTTTGGATTTTTTTTTTATTAACTTCAGGGTGAACTTCAAAAATTTTATAATAATTCAGAAATTTATTTTTTAAATCTTTTAAATTGACTGGTTTTTCCGATTTTTCCTCCCAAATTAATTTTACCATTCCTTTATCGAACTATATTTATATTTAGAATTTATATTTAAATTATATTTCAAATAAATCAGTTATTATAAAGTCTATATTAAATTTTTTATGATGTTGTTTCTGATTTATTAAAATTAGAAAAAAACAAATTTAAAAGTAAAATTATTCAAGGCTTGTTCTTTCCAATAAATCCTCAAATTCTTTATCTGAAAGGAAACCTTTTTGCATCATAAGATCTTTAATTTCATCCATGAGTTGAGGAGCTCCTTTAGCTTCGGAGATTGTTTCTTCAAGTGCTTTTATCTTATCATTAAGCGCATCAACTTCTTTTACTTTTGATTCTTTTTCATCCTTAAGGCTTTCAACCTCTACATATTTATCTGAAATTGATTTTTGTAAATCCTTTTTAAGACTTTCAATCTCATTATTTTTTTGTTCTAGTTCTGCTTTAAGATCATTTTTTTCATTTTCTAAAGCCTCTATTCTTTCAGATGATTTCTCTAATTCTATAATTTTTGAATTTGCTACAGATAATTTTTCCTCCAATTCAGTTATCGAAGATTTGAATTTATTGGTTTCGGCATCTACATAAAGTTTTTCTTCCTTGATTCTCTCAAAGTTTTTTTTCATTTCATCTAATTCGTCAATTTTTTTCTCTGATTCTAATAATTTTCCTTTAGTGGTTCTTAAATCTTCTGTTGTTTTTTCTAGGTCTTTTCTTTTCTGAGTTAATTGTCTTTCTAAATCATTAATTTTGGATCTAAGGTCTAATAAAAATCTTCCCTCAACTTTTTGTTTTGCCTCAGGCTTCTCTTTCGCCTTGGCCCAATCAAAAGAAATTTCAATTTCACCTCTATTCTGATATAAATTTAATTTATTTTGTATTAGTATATATTTAATTTCTTTAGATTTATTATTTATAAAAATTTTATTAAATTATTTAAACTAATAAATAGTTATATTAATAAAAAATATGTTTCATATAAGGTTAATCTTCTAATTCTTTTCTTAATTGTTCAAGCTCCTTATCAGTTATAAATCCTTTATGTTCCATTACTTCTCTAATTTTTATCATTATTTTTGGAGATGTTTTAGCCTCTAAAAACTGACTTTCAAGAACACTGATTCTATTAATTAGCTCATTTGTTTTAATATTTTTCGCTTCTAAGTTACTTTTAAGGCTTTCTAATTCTATATCTTTTTGTTTTAAATCATTTTTGAGATTTTGAACTTCCTTTTCTTTAAAATTGATTTTTTGTTCCATTTCGGATGCTTTCTCAGAGGTGAAATTTAATTGGTTCTCTAATGTAGTGATTTTCGCTACAGCTTCAGTTAAATTTTTTTCTAACTCTGATTTCGTTGATTTTAGTTTTGTTACTTCAATATCAGTATGAAGTTTATCTTCCTGTACTTTATCTAAAGTCTTTTTCGCTGAAGATCTTTTCTCTGTTAACTCAAGTAAACTTTTTTCACGACCAGCTAATTTTTTTTTTATATTTTTTAGTTCATTATTTGCCTGTTCTAACTCCTTTTTACTTTGGATTAATTTTTGTTCAAGATCACTAATTTTAGTTCGAAGGTCTAAAAGATACCTTCCCTCCACAGGTAATTTCTTATCAGGTCTCTCCTCAGCTTTTGCCCAATCTATAATAATTACTTTCTCACCTCATAATTTCTCTATACTAATTAGATCTATTATTTATTATTAAATTCGATCTCATATATTTTATATTTCTTTTTCTATATTAAAGCTTTAAAAAATATTAATTTATTATAAAGACCAATTTTATTAATATTATTTATTTGATATCTATAAGATAAATTAATTTTTACCTTCTTTTAATGAATAAGATTTCTATAGGATGTGCTGGTTGGGATTATAAAGATTGGATCGGCCCATTTTATCCTAAGAGCCTTGAGAGACAATATCATTTAGCGTATTATGCTAAATTTTTTAGGATTACTGAAGTCAACTCAACTTTTTATAATCTCCCCTCTATAGATACTGTGAATAAATGGAATTCTCGAACTCCTCCAGACTTCCGTTTCATAATTAAAATGTGGCAAAAAATTACACATTACTTAAATGAACCAGAAGTGGTTTCTAGAATAAATGAATTTTTACTCCATATGGAGCCATTAAAAGCAAAGATAGTAGCATATCTACTACAATTTCCACCATGGTTTGAATACTCAGAGAAGCATTTGAATCAATTAAAATTTTTAATAAATGAGATACCCTCTACATTTAGCTTAATAATTGAACTACGACATAATTCTTGGTTAAAGTCAGAAATCCTTTCTGATTTTATTGATGGGACTCAAAAAATTTTGGGAACAACCTATATACCGAGTGTTTCTCCATTTTATATCCCAAATCAAAAATATTATTATATTAGACTCATTGGTGACCGGGAGCTAACGGTTTTTAACCGAATTCAGAGAGATCAAGAAGAAACTATAAATCATCTTGACCAAAATATTCGGAAATTAATTACAATGCCTAACGTCTATGAAATCTTTATTATTGTCAATAATCACTTCCAAGACAATGCTCCAACTAGTGTTAATATACTAAAAAAAAGACTAGGTTTAGAATTTCAAGATTTTGACAAACAGAAAAAATTTTTTGACTATTTAAAATAATATTTTTAAATTACTTACAAGCTCTTTTTCAGACGTTGAATTAACTGATGAAAATATTGAAAATGAGGAATTCTAGTGTAGATTATATGAATCCTTAAGCTAAATAAAATAGATTTTTTTATTACTTTTTTATAAATTAAAAATTCCGCATAGATTAATAGCTTAATAATTAGTTTTATTAAATCCTAATTCAAAAAGTGTCATACTTAATTGTATAATTGTGTTTAAAATGAGTAATAATACCAATGTTGAGGAATTATTTCTTGAAAAATTTGAGAAATTATCCTTAAAAGTTGAGCAATTGACAAATGAAATTTCTAAAATGAAAGAGAAATTAGATAAAAACTATAAAGTTAATAGAGTTTTTGGCCTTAAAACATTAAGAAATTCAACGCAATTAGAATTTGCTAAGGATGTATTTGGAATAGGGAGCCCAACAAAAAGATATCTTTTATCAATAAGAGCTATAACTGAAGAATGGAAAGGAAGGAAAAATGACTTTCTGATATCAATAAGACAACAAGAAAAAGAAACTCAAATGGATTTAAAGGCTCTCGGAATTAGGATTCCGATTAATGATATTAAAAATATCCATCTTTTAACAAAACAGATCATTTCATTATTGTATATTTCATGTGAATTCAGAGGTCTTGCAGTTAATGATATATTAAGGGAAATTTTGACTCAAGTAAACAATGAAGGATATAATATGGTTCAAGAAATTAAACATAAAATGATCTTTTGATTCTTATGTAGATCGTGAAACTTTTAATTTTACGAAATTTTACATATAGAAATAATAATTTTATAAAATAAAGATTAACTAATAGAAGTTGTTTAGAAACAGATGTTATAGAATATATAAATTATAGTAACAAAATTATAACTGTAAGAATAAAAACTTTAACCTAATTTGATATTAATTAAAATTCAAAAAAGGCTAATTAAATGGATGAATTTAAATGTGAAATTTTAATCATTGGTGCTGGACCCGCAGGATTAAGTGCAGGTGTTTATTGTGCTCGAGCAAACAGAGATGTCATTATTCTTGATGGAAAAGAATTATCTGCTTTAGCCAAAACGAAAGAAATACAAAATTGGTTAGGAGAAATAGATATTAAGGGAAAAAAACTATTAGAAAAGTTTAGGGCTCATGCTTTAAGTTATTCTGAAAATCTAAAAATTATGAAAGGTGATGTAATCTCAATGATGCTTGGAATGGGTGTAAACATGATATCAACGCGAACATCTGATATAACTTCGGATGTTGTTATAATCGCAACAGGCAGTGGACATCGAAAAGAAATAATCAAGGGAGAAGGTGCTTTACTTGGATTTGGTGTTTCCTATAGTGCATTAAATGATGGACCTTTATATAAAGATAAAGTTGTGTTCTTATATGGTTCAGATGAAGAAGTATTCGAAGATGCATTAACTCTACATCAAATGGGAAGTAATGTACATATAATAACTAATGTAGGAATCGATGAATTACCTGAAAAGGTTTATGAGGTCAAAGAAAGGGGAATTGATGTCATAGAGAATATGGAAATCATTGAAGCTGTACCAGATTCGGAAGGCATAATTCAAAAAATTATATGCAGATTTACTAAACCCGAATCAGAAGATTTTGAAGAATTAATAGAATTTGAGTTAGATTGCTTATTTATATTATCCCATATTGCATCAAATTCTATATTTAAAAAAGCTGGTGTAGAATTAGATGATATGGGAAATATTATAGTAGATGATGGACAACAAACAAATCTTAAGGGAGTGTATGCCGCTGGTGATGTTACAGGTGGATTATTTCAAGTGGTTTTTGCCGCAGCAGAAGGTGCACGAGCGGGAATAAATGCATGCAAATATCTTCGGCAATTAAAGAAGGAATAAACTTGATATTATGTTGACATTACACTCTATTATGTATTATTACGATAATTTCCAAGATTATTTTATGGCAAGCATTTCAGACAGCTCAATTAATGTTTATGAGTTTAATAGTTTTAATTTTTCTTATTAATGTTAAAAGCGGGCAATGGAGGGATAGATTTAGAATTTATCTTTCCATCTTATTTTATGGTAAATTATATTACCTTGATGTTATATCTTAGTAATATCGAATAATATCATATTGAAATTGAATATATTTAACCGAAAAAAAAAAATTTAAAAAAAATATAAACCATTATTAAGATTATTATGTGTAAATTTGAATAAAGCTACAAGGTATGGTGACTAAAATTGTCTGATAAAAATGAAATAGATCTAGCAATTATTGGTGGTGGACCTGCAGGATTAACAGCGGCAATTTATGGTGGAAGAATGGGTTTAAAGACTGCTCTCTATGAAGGTAAAGGTTTTGGTGGTTTAGCTGGGACCGCTCCCAAGATTGAAAATTATCCAGGATTTGGTAGTATTAATGGTCTTGAGTTAACGGAAAAAATGAGGGAACAAGCTGAAAAATGGGGAACTCCTTTTTATTTTAATGAAGTCTCAGAAATCAATCCGAAGGAAATGACAATAACTACTTATGAAGGAGACACAAAAGCCAAAGCGATTATAATTGCGACTGGTTCAAAACATCTAACACTTGGATTGCCTAATGAGTTTGAATTAGTAGGTAATGGAATATCTTACTGTGCTACTTGTGATGGTCCTATATTTCGAGATCAAGTAGTTGCTACGGTTGGTGGTGGTAATGCCGCTGGTCTAGAAGTAATTTATCTTTCAGGTGTAGCAAGAAAAGTTTATCTTATTCATAGACGTCACTGTATGCGAGCAGAAGCATGTATTGCAGATGAGGTCGTGTCATTAAATAATGTTATACCAATGTATAATTGCACTATTGAAGAAGCTATAACTAAGGATAACAAATTGGGAGCGTTAAAAATCAAAAATCATGAAACTGGCGAAATAACTAAAATAAATGTAAATGCTCTCTTCATTGCAATAGGAGTTGAGCCACAGACCGAATTAGCGAAGAAAGCAGGGATAGAACTTGATAAGGATAATTATATTAAAGTCAATAGGAAACAAGAAACTAATATTCCTGGTATTTATGCAGCAGGAGATGTAACTGGTGGAATAAGACAGGTAGCAACGGCAGTTGGGGAAGCAACAACAGCAGCGATGAATGCGTATCTATTTATTAAAAAAGGATGGTATGGAGAAGGAGAGAAAAAATAAACAAAATAAATACCTCTCTGAAATATATCAGACAATTGAAAAAAGAATAATTTAATCTAATTTTTTAGAATCCTTTTCTACTATTGCTTAAATGATACGCAGATATTACTTTATATTATGTAATATCTCGATCATATTGTATGTATTATGGTAAATAGCAAATTTTCAGATTTTACCGAGGATTTTTTAATTTCCAAAGAAGTAGAAGAAGGTTGTGCCTCCTCAACAATTAAAGCTTATAAATATGACCTTGATAAATTTATTAGTCTTGTAGGAGATCTTGATCTTAATTCTCCTATGCTTAGACAGAGAATAAGGTTATTTTTAAAAAAAATAAAGGATTTGGGGTATACAAAAAAAGGAATCGGGAGAAAAATAGCATTATTACGATCATATTTTAAATTTTTAACTCTAAATGAATTTATAGAGAAAAATCCTATGAGTACTATAAAGTCTCCAAAGATAAAACTCGAAGAAAATCTGCCAAAATTCCTTAATGTTAACGACATTAAGCTGATTTTTAATAAATTAAAAGATAGACAAATTTTTAATTCCAAAAAAAGCCAACGATATTATTTAATGATAAGATTACTCTATTCTACAATGGCCAGAGTAAGTGAGTTATGTAATATTAAGATAAATGATGTAGATTTTAATAAAGGGTATATTAGATTAAGAGGTAAAGGAAACAAAGAAAGAATAGTCCCTGTGGATCAAAAAACATTGGATATTTTTAAAGAATATCTGAAAAATAGAATTTCCTATAGTTCTGAAGATTATTTATTAGTAAATACTAGAAACCTAAAATTAAATCCTCGAGTAGTTCAAGTAGATATTAAAACAATAAAAGAGAAATGTGGATTTCCAGACTCAAAAATTATTACTCCCCATATTTTTAGGCATACTGGAGCAACCCATCTTAGACGTTCAGGAATGGATATTAGTGAACTTCAGGATATTTTAGGGCATTCAAATCCAAATACTACAAGAATTTATGCTAAAAATGATATCACTAAATTAAAACAATCGTATACGATGATGCATCCCCTAAATAACTCAGAAAAATTTTAAGAAGCTAATCTTTTTAAATTATTTGATTCTTATCAAAATTTAATAGGCATAAGAAATTTTAAACTTAAATCGTTTTATTAATACATATACATCAAAATAAAATTTGATAAACTGGAGTTATCATGGATGAGGATGAGTTCAGGAAACAATTCATGAAGAGATCTGTATTTAAGCAAGCTAGCTCTCTTGATCAAAGCTACGTGCCAGAAAAATTACATTGCCGGGATGAGGCTATAAAAACCTTAATTTACAATTTTAGGAGGATTACAGAAGAAAGTGATCAACCTTCAATTAATATCTTATTAATTGGAAAAGGAGGAGTAGGAAAGACAGTTACTGCGAAATATTTTGGAAGGAATTTCAAAAGTATCGCATTAGAACGAGATGTTAATTTGTTTCTTGAATATTACAATTGCATTAATTTCAATTCAAAAAGTAAAATTATACGAGAATTATTGTCAAAATACACCCACGGAAGCGGCAGAGGCTTTAGCGATGATGAGGCAATAAAATTAATACTTTCTCAACTAATAAGAGAAAAGGGTTATATGCTACTAATTATCGACGAAGTTTTTCGTTTAAAACCAGAGGATATTTTAGCTTTTCTTGACATTGCCGAAACTTTTGGTCATCAAAATGCAAAATTATCATTAATAATAATTTCAAGAACTCATGATTGGATGACAGTTGAAACTGAAAGAATTTTAAGCAGATTAAATCAAAAAATTGAACTTAAACCCTATAATTATGATGAAGCTAAGCAGATTTTAGATTATAGAAGTGAACTTGCTTTGAAGGAAAATATAATTAATGACGATCTTCTAGAAATGATTGCTGAAATAGTATCAGAACATCAAAATATGCGTCACGGTATTGAAATATTAAGGAAAAGCGGGTTATATTGTGATAAAGAGGGATTAGAACATTTCACTCCTGAGATAGTGAGAGAAGCATCCAATGAAGTGTATCCTACATTTAGAGGAGATGTTATTGATCTACTAAAAGATCAAGAACTTTTAGCTTTATATGGAATAGTGAGAGCTTTGAAAAATACTGATGAACCATGTACATTGGTTGATGAAGCTTACGAGGAATATCAAGTAATATGTGAAAACTATTCCATTGAACCTCATGTTAAAATGAGTTTTAGGAAATATGTTCGTCACCTTGATGAGCTAAAAATAATTACTTCCAAAACAGTAAGGATAGAAGAAGCTCAGAGAGGCAGACATAAAGAAATTGGATTATTGGATATACCCGCTGTGAAATTATCTGAATTATTAGAAGGTCTTTTTGAGAGAAAATTTTTGAATTAATACTAATTATGTTCTAAATTGTTTATTACTCTTTGATTTTATTAATAATTCTATGTTTGAATTTAACTTAGATAATTTTATGGATTATATCTCAAACTTTAATTTTTAAAATCCTTCTTTCTCAGATTTGGATTTACTATACCACTCCAACCATTCTTTGCGACGATTTTTTCTTTGTTGCGATTCATCGGCCTCTATAAAATTCTCACTTCTTATTTTCTTCCAATAATTATCTAACTCAAACCGAGATAAGGATAATCCACATGATTGACAAACCATTGCTTTGGTATTTGGAATGTACTTCATCTTTCCTCCACATTCTGGACAGCGACTCATAATTTTTCTACTTTTTTTTTAAATTATTTTTTCTCTCAAGTTAATTAATAGAGTTAAATAATGTTAAAATATTTTTTTGTCTTAAATTATAAATTTTATATATTACAACTAAATAAGTAGAAATTTTTATTAAGTGAAAAATTTGAAATCAGATGTGTTTTATTTTACAGCCCGGACTCAAAGTCATGAAGAAAGCATGAGTAAGGTTAAAGGACCATTAGCATTAGAAAAACTTGGAATTAAGCAAAAAATTAAAAATGGAGATAAAATCGTTATTAAAACTCACTTTGGGGCACTTGACAACACGCGATATCTTCGTCCAAGTTACATTAGATTTTTATGTGATTATATAAAAGAGTTGGGTGGAATTCCTGCTGTAGCAGAATCATGCGGATGGGGATTACCCGAAAGCATCTCAGGAATTCATACAGAATATAGCGGTCGTGCAAATGAGAAAGAATACCTAAATGTGGCATTACAACATGGATTTACGGAAGAAACGATGGGTGCTCCAATATTAATGCTTGATGGTCCCATGGGAATAGATTATGAACTTCAAAAGATTAATGGAAAACGATTTAAAGAGGTATTAGTAGCAGGACGTTTGAGAGAATTTGACTATATGGTTATGGCTACTCACTTTAAAGGACATCCCGGTGCAGGCTTCGGAGGTACTTTGAAGAACTTAGGTATAGGGTCTGTCGCCAAGGGTCAAAAAATCCGAGCTCATCTTGGTACAACCTTTGATTATGATTTAAGTAAATGTGTTAAAGACTGTGATAAATGTATAAAAGTTTGTCCTACTGGTGCTTTAAGTAAAGGACCAGATAAAATTCTTAAGAAGGATTGGAATAAATGTCGTTATTGTTATATGTGTAGATCAATATGTGATAAAGGTGTGATTAGTGCTGGATCATCTACAAGAGAGGATTTTATTACTAGATTCATTGACAATGCCAAGGGAGTAGTGGATTATTTCGGAAAAGATAAAATATTCTATGTTAATTATGCTATAGATATAACGTATCAGTGTGATTGTTCAGGAGGGTCAGATGTCCCATTTGTTCCAGACATAGGGATTTTAGCTTCTTTGGATCCTGTTGCTTTGGACCAAGCAACGGCGGATTTAATTCATAAATCTTCAATTAGTCCTCAATCAGTTCTTTCTGATGTAAAAAATATTCCAACACAAGGACCTTTTGAGTGGCTTTCATACCTCCCTCGTTTTGATCCAGAATCAGGCGAATTTGACTTTAATCAAGATGGAAAAGAATCAAAACATTGGGAATTGCAACTAAAATTAGCTGAGGAAATTGACCTAGGTAATAGAAATTACAATTTAATTAAAGTTAATATAGAAAAAAAAGAAAAGTAATTTAAAGAAAAGCATTCCACGTGGAGAGGATATCATCTTTTCCAACTTCGAATTTCTTTTCAAATTTATTAAAGTTAAGATGAGCAACCATTCCATCATCCCATATAGCATTGATATCTTTGGCAATTGCTCTTACATGATCTTCATTATTAGTATAAATATCTATTTTGTCAACATGATTATCTTCACTACGAAAATTTCTCCCAGATGTTTTATCAGCTACTTCGACGTAAATATTTATTCCAGGTGCTATATAATAATAGCCGCTACTTCTACCACTACCACTAAAAGATTCATCCATTTTGCTTGAAGGATCAATACTAGTCATCCAATTTTCTAATTCATATGCAATATCTGGTTTTATTTTTGAAAATTTCCATTTAATTTCTCTTGGTTGCGCATAAAAAGTATATTTTGGCAGATCAGTTAACCCTAATTTCTTAGCTTCTTTTTGAAGTTTTTTTCCCATAGTTTTCACCCATTTAATTTATTTTTTAGTTAATTGGTGATTAATAATAAGTTATATGGAAATTTAAATCTCTTTTCATAAAAATTTAAAATACTAAAGAAGAAACTTGATTAAATTTAATATAAAAAAAAAATAATTTAAAGAAAAGTATTCCAAGTGGACATGGCATCTTCTTTTCCAACTTTGAACTTCTTTTCAAGTTTTTCAAAGTTAAGATGAGGTATCATTCCATCATCCCATATAGCATTAATGTCTTTGGCAATTGCTCTTACATGCTCTTCGTTATTTGTATAAATATCGAATTTGACGACTTGTTTATCTGCGTTATACATAGTAAACCGTGATTTAGCAAACAATCTACTAGTTACTTCGGCGAAGGTATTTATTCCAGGTGCTAGATAAAAATATTCAGTAGTTCTACCAGAAGTATCATCCATTTTGGTTGAAGGATCAATACTAGTTATCCAATTTTCTACTACATATGCAATATCTGGTTTTACTTTTGAAAATTGCGCTTTAACTTTTTTTGGTTGGCAATAAAATGTATATTTTGGGAGATTCATTAACCCTAATTGCATAGCTTCTTTTTTAGTTCCTTTTCCCATAGTTTTCACCCTTTTTATTTACTTTTTGAATTTGTTTTTCAATTAAAAGGTGATTAATATTAATTTATATAGGCTTATAAATTTCTTTTTATATAAATCAAAATATTTAGATTATTTAAGAAATTAAAGTTAAAAAAAAACCAATAAAATTATTTAGAAAGAAACAGTTAAATCTGAAAACACCATATATGGAAACAGCGAATTTGATGAAAATTCACGTTCTTTTGATATATATCGACAACTTTTAATCATTTCCAAAACATTTCCACTGACGTTTCCGAGTTTTATCGGGTTTTTGAATTCACCATTTTTTATATAATATCCATTTCTTATTTCCGCCCCGAAAAATCCTGATAATTCTTCAGGATTCAACCATGAAAATTTTTCTATATAATAACCATCTTTTATATCCGAAATAATATCATCTAAAGACGTAGTTCCTGGCATAATTTGGAAATTACTGACTCCATTAATAACTGAGCCAGTTTCACTTCTTATTCCATTCCCAGTTGGCTCTTTGTCATTCAAAATTGCATATTTTTGATCATATAACCGTTTTTGGAATATACCGTTTTTTATCACTTCTGTTTTCTGATGAGGATTTCCTTCCCCATCCCAAGGGTTAGATTTTAATCCCCCTTCAAGTAATCCATCATCTATAATTGTGATTTCATCAGATGCCACCTTATCATTGATATTATAAGAAGAAACCTTCTCACTAAATGCTCTTCCTAATACTTGAAATCCAATTACAGGAATAATAGCTTCTCTTAAGACATGTGGTGGGAATATTACAATTGCTTCTTTATTAGGTTTGGGTGGTTCTGCTATTAAAGTATCTTTTGCTATTTGAGCCCAATTCTCAACTCTTTTCTTAAAATTTAAATGTTCTTTTTCTTTGAAATATTCTGTAGTCCAATATTCAGATAATTTCCCATTTCCCTGTGCCTTCAATGAATGCTCTAGATAAAAGAATGTTTTTATAGAATCAAGATTTACTCCATTACTATTTCTTAAGTAATTATTATTAATGTGTACTCTTAATCGACCAAAGGTGGGAACCACATTCTTTTGGTCTTCAACTAAACTCATTAATTCTTCACAAAGATCATTCTTTGTCCCTATTGGATCTTTTAATATCGTTTTATTAGCTATAACTGTACTTGATATTGGTTTCTCTTCTGGAAATTGATACCTCGAAGAAATATTATTTTTAGAAAGTAAATAGCAGGTATCTATATTTTTATTTATTTCTTTTGAATCCAAAGAATTTCCTTTAACAACACCTACTCCCGTCTGATCTCCTTTTTGAGTAAGGACTCGTATAAAATACTCAAAATCTTCAACTTCTCTCTCTGTTTCTGGCTTATTTTTTAAGAAAATTGTTTCATAGATTTCTTTTTCGACAAAAAAGATTTCATATTCTTTAATATTTTTCGCTTTAAGATTTTTTTCAATCAAATCAATTTTTACATTTATCATCTTTAATATCACCCCGGACTAATTAATGCTTCTTTAATTCGAACGTATGTACCTCCACTCCCCACGGGAACGTGATCTTCGGCGCCTTTACCGCAGGTCCCCCCATCTATTTCTATAGATCCCTTACTAATGGCATCAATTTTAGGTAATGTTTCCAATACGGCGCCACTTAATAATACTGACTTTAGCAATTTGGTTTTTTCTCCATTTTCGATTAAATAACCCTTCTTAGAGCTATTCTGCATAGCTCCACCGAGTGGATCCTCCATACCGAAGTATCCATGGACCAACATCACTCCATATTTGATTTCCTTAATCATTTCATCAAGCGAGTAATCTCCGGGTTCAAAATAAGTATTTGTCATCCTTGGATGAACTGGATGAGCAAAACTTTCCCTTCTTCCGTTCCCCTTTGGAATGGCATTTAATGCGGAAGCAGTTCTTCTATCATATATGAAATCTTTCAATATTCCATTTTTAACCAATATATTTTCACCTGCTTTAATCCCCTCATCATCAAAAAAGTATGACCCAATAGTACCTTCAATTGTTGGTGAATCACAAATAGTACAAATTTCGGATGCAACTTTTTGATTTAATTTTTCTTTTAAATAACTCCTTTCGCGTATAACTTGATCTGCTTCAAGACCATGTCCAAAACTTTCATGTGCTATCATTCCTGCCATAGTGGGATCTATAATAACAACATATTTTCCCGAAGGAGCTAATTCTGCTTTTAGCATTTCCAAAGAATTTTGACAAATTTTATCTAACTTATTATTATCAATCTTATCAAAAATTTCAAAGCCTATTTCACCAGAATCCTTATAATAATCAAAATCTGCAACAGGACCTTCTTTCGCAATAGGAATAATATAAAGGTTAGTCCTTGGAATTACTTGTCTTAATTGACAGCCTTCGTTGTTAAAAAAAATCCGTTCTGTATATTGTTCCATGTATTTAAGTTGTGAATTAATTATTCGTTCATCAAATTTCATAACATAGTCATAGATAAATCTGATTTTCTGGATTTTCTCATCAATGGGAACTTCAAGTGGATTGATTTTCGGTTTGACTTCTTTATTTAGTTTCCATCCTTCATATTCTTTAAGATCTTTACCTAGATTTGAAACTCTGGGTAATTTTTCTTCGATTTTTTCTATATCTGAAAATTCAGTTACAGTTGTCTCTTTCCATGTTCCTGTGAATGTTCTCGCTACTATCCCTGATTTTTTTGCATTAACAACAATATTTTCTGATGTACGCGTTTTTGTAATTAAAACAGATGATTTGGAATCATAAAGCACATCGAAATATTGATTACTTCTTTTATAGCTATTAGAGACCTCTTCAAAAATAGAAAATATCTCTTCGAATGATTTCTCACTCATATTTAACCAATTTAGAAAAGAAATTAATTATTTAATTTGGTTACAATTATGATATATTTAAAACCTTCTTATTTCACTTAAAACTTATTCAATATCAAGAATTTTTTTTATAAGCTTTTTCTTTTCTTCTAAGTTTGCTTGACGCGAAATCATGATTCTTTGCGTCATGGGGCTACCTGCTCCATGCATAGATTCTGTTCTATAACTCACAGAGGCAACACCCATAGTTAAATTTTCAATAAATCGTAAAAGCTTATAGCGATCATCAGGGCTTATCCCTTCACATGTAGAGAGATATTTGCTTATTAAGGGTCCAATTTCTTCAGATTTGAAGTCTGCCTCTGAAGGTAGTGTACAAATAATTCCTCCGGCAATATCTTCAGCTAATCGTCCAATTTCATAGGGAAAACGAGTTACATTTTGTTTACATACATTTGCTAATAGCATATCCATTTCATAATTTCCTGCCTCTCTTTGGAATCCTAAGGAGCTACATGCTATTCCACAACTATAAAGTGTTTCATTTAGGTGTACCATCTCAACTAACTTATCTCGAATATGAGAAGCTCTTTCTGTCCCATTATATTCTGATATTAGGGCTGATGCTCCAATTAACACGTCTCCGACTCCAACTTTACAGCCACCATATGATTGGCGATGGAATCCTGCAAAACGGTTAACTAGATCTCCTGAAAATTTGACTTCGCCTTTCATAAAGATATTTTCATTAGGTATAAAAACATTATCAAAAATTACGAATATCTCTTGTCCTCCATATTTATAATTTCCTATATCTAATTTTCCTTCCTCCATTTTACGAGTATCACATGATTGTCTTCCATAAACTAATGTTATTCCTTTTTCATTTGTGTCAACTCCAAAACTTATTGCATAATCCTCCTCACCTGGACGTAATGTAAGAGTAGGCATAATAATAGCTTTATGCGAATTTAAAAATCCTGTTTGATGTACTTTTGCTCCACGAACGATAATTCCTTCATCATTTTCATCTACGATACGTAAGTAAGCATCCGGATCAGGTTGTTGAGCAGGTCTTTTACTACGATCTCCCTTTGTGTCAGTCATAGCACCGTCAACCATTAAATCTTGGTTCTGAACCTCAATCCAATACTTTTTAAATCTTTCATGGTAATTAGTGCCTATATTCTCATCTATTTCATAAGTAACACTATATAATGCATTTGCGGCATCAAATCCCACACATCGTTGAAAACAACAGGCCGTTTGTTGACCTAATAACCTTTGCATCTTAATTTTTTTGATTAAATCATCTACAGATTGATGAATATGAGTAAAACGATTGATAATTTCACCAGTTAAATGAGAAGTTGCTGTCAATAAATCTTTATATTCCTCTTTTTGAGCTAGTTCATAAATTTTCATAACTGTATTAATTGAAGGTTGAATAATAGGATGATTCCAAAATTCTTTGATTTTTTCTCCAAACATATATAAATTTACTGGTCTTTTTATGCTTTCCAAATATTCTTCCGATGTTTTTAACGGCAATTTTCTTAATCACCAATTTAAAAATATGTATCTTAATTTAATTTAAGAAGTTAATATTAATTAAAAGTAATCTTAATAAATCTAAGGCTAAAATCAGAAAATATAAAGATTAATTAAGAAGAAATTTAAAACTGTTAATTTTTTCGGGGAATCAAGAACTAAAATAGGTTATTTTTCTTGACTAGATTTTTTATCAATGAATTCGTTAACATCTGGATTTTTTGTCAAAACATTTGATTTTTGTTCAATAACACTTATTCTTTTTTCTAAAATTGTCATTGATTCAATGATATTGTCAATTTTTTTATTAATATTTTTCATTTCATTTTGGATTTCTCCTAATTGATTGAGGGTAAATTTAATCAACTCAGGTTCTTTTACGGGTTCAATCAACCATTTAAATATATTAGTTATTAACAATTGATTATCTAGTTGATTCAAACCAATATTAGAATCGTTTGTAAATATATCTATATCTCCCAGTGCGACTACTCTACCTTGACCATATTCAGTATATGCTCCTACAATTTTTTCTTCCTCTTCTTCCTCTCTAATCCATTTTTCATTAGAACTATTATATTTCTCTGACCACACTTTTTTTTTATTTGTTAATAATAAAGGTTTAGCATCCCTACTCAAGGATAGGGAACAAGCTCCTCCAATTATAACTTCTCTTAACCCATTTCCTATCTGTTTATTATTAAATCTTTGAATTTGTACTATACTTGTACTATTGTGGTTCACACTATTTAGTTCTTTTATTAAATTTTTCTGGAAATATATTCCAAAATGCGTTCCTGATATATCATTAAGATTTGTTTTTTGTAAATAATCTGCTCCATATTCACTTAAAATTAGTAAATTACCACCAATTCGGACAAAATCAACAATAGCTTTAATCTCAATATTCGAAAAATAATCATCTATAGGATTTCCTATAATTAAGATATCTATATCTTGTAATAATTCCTGAGATAAATCTCTATTCTCATTTTTCGTAATTTTAGTATTAAATCTCTGGAGAAGTTTAAAGAATTCAGAAAATTCCTCCTCTTCAATATTTAACATCTCGTTATGACTCAAATCAATAAGTGTAGTAGTTTTTTTCAGAAAAGGCATTTTTGATAATACTTAGTTTGTTAAAATAAGTCTAAAATCTTAAAGAAAATTCTAATATAAAAATTATTACATATAAAGCCACTAACTAAAAACTTTTTAAATCTTAATGTATAATGATTTTTGGAACACACATTTAACAAATCTTTAGGAGACTTGGAATTTAGAATTTAAAATATCAAATCTTGATGTGAATTGCTGGAATGAATGTTATGAGTGAGGATAATAATACAATTGCTTTAATTGGACTTTCTTGGGGGGACGAAGGGAAGGGCAAAATGACGGATTATTTTGCACAGAAAGCAGATATCGTTGTAAGATATAATGGAGGAAGCAACGCAGGACATACAATTAATGCTAATGGTATTAAGTATAAATTTAAATTAATACCATCAGGAGCTCCATTAGAGAAGGAGGTCATTATTGCTAATGGATGTGTCATTGATCCTAAAATATTACTCGAAGAAATTGAAAATTTAAAAAAATTAAAGAAAAAAGTTAATCTTAAGTTAAGTTCCACTGCCCATGTAATCTTTCCTTTCCATAAGATATTGGATGGACTTGAAGAAACTTCCAAGGGTGAATATAGAGCGGGGACCACTAAAAGAGGAATCGGTCCTACATATTCAGATAAAGCAGCACGTTGGGGAATTAGGATTTTTGATTTAATTCATCCAGAAATATTAAAACCAAAATTAGAAAAACTATTTAAAATAAGGAAAGAATTAATTAGAGTTTATGATCCTAATTGGGATGCTGATTTCGAATCAATATATAATGAATATAAATCTTATGGAGAACAATTAAAATCTTATGTTATCGATACAGCATATTATTTGAACAGGGCTGTTGATTCTGGAAAAAAGATTGTATTTGAGGCTGCACAGGGAAACTTGTTAGGTATAGACCATGGTATGTATCCTTTTGGAACGAGTTCTAATGCTAATGCTTTAGGTATAAGTGCTGGGACAGGAATTCCTCCTAAAAAAATTAAAAATGTGTTTGGAATCATCAAAGCTTATACTTCGAGGGTTGGAGAGGGTAAATTTCCAACTGAATTAGTCAATGAAACAGCTGAAAAAATTCGAGAACAAGGTCATGAATATGGTACGGTTACCGGACGACCTAGAAGAGTTGGATGGATTGATCTTTTCAATATGAAATATGGAATAATGATCAATGGTATCGACAAGATTATTATAACGCTTTTAGATGCCTTACAAGGTGTAAATCCAGTTAAAATATGCACTACCTATGAATTAGAAGGCAAAATTTTAGAAAGTTGGCCTATTCAACATGAAATTATTGAAAAATGTGTCCCAATCTATAAAGAATTCAAAGGTTGGGATGAAAGAACAAGAGAAGATTGGTCAGAAATAGCGCGAGAGGGATATGATGCCTTACCAGAAAATATGAAAATATATATTAAAGCAATTCAAGAAGAATTGAAAACAGATGTTTCAATAATCTCTATTGGTCCGGATCGTAATGATACCATTACATTATTTTCATCTAAACTGTTCTAAATTCACAATTTGGCTAAGGACTAATAAGAAGATAAGATTAAGTAATTTCATTCATATTATAAAGAAAGCTAGTAACGACCACTCAACAATAATAAAAATGATGAAAGATGCAAAACTTAGGAAGACGTCCCGTCCTTTATTTTACTATGACTATCTCCAATCATAACAATCTCTACAGAACCAAAATAAAGAACAGGGATCTTGTATCAAATCTTCCATACGGTTACCACACAAAGAGCAATTGATAGAATACTGACGGAAAGAAATATCCAAATTCTCTCTTTCTTTTATGAGCTTTTTTAATCTCTCTGTTCTACCATCAAAGCTAAGAGAACTATCAACTCGAACTTCACCTAATTTTATATTTAATTCTCTTTTTCTTCTCTTATAAACTAGAAAGAACAATGTTCTCAACTCATACCTAATTTTTCTTAGCTTTAGGCTTTTTAAACTCCGAATCTTCTTCTTAACGATATGTCCTTGTGAATTCATTACTTAATCACTTAATTTATAACATACATAAACTTACACTATTTTAAAATTTAGGAGAAAAAAAGTTTTATAAATAAAAAATTAAGTGGAAGTGAATAAGAATAATGTATGATGAGAAGTTTGACGAAAGAATGAAAAAATCATTGGTTTTAGATGAAGTTCAAAGGGCTATGAAGAAAAAGGATATATCTAGCGAAGATATGGAAATAGTAATAGAATCAGTTAAAGCTATGAGACAACGAGCAACTGAACAGAATTATGTGGAAGAATATCCAGATGAGGAATTCTTCACTGTAATGATTGAAAAGGAAGCAGAAAAAATATCTCATTATAGAGAGCAGATGGATGATTTAGTTAAAGCGGGGGCAGTTATTCTATACGAGAGTACTCTAACCGATGGAAGACATTTGGTTATTATAGACAATAAAGAATGCAATTACGAAGAACTATATACTTGCAGACCAACAGTATGAAGAGATAATTGAAGTATGATACTGTACTTTTTTTAAATTTAACAAAAGAATAATAATTAAGTTTAAAATTTAATAAGGAACTCTTACAATTAAGTTTCATTTCTTTAATATTTTGATGAAATTATGAGTTCTAATTCAGAAAAAGATGAGCTTCTTTTTAACTTCCTAAACGATTTTTTACAGAAAGAATGTAAATTAGGAAAGATTACAGCGACTAAAATCGCCACCCAATTTACAGATTTGGAAAATTTTGTAAAGTTTAGATTCAATTCATTTAAAAAATTTCGGTCTGCTGATGGCAGTAAATTAATTTTATAAAAAAAATGCTATAGCCTATTTAGAGTAAAATATGGTAATTTGCCTTCATTCACCATGATTTTTATCAGGGAAGAGTAACATTATTTGGTATCAAATTTTTTATCAAAGCCTCTTGAAGATAAGCTGAGCATACGCTTAGCAACAAAAGTCTTCAGTGGGTTCACCTTTGTTTCATAAAAGAAATATTCCTTGTCCTTATAGAAATTATAATCCGCAGGAAAATGATGTTTGTTCCTTTCCGATGTGGTTTTAAACGCTTGAAACCACAAGACATTCCAAAACGTGGGTGGAAGCGGTTTGTCAGACTTGAGCGCTCTATAGAATTTACGGGACGCTTTTTGAATATCTCGAGTAATCCTTTCTTCATATTTGGGCTTGTATTTAAATGGAGGTGTTTTTACGGCCAGTTTAGACACCAGATAACCACCTCCCATGGTATTAGAAAGGGCTTTAAGTGTTGGTTTAATTCCAACTTCACCAGCTGTTACTAGCAACATGAGCTTTTGGTTGACGTATGTTGGACGGTGAAGTGTGTAAGCAAATCTATCCATAAAGTTTTTCATCAACCATGTCACATTCATAGAGTAAACAGGTGAAACAAGAATAATGCCGTTAGAAGCAAGAATTCGATTCTCGATATCGGCCCGAGAATCCTTCAAGGGACATTTTTCCTCGCCACGAGGAATACAAGCAAAACATCCCCTACACATTTCTAGATTGGCATCCTTCAGGAAGAGGTAATCGAATTCTAAATCCACTTTTCCCTTTTTATCACTATTGGCAAAAGATTTTAGGTGATTTTCTACCTGTTGAGTAATTCTGTAACTATTTCCTTTTTTCGGGCTACCGATTATGGCAAGAACTTTCATTATCTACTCTCCTTTTTCATTTATTTTATTGTTTTAATTATACATTATATATATTTTATATAATATGAATTCATTTTGTCTTCAATAATTTGTCAATCCAACAATCAAAATATCTAACATTTATGAACATATGAGGGATAATATTCTTAAAACCTTCAGTTTGTAGTTCTTCTAATCTTATCAAAATTATATATCATAATTATTTGATTAAAAGATGACTACTTGTTTAACTATTTATATGTAAATGAAAAATATTTTTTTTCAGGTCAGTACCTGACAGGAGTTCAAATGAATTTTCCAGAATATTAGTTCTTTTTTATTTTTTCTCCTTTAATTTTATAAGTGTTTATTTCAAGGCAATAATGTTTTGTTTTAACTATTTCTTTTTTTCTTTAAAATCTTTTCCAATTCAATTTCATCTCGTATTTCTATATCATTTAATCCTCTTAATGCAATCTCTGGTTTTAATTTTCTTGATTCTTTTATAGCATCAGTATAAATTGCTTTTATTCTAAAACCTTTCATTTGGTAGAACCGTAATGCATTTGTGTTATCATTCGTTGTAATAACCCATAAACGTTTACACCCTTTTGAAGTTGCGAAATTTTCAAGTTCTTCGAATAGAGCTGTTCCAATTCCTAAATTTTCCTTTAAGCTGTTTAAAGTAATAATTTCACATTCATCCTTAGAGATACTAAATGTTATTAATCCTACCTTTTCATTATCTTGTATGGCTACATATCCAGGTAACTTATCAATATGATGTACTTTTCCTCGAGTTACAACCTTGATTGAAGCCCACTCACTAATAATTAATCTTTTTAACCACTCTTTATCATTATCATCCAAGGAACGTATTTTAATATCTCCCATCTTCTTTCATATAATGAATTCTTAATAAAATATCATAGGTAATTATGGATAATAAATCATAATATCATTTAAGGCAAATTAATCCAAATCTATATAAAAATTTTACAGGGGGCCACTCTAAATTAAAATTCAATTTTCTAACAGATTTAGTTACATCAATCCCTACAGCTTCCATTGAATATCTTATTTTATTAGGATAACGACAAGGTTTACCACTATCATAAATACATCCTAATTCTTTGTCATTATAACATAACCGACAAAAGCCATCCCATAAAATAAGTCTATCTTCAAATTTTTCAGAATAATCTTTAATAAATCCCAAAATTTCATTCTCTAATTCATTTCGCAATAAATTTTTCATATATAGAGCATTCCTTATGCTATTTTCACTCTTTTTTGGGTGTCTAATTTGAATTTTCTTTACATATTTCTCTACATCAAATTTTACATATATAAGGAAGAATTTGCGGAACTGAGAAACTAATTCTTCTAAATAAGGAGCTTCAGGAGGACATGCCCATGAATGAGCATAGTTAGGACATTGGAAATCAGAGTTGATACAATAAGAACGCACTTTTGGATTAAAAACTATATCTCCAAATTCTATCTCTACAAAGGGCATTGCATTATCTCAAATTAGTGTATGAGTAATTATTGCATATTTAAAAGGTCGCATTTTAATAAATTTGCTTGAAAAACTCCAGTAATGAAATCTATCGCGTTATTCATAATTTTTAAAAAACTTTTATGTAATTAAATCTTAATGATTAGTATTATATATCCTTGGAGAAAAAAAATAATTAATTCTTGATGTGAAAAGAATGAAATTTAAAAAAGATAAAAGAAGTGAATTACTAAATGCTGCAAAAGATTTTCACACCGAAGTTTTGAAAGGTTCGGACTTGCTTTATGAATGCATTAACGATCTTATTGATGGAAAGCTAAATAAGAACAAATTAGAAGAAGTAATACAATGTGAACATATAGCGGACCAGGCAAAAGAAAATTATATTAATATCCTTTATAAGGATAAGCGAGCTCTCCCATTTTTAGTTGAAGATCGTTATAGAATGATTAAATATCTTGATATTGTCTCGGATAACTCAGAAGAGCTTGCTCGTGGTTTAAAAGTTTATCCTTATGAACTCTTTGATGATATAAAATTGGATATGAAAACAATTAACGATTTATATCAAGAAACAATTGAATCATTAGTGGAAATGGTCAACCTAATGGAGATGGATTTTAAAACTGCTTATCAGAAAAGCTTCCATATTGAAACTCTAAAAAGAAGTGCTCGCGAGGCAAAATACAAAATATTAGGTTTGATTTATCAAAAACCACAAGAAAAATCTCTACGAGTATATCTAACGTCAAAAATAAGCATAAAAATATTTGATATGATTGTAAGAGCTGAGGAAATTAGTGATTATCTAAGAAGTTTGATTGTAAAATATCCTAGCAAATAATATAATTGAAAGGGGATCCAAATGGCTTTGTTAGGTATTCTAGTAGTTTTTTTAGTAATAGTAATCATAATTTCATTTGGAATAGGTGGGAATGACGAGACTTTTGCTGGAATATATGGTTCAAGAATTCTAAACATGAAACAAATTATGATCTTGGCTACAATATTCGCAATAACAGGAGCTCTTTTACTGGGTGAAGCTGTAAGTAAAACTGTGGGTAAAGGCATTTTGGTTAATCTTGATGATGCTATCGTCATAACAATTTTAATTTCTACTGCTATTTGGTTGATTTTATCATCTGCTTTGCGCTTACCGATTTCAACTACTCATGCAACCATCGGGGCTGTTATAGGTCTTGGCATAGCGCTTAATGCAAGTCTTAATTGGATGAAAATTATTGAGTTAAGCATTTGGTGGGTATTATCTCCGATTATTGGCTATGTTGTTTCATTTATAGTTTTTAAGCTTATGCGTGCTTATAAAATTAAACACTTGAATGGATTTCAGAGTCTAGAAAAAACCGAAAAAAGTTTCACATATATAGTTCTAATAATTATCTGTATCACCGCATTCTCAAGAGCAGGAAATGATTGTTCAAATGCGGTAGGTATTGTAGTTGGTATAGGAGATATACAAGTTAATCTTCTTCTTTTGATAACAGGTTTAAGTTTAGCGGGAGGATTGTTAGTTTTGGGACGAGGTGTTATTAAAAATGTCGGAAGTATAACAGAGTTATATCCAAGTACTGCTTTTGCCTCACAAATTCCTACAGCAGCAATATTGTTTCTTGGTACCGCACTAGGAATTCCTTTATCAGGATCTCATATGTTAGTGGCTTCTCTAGTTGGATTATCTAAGGCAAGTCATACTCCTGCTAAGAAAGGATTATGGAAAATAGTATTGATATGGTTAGTAACCTTTCCAGCAGCTGCAATACTTTCTATAATTATATATATTCCAGTGAATTCATTTTTCTAATATTAATCTCTTACTTTTTATTTGATTTAAGTCCAAGTCTTTCTTTTTCTTTTTATTTAATGACTTAAATATTTACAAAAAAAAGGAAATTGTTATTAAAGTTTATATTTGAAGTTATTCAATGTATATTTACAATAATGGCGTCAGATAAAATTGAAATTATAGATTTTTCTGGTGAAAAATTCTCTCTCATCTCTATACCTTGTTCAGTTAGTTTGCCATTTACTTGTTTGCTTATAATTTTAAATTTTATTTTTATGGTTGCTTTCCCCGGTTCTTCTATTACAATTGTTTTAAGCTTAGTTTTAATTCTTATAATGGTATTGTTTTTTATCAGTTGGGTAAATAATCCTGCTAAATTGAGAAAATTTTCTATTTCTGAAGATATTATTGAAATTGTATTACCTCATGTTTCTCGATTTCATAAATATTGGTCTGAATTTGACAAGATTGAAGTAAGGTTAAAATTTCTTGAAATTAAACCATATAGAGCATATGAATTATATTTTATAAGAGATAATTCTGAAGATTGCTTTATTATTAGCTTATTAGATTTCCATAAAGAAAAAATAAAAGAAATTTTGGTACTTTTAAAGGAATATTAGCGTAGGAAGAATAAATCTTTTAGTGCAGTAAAGGAAAGAATGATTTCAGGAATTGTTGAGATTGAAGATTTAAATATTTAAAATTCAGAGTACGAGATAGAATAAATTTATATTGCTTATAATTTTAAAAACTAATCGATTTTTGCACCACATATAGGACAATTTTTTGGATTATAAAGTTGGAGTGTCGCACCACAAATTTTACATAGTTTTACTGTTCCTCTTTTCTTTGGAGGATTTAATTTTGTAATAGAAATTTGTTCTTCAAGTTCAACCGAAGGTGTTACTGATTCTTTTATCTTATTATTGTTATTAACCTTTACTTCTATCTCCCTACCAAAAAACCCTCCTACTCGCACTTTTTTCGTCATTTCTGGTCGTGGAATAGAAGGAGGTTTTAAAGTTTTTAACTCTATTTCCTCTACTTCTCCATATAGTTCTTGCTCCAATTCTTCATCTACAGGTTGCTCAATTATAGGTACTTCTCCCAATTTTTCTTCTAGTTCTTCTTCATATATCATATTGACATACTCTTCGTCTAATTTTAATAATGTTTCGCATTGAGGGCATCTAAAAAGATGAATAAATCCAATATTTTTAGCAAGTGAATATTTTGCCGCACAACAACTATGAAATTTAGTATTACAGTTAAAACATTTATGTATCTCATCAGAATGAGCTTCACAAATTGGACAAACTTCTTGTTCACAGATTGTACAAATTTCTTCATCATCAGGAGAGAGGGTGATTAAATCTACTGCCAATTTTTCATAAAAAATCTGATCTTCTGCTAAAATTTGATCTTCTTCATCAGTGTGAATTATTTTAAATTCTTTTTTGCTTTGAACTAATGATCCAAGAATATTGTGGAAGAGTTTTTCATTAGTGCAATAAAAGGTCCCACCATGGGTTTCACTTGAAATTACTTTCAGTTTGACATCATCATCGTAGAATTTCTTGTCTCCAACTCGAATAATATCAATAAAAGCTGAAAATCTTTTTGCTTTAATCAACAAATCATAAAGAGCTAAATGATACTCCTCAGATAATGTACTAGGAGTATCTGAAATAATAATAACACGATAATCTTTTCTAGCTTTTTGACTTCTTCTAAAAATGTATGCAAGAATTTCATATAATCCATTTTCTAAATAGCTATGTTCGACATCGCGAGTATCCCACGCGTCATTTATAGTATTTAAAACTGTTTCTGTTTCCTTTAAATCATAAGCAGTAATAGGATTATCATCTTTTTGAAAAAATACTATACCATAAGAGCTTAAAACGTTAAATTTATTCTTTTCTTTAATAAATGCTCCTATGGCTTTTAGTAGTGGCTTTTTCTTTAGAAAATTCGTCGTTAAATCTATGTAAAATATGAATTCCTCAGAATTTATGGTTGTTAACATTTTATCATCAAAGCAATTCTAATTTAAACGCATATTAAAAAGTTATACAAGAATAATAATTGAAATTGTATTTATTTTTATTTATATTATTAAAATCTATATTTTTATATTTAACAAAAGTATTATTAATAAGAATTTAATAATTTCAACTTATAATTTAGTTCCACAATTCGGACATTTGAATTGTTCATTCGATGTTATCTGTGTTCCACATTCCGGACAAATCCTAAAACGGGGTTCCTTTTTCTTATCATTTATTGGTTCTTTAGATTCACTGATTTCTGTTTTTAAAGCAGGTTCTAAAGAAGTTTTAATAGTTTTTTCATATACTATTTTATCTCCAACTTTCTTCACTGTATAAACCCTTCCAAAATATCCACCGATCCGAACTTTTCTAGGTTTTTCTTCAGATACTTGGTCTTTTAATGGATACAATTTTTCCTCTTCTGTTTTTTCTAATTCAAATGAAGGTTCTTTCATCTCTTCGATCTCAAAAATTTTCTCTGATTCGCCTATTTGTAGATAATCTTTTACAGATTTTACTTTAGGGTCGCTAATAGAAGCCTCGACAATTAAATCTTGATCAATTTGAAGTAAAATGTCGCAATTTGGACAACGAAAAATATGTGGGATACCGATATTGTTATGAATTGTATAATTAGTAACACAACACTGATGAAAGCTAGTGTTGCATGAATCACATAATAACGGAATATCACTAAGTTCTCCACAGATTGGACAAATTTCTTCACGACAGAAATGACATTTTAAACCTGTTGCATTAACAGATTCTTTTAGTTTCCGAGCTAATTTATTATAAAAAGTAAAATCTTCTTTACTAATTTTTATGTGATCTGGTCGATCTGCAAAAGTGCTTACTAGTTGTTTAGTTTTTACTAACTTTTTTATAACATCAGAAAACTCTTTTTTATCTTGTACATAAAAGATTCCTCCCTTAGTATCACTTGCTAATACATTTAATTTTACATCATCACTAAAAAACCTAGTTCCCTTCTCAGAGATTCTTATTATATCTATAAAAGTGGGAAAATATTTTATTTTTGCTACTAAATTAAATAGTGCTTCTTGATATTCACTACCAAGATCACTAGGAGTATCTGTAATAATAATTACTCGGTTATATTTTGATTTTTTCCTTACTGTTTCAGCTATATAAGAGAAAATATAAAATAAACCATTTTCAAAAAAACTTGTCTTTTTGGGTCTAAACTTCCAATTTTCTTCAATAGCATTAGTAATTATACTAGCTTCTTTTTTATCAGTTATGAAAATAGGATTTCCTCTTTCTTGAAAAATAAGAAGAGAATAATGACCCTTTATATTTGCTTTATTCTTTTCCTCAATATAATATTTAATAGATTTTATAAGTTCTTTTTTTCTCAACATTTCCTTAGTTAAATCTAAGTAAAAATAAACATCTTCTGTCGTTATTCTCACATCACAATCCAAACTTCAGTTAAACTTCACTTAATAATTAATAATCATAAAGATAAAACTTCTTTAAAAACTTTTTATAAAAGATAAATAATTAAAAAAATAGTTATTAATAAAAAATCATATGGTTTATAAATTTATTAGTAGATCCCAAAAAAAATGTGTGATATTTCAATATGGATGAATTTTTAAAACAAATAGGGCTTTCAGATAATGCTATAAAAATATATATTAAATCATTAGGAAGAACCTCTCTTACGTATTATGAACTCTACTCAATAGTTCCAAAAATATCTGAAGAGGAATTTAAAAATTGTATTAATGAACTTATAGATTCCGGCTTAATAATTCAATTGATCCCTCAAAAACCGGAAATCCTTTTAGAACATCTAACTATTCCTCCTTTTGGACCAATAATTACTTATTACGAAAACATTGATGCGAATTTAACAAACATTAAAAATTCAATTCAGGAATTAATAGCTAATTCGTTAAAACAAATTTTTAAGAGTAATAGAATAGTTGATATGGATTCGGTTTTCACCGTTTTTCAAGAAATTAAGAAGGATATTGAAGAAGATACTATTATTCAAAAAAGAGAAATTGAAGATATTTTTGAGGGTATGGAGGATCTGAATAAGCTTAAAAAAGAGCTTTCTGAAATTCATCAACAGATTAAAAGTATTACACAAACACAATTTTCAGATCTATTAAAATTAATTTCAAATCTTAAAGATGATTTAACTAAAAAAATTAATTCATTAGAATTTAAGAAATATAAGAAAGAAATTATAGAGATAATTGAAGAATTATTTAAAACAAGATTAGATGAGATGGTAGGAAATTTTACTAATAAATTACATAATCAAATAGAAGATGAGTTTAGTAATACAAATAAATCTACTGATAATATTAGGGAGTCTGTTTTTCAATATCGTGAAGATTTTAAAATGCTACTCTTAAACATGTTAAATAATTTTGAAACAAAAATGAATACTATTTTCGGTATGATTAAAGATAATAAAGAAAATCTTGTAAATGAAATTCAAACCCTTGAAAGCAAAATCACAGAGAATTTAAATGCTATAGTTAGAAATTCCATAAATGAAGTCTCAAAATTAAATAAACCTATTGAAAGTGTAATGAAAAATAGTTTTGAGATGTTGATTTCTTCTGATAAGGCATTGATTAATGATATTTGGATGATAAGGAGTATAACTAATGTTAATGAAGAGATTCAAAAGTTAATAAATAACACAAATAAAACTCTCTTTCTTATTATTCCTAATCTTGAAAATCACCTAGCAATTGAACATTTTGGAAAACAATCTGGAAATTTGAAAATAAAGATCGCCTCTTCAGAAGCACACACTAATAGTCTTGTTAAGAAATTAAAAAACGTAAAAAATTTAGAGTATAAAACTCTGCAAAATGAAAATATAATTGCTTTGAAAGGGGATGATAAACATATCGTTATAGGTTTAATCCAAGATAATCAAAAAGAACCTCTAGAAGATTTTGTTGGATTTGGGAGTAATTTTAAACCTTTAATAAAAATATTCGAACCTATTATAGATACAACATGGGCAGCAGCCTATTCAGATACTTATTTTGCTGCTCAACAAACAAAAATTCAAACAACAGCCCCCAAGAAAGTTGCTGCAATAAAACCTACAGTAATTAAGGAAGTAAAACCTATAACTCCTACAAAAACGAAGCCCATTAAAACTAATGAAGTATCCACTAAAAAAAAACTAGAAAAAGAAATTCCGAAACAGATTAAAGAACCTATTAAAATTCAAGAGAAATCTACTCCAAAACCTCTAAAAGTCACTACTGAAAACTCAACACCTAAGGAGAAAATAACAGATTTAACTCAAAAACTAAAGAGAAATTTAACTATACTCCCGAAAGCTGGTGATGAAGCAGGTATGTTTATCAATGATGTTTTTAATAGTCTTATTTTGCAATTGAATAATTTAAAGGGAGAAGACTTTAGTATAGAATTGCAAAAAATAGCGGACTTAATTCTAGAGAAAAAAGGTTTCTCAGTTATTTTACACCAATTAAGAAGTACAATAAATGAATATAAAACACATTATAAATTGTTAAATAAGAATGAAAAAAATCAAATAGTCGATTTTATTAATAATTGGAAGCAGAAATTATTTCAATAATTTTATTATTGGGAAGTTTTTGCCTTATTTCTAATCGTTTTCATATAAATAAGAAATCCTCTGATAAAAAAGATTAATGCAAATAGAAAACTACCAAGAAAAAATATTGAAACAATAATTGAAATTAAATAATTGGGATTCAGAATTCCAATAATCCCAAAAATTGGACACAGGGGGGCAACAATCAAGAAGGTCAAATAGACACTCTTATCTTTTTCACCAAACTTTATATAAGTAGTTATATTAAACCATCCGATTAATATCATGAAAAAAGGAATCAAATAAGAAGAAAGTGGGAGAAATGGATAATCTATACCTCCCATTGCAAATGCATAAAAGTAATTTGCATAAAAAAAAGTAATTAATGATAAAGCACTTAACGGAGTAGGCACCCCGGTATATCCTGGAATTTTAGAGATATTAAATCTTGCTAACCTGAGTATTGCTCCTAATGCGAAACAAATAGAACCAATCACTATGAAAATGTCTATATATCCACCTGTTTTAAAAGCTTGATAAGTTAAAATTGCGGGAGTTATCCCAAAAGTTAAAGAATCACTTAAAGAATCCAATTCCTTACCCATTTCGTTTATTGTACCCGTTTTACGAGCAATATAACCATCTATAAGATCTGTCCCAAGTGTTATAGATATAAGAAAAAATCCTAAAGATAGAAATTCATGAGTTCCTATACATGCACATACCAAAGCTATAATTCCAAGCGTAGTACCGATAAGCGTTATATAATCTTTGAATTTCAATAGATTAGGGATACTTGGGGTTGACATTCTATTTTCCTAAATAATTTATTATGTATTAATTAAGCCTTATTGAATAAAAATATTTTCTTAAGAAAAATGTAAGTCTCCTTCAATTCCTTAAATTTATATAAGAGAGTTACCATTTTTAGCATAATAATTTATGAAAAAAAATTTTATTCCAATGTATTGTAATATATGTGGAGCGGAAATAAAAGACCCTGATCAAAAATTTTGTGAAAGTTGTGGAAATGAGCTTCCATCTAAAGCTATTTCTGAACAAGGATCGGCACAAACAACGGTAACTCCGACTACAACGCCCCAACATCGCCCTGGTGGACTGTTTGACATTAACCGGAATTATTACATCCTTAAAGAAAAGTATTGGGACTGGGGAAGTGGTGAAATCTTAGATGAGAATAATCAAATAATCGGTAGAATGAAAAGAGTTATCTTAAGCATAAGACGTAGAGTTGAACTTCAAGAAGTTGATGGTACAATTTCAGCTACAATTCATGCTAAACTTGTATCTGCTCGTGGAGCTCAGGATTTGAAAACACCTGATGGACAATTGATAGCAAGAATTAAGAAGAAGATTTTATCGTTATTTCGACCAGTCTTTTATTTGGAGGCCCCTGATGGTACTCAATGGTATAGAGCACAAGGTAAATTCATGGGATGGTCCTATAAAGTATATGATGTCTCAACAGGAAAAACAATCGCTGAAATCGAGAAAGCTGATAAATGGAGAGACATCTTTTTTGGTGGAATGTTAGATTTTAAGGATACTTATGCTTTAAAAATACTAGATAATGAAACTGATCGAAGGATTTTACTTGGCTTTGTCTTATCAATAGATAATATATTACACGATTATTAATTCCTAATAATTTCATTAATTTTTTTTATTCTTTTTTCTATAACAAATTTATAATTAAAAAAATTTTTATTAATGTATTTTAATATTTTCTTTAAAAGAACTTTATTCATAGACATAGATTTTTAATTTTTGTAGTATTTCTATAGATGAGAAATCAATATGACTATAACTTATGAAGAATTTCTAGTTTTTGATTTAGAGAATGATGGAGAAAAAACGAAATTAGATATAAAACAAGAAGATCTCCAGAACTATTTGAATCCTGAGCAGGTCTTAGTTATCATCCGAGAAGATTTAAGAAGAATTTATATTTGGAAGGGAGCGAAATCCGCAGTAAGAAAGAGATTTATTAGTTCAAGAGTTGCACGTGATTTACAAAAAGAATTGTTAGATGATCCTCGATATCATCGCTGTAAAATAGTATCTATAGATCAAGGTGATGAACTCCAAGAATTTTTAGACACTTTTCAACTAGAATCAATGGAAGTTACTGAAAGATTACCTGATATGCGATACATACGAAATATCGAACGAGAAAGAATGAAAGAAGCAGAACAAATCGCTAAAGGAAAAACTGAAGACGCTTACTATTCACCAGCGCTTCAAGATATAAGTAGCGATGTTGTTATGTCCTCTATCGTTCAAAAACCAAAATTGACTATTGGAATATCTGAAAAAGAGCAAAAACAAATTAAGAAAAAAATACTTAAAACTGAAGTTCCCCTTGATTATAAGAGACAAAATCTAATTCTTGGTCATACATTATTTGCTGCTGTAACCAAGATTTCAAAAGTTTTCGATGAAGATGTAGAGGAAATTGTATGGGAGCCGGTTAAGAAAGTTCCAAAAGAAACAATGAATTTAGATAACCATAAATTAAGAGTATATTTAAATATAAAAAAGGGTATTGTTGAGGCTGTAGAAGTATTAAAAAAAGAAGAAAAGCCAAATCAAAACGCTATACCTAAAAAGATAACTTCGAAACCATCACCCACTAAGAGTTCTACTCCTAAGAAGAAGACTTTATTGACTCCAATGCCACCAAAACCTGCCTCGATGAAACAAAATTCAAAAGAGACTGAAACTCAAGAAAAGCAAGACAAATAGGAAATATAATTTAGGTGCAAGTCGAAAATTACCAAAAATCCCTAGTATTAAGTAAAAATTAAAAATTCTCCATTAAATGTAAATATCAAATAAATACAAATTAGAACCTATTAATCTCATTATATTATCAGATTCTTATTCTTCCCTATTCTCAGGTTTTCCCTTATTCTGATCTTCAGGTTTGTTTTTCTTTTTAATCTTCCTTAACCCTTCAATAGCCCCTTTCCTTACAAGAGGGCTTACATCTTTAAGAGCTTTTGTTAGAACATCTAAACTATATGGATGGTGTAAATCTCCTAACTCGTCAGCAGCTTCCATTCGTACATTCTCATTTGGATCATGTAATAATACATATGTTAATACTCCTAATACTTTTGTCTCTCCAAAATCACCCAACGTATCAACAGCTTCTCTCCTTACCTCAGCATCAGGATCTGTTGTTGCTGTTATTGCTAGTTGTTTTGAAATTTCATCAGAATTCCCAATTGGCTCTATAGCGCTTAGATCGACACCACAATACTTGCAAAAATTATGATGGATTTTAATATCATTTCCACAGGCAGGACATATCCTTCGTGTGTTAAAATCTATGAATGATCTTGTTGGCGGGGCTGATACTTTTTTTACTTTATAAGGATTTACATTTGGATCCGGTCTTAAATATTTATCTTTTCCCATAAATATCTCAAAATTAATTTAATTCTAATAGGATGAATAATGTAATTTAACCTTTTATTTTTAATTCGATCTAAAATGAAAAAATAAAAAAAAGAAAAAAGGATAATTTTTATGCAATAGTAATATCCTTACTTAAGTAGACATCTTGTACAGCATTCATGATTTTAATCCCTTCAGGTTTTGACTTTTTAAAAGCTTTTCTCCCAAGAATTAGACCCATTCCACCAGATCGTTTATTAATAACCGCTGCTTTTACAGCATCTTGAAGGTCATTGCCACCAGATTCACCGCCAGAATTAATTAAACCCACTCTTCCCATATAGCAATTTGCCACCTGATATCTATTCCATTCTATAGGGTGATCAGTAGCTAATTTTTCATAGACTAATTTATCCGTTTTTCCAAAATTTAAGTCTAGGAAACCCCTATTTAGAGTGGATATTTTTTGTTTTATGATATCAGCTTCAATAGTAACGCCTAAATGATTTGCCTGAGACTCCAAATCATTAGCAGTATGATAATCTTTTCCATCTTTAATGAATTCTTCTTTATTTCTTAAATAGCACCATAGGACACAAACTAATCCTAGCTCATGAGCATATCTAAAAGATTCACTAATTTCTTGAATCTGGCGTCTAGATTCTTTAGAACCAAAGTAAATTGTTGCACCTACTGCAGCAGCTCCCATAGTCCATGCTTGATCCACATTCGCGAAGAATGTTTGATCCGAAAGTTCTGGTTTTGTAAGTAATTCGTTATGGTTTATTTTTACTATAAATGGAATTTTTCTAGCATACCGACGAGAAATTGATCCTAAAACTCCTAGAGTGGAGGCAACACCATTACATCCACCATCTATGGCCAATTTAATAATATTTTCAGGATCAAAATAGGATGGATTTACAGCAAAACTGGCAGACCCACTATGTTCAATACCTTGATCTACAGGTAATATAGAAAGGTATCCGGTTCCGGCTAGCCGACCACGTTGATTAAATAATCTAATCATATTATTTAAAACCAAATTAGTACGGTCTGAATGCTCCATAACTCTTTCAATGAAATCTGGTCCTGGAACATGAATAAGATCCTTCGTGATTCCTGTACATGTATGATTCAGAAGTCCTTCAGCTTCAGATCCAAGGAGGTTTTTAATCTCATTAAAATCCATTTTTTTATATCATCCTCTTTATTATATTTTAAGATTAAAGAAGAAATAATCTTCCTAAAATAAAATATTTTTCCTTCTTAATATTTGCTAATCAATAGTTTTAAGAAGAAGTATGCAAATTGAGCCTTGCAGATATATTATTCTGATTTACCATTTGAATTAAAGAATTCTTTTAATAGTTCTGAAAGGAGATTATAATTACTTGAATGAACTTTTGAACTTCCACTTTCTAATTTAAGTAAAATTTTTCTTTTTTCTATACCATTAATCTCTAACTTTAATAATAATCTCTTCTTTTGATATTTTAAATTTCTAACATCAGAAGTTTTTTCCCATAAGTTATCTATCTTTTCTGAAAGAACTTCTTTTTCATTGAAGGGTGGCTTTAATTGATTTCTTTTTATTGTATCTGTTTTTTCCATTTTTCTAAATTTATCTTGTAATTACTTGCTTTATTATCTATGAGATATTTTCATCCCGCATTTAAAAACCCCATAATAATTTCGGTTAGAATTTTACCTTATGAATTTGAACGAGAAACATTAATTTGTATGAGAATTTTTCATAACTATGCCTAATGAATTCGATTTTAAAAACTACAAATCAATAGAAGACTATGGTAAAACAATGGAAGGTACAAAATATCTTCATGATTTATATTTAAGGGCGGTTAATCATCCAGTTCGCAGACAAATATTAACTATCGTTAATAATGCTAAAAAAATTTCTAAAGAAAAATTGTTTAGTATTCTTTTGGACGAAAACGTTATCAATGATGAATTTTCACTCAATTACAATATAGATTACTTGATTAAAGCTTTTTGCATTGAAAAAATTGAGGAAAAAAGTAAAATTTATTATGAAATCACTCAAAGTGGAAGAGTGATTGATTATTTATAATAAAGCAACCATTATTGCTAATCACCCATCAATTTTTTATAGCAATTACAACAAGGGATTCCAAAACTAAAATTAATTTTATTTAATTTCTTACTTCTTAAATTCATGAATTTAATTAACTTTTCTTTTAATTCTCTTTTATCTTCGTCAAAATATAGTTTCTTTAAATTACGATAATGATTGTATTGATAACAAATAGGGCAAATTTGATAGAATTTTATAAAGCTTGAAAAAAATTCTTTTTCTTCTTTCGAAAGAGCTTTTAGCTTTAAATCAGGATTATTATCGATAAGATTTCTTAAATTATTTAACTCATTTAACATTTCATCTCTTAATAATGTTGTATTGATTCTCCGATTTTCCAAATTATTTAATTTTTCGCTTATTAGAATTTCTCGAGTATCTGATTTATCAAAATATTCTATAGCCTTATAAAAAAGTGGTAAACGTTTATTTTTCTGCTTTTCTCTCATATAAAAAAATCATTTTTTTTATTCGTATTTCTTTTTTTTCATAAAATATCTAGTTTGGTAATCTAAAAAATCTTTTTAAAGAAATTTCAAATTTTTCTCATTTCGGTTAAAAATATCATTCTTTTGCTCACTAGTTAATCTCCTGAAGTCAATTACTTTGGAAGGCGCAAAATATTCAAAATTAAAATCAATATCATCACCTGCAAACTTGCCAGGGATTGGCATCAAGCGCGCTGTTAAAGGTTTATTCAACCTAACAGAAAGTGTACACAAATCTAATAATATATAAAATAATTCTTTTTCTGTAATATCACCAGGTAGAGGAACAACATCTAGACCTGTACCACAAATCGTAGAGTATAACAAGAGAGAATCGATGTTGAATTTATTTTCTGATAATCTTTTGGATATAATATAATCTTCTAATACAGGTTGCATAAAACCTGAAAATCCGATGACATTCTCCTTATCAATTGGAATGGAATTATTTATTAATGCTATTCCAGTTAAAGTTCCATTAGCTCCAAAATATTCAATACCTAGTTTTTCTATTGCTGTTCCTATGCTTTTTTCAATTATGGGATATGGGGCAGGTGAAAAATCAACTCCTTTAAATTCAATATTGAATTTTCTTCCCACTTTTATTGAAATTTTAGTTAATTCATCATAGATTTCATTAAATTTCATTAATAAATTGTCTTGTACGTCTTTAAATGTAGTAGAAGAATCAATAACATCAATAATTACATCTGCCATTTCTAAAGCAAGAGAAAAACCTGATTTTTCAGAAAGGTGATATGCTGCCGGAAAGAAGGGAACGTTTGGTTTAACATTAGATGACACACAGAATCTCAAATTATTAAAAGGATCGGGCTCTGAAAGTTTTTTGATTATTTTAGCACTAGACTTTATAGCTGAAATATTAATTCCAGTTTCTGTAGACGCTAAAGGTAAAGATGTGAAAAAGTTTTCACTATTTTTAATGAACTGAGGTACTTCATTTAATAGTAACTTCTCAAAAATTCCTAACTCTTGAATTTGATTTGCTAACATCATGCAGCAAGCAAAATAGTCTATATCATAATCCTTGAATATAGCTTGTAAAAAACCTAATTGTTCACTTATATCGACTAATGTTTCTTGTAAATTCTTTTCATAGAATAATTTGTTATCATAACTAAAAATTGGTTGTGAACAAACTCGTTTAGTATCAACTAGTATGTTAATATCCTCAAATTGGTTGATAATTTCATTATTAAAGTTAGTAAAATTTTTAAGTTTTTCTTGTAAATAGGATAGTGTTGTTTCATTCCTATATAAAAATGGTATTTCCTGCCCGATAGTAATTGCTCGAATTCTCATATTATCCACTCTGATATTGAATTTAGAATTTTATTCTCATACTATAATATACAATATCAATTAATAAGATTTATAGAGGAATAGCAATAAAACAATAAAATACTAACAATTATTATACTAAATTAAAATTTTCTTTTTTAAATAAGATAATAAAAATCCTATATTTCATCTAACTTAGCTTTATCTATTGCTTTTTCTTTTCTTGAAATAGGTTTTGTATATTCTTCTGGACGAATTGGGCCTAAATTTTCTAATTCTTCTTTGAATTCAGTTATTATTTGAGCAAATTTTTCTCCTTCTCCAGCAGATATACTAGTAATTTTAACACGATTCTCATATATCCCTGTCTCCGCTAACATTTGCTTAATACTTTCATAACGTGTTGTTGCTTTTTTAAATCCTTCTTGATAATGACAATCTTGAGGATAACATCCAGCAATTAAAACACCATCTGCACCATAAAAAAAACTCTCAAACACTAAAGAGGGATTCAACATTGCAGTACACATTACATGAATAATTCTTACATTTGTAGGGTAAGTTAATTTACTTATACCGGCAAGATCTGCCCCCAGATAGGAACACCAATTACAAAGAAAAGCAATAATAAGTGGAAATTCTGATTTATCTTTTAATAATGAATTTATTTGGGCAGAGATCTGATTTTTCGTGAACCCCGGAATATATAGAGCATCAGTTGGACACATTGCAGCACACGCTCCACATCCAGTACAATTTGCTTGAATAATATCTAAATGATTCTTTTCAATATTTAGTGCATTGAACATGCATATATTTTCACATAAACGGCATAAATCACATTTTTCCTCATCAAAACACACTACATGTGGATCTAATTCTACTTTCTTTTTAGAGATTAAACTAATTACTTTAGCAGCTGCGCTTTCTGCTTGAGCAATACTACTTGGAATATCTTTTGGTCCCTGAATTGCCCCAGCTATATATATCCCAAAAATAGAACTTTCAGAAGGATTTACTTTTAAATGCTTTTCTAATAAAAAACCATAAGGACCTTGAGAAATGCCTAAAATTTGACTTAATTTGTCTGTATTTTCTGCTGGCTCAATACCTACTGCTAAGACTGCTAGATCTGTTTTATTTTCAAATAAAGCATCTTCAGTAACATCTTCTCCTCGAATAATTAACTCTTCAGATGTATCACTCTTTAATATTGCTGATATATTACTTCTAATAAACCGTATTCCAAAAACTTCACGTGCCCTGTTATAGAATTCTTCACAATTCTTGCTAATAGATCTAATATCTGTGTAATAAATATTAATTTTAATATCAGGATATTCTTTCTTTAGTAAAATTGCTTGTTTTATTGCAACATTACAACAAACCTGACTACAATATTCACGATGAATCTTTTTATTTCGTGATCCAACACATAATACAAATGATACCTTCTTTGGTGGTTGACCGTTGGAAGGTCTTATGATTCTTCCATGGGTGGGGCCATCATTATTAAATAATCGTTCCATTTGCATTGTTGTAATTACATCAGAATATTTTTGATAATTTAATTCTCCTAAAATGGATGGATCAAATATCTTTAATCCAGTTGCTACGATTATTGTACCAACTGTAATATCTAAAAATTCCGGTTTTTGGTCAAAATCAATTGCAAGTCTATCTCCACACGCTTGAGAGCACGCTTTGCATCCTATGCAATACTCCTCTAAAATATATGGAAATAGGGGAATAGCCTGTGGATATGGAACATCTATAGCCTTTCTTGGGAAATATGTATCCACTATATCAATAGGGCACACATCACGGCAGATATCAACACAACCTACACAATTTTCTTCCACGATAAATCTTGGTTTCTTTTTAATAGAAACATTAAAATTACCAACATATCCCTCAACTTTTTCTACCTCAGAATAAGTTAATAATTCGATATTAGGATGATCTTTAACTTCCGTCATTAATGGTCCAAGAATGCAGATCGAACAATCTAAAGTGGGGAAAGTTTTATCGAATAGAGCCATATGGCCCCCTATAGTAGGTTCCTTTTCTACAAAATACACTTTATAGCCAGCATCAGCTATAACCATAGCCGCTTTTATCCCCGCAATACCTCCACCGATTATTAAGCAGGATGGTAGTACACTTGAATATTGGACTTCTAAAGGTTTTAAGAGTTTAACTTGTTCTATTGCCATATTAATTTGATCAATTGCTTTTTTTGTAGCTTTCTCTGGTTCATTGGCATGGACCCATGAATTTTGTTCCCTTATATTTGCAAAAGATATTAAAAATCGATTAATTCCTGCTTTTTCGATAGTTTTTCGAAATAAAAGTCCGTGTAATTTAAATGAACATGCTGCAATAACAACACGATCGATTTTTTTTTCTTTAATTTCTTCAATAATTTTGTTTAAACCTAATTCTGAGCATAAGTATTGATCTCCAATAACATGAATTTCTGAATAATTGTTGAAGTGTTCGATTAATCTATTATTGTCAATAACACCTGAGATATTCCTACCACAATCACACAAAAAAAGTCCTATTTTCAATTTGAGACCTCTTATAAACACTAAATTTTCGCAATCTTATGAATAATATAAAGTTGAATTAATATTAATTATTCTAATAATTAGTATAAGATAATCTTGACTTTTCGTAATTATAAAGAAGAACTATGAATTACCTATTAGTTATATCATTAGGTAGAAATTTATATACTTTAAATATATTAAAATCATTTTTCTTCATTTTCATGAAAAAATTCTTCTCCATCTCATATTCTTGTTTTGCCCATTTTATAATATCATCTTTAGAGTAAAAATATCCTTGGTTCTCAAGAGATTTTTGAAGAGCGGGACATCTTTTTGAATAGTCTTTAAAGTTTCTTAAACTATTTATAAGCATATTCCAACCAATAGGAAAAGCTCTACATTGGAAAGGTCTAGCTGTATGAACAGTACATTTATTATCCTTTAAAAAATGGCAATGTTCATCGTTACCAGTAAATTTAAATCCTAATGTCTTAAATCGATAAGTTTTACCTTTTTTAGTTTTTGGATTCCTCCAAAAGAAGGTATCATTTATTATTTTCAAATACTTTTTAGTAAATTCTCTCAAACCAGATATTCCTTTTAGATTTAAATGATTGGCAAGCGTTTTAATGTCATTTTTATATAAAAATACTTCGCCTTCGCCTAATCCTCTACAACAAGTGCCACACATCTTGCAGGAAAAGAAAATTCCATTCTCAAACTTTTTAGAGATTTTAATCTCAGTTGAGGTCAAAACTATAATTTATCTTTTTGTTGTTGGTTTTTAAATAATATACAAATATTTAATTAATATTTAAATATTAATTCATTGATTATTTTAGGCAATAATGAAAGAGGAGTTTTAGTTTTTGGTCAGGAATTTAACCATAAATGAATATGTAGATCTTGATCTACAAATTATAAATAAAAAAGTAAAGCAGTTTGAAAGAATTTTAATTAAAAATGAGATTCACATCGATAAAAGATTTATTAAATGGATTAAAGACTTTAAAAAGATATATGGGAGTAGATACGCAAATTTACAGTTATATATTGTTTTATCTTTACTTTATTTATTAAGCCTTGAATTTATTCATAATTATATTCTAAAAAATGAAACCCCTTTATTTAAACAAAAAAATCCCATAAAAAAATATAAAAGAATAATAGGACAAGTAGAAGCCATTTATAGAAATATTGAAATTTTTGAATTTGATTATTTTGAACCAATCTTATCATTCTCTGTAAGAGAAGATGCTATTATTTTGCGGGAACTCATTGAAATATTGTCCAATCACGTGTTAAATTTAAAAATTGACCCTGAATACTTATTTGATTATCTGATACAAAAAATAATATCTCCTATTATAAGACATAAAATTGGTGAATATTATACTCCTCCTTTTTTAGTTAAAATAATGGTCCATGAAGTTTATTCATTTGGAGATACAGTCCTCGATCCTTGTTGTGGGTCTGGGAATTTTTTAGTTGAAATCTTAAGATATATAAATTCACAAGATAGGAGTAATGAAGAGAAAATAAGCGCAATCAATCGAATATATGGGTATGACATCAATCCTATCTCAATCTATTTTTCAAAAATTAACTTTTTATATATTTTAAGGGAAAAAGGTCCTTTAATTAAATTCCATTTATATGTTCTTGATTTTTTATCCCAAAAAGGGAGTAAGTTGGATACAAAATTTGACTTAGTAATAGGAAATCCTCCATGGTATACATATAGAGACATAGAATCAGTATATTATCAAAAGCAAATTAAATCTTTAGCAGAAAATTTAGAAATAAAACCACTTCCTAAAAATGTTTTAAATTTAGAAGTCTCTACTCTCTTTTTTTATAAAGCAAATAAGGTTTTTATGAAAAAAAATGCGAAAATATTTTTTGTAATTACTAAAGGAGTAATCACAGGTTCCCATGCTTCTCAATTTCGTAATTTCAAAGGTTTTTATAATTTAAAGATTTGGACTTTTGATAAAAAGATTGAAAATGTTTTTAACATTGATTTTATTTGTTTGTTTGCTCAAAAATCTGAAATTGAATTTGAATATTATGATAAAGAGATTCCTTCTTTACATTTTAAGATTAATGATAAAGCCAATGATATAAATTATTTTTCTCATATAGAATTAAAACAGGAAAAAATTAATTATTTAATACCCTATTGCGTTGAAATAAAAGGTGAAAAAAGATATCCAAAAAAATTTATTCTAAAAGAAAGATATGAAGAATTATTCTGTATTAGACCTAGCTATTATAAAAAACAATTTCACAAGGGTGCTGATTTAAACCCAAGAAATTTAATATTCATTAAATATAAAAAAGTAGATGATAAATTAGTAAGAATTAATCCTGATGAGAGAATTTTTAAAAGAGCCAAATTCCCTTGGAATAAAAATGAATTTAAAGATGAACTTGTTGAAAAAGAATATCTTTTTAAAGTAATTAAAAGTACAGAATTGGTAAAATTTTTTGTCTGTAATTATTATTATGTTTTTCTACCACTCTCAAAAAAAGATTTTAGTTTTAATTATTCAAGTTTATCTAAAAATGCTAAATGCTTTTATGATAAAATTAATGAAATTTATTTGAATTATAAGAAGGAAACTACAAAAAACAATTCTTTAATGGATAACTTAAATAGATGGTCAAAATTGATTAATAATAGACAACTCTCAGAGATTAAAGTGATCTACAACAATTCAGGTTCAGTATTGAATTCTGCAGTTGTACAAGGGAATTTCATAATAACAGGAGATTTGAGTTTTTATGCTACTCAAAATCTTGATGAGTCATATTATTTATCAACCATATTAAATTCTACGATAATGACAAATCAAGTTCAAATAATGAAAAGTTCAAGACATATTTTTAAAATTCCCTTTGATATCCCTATTAAAACATTCAATCCAAATAACCAGAATCATCAAAAGTTAGTTAAATTAGGAAAAAGAGGAGAAGATATAGCAAAAAATACAGTCGATAAATTCCTCAAAAATAATAATTTTTCCAAAATAAAAATTCAAAATGTATTGTATGCAGAGTTAGGTAATATTTTAACTCAAATTGATGAAATTTTAAAGAATGAATTTGAAGAATAAGAATTTTTTAAGATTAAAATAAATAGGTGTATTTATTTCTATCACTTAATTATACCACAGTATAAAATTATAGGATTTCTTTGGTAAATTCTAATGCGGTCATTTGTTTTTAAGGTCTTAATCGCGGGGAATGGCGGAGTGGGTAAAACCTCATTGCTACGTAGATATGTAGATGGATTCTTTGATGATTCTACTATTGAAACGGTAGGTGTGGATTTCTTCATTAAAGAAATCGAATTTAACAATACTTATTGCATGTTGCAATTGTGGGATTTAGGGGGTCAAGAAAGATTTAGACATTTAATAGAAAATTATGTAATGGGTGCTAGGGGAGCCCTCCTTTTATTTGATATAACAAGGATGCCAAAAATCGAAAGTATTTTACAATGGGTGAATATTATAAGAATACATGATTTGAATTTACCTATAATACTTGTTGGAACTAAACTTGACCTCGAGGATGCTATTGCTGTCGATGATGAAAGTGCAAATCATATAAAAAATGCCTTTAATATGATTAAATATGTCAAAACCTCTGCTAAAACTGGTGATGGTGTTGAAGAACCATTTGAAATATTAGCAAAAACCATAAAGAAAGGAATTAAATACTGAAATTTTTACTCATACATGTTCCATGCTTAAAATATTTATCTCAACTAAATGTTGTTAAAATGAAAATTCCTTTTATCGAATTATAGAGAAAAAATTATTTGTTTTGTATTATTTAATTTAATAATTATAAAGATAGTAAACTTTGACAAGATGCAACAAGATCAACTTATAATTTTAGGGTCTGGTGGCGGGAGGCATCATATAAGGACTCAACATCGAGCAACTGGAGGCATTCTTTATAAATTTAATGGGATTCAATCTCATATAGACCCTGGACCAGGAGCAATTGTGCGAATCAATCAATATAAAGAAGATCCCCTTAAAACAGAATTATTTATTGTGACCCATGCTCATGTTGATCATTTTAATGATTTAAGCGCTTTAATTGAGAGTTCTAGGGAAATATTGCATGATAAAAATTATAATTATTTCAAAAAAGGGATCTTAATTACTACAAATGAAGTGCTTAAGCTAATGTCTAATTATCACCTAAATATGCTTGAAAAGATAATCTCTTTTAAAGCTGGAAGCAAATATAATTACAAAGATATTGAAATTAGGGGGACTAAAGTCGTTCATTCCCCCAATAACGAAGGATTTGGTGTAATTTTTAAACTAAAAAATTATTCATTAGCATTTGCAAGTGATACTATGGTATATGACAGTTTTTCTGAACAATATTCGCGAGTAAATATTCTAATTCTTAACTTATTAAGACCAAATTCCGTTACTTGTAAGAGGCACTTATGTACTGATGAAGTAATCCCATATTTAAATAAAATTGTCCCTCCTCTTAATGGATTAGTTATAACTCATTTTGGTTCTTATATGGATGGACCAAGATCTCCTAAAAATTTTGTTCCAAGTCAAGTCAAAAAGCTAAAAGAGAAAACTACCATTAAAAATATTATCGCTGCTGAGGATGGATTAAAAATCAAAATTGCTTCTCTATTAGAATAAAATTAAATCCTCCTTCTTTAGGTAAAACTAATAATTCTAAACTTAGTATGTTCTCGATATTGAAACATAAATAATTAATAATCACATTATTTTTATAAGAGGATATACCTATATATTCTAGGAAGGGAAATAAAAAACAAGATAATTTGAGCTAACATTGGATTTCGCCCTCTATTAAACTCTTTGATGAGTTTAATTCTCTCCCTGATTTTTTTCTAATTGCTCGAATTTCTTCTTCCCTTCACTTCTTTATATTTTTATTAAAAATAAGATCGAAATAAATTTAACAGTGAATTTTTATAATTGGGTTATTTTCAAAAAGGATCAAATTAATATATAAAAAGAGCAGGAAATTAAAGATTTATTCTAAAGGAATCCAATACCTACACACAATACATTGGAGTACCGTCTCAAATTTTTTCTCTTCAGAATTGTTATTGGCAATTTTTCTTGTTATCATTATATTACCGCACTTTTTACAAATATATAATTCTTTTGCTTTTATTTTTTGTGCGGTCATGCTCTATTTCACGAAAGTTACATTATTATGTTACCATAAATTTTAATCTAAATATTATAAAGGAGAATATTTCTTAATACCAACCCTTTACTTATAATATAGTAAAAATCTATTTATTTAAATTTATTCAAATGGTCTTCTAAGCAAAAATTTGTCGGATTTTAACATAAAGTTCAATAAATTCAATAATTTAACGAGGTTTTAGGAAGGAAAAGTAGCTTCAAAAATATCAAATTATCTAATTTTTTTATTCTCTTCCGTTTTTAGAACTGTTATAAGGATTGCTACAAAAACTAAACCACATCCAAGCCAACCTAATATAGTCATTGTTTCATTTCCAATTATAAATGAAGCAAAAAGAACGGCAAAAACGGGTTCAAGAGTAAAAATTATAGCTGTTTTAGCAGGACCTTGATGTTGTTGCCCCCAATTCTGAAAAATGAATGTTCCTGTAGTAACAACTATGCCCATATAAATAATTACCACCCAATAGCCTAACTCAATTGATGAGAAGCTATATGATTCATTTATTAAAAAAGAACTTCCAAAACAGAATAAACTAATAATCAATAATTGAACAATAGAATATAAGTATATATCTATAAGATTTACAAATTTATCGTTCAAAATTATAAATATTGCATATAAAACAGCACATACTAACACTAAAATGTCACCAATAATTATACCTGCCTCACCTTCCAATAAAAGAAATGCCATACCAATTATGGATACAAAAACTGCAATCCATATCCTTTTATTTAGTGATCGCTTGAATCCAAGCCATGCTATAAATGGAACCATTATTGTACTCAACCCTGTAATAAATGCTGCTTTTCCCGCTGTTGTTGTTTGGAGTCCTATTGTTTGAAATACAATTGCAAGAAAATAAATTAATCCAGTTATACTTCCCCATAATAAAATCCTTTTATTGACTTGTTTTATTTTGATAAAATATGGGAATAATCCAATAATCGCAATTAAAAATCTCAAACCCAGATAAAGAAAAATAGGAACTTCTTGGGTAAGTATCTTAGTTATTATAAAAGAAGTACCCCATAGCAGTGTAGTTAGGATTAGTAATATTGTTGCAATTATCTTAAGTCTATTTGAAGTGAAAGAGCTATCTCGAATGACCATATCCATCTGTTTGATAATTTATTAATTACAGAAATATGTAAAAAATAAAAACTATTCTTATTTTATTATGGAGATCTAATAACTATAAAAACTTACACAATAGAAGTATTTAGGACCAATACTTAAAGAATTTTAAATCCTTATTTTCATCTCTTAAAATAAATATGTTTATTCTTTTTTTTTTTCAATTAAAATGAATTAAAAGAATAAGGGATTAATTTCTACTATTAATGCTTTAATAATTGACTGTATTTGAAATGATAATAAATCTATTAAAAAAATATATGATGAATTACTAAAATATATCGAATTATAACTTAATAGCCTAGATGATTTCTAGATTTCGAATAGATGAATTGAATTACTCTTTTATAAAAAAAATTTTTCTTTAATTAAAAGATCTTTAAAATTAAAAAAATTTAAATATTTTGGGATTGAAATTGATATTAACACCAATGTTTTAAAAAAAATTATTTAAAAAATATTTAATGAGAGTTGAAAAAATTTGGTAGATTTTAAAAAAGATACTTGGTTATATGGCTTAATCGCTGCAATTTTAGCAATTATTGGGATCTTAGTTCCTGCAGGTGGCCTTGAGGTGGGTGGCGATACCATATGGATATGGTTTGGCGATATAGTCGCTTATAATGCTGATGCTGATCCCACTTGGTTTGATCTGGGATATTTTGGTGGTAATACAGCAGGATTATGGACTTTAGTACTTGCTGCAATGTTTGGTGCCTTATTTTTATGGTACGGCATTCATGGTATGAAAGGGATGGAATTCAAATGGGACTGGTTAGTTTACTTATTAGGTGGAATTGTTTGTGTCATCTTCCCAATCCTTTTCTGGGCTTTTGCTGCTGAAGCACCACTTGGAGCAGAAATAGTATTTGGTCCCGGTCCACTTTTAATACTTTTTGCTGGAGCAGTAGCAATTGTAGCATTTGTGATGGACAAATTCATGGGCGAATAAACCCAAGAAAAAAACAATAATTTCTAAAAATTCTCTTTTTTTTTTAATTTTTCACTTAATACTTATAATTTAAAATTCAATTTCCTCTCCCTGCTCTATAATCTCTCTCTAACCAGTATCTTTTGACAAGCTATATATACCTTATTTATGTATTAAATGCATATTTTCTCTATAAAATATTTATAATAAAGATTTATTATTGTAAATTAATCCCTTAATTAACTAGATATAACTTTATTAGATAAAATAAGGTGATCATTTGATTAAAACATATATTGAGATTAATGAAAGAATTAAAAGTGGCAATGTTATAGTAGTAAATGCGGAAGAAATGATAAAAATTGTGGAAGATAGCGGTATAAAGATCGCTGCAGAGGAAATAGATGTAGTTACAACAGGTACTTTTGGGTCTATGTGCTCAAGTGGTGCATTCTGACCCCCCAATAAAATTTGATGTCATCATCGATGATGATAAATGTATTGATTGCGGTGCATGTATATCATTATGTCCGACAGACGCCTTACATTTCAATAGTGATGATAGATTAGAATTTTCTTATGAAAAATGTATTGGTTGTTTATTATGTTTAGACTCATGTCCAAGGTATGCAATTGAAGAAATGTAAAGAGATATACTTTAAAATTTTTTTAGGGTTTAATTATTATTGTTGAGTTATTATTTCAAAAATCTCATCTAATCTAGGTGTTTTTCTTCTTAAAGTAATACAGCGGTCTTCTTCACACCCTCTCAATATCGCAATTAATTCATTAAGATGAATTGTAGGAATATCTAATTTTTCTCCGTACCATTTCTTCATTTTTTCTCTATACTCTGGTTTACTTAAAGTGTATAAACATGTTGGGCAAGGCATTAATATAAAATCAGCATTAACATTCTCAGCACTTTTTAATTTTTTGAGGGTTACCTTTAAAGCTTCTTTAGGATGTATTACTAATTGACTAGCACCCCAACCACAACAACTTTCTTTTTCTTGATAATCTACAGGATTTCCACCAAAAAGAGTAATTAGTTCATCTAATTTTGTTTTATCTTTTAAATAATTTTCAGCAGTTCTTTTATCTCTGCTTAAATTTAAATAGTGACATCCATAATGAACAGCAACTTTAAGATTTTTTAAATCAAATTTTAATGAATTAAGAACTTCATTTCTAATTAAATATAAAAAATCCAAATCGTGAACTAGTCTTAGGTTTGGATTTTTTAAAACTTCATACTTACCTGGATAATTCTCAGTGTTATTTTTTTCTTTTAACTGATTTAAAATTTCCTGTGTTTTTTTTCTTACTTCATGATTATTTAAAAATTCTCGTCCTCTTAAGAGACTATTATAACATCCATTACAACTAAATAGAACTATATCTGCTAATTGGTTCATTTCATTTAGATTTCTTTCATTTATTGCAGCAAATTGAGCTCTTGTTATTAGATTTCTTTGAAAGAAAGTACCACTACAACAAGATTGATTAATACAAGTCTCTACTTTTAATTGAAGTTCTTCTAATAAATCATGAATCCCCCATCTTACACCGGGAAAATATTTTTCTAGACAAGCTTTAAATAAGCATAATTTCTTATCTCTGAAAAATTCTATAACATTATTGGGAAATTTTTTTTCTATTTCATCTAAATTTAAAGCTAAATTGCTAAATTCCATCTTAATTTTCCTATACTACTTTTTCTTCTTACCTTTACTTTTATTTGATCTACTTGCTTTAAACACGTATTTTATGCGCGCAAAATTACATATAGTATTTAATTCCTCAATTCTTTCTTGTGATAATTTCTCGCCTAAAGGTTCTTCAACAACTATACCACTTGTTAGAAATCTTTCAGCCATTTCTACATATTTTCTTAAATCATTATATTGAGGACCATATCCCTTTTTGAAACTCTCATTCCTAAGATTGATAATTAATAACGGAATATTGATGTTATCTTTTGGGCATACACGGGTACATCTTTCACATAAATAGCAATACCAAATATCAGAATCCTTTAATACACTTTTGTCTCCTCGAAGAACTTTATTAATTATCTTTCTTATATTAAAATTTGAAACTTTTGATGCAGGACAATCTCCAACACATTTTCCACAAGATATACATTGAATTATATTTTTATTTTCATCTACATCATCTACAAGTTCTTCATAAAAGTCCCAATTCCAGTCTGAATCAGAATATTCGTCCATTATTTTACATTTTAATGATTTAATATTTTGTAATATCTCTTTCTATGAGAGATTCATAATTCATTGTAAAAAAATGTAAGGTTTTTTGTTCATAAAACAAGACTAATAATCCCGAAGAGGAAAAAATTCAAATTTAATAATAAAAAAAAAAAATAAATAGTTTATTCACTTTTTAAAAAGATTTCTTTCATCCATCTTGGTAAAAGAAAACCTCCATAAAATTCAATCGCACTTGTTATTAACAGTAACCGAACAATAACGACCAATATCGATAGAAGTGGGTCAGCAGGATCTTCAAAAACTGCTCCAAGGGAAGAATCTAAAACTGCAGCGACTGTAAAAGTAATGAAAGCAGCACGGAGTAGTTTACCTTTCAATCGTACTTCCCGATCATCGGACTTAACCGATTTTTGAGCGAAAATAACTCCAGTAATTAACATTATTAGGATAATAAGTATTAGATAGATTGTTATAAAAATGCCAAAATCTACTGTGAAGGGTCGTGTAGGATTAATTATTCCTATTAAATCAATATCTATGAAAAACATAATGAAAAATGTTACTTCAAATATTAACGAAAAAATATAAGTTAAAAGTACTGCTATTAATTGAATCCTTTTATTGATCATATCTGTATATGCCACCATCCAGCATAAAAGTGCTATTGGAATAAATACATTACCAATAATGAAGTACCATCTTACTGGTAAGGACTCCCCAACAATTAAATTCATTAAGAAGCTAATAGAGTCAGGCCACCAAGGTAAAGAAACTCCTACCCAAGATAAACCCACTAAAAAATATAACCGAGATTTATATTTAGGGTATTTTGATAAAATTGCAAATCCTAATATCAATGAAATGATAACAAAGATTAAACTAAAACTACCTTGTAAAATATCTACTGGTTCGAGGGTCAATAAATTTCACCAAATTTTTAAAAAATTGCATATAAATTTATTGAATTAAAATTAACTTTTTAGCATAAATAGTTTTGCCTAAATTAAATTACTTCATAATTTATATACGATGGGTGCCCCTCTAATTGATCTAATAGCAATTTAAGATGAGTTAGATATTCATCTAGCGAAAGAGATTGATTCTTATACCTTTTAGTTATTCTTTCAAATATATAAAAAGGTGTAAATTTAATGAAATGGACATCCGAAAAACTATAAACAAAACCCTTTGCTTCATAAATAAATTGTTTCTCAATTAGTTCCGTAAATAGATCTTGTTTATTATTTAAAATATTCAAGGATTCATCTACAGAAAGTCTCTTTTTTCTTAACATTTTTAATAATGAAAAAACATCTTTATCTACTATTACCGTTTGTAGAATTGTTTTATTCTCAATATCTGTCACAGAATCATAGTTTATAAAAAATTCAATCAACGCTTTCTTATACTTTCTTAAAACTTTCTCTTCTATTTGTTCATTTGGCAAATTCTTAGGAGGAATTCGTGTACAAGAAAGATCCTTTATTAAGAAATAACATTCTTTGATTCCAGGGATATTCTCTTTAATAATTAAGTTCTCTTGGATGAAAGAAATTAGTAATAAATCAATATTAATAGTCGAGAATCCATATTCTTGCCTTAAAATATTGGTTAATTCCAATTTAGATATTACACCATTTCTTAGAATCTCTAGAATAGTGAATTTTATTCTATCTTGGAAAAAGCTAATTAAGTTTTCTTCTTCATCTAATTTAGAATAATTAATTATAGTATTAAATGCCTCAGAAATAGCACGAGTAATTTTATTAGTATTGATCAATTCTACTAAATTCCTACTAATAATTGCTAAGATATCAGGAGAATCTTTTATAATATTTTCAAACATATTTTTTTTATTATAAACTAAAACTATAAAGTATATTTCACCTTCAAATTTTTGTATAATTGAAGTAAAATGGTAATTACCCTCTTCATGAAGGAATTCTATTATTGAATTTTCTTTATTTAATTCATGCTTAGCCCAAATTTTCAAGAATAAATCTTTTGGAGGAAAAGACTTTTCTGGTGGATATTGGATTATAGGTTCTGGACCTGTTGATTTATTCCAATAAACCAAAATAATTCTTTCCATATTTAAATTATAACAATTATTCTATTAATTTTTATGTAATATACTTAAGATTACATAGTAATATAGTTTTGAATTAAATTAACTATTATATTCTAAATTATGTGTTTCCAATATTTTAAAAATAGATATGGTTTTCAAATAGAAATGAATTTAAAAAAATTGAGGATAAGTTTGCTCTATTTTATCTAAAGTCAAAGTTAAGAAATTAAGTAAGTCCTTATTATTAGAAATGTTGATATTATCAATAACATTGTTTAATATTTGATTTCCAATTTTAATGTCATTCTCAGTAAATCCTTCTTTTTTATTTCTGAATAAATAATTGAATTCTTGTTCTAACCATATGAGTTCTTCTTTTATGGTATCTTCCAAAATTCTATTATAATTTTCATTAACACTCATTCTAAATCCATTCTGAAATTATATAATTATTCATTCTTACTGCTTTATAAATTAAATAGTCTTCTAACTTATAAAATTTCTATGAATAACGTTTTTTTATAATAATGAAACGAACAATTATGAAACTCATGAATTATTTATATATGAGATTTAATTCTTTAGTTTTTGTCTTATTATCCGATAGAATTAAATTAATTTTTTTTAAGAACTTACCAAAAGAGAGAAACGATTAGGTAATATGAGGTATTAAATAAAATTAATATTAAATAGAATTAGAGATAATAAAGAAATATCATCGAAAAAAAGGAGGAGGATGGTTAATATACCTAAAATAAAAGTTGACGATATTAATATTTATTATGAAATCTATGGAAATGGGGTTCCCCTTATTTTCATAATGGGACAGAGTGGTCATGTTAAGCATTTCAAGTCTTCTCTACTATTTCAAGACTTTGAAATATTGATTTTTAAAAAATTTAAGACAATAATTTTTGATAATAGAGGAATTGGACAAACAGATGATGGAGATAAGCAATATACCATAAAAATATTAGCTGATGATGTAGCAGGATTGTTAGATGCTTTAAAATTTGGGAAAGTGAATATAATAGGTTTTAGTATGGGAGGAATGATTGCTCAAGAATTAATAATTAATTATCCTGAAAAAGTTGAGAAAGTAGTTATTGGTTCAACCCATTGTGGAAGACCGAAATATATCATGCCTTCAAAGGAGATCTTTTCTGGAAAATCTCCTTTCCAAGAAGGTGTATCTCCAGAACAAATAATAAAAAGCCAGATCCCACTTGTATATAACGAAGCTTTCATTAAAACCCATCCGGATTCTATAGAGTCAATAATCCAAAACTATATTTCTCATCAAGTTCCTCTTGAAGTGCAACGTAAACAAATTAATGCTGTGTTAAGATTTAAGTCGCATAGAAGATTGAAAAATATTCAAGTTCCCACTTTAATTCTGCATGGAAAACAAGATCTTCTTGTTCCTCCTCAAAACGCAGAAATTTTGGCTGATTTAATCCCGGGGGCAAAATTAAAATTATTTGAAAATAGCGGGCATGGTTTAGTTACTGAGCAAGCGGAAGCTGTCATGAATGCCATCATAGATTTTATGGGAACTCATTAAATTAAAAAAAATATAATCTTTAGTTTGTGTTAAATGTAAAAGGAGTTACCTCATTAAATGGTTTTGTTAAAAATGATAACCTAACTTTAATAGAAATTAAATTCTATATAATATTTATTTAATCTAAAATCTTACAATTTAGCACAGAAATGTTGGATTGATGAAGATTGAAAAGAATTTCTCGAAAGATAATTGATGTGTTTTCATTAGGACATATAGTATTTGGATTAAATATAAACTCGTTTTTTATGTTATTTTTCCAATTCAATATAACCTACAAACAGGGAATTGTTTTATCACCATTCAGTCTTTTGGTATTTATTGGATGGGAATTGATTGAGCATACATTTGTTTATAAATTTATTTACAGTCGGGTTCTAAAAAATTGGTCGGAAAGCAAAAAAAACTCATTAATGGATGTTGTAATCTCTGAAACTACATTCTACGTAGCTTTTTTAATTTTATACGTTTTAATTTATAATATTTTAGTTTCAATGGTCAATTTGGCTATTTCATTATCATTAATCCCAATTGTAGTTATAATCATAATAAAAAGTAACAAAAAGAATTTTTTCAATTTTGACAAAACTGGAAAGCCTTAAATATTTTTGAAATTATTTATTTATTTTAATCTTGGGAATAATTTTTAGAAATATTATTAATAAAAATTACTTTACTTTCTTAATCTTCTAATTCTTTAAAATAGTATCTCGTGATAATCTTTGAAAGCTCATAGATAGATTGCAAATTATTTGCATTTATTGCATTTTTCAGCTTTTCATATGCATCAGATAAACTCATAACAAAATTTTCCCTTAAATTATTTAATGGTATTATTTTTTCTTTTTCATTCATACGCTACTAATTATGATTAAAAATAAAAAATGGAGATAATATCTCAATAATATGGCATATGCTAAAAAATCCAAAAATTACGATTATTAATTCTTGAATTTTTTCTGAAATTCAAGGATAATAAAAAAAAAATAAACAGTTGTAAGTAATTTATAACTAGTAATATAGTATAAATTCTTAAAAACTGTTATTAACTTAGTTGATACTTTAAAATATTACCGGAAGGTATCTCTCTTCATGCGTGGTCCCTTTTCAGTAATTCGTACATCTTTTGCTTGTTTGCCTTTTTGACCCTCAACTATTTCAAAATCAACTTTATCTCCTTCGTATAATGTTCTAAAACCACTTTCATCATCAAGAATGCCACTAAAATGGACAAAAATATCTTCGCCTTTATCGGAAGTAATGAATCCATATCCCTTCCGGCTATTAAACCACTTTACAATTCCATTAACCATTATTGAAACCTATTAGAGTACATAATAATTAGTATTTATTGCTTCAAATTGAAACAACTAAACCCTTAACATTTTTCATTATAAATAACTTTATGGTTTTTTAAATCCATTAATATTAAATTTAATCTGTAAAAGAGAGATCTAATAGATAAATTCTTTTATATCTTATCTTTTTTTCTCTAAATACTTAATAAGGATATAATAGAGAATAAACATTAATACAAGAACACCTAAAATGATTAATAATATAATATTGAAATAAATAGATTGTTCCTGAAGTGCTCCAGGAGGTAATGTATCGAAATCAATTGGTAGGGAAAGGCTATACTTACTAAAAAATAAAGATCCTAGTAATGCATAAAAAAAAGCCCTAAAAATTGAACCTATTAAAGTCCCTATTGAATATTTTTTTATGTCAATATCGACTAAGCCTGAAGTGTAAGATATAACATCAAAAGGGATAAAAGGAATAAAACGAGTGATAATAATTGCCTTCATACCATGTTTTTTTATAAATTCATCTGCGATGTTTATAGCTTTTTCTCCTACAAATTTTTCTGCTAATGGTCTTCCACCTTTTTTACTTATATAAAAACATAATATACCGGCAGCCATTGAGCCAATAATACCCATAAAACCCCCCAAGTAAATACCCCAAATCATTCCAGTTGCTAATAAAACAACTTCTGATGGAATTGGAACTATAAGTCCCTGAAATGCCATAATTACAATAAATAAGAAAATCCCCATAACCTGTAATTTATAAATCGGATTTACAAAATAGTTTATAATAAATTTGTATAAAATAGTTTCATCAATGAAAAAAATATAATATAGAAGAAATAGAGATATCGCAAATAAAAAGATAAATATAGTGATATAAATTATTGTTTTCGTATCATATTGTGAAAATTTAATTAAATTTTTGAAATAGCTTTTTAATCTAGCTGAAAAGGGCTGCTTTTCTTTATAATTATCCTCATTCTCTCTTTTTTCCATTCTACTCAAAAAATAAAGTAAATATTAAGTAATATATGTAATTTAGATTTAAATAAAAATTATTTTTTTTCTTTAATCTAAAACAAATTTATTAGTTTGCTTATCTATCTCTTATTATGTATTGATATATTTATTCAAAGTGCTTAAAAATGAAAGAAATTTTTAAGGATATTTACCATATAGGAAATTCTGGCTGTTCTGTTTACTTGGTGGATACAAAAAGTAATGATGGTTTAGTGTTAATTGATTGTGGTATGAGTCTTAGTTTAATAAAAAAAATAAGTAAAAGAGCTTTAAATCCTATGAATATTAAACACTGTATTTTAACTCATTTCCATATAGATCATATCGGTGCATGCCATGATCTTAAGCAATTTAATAAAAACGTAAAATTTTACGCTCATGAGTTAGATGCTGTCGCTATTGAAGAGAAAGGGCATGATAAGGAAACAGCAGCTAAGTGGTATGGGGTAAATTATAAACCTATAAAACTTTCGAAAAGATTAAAAGGAGAACTAGAAATTTTAAGATTTGGCACATACGAATTTAAATGTATTCACACTCCCGGGCATACACCAGGATCATTAGCGATATTACTGGAGTTAGAGAAAAAAATTTTATTTGGTCAAGATATACATGGACCAATAATTCCCGGTGTTAGTGATTTCGAAGATTATCAGGATTCTCTCAAAAAACTTTTAGATTTAAAAGTAGATATTTTATGTGAAGGACATTTCGGGCTCTTTCAAGGGGAAGAAGTACAAAAATATATTAAACAATATATAGAATAAATAAATAAAAAAAATAAAAATTTGCTTCTTATTTTAATTGACTCTTAAGAGTATCTGCATTCTTTTTTATTATACCAGCTAAACTTGACTTGCTAGCACCTATCTTCTCTAAAACTTTTAATGCCTCATCAAATTGCTTTAATGCTTTAGGTTTTTTACCTTGATTTTTATAAATTAAACCAATACTGTGTAAAACTTCCGCTCGACCCTCTAGATCTCCGAGTATACTAAAATCTTCTATTGCTTCTTCAAAATATTTTAAGGATTTTCGATAAATCTCTTGGTCCATATAGAGAGATCCGATTTTATTGAGGAAATTTGCTTTTGCCTTAATATCATTTTGATTTTCAGATAGATTAAGCCCCTCTTCATAATATCTCAATGCTTCTTCATATGATTTCTGTTCACTCATAATTAATCCTAAATTCTCAAGTGTCTCAATCCTTCCTTCATTATTCTCAAGATGTTCAAATATTCGAAATGCCTCTTCAGATCTTTCCAAAGCCTCATCAAACCTTCTCTGATTAAAGTAAATCATACCTATATTTTTAATTGAATTAGCCTTATCTTTCAAGTTACCAACTTGTTCATTGATTTTTAATGCTGCTTCATATTGAGTTAATGCTCTTGAATATCTTTTTTGTATTTGATAAATTTCTCCTATATTTACTAATCGTTTTGCTCTTCCCGGTAAATTACCTAGTTCATCATCAATTTCTAATCCTTTTTCATATTGGTTTAGTGCATCATCATATTTTTCTTGATATTGATATATATTTCCTATAGTTTCAAGGATATTAGCTTTCATTTCCAGATTTCCTAGTTTTTCAGCAACTTGAAGTATATTTTCATATTGTTTTAGAGCTTCATCATACCTCTCTTGATATTGATAAACATTTCCGATAACTTCTAAGATTTTGGCTTTTTCTTCGAAGTTTTCTAAATCTTCAGCAATAAAGAGTGCTTCATCAAACCATCTTAGGGCTTCGGGGTAATTAACTTGATCTAGATACACATTGCCAATAGTTTTAAGAATTTTCGCATTCATTGATAAATCTTCTAACTGTTCAGAAATTAATAGTACTTCTTCAAAATTTTTTATAGCCATATCATAATTTATTTGATAAAGATAATTAAGCCCAATATTAGTAATTGCTATGGTTTTTCCTTCGAGATTTCTCATTTTTTCATAAATATTTAAGGTTTCTTCGAATTTTTTGAAAGCATCGGAATAATTTCCTTGGTCTTGATCAATCAAGCCAAGATTTATAAGAGCTTTAGCCTTTCCCTTAAGATTTCCTTGTTGTTCATACACATTTAAGGCTTCTTCAAACCGACTCAAAGCTTCAGGGTAATTTCCTTGATCGAGATAAATAACTCCAATATTATTGATACTATCTGCATATCCAACATCATTCTTTAAATCCAAATAGATAGTTAATGCATCTTCAAATCTTTTTAAAGCTTCCTTATAATTGCCCTGTTCACGATAAGTTAATCCAATCTTGTTGAGATAAGCAGCATTATCTCCCAATCTGCTTAGTTTTTCAGAGATCTCTAATATTTTTTCATATCTCCTAATTGCCTTGGGATACGCTTTTTGTTTAACATAAATGCTTCCAGTTTTTTTAAGAATACTTGCCTTTCCTTCAATGATGCCCAATTCATCTATAATCTGTAAAGCATTTTCATATTGTTCTAATGCAGCTGGAAAATTTTTTTGTTTCTTATAAATATTTCCAATATTGAATATTAATCGTGTTTTATCCTCCAAATTACCTGTTTGTTCAATTATATTTAGAGCTTCTTGAAATTGGTTTATAGCTTTAGTTAAATTCCATTGATTTGTATAAATTAAGCCATTGTTAAACAGACATTCAGCTTTTCCTTCTAAATTTCCTAATTTTTCAAAAAGAGGAAGCGCTTCTCCAAACTCTTTTATAGCTTTTCTATGGTAACCTTGCCTTCTAAAGATTGTACCTATTTTTAATTTAGAATTTGATTTCCCTATTAAATCTCCTAACTCCTCATAAATCTTCAACGCCTCTTGAAAAGCATCTAGAGAATCAGAATATTTGTGTTGAATATTAAGTATATTTCCAATTTTTCGTAGAGTATTAGCTTTTTCCCTTAAATTACCCAATTTATTATATATCTTAATTAAATCTTCATATTTTAATATTGCTTCATTAAAATTCCCTTGTTCTTGATAAATTTGCCCTAAATTATTAAGATCATATGCTATCCTTGCAAAGTTTTTTAACTTTTCATCAATCTTTAAAGCTTCATTAAAATATTCTAATGCTTTAGTATAATTTCTTTGACTATGATAGATTACTCCGATATTACCCTTGTTCATTGCTTTGCCTTTAAAATTCTTTGTGGTTTCTACAATTTGAAGTGCTTCTTCAAAAGAATTTAGTGCTTCCGGGAATTTTTCTTGATCTTTATAAATTAATCCTATTTTATTAAGTAATGTTGCTCTTAGGCTTAAATTACCTGATTCTTCAGAAACACTAATCAATTCTTTAAGACATCCTAATGCTTCATTATATTCATTAAGAAAAAAATAAATTTTGTAAGAAATAGTACTTTTGATAATATCATCAATAGTTTTAAGATTTTCTTTAAACCAATCTGAAGTATTTATAGAGAAGTTTTCCTTACTAATCTCTGGCTTAATATCTAATAAGTCTTCAAATAATTTTGTTGTATTCGTATTTACGCGATATATATTTACATCGTAATTTATTTGTTTTATATCATTTAGTATATAATCAACATTATCCAATTTTTCTAAGGATTGAATTCGCTTAGCATCAACTTCATAAATTTCTTCCTTTCCCTCTTCTCCAATATGATTAATCCAAATGATATTTCTAAGGTTCATTAAGACTTTAAGTGTAGGAATAATATCATTATCATTCTGACCAGAATAGCCTACAATAATAAGTGAACGTTTATTTGTGATATTATCAAATAAAGGACGTTTATATGGTTCTAATTGAAATATATTTAATCCTTCTTTATTAGAACCTAATAACTTGATTGTATCAATTAAAGAATCGTTAGTGTCTTCCTCAAAAATAATATTTTTAGCTGAGCCATGGATCTTATGTAGTGAAAATCTTCCACTTTTCAACAATTTGATAGGGTCACTAAATTTTTTAAAATCTTTTTCAGTAATGGCAGTAACTATCCTTTTTTTCATCACATTAGACTGTAATAGAGCATATTCGATTAAAAAATCGAAATTCGTAGTCATAACAAAAGCCCCTTTCTTAATCATTTCTGCAATAAAATAGTGCTGAATATTTGGTTTATCGCATAATCCATAATAGTCAAAAATCATTAGTGCCTCATCTAAGCAATCACGAATAATATCTAAAATTGTTTCAAGTCTTAAGTTTTTTAATTTTAGGATTTTCTCTATCTCTGATTTAGCACAACTATACTTAATGATGTTTTTTATCATTTCATTGCTGGCTGGTAGACATGAAGGTGGGTCGACAGAACAACCAGCACCTATTAGAAATGTTAAATCTTCACCTTTTTTCAATAAATCACGTATATTGAGCTTCGATTCATTATTTACAGACGTCATTTTTTTCGCACTCATTAAAAAATATAAATTTTTAATTGAATTAAATTAAATGATTCTTTTTATTCTTAAAAAGTTTATTTTAAAACTTATATCCTAATTTTTTAAAAGGATTTTGCACAAGTATCCATCTTATTATATTAATTTTGTTGTTTAAAAAAGTAAAATTTAAAGAAATTACATAATTTTTTGAGACAATAAAACCAAAAAGTGAGTATGTTAAATGGAAAATAAAAAATTCCTCCAAATAGGGTTAATATGTAGTATAATCACTATATTTTGCCTTATAATATCTCTGATGGTATCATTAGCAACTAATTATTGGATATGGGAGTTAAGTAATCTTCCATTATCAACGGCAGAAATATTTATAATAATCTTTGGAATTATTATTGGAATTAGTGGAATTTTTTCTGGTGTTTTTATTGCTATGTGGATTATTAAAAGTAAAACTTAAAACAATCTAAAAAATATCTTAATTTCCTAATTTAGATCTACAACTTCTAATGTAAAAAGTAAAATTTTAACTTTTTTCTTGTATTTCACTTTTTTAGAATGAAATTAGAAGACTGGCATACGCACAGTGCTCTTTGTCACCATGCGGTTGGCTCCATTGAAGATTACATAAGAAAAGCTATCGAACTTGAATTAAATACAATTGGTATTTGTGATCATTTTCCCTTTGAATTTTTAAAGAACATTGAACGAATTCCATATGAAGATTATGCGATAACTTTAGATGAGATTAAGGGTTATTTATCAATGGCAAAAACTTTAAAAGATAAATATAGAAATGTTATAAATGTAAGAATCGCATTTGAAGTAGATTTTTTTGAGAATCAAGAGTCTGCTCTTAATACCCACCTTTACAAATATAAAAATCATTTAGATTACATCTTAGGTTCCATTCATATTTTAAATTTTCATGATGGAAGAGGAGCATGGGGATTTGATGATAGTAGATTTAGAACTGATTATGACTATTATGGTCCTGATAAAGTATATATGGAGTATTACAAGACGGTACAAAAAATGATAAATTCCAATGACTTTGATTTTGATATCATAGCTCATTTTGATTTACCTAAGAAATTCAACGATATCCCTAATAATAAAGAAATAGTAAATAATGAGGCAATGAAAACCTTAGGCCTTATTAAAAAAAGAGATGTTGTAATTGAAATAAATTCAAGTGGATTGAGGAAGGATGCAAAAGAGCAATACCCAAGTAAAGAAATTATTCAAAAAGTGTATGATCTTGATATTTCAATATTATTAGGCTCTGATGCCCATGATCCTAATTATATCGCTTGGGAATTTGAAAAAATTATTAATATGTTAAAAAAGATAGGATATAATCACCTTGTTCACTTTAAGAAAAGAGATAGATTATATATGGAAATATAATCAAGAGAAAAAATGCCCTATTTTTTAAAAATAACTAGATAAGATTTTTTAAATCCCTCTACTCTGCAACCATCCTTCCATAGTTAGTGAGTTGAAGAGACGAATATGTTTTGAATCTTTAGTATGAATTGTTAAATGATTCTTCTCAGAATTTCCTTTAACAGCAATGAGCATTTCCTCGCCATCTCTCACTATAACATATCTATCCTCACGTTCATAACTTCTTAGAGAAATGTTATCAAGACTAGTAAATTCATCTAATAATTCAGAATGTTCATCTATTCCAGGATTAATTAAACAAGAGATCCTCATATTTACAGACGACTTCACTTCATAAAGATATAACTCTTGTAAATCAACAATAGTAGGAACGACAATCATGACATTGTGCAAACCTTTTTCTAGAATTTCTCTCATTTTTATAAGAATTTCAGATTTTGTAATTTCAGTTTTGGTGAAATCAATGATTTTTGAACCTGATAAGCTTGATTGTGCTTGTCTTAATTTCTCATTTTCTAATTCTAACGTCTCTAAATCGACATCTGCCTTAGATAATTCATCATTTAAAATTTCTATCTCTTTTTGGAGTTTGTTGATTTTTTCATCTTTTTCTTTAAGAAGATTTTCATCAGTTATAGATGATGCCTGTGCTTTCAACTCCTCCTCTTTTAATTTAATTGTTTTTCCTAATGTTGCTATTTTTTCATCTTTAGCTTTTATTTGCTGATCTTTTAATTCTAATGAATCACGAATAGTCTTTATTTGATCATCCTTTAACTTTATTGAATCTTTAAGAGAATTTATAAGGCTATCTTGAGTTTGAAATTTTTCATTTAATTTATTTATAGATTCTCCAACTTTTCTTAATGTTTCGTCTTTTTTTTCAATTTCAGCTTGTAGCTTATTGATGAGTGCGTCTTTAGATTCATCATTTACCATTATGATATTCACAAAATCTTTTATATATATTAATAAAAAAGTTTAGCTTAAAATATATTTTCTATATTCTTAAAGTATATAAAATCTTGAAATATTTAAAATTGAACTACATTTTTCATTTTTAATATAAAACTAAATTAATAAGATTATCCTAGAATATTCAGATAATATCCTATTATAAAGTTTTAAGATTATTACTTGATTATTAGAATATCTTTTTATTTTTATAAGAAGAAGATAACATTATGGAAAAACACGATAATATGATAAAAGAATTAGAATCGGATGTCTCTGAACTGATAGAAAAAGAACTTCAATCGGCACCAGCCATTCTAGGTATTAATGTTGGAACGCCTGAAGGAACTAGAATTGCGAGTAAATTCAAAAAAGAGATAAAAATGTCGATGAGTGAAGTAACGGCCGCTAGTAGTAGCCTTGTTTTTCTATCATCAAAAATTTTGAAGGATTCATTAAACCAAAAGATTTCTTATCATTTAATTACTGGAAAAGAAAAAATAATCCATTCTATTTTAACAGAAAACATTACGATGATTTCCTATCTGAATCGAGAATTAGCAGAACTCGAAGGACTAAGTATTTACATAAATAATTTATATAAATTAAGTCTACGGATATCAGCAATTATTGAAACTTCGGATATCCTCAAAGAACAAGTTTTTGTAGCTATAAAGAGAGCAATTCCTAACGCACTTGTTATAGCTATTATTACAAAAGACGGTTTACCCATTAAAATTCAAGCAACTATGCCTGAACCTATACTATCAGCTATTACTTCCGCAATATACAATTTAGCTGGTGTTTTATTAGAAGAAGGGTTAGAGTTTTCGATAATTGGAGGAGAAAACGGTTCAATTATTATTCATGAACTAGATGAGAATCGTATATTGGCAATGGCAGTTCCAGAGGCAGATGAAAGAAAGTTAGGTTCTTATATTGCGAAAATTAAGTCTATAATTCAATAATGTTTAAAATTTAATGAATAATATTTTTAATTTTATCTATTATCTTTATAGCACCAAAATAAGATTCTGAGAAATTCTTTCCCTTAAATAAGATCGTACATAAAGGTTCTTCTTTTAAGATATTCTTAATGGGTTCAGTTTTATCATAAACAAATTCAATATTATTAATTTTATTCAATAATTCTTTATTTATTTCTTTTGGAGCAAAAAATATTAATTTTGTAGCAAATCCAGTTGCTTGTGCTGATCTAATTTTATTTTTTACAATATCCCATCTTTTCGGATCAAAACTTTGAACATGTAAATCTAAAAGGTTTAAATCTAAAACTTTTTCAGAAGCTCTAATACTACCAGGAATTCGTGGATTTATTTCCATTAAATATGGATAATGGTTTTTTAACACAAAATCAAATCCATTAATACCTTTTAAACCTAGTTTTTTTGTTAAAATTAATGAAATTTCAGAAATTAGTTTGTTATCCTCTTTTAATAAATTTGCTGGCACAATATTTCCACAATATACAAAATCTCCTGGGGGATTGAGAAATTTTTCTCCAATTATTTGGCGGTTAATAGAAATAATTTCGCATTCAGCACCATTGGATATAATAGTGCAACTTACAGGTATTCCTTCAACAAATTCTTGAATTAACCAATCTGATGGGTTAAATTCTTTTACTTCTAATTTATTTAAAAGAAAATTTAATTTTTCCTTATTTTCAATTTTAAAAACATTTATGCCTCCCGCGCTCCTCTTTTTTTTTAAAATAATAGGAAATTCAAATGTTACATTATTTTTAAAAAGCTCATAAGAAAGAGATAAAGGAACCTTAAATCCCTTAGAGCTGAGATAATCATAGACTCTTTCAATATCTCGAGATTTTTTAATGATTTCTAAATTATTATTAACATTTTTCACGTCTAACTCTTTTTCTTTGATTTCTCTTAAAATGAAATCTCTTCCTTCATAATCATCATCTAAACCACTCCCAATTAATAAATAATTGATGTCATTATGTTTTCTTAGCATTTCTACTGTAAAATGTACTAAAAATTCACTGTATTTATCTTTTAGAAATTCATAGTTAGACTCTAACTCCTTTGTAATAATTATATAATCCTTAACATAAGGATATAGATCTAAATCTCCAAAAAAATCTACTGTATATACTTCATAATCCGCTATATGCAAAGATTTAGCTAAAGGTCGAGTATTAAATCCTACTACCAAAATTGAATTTATTTTTACAACCATTAATTAGGGATAGTAATAAAATTTAATTGAAATGTATTTCGGTTTAAAGAATTTTCTTCAATTCTAATATCAAAGAAGAAGGATTATACTTATCAAATTTATATACTTCTGCATTACCAAATTTTTTAAAGTTCTTTTTAATGTTATCTGCTGAATAAGTATGTACTCCTAAAGCCTGAGTAGCGTAAGATTTTTTTGGTTCTAATACAACTATATGGACTTTTTGTTTTGATAATTTTTTTGTTAAATCCTTCAATTCTTCAGTTACTAAGGCATAATCATTCTCAACTTGTGCAATTAAATCAGGATATTTTACTGAAATATTGGCTCCACAGTCAGAAAATATAAAGATTACCGGGATAATATTTCGATTCTTTAGTTTCTCTGCTTTTATTAAATCTGAACATTTCTTTAATGCTGCTGCCATTGGAGTATAAGATTTTCCCTCTATTCTTTTCAATTTATTTACAGCGCTTTTAAAATTAACTGTAGGTTTTTGGAGAACAATTGCTTCTTTCCCTCTAAAAACAATTAAAGCAATTTTATCCTTTTTACGATACCCTTCTTTATGGAGAGACAATATAACGTCAGTCATTTGCTTTATTACATAATGCATTGATGCAGAACTATCGAGAACGAAAAAGAGAATTAAAGGAGCACGGTATTCATAAATTTTGTCCATTAAATCATATTTGTTAAAGTGTATTGGAAATTCAACGTCAGTTTGATTATATACTTTGTTTTTCAAATAATTTCTTATAGTTGCATCTAAAGCAATACTTTTTGGAAGTAGATTGATTGGCCTCCTATATGAGACATATCTCCCTTTTTGTGAAGATGATATTTTAATCCGCCTTCCTATACCTCTTCCTCCATAATCAGAAATTTTTCGATCTTTTCTAATATTATCCAATATTGAGGTCATTTTTTTTTCCATTTTATAAATAAATGTCCTATTACTTAATTTGTCCTCAAAAAATCGAAAGTCATCTTTTTCTCTAGGAATATTTTTTACTTTCCATCCTCCTGCAGGTTTAGGGCTCCTTTTTTTGTTATCAGGGTATTTAGGAGGGGGTAGTTTCTGTTCCTTTGTTTCAGGTATATCAACTTTTTTAGGATCTACCGACTGACGTTTAAATTCCTTTTGCGGAGTATCGTCATGTTTTAAAGGACCTTCTGTGTCTTTATTAGGACGGTATGCTTTTGGGTCCTCATAGGCTTTCTGAATTTTACCATAGACTTCCGCAATTTTAGCCTTCACCTCCTTAGGGGTCATTTCGTAATGAAGTGATAGAATTCTATGCTCAAACACTAAATCCATTGCCACATCTAAGTCTTCTTCAGTAATGATTTTCCTATCACTAAAAGCGGCATGAGCTCTAGCACACCGGATGAATGTTATATCTGCTCTTTGAGAAAAGATTTCTAACTCATTAACTATTTTAGAAACAAACTCGTAAATAGAAGCGGGAATCTGGACTTCTTGAAGAATTTCTCGTGCTCTTACAATTCTATGTTTTAAAATCTCTTGTTCACTTTCATAGCATTTAATAAATTCTTTAGGATTATCATCAAATTCAATGACTTTTTTTGTTATTTCAGCTCGAAGTTTATTATCTCGAGGAGCTTTTATTCTAACTTCCAATCCAAGACGATCTGCGATCTGGGGTCTTAATTCACCCTCTTCAGGATTCATACTACCTACTAATACAAATCTTGAAGGATGTGTAACAGAAATTCCTTCTCGCTCAATGATATTTATACCTGAAGCTGAAGCATCTAAAAGAGTATCAACGATATGATCTTGCAGTAAATTAATTTCATCAATATATAAAATTCCTCTATTTGCTTTAGCTAATAATCCAGGATGAAGCTCTGATGTTCCCTCTGTTAATACACGATCAATTGATAAGGAACCGCAAACCATATCTTCTGTTACACCAAGAGGGAGGTTAACCAATCGCATCTCTCGAAATTCAATTTCAATTTCCTTTTTCTTTTTCAATCTACAATCCTCACAAAGATCATCAATATTAGACTTAGGATTACAAGAAAACTGACAATCTTTAACAACTTCAATATCTGGCATTACTTCAACCAAAGATCTTACAGCAGTAGATTTTCCCGTACCTTGATGTCCCGTTAAAAGCACTCCTCCAATTTGGGGATCGATGACATTTAGTATTAGTGACATCTTCATCTTATCTTGTCCTAATATAGCAGTAAAAGGATAATTAATTTTTTTCATTAGTATAACTGTTATTTTTAGAGTTCAATTGATTTAGTTTTTTACTTAAATACTCTTCTTACTCTTCTAATAAAAGAAAATATCAAAATAAATAAAGATTTTCCTAAAAACAATAGATTAATGTTAGGTTTAGGTTTATTTTTAAATAGTACTACTCTTAAATAAACCATTCAAAATTTTGATAAGTCATCAATTCTCTGGTCTAATTTAGAAATAACTTCATCCCAATTAGATAAGATTTCTTCTACTTTAGGAATAACTATATCTCTTTCCTTATATTCTAAATAATCTAAGAACTCTTTAATATTTTCAATTTTCATAAAAGTTTCTGCAACATACTTGCGAATCTCGGATTTTTGATTATCTAGAACTTCAGGAACTCTGTTGTGTTCCCCACGTCGTATTAATGTCGCTATATATTCTTCTGTTCCTTGCAAAAGGGAATTTAATTGATTTATCCGTTCCATGATAAATTTTTCATAGGACTCAAAAATTCTATCTTTTGGGAAAAAATTAGTAATATCTATGATAAATTTCTGGGTTAGCTTAACTAATTGCTCCATACTTTCATATCCTTCAATTATATAATCAACAGTATGATAAGATGCTTCAATACCTTTATTAACATCATTCAATCTAAAAATTTTAAAACCAGGATCATTTTTTAATCGCTTTTCGGGATCCCCTTTTTTGTCTGCTACCTCGATTTGACGTATTAACCTTGTTGGATTAAATACGAGAGAAACTGCTAATGGATTATTGGTTTGATAAGACAATGTGGTTTTAATATCTATGTGGCTCATCATTACTTTAAAACCGGGATGAGAATGCCACCAACCTACTGTAAATTCTTCTCGAGAAAACGCCTTATCATCAATAATATATAAAGCTTCATAATCTTCATCTGACCATTTATATTGGTCGATAACGGCATCCTTATCGAGTTTTTGATGCATAATGGGATAGGCTGCAGCAATCATTATGTCATCACCTTCATTTTTACCAATAAAAACACCACTTACTTCAAGCCAATCATCTTTTAGGATTTTCTGGTTAGCAAACCTCACAGTGGCAGCAACAATTGTCAAATAAACTTTCTTAGGGATGATTACTACCATATTCTTAAATCATTTTTTTAATTATTCAAATGGAATTATATTGATTAATACTAATTTTACTATTTATGTTTTAGTTTGAATATAAAATTATATAACTATGAAATTTATATTATAATATTATTACAATATTCAATTCTCAAAATTATATGCAATTTTATAGATAATTATGTCATTAAATTTTGAACCATTAACAAGTCAATTGGGTGTTCCTGGGACTTCCTATAGACTTCAATTAGGATCAATTAATGGGAAATGGGCTTGTAGATTATTGAAGGGAAAAAATGTAATTGATTCTTATGTATTCAAAGATGAAGATGTGCTAGATGATATTCCTAATCAAAATCGAATTGTTTCATGGGTCTTAATGACTGTAGCTATTCCAAATATAAACCCTCATCAAATTATGAAAACAACGCAGGCCTTGGTCAAACAAGCACTCAAAAAGAAGGAAGAAAGAAAAGCAGTAGCACCCATATCTGAAACAAAAAAAGTAGAGTTAGAGAGAGTTCCCGAAAGTGAATTGAAACGACCTAAAGTGGCTGGATGGGTTAAAGAAGAGGGAATGAAAACAGTTCAGGAATTAGAAGATGAAAAACGACAAGCATTTAAAGAAAGGATGATCCATAAAAGGGAAGAAGAAAGAACTCGAGAGGCTTCTACTTTAAAAACTTCAAGAGAATTACCATCTATTCCTACAGGTGCAGGTGGAACAAATGTATCTGCTGGTGCTGAGGTATCAAAATTTTGTCCATTTTGTGGAAAAGATTTAAACTGGAAATTTTGTCCTAATTGTGGGAAACCTCTACCCCATGAAGATTAATTTATTATTATTTTAGTAAAATCTATTTTTGAAAAAAATTATTTTTAATTTCTAAAATTCAATTCAAAAATTTAAAACATTTAAATTATATATGGATAAAAAATTAACTATATCTAAAACTCATAAAAATCGTGATTAAATTTGACATCTGATAAAACTGTCATCATTAAACCACTCGCGTATTATAAAATGCTCATTCATGTTTTACGTTTTGGTTCTAAAGTAAGAGATCGCAAACAATATAAAGAGGTAATGGGGATCTTAATTGGTCGTCTTGAGTCAGGAGAACCTGATAAAAAAGGGATCAATGATGTAATTGTGGAAGATGCAGTACCAATTTCCCATGGCGGCTCAATAGAAGTTGATTTTGCCCCAGAAGATTATGTAACATTCTCCATGGTAGATGCAGAATTTGCAGAAAAAGGATGGTTTAGTGTAGGGTGGTACCATTCACACCCTGGTTTGAAGATATTCTTTTCGAGTACGGATATAAAAAACATGCTTGGTTGGCAGACTCCGAACCCAAGCGCTATTGGAATTGTCTTCGACCATACTTTCTTAGAAAAACCCGGAGATATGGGATTTCGCGCATTTAGATTAGATGACACTTCTAAAGGCCAAACAACAGGGTATCATGAAGTAAGAACTGTAGTCGAACCTCCAGATAGTCTTGAATATTACCAAAGACTTATGGAATTAATTAACAGTGTTCACTCTAAAGAACCGCCAATCTTAGAACTTAATGAATTGCCTGACTTATTTGGTGATATTGCTATTCCTAGTCAAGATCAATTAATAACTAAAAAACCAGAATTAGAATTAACTAAAATATTTTCTGCTATCCAGAATGGAATATCAAGTTTTTTAGAGTTGACAATTGAACCATCTGTTAAATTTCTTAATACGTGGAGTCAAGAGATGATTAGAAAAACCATTGAATCTAATTTAGAAATGAGAAATAACATTTTAGCTATAAAGGAAAAGATTGGAAATGGTATCTCTAATATACAAAAAGATTTTAAATTTTCCTTAAAAGATAAATTGAATCAATTAGATATGTATATCGATGATAAATTTGATGAATTTGATAATAACAATGAAAATCTTAAAGAAATTATAAGTCAAATTAAAATTGAACTTAATGATAAATTGAAGGTCATATTTGAAGAAAAGCTAAAGGTTTCTCTAGATCAAGGTATAAACTCGTTTAAAGAAAATCTAGAAAATTTAACAAAAATAAATCAAGAAAGTTCTATTTTTATTGAAAAATTAGAAGGTGAACGCAAGTCTCTAAATAATGTATCAGAGAATATTAATTCTATTGAAGATTCAATCAACAATAAATTAAAGAATATACAAGACGAAGTCATAAATAAACTATCCAAAAACACTAATAAAATTGTTGGAAATTTTATTAATTTAAATAAAGACACAAAGAGTTTCTTATCAGATTTAAAAGCCGCAATTATATTACTGGAAAGTTCAAAGAATCCTATACAGAATAAGATAAAAATCTTAGAAACAGAAAATAAGACCCTCCAAAAAGATTTATTAGAGTTGAAAAATGAAAATCAAGATTTAATGATTAAATTAAAAAAATATGAAGGAGGAGAATAATTGAAAATGCCTGAAAATGAATTAAACAACAATAAGGACAAAAATGAGAAAGATCAAACCATTCCAACGAAAAATAGACAAATAATAATAAAAAAAGAAGCTTTCAGGAATATGATAACCCATGTTTTAAGATTTGGAAGCATTGCATTAGAAAAGAGTGTAGAGGTTATGGGCATTTGCTTAGGAGAATTAACTGAGAATGAGAAAGACATTGTTTTAATCAATGCTATTCCGATTACTCATGGAAAAAAAGTATCAGCAGGTTTTACTAAAGACGATTATGATTTATTAACTCAACTTGAAAAACAATATCAAAAGAAGAATCTTAATATTGTAGGATGGTATAGTTCACACCCCGGGTGGGGTCTTTATTTTTCTGACTTAGAGATAAAAACTCATCAATTTTTTCAAAAGGAAAGTAATCCTAACGGATTTTTTGTTGTTTTTGATCATACTTTAATGGATAAAGATAAGACTTTTGGTTTTGAGATTTATAGATTTGATGATTTTAAAAAAGCAGATAAATATCATAATGTAGTATTTGAAATTGAAGAACCAGCAACCCTAGATTATTTTAAATGGGTTCAGAAATTTGTAGAAGATTTTCAAAAACAGACATCTATCTTAATTAAAGAAATTAGTGAATCAAAAGAGTCAATTCCGGGTGAATTACAAGAAATACCAATATCAGAGGAAATATCACCAGAAGAAGAATTTGATGATTATTCACAAATTTCACCGATAATTTCAGGATTTCAAAAAGGAGTGTCTAGATTTTCTGAATCGGTGATAGATACCTTCAAGTCTCAATTTGGAGATTGGACCAATGATCTTAAAGAAGGATCTTCGAAAGGTTCAGAATATTTACGTAATAGTGTAAATAAAATGAAAGAGGCAGCATCTCAGAGTCTTATTAAAGTAGAGAATTGGTTTAAAAAAAATTTAGATAGTATGTTAAACGAATTTAAAGAAACTGTGGTTAATTATGTAGATAATAGAGTTGAAGCTCAGACTGAACTCAGAAATGATCTCAATAATATAAAAAATGATCTTTTTAATGATTTAAATATCGTTGTTGATGAAAATTTAAAATATATTAAAAGTGAAATAGCATCTGTTGTTAAATTAACAACTGAAAAAGTAAATAATAGCACTCAAATAAATTCTAAGATTGAAGAGATGATTGGCAGTATTTCTAAAGTAATCTTAGCAATTGAAAATGAATCAAGTGATCTAGGTAGTAAAATAGAAAAAAATATTGAAACAACGATTGATCAATTTGAAACAAGTATTAATGAAAAAATTGAAAAAATGAGTTCAGAATTACAACCATTTAAAGAATATTACTTAGAAATTAGTGAATTGTTAGAAAAGTTACAAAAAATAATCACAGATTTTCGCATGAAGATATAGTGGTTAATGAATTACATATATAGAGGGATCTGAGTTGACACCGTCAAGAAAGAAAATGTTAAAGAAGGTAGACGAAGCTATAAAAGTATTGGATAATCAAATCAACAATCCTGATGGGATCGATGAAAACAAGCTAAAAGAGTTAATGGAATTGAAGGAAGAACTCGAGAAATCAAAAAAAGTGATAAAAAAGAGACACTTTGACCTCTTACCTTACAGGTAAGAAGGAATAAAATCAACTAAAAAATTAAAGATTTCTGAAGTGAGCTGAAAGCTCATGATTAATTTCTACATCTCTAATTTTTTAGAGATATATATAATATGTTATATCCGGGAGGAGTTGAGCGAGAAAGTTATAAAATAAATAAAAATTTAGGCATAGAAGTTTTTTTTTATATGATTCTGATCTTTTATTTAATTTTTTTATTTCTTATTTTTATATCCATTTGTCAATTTTTGATTACAAAAGAGCAGAGATTACGATTATGGATCCATGGAGGATGATTTTGACTATTGGGAAGAGACAGTAGGTGTAAAAATGGTTTAGAAAAATTTCAAGTTTGAAACTTTAGAAATTTGTAATCTATATTTCGGAATGTTAGTATTCAATCGCTTTAAATGATTCAATTTAGCGATTTTGCCTAAAACTCTTCCGATTCTGTCAACTTTAACGTCAATTCCAAAATTTTCTTTAAGAACTGAATTAATTTTATAGGACGATAATATAACAACACGTGAGATATTTTTTTCACATAACAACTCAATTGCTTTTTTTACTAAGCTAATTAGAGTTTCTTTATTATCTATCTTAATTTTTTCCATTCTCAATAATTTAAAAAAAATTTCGTATAATTAAATTTATTTTTAACCATTTTTAAAACTTTCATCTAAGTTTGATTCTTAAATTTGTTTTAACTTTATAATTAGGTTTAAATTAAAAAAAATGATTTATTAATATAATGTCTGATAAGCAATCTAATTCTGTTAATTCTCTAAGAAAATCAAATATATCTAAAGAACAAAAAAGTTCAGAAACAGAAATAAAATTACTCAAATTAAACCGTCATATTTATCACATACTTCAAAAATTGGGAGGCGTAGGTTCAAAATGAAAAAAAGAGAGTCTTTATCGACCCTTCGAACAAAAATTGCAGCCTTTAAGTCAAGAACAGGTGAAAAATTAAAGGTATTTGCGGATAAACTTGTTCACAAGGAAGTCTATGTTGATGGGCAAGAACCTCCAAAATCTTATTCATTTGAAAAAAAGTTCTTTGGCTTATATTTCATTTTTATAATATCTTCTTTTGTCTTAATATTAACAATTAACATTTCACAAAAGAATTCTATAAATACAGTAATTTTTGCTATTTCAAATGCAATTGTTGCATTCTTTCTAGTACTATCTGGATTGTTAAGTATAGATAGATTTAGAATTTTCTTATTTGAAGAAAAAACTTTAATTAAACAACTTATTCTTTATTCAGGTTTATTTACTTTACTTATTCCCGTTTCTTTTTATATCTCAACAGATATTAACTTTATTACGTATTTATTGATTTTCGCAATGATATGGTTATTTCTTCTAAGTAGCAAATTCTATATTTATTCTAGGAAATTTGCTACAAAAATTGAAGCTAGATTTATTAAAAAATATTCTATCCTTAGATATCTTGTCGCAATTATTATCCCCTTTTTAATATTAGGTGTTCTTGTTATTCTTTCACTATTTTATAGGACTTTTTTAGTGTGGCTCTCATTGGATTTCTTTGGAAATAGTGATCCTAGTTCTGCTGTTGCTGTATATAATCTAGAAATGCGTGTAGTTATGCCGCTAATTTATTTTAGTTTGGTATTAACATTAGTATTTATAATTTTTGAATTTGTTTTTACTAGAAGGCGTGCAGAAACAAAAAGAGCTGGAACTTTTGATAATTTTACTTTTTCTTTAATTGTTTTATTCATCTTTTTCTTTCAAATTTTACAAATCAGTATCTTTATGTTATTAAGACCAGAAACAATAGATGCCTTTAAAGCAACGGTAGGAGTTATTGGCTCGCCTGTCGGTTATATTATAATTTTTGAGTCTGTCATTTCTATGTATTTTCTATATAGGGTTATTAAAAAAACTGGTAGAACATTAGGTTGGCGTATCTTTATATTTAAGAAAGATGGATTAATTTTGTTCTTTTTAGCATGTGTCCTCGCTCAAACTATGACACGTTTTGCACTAGCAAATGAAATAGCAAATCAAGAAATAACTCCAATAGGAACATTGTTAATGGCGGATAAATATGTAATTTCAGTATTGATGATTTTTCTCTTAGGTAGTACTTTATTAGTCTATTATATAAAACCTCATGAGACTTCAATGTTCATGAGACTTCAAAAAGAATTAGTATATGATGAAGAAAAGAATATTGAAAAAATTTATAACATTATAAGAAGTGAATATATCCGGAGGGGAGAGGCTTTTCCAATTGAAATACTTGAACGTGAATTAATTAAAGCAACTCGACTATCAAAAGGTAATGTTTACTCTCTAGTTGAGCAATTAGCGATAAAAGATATGGATATTCTGATAACCGAGAGAAAAGAAGAATTTGGAACACCCGTAAAATTTATAGATTTCACCTCTGTTACCGAACGATTTGATAGAAAAGAAATAGCACAAGAAAAAGCTAAAAAATATTTAACCAAAAGATTATATGAAACAAGTTTGGCGAAAAGGAGTGAAAAAAGCAGATTAAAAGCTGTCAGCGAATCAGAAAAAGCTTCAGATCAACTTATTACCTCTCTTACTGCAAATTATACAAAAAAGCAAGTAGATGAACGAGAAATTGAAAAAGTAAAAGAAGAAGCAAAAGTAACAGAAGATTTGAGAGTAAAGTTAACAGATGCTTTAAAAAATCAACTATTACAAACGATTAAAAATGAATACTTCTATAGGATTGAGAACAATGATAAATATTTAGACTTTTATGTCCCTATTTCTGAAGTGTCAGATCAAATTGAATTAAATACGAAAATCACTCCTGGAGAATTATATCCCATTTTAGAAAGTCTCAGTATTATTGATTTGGAATTGACTCTAATTGATAATCCTGATGAACCTGAAGATAAGAAAATCAAATTCTTACCCTTTGCTGATGATAATATGAACTTTTCTTTAGCAAATTTTCGACCAGAAGAGTATGCTAAATTTAAAATTAATGTAATTAAAAATTTTCATAGAGCTCTTAAAACTAAGAAAGAAAAAAGAAGTTTATTTCAGTTGAAAAAAGGGATTTCAGATAAATTCGAAGGTCAAAAATCATGGCTTAGTTTATTAGATAATTTATATAGATATTATCCTTTATATACTGAAAAATTATCTTCTGTTCCTAATACAACAAAACTTAGAAATCAGTTGAGGAAAATGGAAGAATTTTATGAAAGAAAACATAACTTAAACAGTTAAGAAAAATAAAATAATTTTAATTCTATTTTTAATGTATAAAGATAAGATTTGTCGAGTCAAAAATTTCAAGAATCAAATTTTAAAGTATTCATTGGATTATCCTCTTTTCAAATTCTCGCTATGTTTAGGCGAGGTTTGTTTTATACATATTTATCTGTTTATCTAAAGTTTTCTTTAAATTTATCAGTAACAGAAACAACTCTATATGCTACACTCCCCATGATAATGAGTGTATTGTTTCAAAATCTAGTTTGGGGTCCTATAAGTGATAAATTTCAACGTCGACGATTATTAATTATTTTAGGTGAAATAATCGCGGGAATTGGAACACTGCTAGTATGGGGCGTTCATTTTATTTTCGAGAATTTGTATCTAGCTGGATATGTAATAATAATTGGATTAATGATTGTAGAAATGTTTTGGTCAATGTCAAACATTGGATGGAGTGCTCTAGTGAGTGATATATACCCTCTTAAAAAACGTGGTAAAACTATGGGCTATTTAACTAGTATTGGAGGATCAGGACGTATTATAGGAATCTTTATCGGTGGATTTCTGTATGATGGAGGCTTGGGGTTTCGAAACGGAACATTATTTTTTATAGCATCATTTGTTATGTTTATTTCAACTATTCCAATGCTCCTCTTTGTTCCTGAAGGTGGTGTCACCTTAAGAAAGAAACCAGAAGGGAATTCTGATATAGAATTAGATGATGAGCAAAATAACATTTTCATATTTGTCATATTCATTATTGCCTTAACTTTTATAAATTTTGGAAGAAATTCTATTGCTGTTCCTTTCCCGCAATTTTTAAAATTGGAATCTGGTTTTGCAGTTGATGATATAATGCTCAGTTTTATTGCGAATACACGTTCAATTTCAATTATTTTAATTGGACTTTCAGCAGGAATATTAAGTAAAAAATTAGGCCATGCACGGACTTTAATATTTGGTGCAAACATTGGAATCATTGCTTTAATCATTATAGCAACTGCAGCCAATCTACCAACCATTTTCCTTGGAAGTTTCTTAATAGGTGCGGCTGAAGTAATTATATACGCCTCATCATACGCTTTTGCTTCAACTTTAATACCAGCAAGAATTCGAGCAAAGTTATTTGGGGTATATAATACTACATTCTTCTTATCTTGGGGTTTAGCTTGTACTCTTGTATCTGGACCTTTAATAGATCTCTTAATAAACGAAGGAAAAAGTGATATTTTTGCGTATCAAGTGGCGTTTTTGGTGGGAGCGTTGATTTGTTTAATTGGTCTATTAATGTTCACTTTTTTAGAAATTTGGCTGAAATTAAAAAAGAGAAAGTTAAAAATAGCTTTAAATAAGTCTAATGTTTTAATTTAATCCAAAAAATTAACTCAAATTACTTATTTATTATTTAAATTTTTTTTCTTTAGTTGAAATTCACTGCATACATTTATTGCTTTAGAATCATTACAATTAAAATTCTTAGGCAAAATACAAGAATCATAAAAAGGACAATTAATTCTCATTTTCGACCTTTGATTTGATTGTTCACTCATATTCTCTCACCTAAACCCTTAAAGATGGTAATAAACAGATTCGTTGATTTATCTTTTTATTTACCAGTTAATATTATAATTTGTAAAATATAAGATAAAAAATAAAATTTATTATTTACAACAATTTTCACAGATAAACTCATCCAAATCTATGTAACCACAGGATTCTCCCATATAACACTCCAACGCTCCAGTTTCTTCATTAATAATCATATCTTGACCACAATGTTGTGGAAGCGTCTCAACAATATTTCCGCATTTAATACATTTTAATTCCATAATTTGTATATCACCTTTCTTTTAATTCATATCAATCATTACTACTTCTTTACTCAATCACTTCCATAGGTTTTCCGTGATGTTCTGGGATTTGCTGAGCACCACAAGATGCACCCATCCAACAGACTAACTGGTCACCTTCCTTATGCATAGGCTTACCACAATGCATTGGAAGTTCTTGTTCTACTCCACATTCCACACATTTTAATTTTCCCATTTTTTTATCAACCTCTTTTTTATTTACAGATTTAACATACTTTTCATTAATACTTTTCATTTGCATTAATTTGGGATTCATATTATCATAATTCTTAAATCTTTCTGGATCACGTTTAAAGTGAGTTTCACAGTTAGGATTACAAAAGTGATATAGTTTCCCCTGATATTCATACTCAATAGCGCGTCTTGGATCAATTTCCATTCCGCATACAGGATCAATTACTTTTTCTTGAGATACAAGTAAACGTTCCTCTTCAAGTTGTTGAGGTGTTTTTGGTTCGAATCTTTTTAAGAACAAAGCATTGGTCACCACAGAAACAGAACTAGTAGCCATGAAAACTGCTGCTAAATAAGGAGGTAAAAAGAATCCTGTTAATCCATATAAAATACCCGCCGCAATAGGAAGTCCTATGATATTATAAATAAATGCCCAAAATAGATTCGTAATCATTTTTTTATACGTTTTTTTAGATAAATTAATAGCAGAAACCACATTTCTAAGGTCACCTCGCATTAGAACGATATCTGCAGTCTCAATTGCTACATCCGTACCAGATCCAATAGCAATGCCTACATCTGCTTGGGCTAAAGCTGGTGCATCATTAATTCCATCACCTACCATACCCACAATTTTGTGATCACCCGATTTTTGTAGTTTCTGTATAGTTAAAGCTTTATCATTTGGAAGAACCTCTGCTAATATGTGTTCCTCGTCAATTTTTAACTGATTTCCTATACTTAACGCGGTTTGCATATTATCACCAGTTAGCATATAAATGCTTAATCCAATTTCTCTTAATTTATTTAAAGCGTATGGAGCTTGATCTTTAATCTTATCAGAAATTCCTATAATTCCTCTAACAACATTTTCTATACTTACTAAGATTGTCGTTATTCCTTTTTGCTGAAATTCTTCAAATTTGTCCTTGTATTTAAAGATCGAAATATTGTTTTCAATCATTAATTTTTCATTCCCAATCAATACTACTTTTCCTTTAATGTTAGTTCTGATACCTTTACCAAGGATAGCATCAAATTCAGTCGGAGCTTCAAGAGATAACCCTCTTTGATTTGACTCCTCGATAATTGCTTTTCCAATTGGATGTTCAGAGCCCATTTCTGCGCTCCCAGCATAAAATAAAAGTTCTTTTTCGTCATAACCTTTTCCAGTTAAATCTTTTTCAGCAAAAATTACCGAAACTTTTGGTTTTCCAACGGTTAAAGTGCCAGTTTTATCGAATACGACTGTATTAATAGTATTAATGGATTCTAAGGAATCTCCACCTTTAATTAATAAGCCACTTTCAGCACCTTTGCCAGTACCAACCATTACAGCGGTTGGAATTGCCAATCCTAAGGCACAGGGACAAGCAATAACTACAACTGAAGTGAATACTAATAAAGATGTCTCAAGTTGAGTTGCTTCGAGTGCTGGATATAATTGAGTACCAATGAAATACCAATAAAGAAACGCGCTAACAGCAATAATAATGACTATAGGTACGAAATAATTACTAATTTTGTCAGCTAATTGCTGCTTAGCAGCTTTTCGACTTTGAGCTTGTTTTACAAAATTGATGATTTGAAATAATAATGTATCTTTTCCAACTTTTTCAGTTATCATATGAATTAAACCAGTTTGGTTTACTGTTGCCCCAATTACTTCACTATCAAGCTCTTTTTTAACATATTTACTTTCTCCTGTAATCATAGATTCATCTATTTTAGTTTTTCCCACAATTACTCTCCCATCAACTGGAATTTTTTCTCCTGGTCTGACAACTAACACGTCTCCAACTTCAATTTCTTCAATAGGAATCTCTATTTCCTCGCCATCTTTTAAGATTGTTGCGGTTTTCGGTTGCAATCCTACTAATTTTTTTATAGCTTCAGATGTCTGCCCTTTAGTCTTATGCTCAAGGTATTTTCCAACTAATAAAAAAGTGATTATCAAACTCATTGCTTCATAAAACACTTTTCCTGATATAAAGAAAGTGGTCATTATTGAGTAAATAAGTGCAGTCGTTGTCCCTAAAGCAACTAACACATCCATGTTAGTAGTTTTATTTTTTAATGATTTATATGCTCCGATTAAAAAAAACGACCCTGAAATAACGTAATTTGTTATCCCCAAAAAGAAAAGAAGGATGTTTCTTTCAAACGATTCTGTCACAAACCAACTTATAGGTGCAATTATTAGTGAAAATATTAATGATATTGCCATGATGCGTAATCGATATCTCATTTCTTTCTTATGTTTTATAATTTCCATGTCCATAGCTCCAGCAGATTTCTCAATGTTATAATCTAGTTGTTTAACTTTAGAATATACTTGGTTTTCATCTATAACTAATTCATTAAATTCAATGAACATCTTAGATGCTTTATAATTTCCCCTGATGTCATGAATTCCTTCGACCTCTTTTATACTATTAATAAAAATTTCAAATTCATTTTCTGAAAGTTTATCTACAACTCTTATATCGATTTTGGCTAAGGATGCCTTGTAACCAAGATCTCGAATTGCTTCTTTAAAGTTATTGAAATTAGTTATATTTGGATCATATTTGACTGTCGCTTCTTCATTAGCAAAATTAACAACTGCATTCTTCACACCATCAAGACTACTCAATTTATTCTCAATTTTTAAGGCACAATTAGCACATGTCATTCCACCAAGCTTAATATTTACATTTTCTTTTGTTTCTGCCATTAAAAATCACCTTTTTTCATATTTCTAGATAACAAATTTAATAATTATACCTTTTGTTTATATTTTGAAAGATTTTTAAATCATATTTTTTGAGACTTGTAAAAAAATCTTATAGATTTGTTATTTTTTAAAAATAAAATTTAGAATAAAACCTGATTACTTATAAACAATTAAAATAACATATTTTTTTCATAACATTTTTTTAAAAATTTTTTTAAAAATCTTAAACTTTCTTCTTACAATAAATATTTCTATAAACTTAATTTTTTTTTAAATTTCTAAAAACTTTTATCTCATTTTATAGTTTCTTGTTTCAAAATGAAAATTTAATAATACACCCTCCACCTTGATTCTAATTGTCAATTATTGAGTTATTATTAAAAAAATCCGAGATTGAAACAAAAGTCTCTATTTTTTAGTTTATAAAATTATTTTGACGTAATATTTAAAATTATGTAGTAAAGGTGTTCTTAAAACTATTATAAACCCAGAATAATAATTTTTTTACAACCTTTATCAGGTTGCTTAGTTCTACTCCTTTGTAGTTAATAAGAAGATATGAAAAAGAAAATAAAATGATAATAATTAACTAAATTATCTCAATTTTTTATTTCTTATTTCTTTAACTTTAGAAATCTTGCATTAATGGCAACGATAACCGTGCTTAAAGACATAAGAATTGCCCCAATTGCAGGAGTAATTAATACTCCGAGACTAAATAGAACTCCTGCGGCAAGCGGAATCGCAAAAACATTATAACCTGTTGCCCATATAAGATTTTGAATCATTTTCTTATAGGTTGCTTTTCCAAATCCTATAAGAGAAGTTACATCTCTTGGATTACTATTTACGAGAATGATGTCAGCAGTTTCAGCTGCAACATCAGTGCCTGATCCAATTGCAATTCCTACATCTGCTTGAGCTAAAGCAGGAGCATCATTAATTCCATCACCAGTCATTGCTACAAATTCACCTTTAGATTGTAACTCTTTAACCTTTTCTAACTTTTCATGAGGAAGTACTTCAGAATAATATCCATCAAGACTTAATTCCTCTGAGACGGCTTTAGCAGTTTTTTCATTATCACCTGTTAACATCCAACATTTAATATTCATAGATTTTAAATTCTTAATAGCATCATGAGATTCTTCACGGACTTGATCAGAAAGACTAATAGCCCCGATTAATTTATTCTCACCCAAAAGCACAAATACGACAGTATCTATTGATCCTCTTCTCAAATTTTTTGGGATCGGGATGTCTAGGGCTTTCAAATAATTTGGACTAATAACACTAACAAGTTCTCCATTGATAGTTCCTTCAACACCTTTTCCCTTGATAGCTTTAAAATCCAAAGGTTGTTGTAGGGTAAGATTCATTTTATGTGCTTTTTCTACTATTCCCTTTGCAATTGGATGCTCAGAATTTTGTTCTAACGAAGCTGTTAGTTGAATAATTTTCTGCTCATCATAATCATTATCAAAGGATTGTATGACATTTACACCAAAAGCACCCTCTGTTAAAGTTCCCGTTTTATCAAACAAAATGGTGGAAATTTTTCTAGAAGCTTCGAAAGCTGTTCGATTTCTAATCAATAAACCACTTTTTGCAGAGAGGGCAGTCGACATTGCCACTACCAGAGGTATCGCTAATCCAAGCGCGTGTGGACAGGCAATAACCATTACTGTTGCCATTCTCTCAATTGAAAAATTAAAAGACTCTCCAATAGATAACCAGATAAATAAGGTGGTGAATCCAACAGTCAAGGCTATAATAGTAAGCCAAAAAGCAGCTCTATCAGCAAGTCGTTGAGTTTTTGATTTGGAGGCTTGTGCTTCTCTCACTAAATTAATTACTTTTGATAAATATGAATCCTTCCCTGTACTTTCTACTTGAATTTCAAGAGACCCATCACCATTAACAGACCCCCCGATAACCAAGTCTCCACTCTCCTTTTCAACTGGTACTGATTCTCCTGTTAACATGGACTCATCAATATAGCTCGAACCTTTTAAAATTAATCCATCGGATGGTATTTTTTCACCAGGCCTTATTAAGACATTGTCTCCTTTTTTTAATTCACTAAGCTCTACGTCAATGATCTCTCCATCTCTTATTTGATGAGCTGTCGATGGCATTAACTCCACCAACTTTTCTAAAGCTCGAGACGCTCCTAAAATTGATTTCATTTCGATCCAATGCCCTAAGAGCATAATATCAATTAATGTTGCTAATTCCCAAAAAAAAGGATCTCCTTCTAATCCCAAAACAGTAGCAGCACTATAAAAGTATGCGACAGAAATAGCTACCGCAATCAATGTCATCATTCCAGGAGCTTTTTTCCTTAACTCGTTCACAAGACCTTTAAGAAATGGCCATCCTCCATAAAAGAAAATAAAGGATGCCATAATCAGTAATACATAATCTAAACCGGGAAATGTGATACTCACTCCTAACCATCCTTGTATAGTGGGAGATAATATAAGTATAGGAATAGTAACAATTAGTGAGACATAAAATCTTCGCCGAAAATCTTTTATCATCATTCTATGGTGAGCAGATTGATCCATATGTCCTTTATGTTCAGCTTTATTCGAACTATGAGTATCATGAGAATTTATTCCATTCATATTTTTATCTGATACTACAGTGGGTTTATCTTGTTTTTTTTCTTTAACTTTATTATTATTTTTCATCTTTTACCATCGATTCTTTTTCTATCAAATATTTTTTTTTACTATTTGTTATAAATTTTTTATTTATAATTTAAATATAATTAAAATAAAATGGTTACTTTAATCTAATCCAATGTGTTCAATTACATTTCTAAGTTTTTGAGCAGATTTTTTAAAGTAATCTTCTTCTTTCAAGTTTAGGGCAATTTTCAACACACGCGATACACCTAATTTGTTTATAATCGCAGGTAAACCTAAATAGACTTTGTTTATGCCTAAGTAGTTTCTTTTAAAAAGGAGTCTAACGCGGAGAGAAAGCCGGATATTAATTATCATAAATCTTATTTAACTTTACATAATTTTTGCAAAAAATTAATACACCGTCCATAGTCAAGGCCCAAAAGTTTTCAATCATTCTATTTTCATCTCTATGTAAATTTAATTTTACTATTTTATTTATGCAAATAAAAACGTAAAATAATTAAATTTTTCTTCTCAGTCTTTAAATTCAAGTATTGTATATTTTGCAGTTTCTTCATTTGCAATTAAGACTGCTATGGATCCTCATATTATAAAAACAATAAAAGTTAAAAAATTTAATTCTTCTAATAAAATTCACTTGAGGTTAGCACAACTTTCGCAAGACGCTCTTAAAATAACTAAAAAGATCATTGAAGATAGTCATGAAGATTTAATAACAAATTTGAATAACTTTAAGGAATAAATTGATAAAACAGTAGCTAAACTGTATTTAGGAACCACAACCAAACCAAGGCTTCTCGTCCTTTTTAGTCTGCTGTGCAACATTGAATCTGTTCAAACCTGAATAAATGTCAATAATTGCATATATCTCAGTTAAAGCTTCGTCATCCAAACCATTGTTTGATACTGCTCCATTATAAACATCAATACAATAGTTAGATCCGCTCATTATTGAGACGGTAAGAGCAATAATGTCTTTGGTGTTTTTATCAAGCTTGCCTTCTTTGGTCATGACTGCCTGAACTCTATTCCAAGTTAATTCCAAATAATCAGGGTTCAACGCCATAGCTTTGTACATGTTAGGGATAAAATCTATTCCTAATGTTTTCTTAATGTCATCATAAATCATTCGCACTTTTCCTGCTGCAGTTGATTCATCTACAACATCCGTAGTCGTACATTTTTCTGTCATAAGAAAAATATTAATTCTTTAATTTATAAACGTAATCCATTTAATTTATAATATATTGATTGTAGGAGCAATTATCAGAACAATCAATATCTTCACTTATTTTTCTTATTTCAAGAACAGAATCAAGATCTACTATTTTGATTAAATTTCACTTCCGCAAAATGGACAATATTTTTGTGTTCTTTCATCGAGTTTTTCTCCACAATTAGGACAGAAATAAGCATTTTCACTTTTCAGTTTTTCTTCAATTCCTTTATCTGATGTAATTCTCTGTAAATTTCGAGTTTCTATTTTATTAGATTTTTCATTGTTATATGCTTCTTGATGTGAGATGTCTGTTAAATTATCCTGACGAGTTCTTCGAGATAGAAGATATAAAAGAATTACAGCAATTATAACAAAAAGACTGACTCCTAAAATCATGTAGAACCATCCATTTGAACCCCAATCCATCATACCATCATGACCATAATCTAACATCATTAATCCACCCTATACTTATGTTAATTTCTATTTCCATTTGCTTTTTTATTTAAATGGCTTTCTTCATAATTTCCTCTGACAAGTAAATAAACTAATAACCCTAATACATTAAAAATTAAGGATATTATTAGCCACACTTCAGAATTGCCAATTCCTCTCCTAATGGCATCTTTATGGACATAATAGGCAATTGTAACACTAAATATGATATAAAGACTTATTCCTAATACCATAACGAGCCATAGATAGGGACCAAATATACTATACCACCAATCCATCATGTGAAAATCTCCATCATGAAAGCTATCGAAAATCATTTTACCACCTATTTTAACAAGTTTTATTAAAGTATTATCTTAAGATATATATGTAAAAGTATGTATTTAAAAATTATTATTATAAAATATATATAATTAGAAAATTCTATGTAAGTGTATTTATTTTTATAGAGCTAATATTTAATTTTTTAAAAGGAGGATAAATGTGAATAGTTATTTAAGATTATAACCTAAGGAGTATGAATCATATTAAGTATAATGTTAATTTATAGAAAGAGTCTTTTTTTTTTTAAAAATATATAGATTAAAGTATTATTTCAATTACAATTTATTTCTACTAATTGATTTGACAATATTAATTTATATTTCTGTATTTATGGATTTTTTACATATTATGGGATTCTTATTTTTCTAATTTCACCACAACTACAGATCTACTGCTTCTAATCCTTCTCGAAATGCTAAAAATGTTGGAATTAAAAAATCCACAAATGAACCTTGTAAAATCATATTAGTTTTCTTTTTTTTAATGTTAATTGATTTTATAATTACGTACTTTTTTACTGCAGATTGGACATTTATAATAATAGGTCTTATATTTTCTTTTTCTTCCCATAACTGTCTCTGTATTTATGATTCTTTCTTTCACACATTTCAAGTGGAAATTATTAATACAATCTGGGCATTGGAAAATTTGATCTTCTTCGCCTATAAATTTATCATAATATTTGCATTTATGCATAGTTAATTCAAATTTTAGACTATTTTGGCTTAGATATTATTACTCGTATAATTCCAGCAGGATCAAGGGACCATTCATGAATTACACTAAATCCTGCTCTTTCAAGGTTGTTTAATGTGTTTCTAGTGAGGTGAAATCCCCGCATATTAGCTGTTATTGGATCAAATGCTCTCATGAAGATGTTTAATAATTTGGAATTGCTTATTCCATGCTCAATTTGAACAAATTTCCCTGATGATTTCAATACCTTAGCTATTTCTTGAAGACCTTTTAATGGATCAGGAACTGAACAAAAAACACAAGTAGAAGTTATGAAGTCAAAAGAATTTGGTTCAAAATAATTATTTAATTTTTGAATATCCCCTATAACAAAGTTTTTAATATTATGAAGCTCTAATCTTTTTACTTTCATTTTAGTTTGACGGATCATCTGTGGGCTCCAATCAAAAACAGTAATATTTGCAGAAGGATGGTAGTATTTTAAATTTTCTCCAGTTCCTACACCAACTTCGAGTATTTTTCCTCTTAATAATGAAAAAATAGTTCTTCCTTTCGAAAATAAACGCTCCATAAGTGAATTCATTATATCATAAGTAGGAGCTTGTCTATCATATATTTCTAATATGGGATCTATATCTGACATTGTTTTGAAACCTCTAAAAAGTTTATTCTTAGTTTTATTTGAGACATTTTTCCGCAACCTGATTTTTAAGATAGTCTAAAAATTTATTACTCTAAAATATATATGAATAAGTATATATATAAATGTATATATTATAATTTTATAGTTATTTATAAAATTCTAATTGGGGCAGATTCTTTATCATCATGCTTTATTGTTTTTACAATGGTGTAATTATCAATTTTAGGATCAAAGTTAAAATATTTTTCACATACCTTACAGTATAATCTTTTATTTTTTGGAATTAATATATTATCACAATATGGGCAGAATCTCATAATTTCCCTTTATAAAATATAATTATATTCTCTATTTGTATATATTTTTAGACAATGTTTTAAGAAAATTTTGAAAGTTAAATAAAGCGCCTAACTTTTTTACGATATTTATTATACTCATCTTTGAACTGTTCTTTTAACCATGGTTCTTCTGTAAACGGAGTAAGAAAATTCCACAAAATTCCTAAAATGCCTGTAATCAAAGTTAAAAAGGAATTAGCTAGTATTATCAATCCGGCAAATAATAAAATATCGGCTAAATATTGGGGATTTCTTGAATATTTATAGGGCCCATCTGTGACTAATTTCCCTTTTAACCCGAGGGTCAAGTGAATACTTAAAGTTCTTACTCCCCAGATCGCAAAAAATAATCCCACAACTATTAATGATAACCCAATTGGGTACCGAGACCAATGTAATAAAATAAAATTATCCCAATCCAAAATACTTAATGTAATTGTTCCTAAGAAAGAAATTATTGATACAATCCATGATATCCAAAATTGCCATGAATCTTTGTTTGGTGGAGGCCATATCCTATATTTTGGTTTGATTATTGTGAAAATAAGCCCTCCCACAAGTAATATATCTGCAATAACAGTCATAATAAATATTAAAATTGTTAAAGATCCCATAATTCTTACACCCCCTTATTTTAAACCTATTTTTTTAATAAATGATATATTTTTCCATTCTTTCTTCAAGTTCTCTTCACTTAACCTGTTAAATCACTAAGATAATAATAAATCCCCTAAAGGAATATCAAGTTCAATTTCAGAACTCTTTATTTTTCTCACAAATTTCCTAAAACCATAATCATTAAATATCAATTCTAGAAAGTTTTGATAGAGCGCTTCTATATTATCCATACCTATTTTGATAAAAAGATCGTTCTCTTTAGAAGCAATGATACTTAGAATTGCATAAAGCCCTTTTATCGATCTTTTAAGATTCTCAAAGTTATTAATTGCTTTTTGAGTTGACTCTCTCGTAAATTTTGTTATAATAATAGTTATCACACCCCAATTAATCAAAATTGATTAGAATTGTTTTCTTTAACTATTTCTGTTTCATAAATTGAAAGGCACCTAGAACAACAGAAATATAACATTTTTTCGTCTTTATCTTTATACGTTGGTGCAGATAAATGTACAGGAATTCCCATACCCCATAATGTACAATATTCATGCACATCTGCATCAGATCTTATAGTTTTACTACAAATTGGACATAATTTCTCTTTCAAAAATATAACCTCCATCAATCAATTCAACTTTTAATATTTATAAAAAAAATTAATTATTTTTAATAATTAAATAAAATTCATTTGTAGACCACAATGCTCAGGGATGGGTTGAACACCACAGTGAGATCCCATCCAACAGACTAGTTTATCGCCTTCTTTATGCATAGGTTTACCACAATGCTGTGGTATATCCATTTCATAACCACACTTAGAACACTTTAACTTTTCCATAATATTTTACCATTTTTTTTTAATTTTTTATTTATTCGTCTTGTAATTTGGAAGTATATTCGACCTACGAAGCAGATTAGCATTTGTTACTACAGTTACCGAACTTGTAGCCATGGCAACCTCTGCGATTAATGGGTGAGCTAATCCTAACATAGCAGCAGGTAATGCCACTACATTATAAAAGAAGGCCCAAAACAGATTCTGTTTGATTTTCTTGAAAGTATTTCTAGATAATTTTATTGCTGAAACAACTCCAGATAAATTCCCACTAACTAATGTAATATCGGCGGATTCAATTGCAATATCTGTTCCGGTACCAATTGCAATTCCTACATTGGCCGCTGTTAAAGCAGGAGCGTCATTTATTCCATCGCCCACCATAGCTACTAGTTTTCCATTTTCTTGTAATCTTTGAATCTCATTAACTTTTTCATCAGGTAATACCTCAGCTATAACTTTTGAAATGCCTATTGCTTTTGCTATTGCTTTTGCAGTGAGTTCATTATCTCCTGTTAACATCACTGTTTCAATTCCCATACCTTCCAACTCCCTAATAACTTCAATAAAATCGTCTTTAATTGTATCTGCTATTGCTAAGATTCCAACCATTTTCCCGTCGACAGCTAATAATATAACTGTTTTTGCTTCTTTTTCAAGAGATTCAATATCTCCCTCCATAAAATGATATTCGATTTGAAATTCTTGCATTAATTTCCGATTCCCTACAAGGATTAATTTTTCCGGAGTTGTTTTAATCTTTGCTTTTACACCTCTTCCAGTTAGAGATTCAAACTCTATTAAATCGTAATATTCAATATTTTTTTCTTTTGCCTTTCTTAAAACTGCATCAGCAAGAGGATGCTCGGAACCTGCTTCTACACTCGCTGCAAACTGAAGTACTTCTTCGAATGTAAAACCCTCAGCAAAACGTATATCAGTTACTTCGGGTGATCCTTTAGTAATCGTTCCCGTTTTATCAAAAACAATAGCGTCAATACTTTTAAGGGTTTGAATTGCCTCACCGTGTCTTATTAAGATTCCATGTTCCGCTCCCATACCACTGCCAACCATGAGTGCGGTAGGTGTTGCTAGTCCAAGCGCACAGGGGCACGCTATGATAAGCGTTGCGATTAATGCAAGTAATGCTAATGTTATTACTCCAAGATTTGGATCCACCCATGGTATGAATGATTGAACCCCATTAATCACTATATCCATAACGTTAGGTAAAAACATCCATAAAAGAAAAGCAGCACTAGCTAATATTAACACTACAGGAACAAAATAATTGGTGATGGTATCAGCAAACTTTTGTATGGGAATTTTAGAACCTTGGCATTCCTCGACCATTTTAATAACCTGGGACAAAAATGTGTCTTCTCCTACCTTTGTAGCTTTAATCTTCAACATTCCACGTTGATTGATTGTCGCCCCTATAACTTCATCTCCAACTTTTTTCTTCACAGGCATAGATTCGCCAGTTGCCATAGACTCATCAATAGCACTTTGTCCTTCGATAACAATACCATCAGTAGGAATTTTTTCTCCTGGTTTGACAAACATTATATCGTTTTCTTTTAATTGTTCAATAGGGATTTCTATTTCTTCTCCATCGATTATGATTCTAGCACTCTTTGCTCCAAGTTCTAGCAATTTTCTGATTGCTTGTGATGCTCTTCCTTTTGCTTTAGTTTCAATATACCTTCCAGTTAAATGAAAGGACATTATCATAGCAGCAACACCAGAATAATTAAAAATCGGACTAAAAAAGGACATTGGACCTGTTATAAATGCTGAAATCGTTCCTAAAGCTATTAACACATCCATATTCGCATTACGATGCCTAATGGCTTTAAATGCGGAGTAATAGGTATTGTATCCTGCCCAAAAAAGTGGAAATATTGATAACAATATGATCCCTAAACTATATAATTCTTCATTAGGCCAATATATTCCCCCAATCATTTCCAACAACATCCAGCCAATAATTGGTCCAGTAAAGACCCAAGAAAGTTTCATTCGCTTTTTAGCTATCTTAAATTTTTTTTCTTCCGCTTCAACTTCCTTATCATATTTTGATTTAATTGACTCTTCTTCTTCCTTTCCGAGTGTTGTATAACCAGTATTATTAATTATCCTAGCAATATCATTATATTCTAGTCCATCTACATCGTAAATTACAACTGCTTTTTCAGTTGCGATATTAACACTTGCATTCAAAATACCATCGCTTTTTTTAAGAGCAGTCTCAACAGTTTGGGCACAAGATGCGCAAGTCATACCTTTGATTTTAATGGTAATTTTTTTTGAGTTTGTAGTTGCTTCATACCCTGTGTTTTTCACAATTTCTAAGATTTCTGATTTCTTTATCTTATCAGGATAATAAGTAAGATATGCTTTTTCAGCAGCTAAATTAACATTTACATCATTTATTCCTTCATGTTTATTTAATGCTTTAGCAATTGTCTGAGCACATGAAGCACAATGCATTCCTTGAATATTTAGAACAGTTGTTTTTCCTTGTTCAATTTTTTCTATCATATTTAATTCTCTTCTCCATCAATTATTTCTAGTCAATTTTAAAGAAATGTTATTTTAAGATATATACGTCAGAGTATATATTTAAATGTTGTTATTATAAAATATATATTTATAAATTATAATCACTATTAATAATACAGTGAATTTCTATTATAAACCAAAGAATTTATGAATTTAAGGAGTGTTTTTAATTGAGTGATATTAAAATTCAAAATCTAACAAAATTTTATACCTTAACGTTATTGAAATCTAAAAAATCAGTTACTGGGTATTATATCATAAAGCGACTCGAATCGGATTTAGGGAAAACGGCAAGTCCAACCTACATATATGATTTCTTGAATAAACTCCAATCAGAAGGATATATCGAACACACCCCTAATCCAAAATCAAAAAAATCAAAAGGATTTCAATTAACTTCTTCAGGGAAACAATTTATTGATAATATTTTCAAACGATTTGGCAATTTAATAGAAGCTGCTATAGAATCAAAATTGAAAATATGTGCAAGCTGTGGTGTAAAACTTTATGAAGATTTTCATGTTGAAACAATTGGAGGAAAAGAGATGAATTTTTGCTGCAAACATTGCGCAAAAGCATATATAAATTCTCACCATGAAAAATAATATCAATTTGCTTATTAAAGGAAATCTTAATAATTATAAAAAAAGTGTGTGGAAGTAAAATTATTATTTGCTTATTTCCTTGGAATTTTTGGATTATGTGTTGTTATTGTAATTTTTCCTAACGAATATATAGAGCAGTAAACCAATCCATTTTAATTTCTTCAGCTATTTGTAGAAAACCATTTAATTGGATATTTGGAATTCTATTATTTGCATCACAAAAAATAGTAGGTGCTTGGATTATTACTTTCTCTACTAAATCTGGATGTAATAATACAAATTCAAGGGCTAATTCACTTCCAAAAGAAAATCCCAATGGTATAATCTTTTTTAATTTTAAATCGTTACATAGGATTTCTAAATCTGAAATAAGTAATGGAATAGAATATGCTTCTTTATCTTCTGGTGCTTCAGATCTTCCACATCCTCTTTGTTCATAATAAATAACTGTAGCATATTCTTCCAAGTAGGGACCAATTGTCCTTTCAAATGTGTAATTATGTCCACCAGGACCACCATGAATAATAACTAAAGGGACTGTTTCATTTTCTGCTCCTGCAATTTTAACCCAATGTTTTATACTATTAATAGTTAAAAAAAATTCTCCATTTTCCATAGGAAATATGTTCTCTTATATCTTTTTTTTCTCACGATATTTCTTGATAGCATCCTTCAATCCGTCGGCTGCTAAATTACTGCAATGCAGTTTAATAGGAGGTAAGCCGTCTAATGAATCCGCTACATTGCCTCGAGTTATTTTTGCAGCTTCCTCAAGGGTCTTACCTTTAGCTAATTCTGTTATCATAGATGATGTTGCAATTGCTGCTGCACAACCAAATGTTTGGAAAGATATATCATCAATTATTTCAGTGATTCCATCTTCTTTTACCTTTATATAAATATACATTAAGTCACCACACACAGGGTTTCCAACTTCTCCTACAGCATCAGCATCTTTCATTTCACCCATATTTCGAGGGTTTCTAAAGTGATCCATAACTTTTTCCGAATAAATAGATAATCACCTAATAAAAACTGCCACTATATATTAATAAAGCTTCATACTTTAAAGTCTTAATGGTTGTTATCTAATAAGTACAAACAGATAACTTCAGAATATTGATAAGTTTAACTTTGATTTAAGATTAAGAGTTTTCTCTTAATTGGAATTGAAACTTTTTCTACACCTAAACCTTTTACGTATTCTACTGCTTCCTCTAATCTTTTAGGACTTTGATGGAAAAAGCAAACTTCCTTTGGCTCAAGACTTTTTATCATTTCAGCCAACTGATTTTTATCAGCATGTAGTTTAATTTTAAGTTGAGGAGCAAATGTATTGATTAATAATGCACGAAATGGCATTTTCCATGTTTCTAAAAATTCAATTTCTTCACTTCCCAAGATTAAATCAATACCAGGAGGTTCATGGATTGAACCTGCCAAAAACACAAGATTGTGAGGGTTACGTCCAATAATATTAATAATATTTCTAATAATGCCATATGAAAGATCAGGAGGATGTGAGATAATTATATTATTTTTCGTTCTTAGAAAATCTAAATTATTATGATCAAACCATCGAAATTTTATGCTATTAAATGGATTTGCTTTATCACGAATTAATCTTGAGATAGGTCCATAAATATATTCATATCGATGATTAATAACTTGAATATTTTTCCTTACCATCATGTCTACATAAATATTGGGACGTTTTTTGAAGCCTCGTCTTAGTTGCAACTTTCTAAAATAGCGCCAAAAGATTAGCATGAATGTTATAGCTAAACTCGAAGGGTCGGCGCCAATAAGCACATTGTCTTCATATTCTGCTTTTTGTTCTAAAAATAGAATCAAACTGTGAAATTGATCTGATAAATAACCGAAATCCTCACTTGCACTTGTTCCATCAATTAAAAGATAATCAATTGGTCGAGAAATTTGTTCTAAGAACCTCCTAGTTCCTGCAAAAGGGGTAATATCATGATAAGTATAATCTCCAGTATATAATAATCGAAAATTATTAATTTTTGCTAATAGCATCAAAGCTCCTGGCATATGTCCAGCATGAAAGAAAGAAAGGTAACAATTTTTCTCTTTAAATTCTATTTTATCGCCATTTTCTACATAAATTACATTTTTTACAGTATTTTTATATTCTTCTTCTTCAATTTCTTCATGAGTCTCTTGCTTTAAAAAGTTAGAATCCCTTAAGAGAAATAGATCTAATGTAATTCTTGAGCATAATATAGGGATATCTGGATATAATTCAATCAATTTTTTAAGTCCTGAAATATGATCAAAATGACTATGTGAAATGAAAATTGCATCAATTTTTGGTTTGTATGGTGACAAATTTTGGATTATTTCATGTTCAGATTCAATTTTCTCTTTTTTTTCTTCTTCTAAGATTAATTCTGGAAGGTTCTCAAGATATTCTTCAATGTGTTTAAAGTCATCTACTTTTTTACTTATATCAATTTTTTCTTCTTCTTCACCTTCTTGAGAAATTGGTTTAGAAATTCCGCAATCTAATAAAATATTTAGGTTTCCTATCCCTATAATATGGCAATTGTGATTTGGTTTAAGTACTATTGGATAAATAGTTACTCTAGATTTGGCATTATTATATTGAGAAATTGATAAACTTTTAAAATAATCTTGGTTATATCTTTTTTCAATTCTATCAATTGCTAGTGAGATTTCACTAGATCCTACAGGAACTCCTGTTATATAAAAGTACCATCCATATTTCTTAACCAAATTTTCCAAATGTTCATACATCTTATCCCCAATAAGGGATTTTATAACAATGACCTTCTCTCTATTGTAATATATAACATTCCTAATCGCCTTCTTTTCTTTTAAAGGTATATCTTCATATTTATGGAAAAAATCTTCTAAAACTTCTTTAATGGGTACTTGTGGAATATTTTCTGATTTAATTAATTTAATATACTGGAAGTATTCTTTTGTATGATATAATGGACGCATATTTTCTTTTTGTTTAATTGGAAAAACCAGATCTTTAAACTGAAAATTAATTTTACTTATCGTTATTTCTTTTTTTATCTCTTCCTTTTCTCTCTTTTTTTTGGATTTTTTTTTCTCAATATCAGTTTTAGCTATAAAAAAGAACCAACCATAATCTCGAATGAGTTTATCTCTATTCCAAATAATGTCCTTTCCCGATTTTGTAATAATAATTAGTATTTTATCTTTTGGAGAGTGGATAATTTTCGTAATTGACTTCTTTGACTTTTCAGAAATATATTTGTTTTTCAAAAAAAAATGGTTTAATACTTCAAAAATTGGTTTCTGAGGAATTTTTCTGTTTTCCATAAACTTAAGTTTTTGATTATACGACTTAATTTTATAGGAAGAATCAATTTCTTCTTTTTCTAAAACTATAATTTTTTTATCTAAAAAAGAAAATTCCTCATTATCCATTATTTAATCTTATTTAACAATCAAAAAAACAGTTGCGATTTCTAATAATATAGAAATATAATAAAATTCCTAAATTATTCCTATTGAATTTTAATTTTTTAATTAAAAGATTTCATTTTATTTTTTTTCTTCTTAAAAGATCCCATGGTGTCTTCTTTCTTGGAGGAAATTCACATTTTTTTAATTCAAAAGAGATCTATATTATTTTTGTCCCTTAACAATTCCAAGAGAAAACTCTTCCTTATATATTTAACTTTTAGACCTTATTTACAAATCTAAGAACATAATTTCAAATAGTTTCTATCAACTTTCTATAAGAAAAATAAAAACTATATCATTTAATGAGTGCTTTTATTACCAATAAAGAAGGTACATTTAATATATAGATACTTTTTGAATCTAAGAAGAAGAATTTTGCATATAAAATTTTATTAATTTGGCAAGATCTATTGGACCATTAATATTTATTAAACTCACTAAATTTTTATCTAGAGGTTGAATAGATTTTTCTACAGAAACATAATTAATTTTCCAGTTTTTATCTATAAAGTTGTATAAACCATAATTTTCTGAGTTTAAAATTTCCCTAGCTTTATAATATCCTTTCTCAACTGGATAAATTGTAAAAAATGGTTCTAAAAAACCATTATTCCATCTTGGTATGCAACAATCATATCCTTCAGATTCTTTTATCATTAATTCAATTATTTCTGGTTTAATTAAAGGCATATCACATGATAATAAGAATGCTTTTTCAAAATTTAACCTAAATAATTCCTTTAATCCAGAATATATGCCTAACATTGGTTTAAAGATTTTTAGATGTTTAAAAATTTCACGATCATCTACAATAAAAGTGATTTCTTTAGGGAATTCTATTGATTTGCGATAATTAAAAACTTGTTCTTCAGAATGTGCCACTAAAAAGATATCTTGATCAAATTTATTTAAAGTTTCTATTTGATGTAAAATTAACGACTTTCCAAAGAATTCTATAGCCGCTTTTTCAGTACCAAAACGAGTACTTTTGCCTCCAATTAAAATAAGAATCGCAAGGTATTTTGGATTTTCCATTTTAGACAGTATATTTATTATTATATTTAGAATATGTAATTGATATAGAAATAAATATTTCTAAAAAAACTTCATTTCAAGAGTTATCTTTTTACTGGAAGATTTTAAGGAATTTAGATTTCAAAAGACTATTGAAAGTAGGTGCAACATCTGCTATAATTCATATTATTTTGTCAATAGTTATATTAGACAAGATTCAAATTTAATCCTACTTGGTTTGGAATTATTAATTCTTGGAGTAGTGGAAATTATATAGTAATAGATATTGAACCCCCTAATGAAATTTATCGCTAATAATTTCAGATAATAAAATCTAATTTATTAAAAATTTAATAATAATGATCTGTGGCAGTCTCATCAAACATATATTGAACTCCTTTCTTAAGAGGAGATATTTTCCTTAACCTTTGTATTATTAAAGGTAATTTCTCTAAAAAATACTTAACTTCTTCCTCTGTAGTAAATCTTCCTATTGAAACTCTTAAAGAACCATGAACCTCTTCTGGTTTTAAGCCTATAGCTAGTAATACATGGGATGGATCAAGTGATTTTGAGGAACATGCTGAGCCTGTAGACGTACCAATACCCTCCATATCTAAATCTAAGACAATAGACTCTCCCTCAATATATTTGAATCCCAAATTTACATTATTAGGTAGCCTTTGAGAAGGATGACCATTAAGATAAGTATCATCAATATTTCCTAACACAGATTTTATGATTTTATCTCGTAACTTAATTTGCCTTTCAGCCTCTTTAGCCATCTCTGCTTTTGCTATTTCTACTGCTTTAGTAAAACCAGCAATTAATGGCACTGCTACTGTGCTTGGCCGCATGTCTTTTTCATGCCCTCCACCAAACATTAATGGCTGAATATATTTACCCCACCCTTCCTTTTTCCCTTTATTTCGTATATATAATAATCCAATACCCTTTGGACCATAAACCTTATGAGCAGATGCAGATAACAGATCAATATTCATCTCGTTGACATCTATTGGGAGTTTACCAAAAGCTTGAACTGCATCAGTATGAAATATAACATTGTGTTTTTTAGCTATTGCTCCGATTTCCTTAATAGGTTCAATTGTGCCTATTTCATTATTAGCAAATATTATAGTTATAAGAATTGTTTTATCTTTTATTGTATTTTCCAATTCTTTAAGATCAATTAAACCAAAATTATCAACCGGTAAGAATGTAACATCAAATCCTCTCTTCTGCAATTCTTTACATGGATTTTCGACTGCATGGTGCTCTATAGTAGAAGTTATTATATGATTTCCCTTTTCTTGATTTTTTAAAGCCACACCCATTACTGCAAGGTTGTCAGCTTCTGTGCCTGATGATGTAAAATAAATTTCCTCTGATTTTGCATTAATCAAGGAAGCTATAGTTTTTCGTGATTTTTCTAGTAATTGACCCGCTTTTTGTCCTATTAAGTGCAGACTAGAAGAATTTCCATAGGTTTCTTTAAAATGTTTACTAACTATTTCAATTACTTGCGGATCCATTGGAGTTGTGGCGGCATTATCCATATATACATATTTTGAATCATTCATACTTGATCTAACAGTAAAATTTTAGTATTATTTTTGTTTTTTATATAATTTTTATTAAATTTAGAATTTAGATTATATTTATAATTATTTCAATTAAATATTTATATACTCTTAGAGTAAAAATATAAAAATAAAAGAACACTCTTAAATGAGTTTTTTTTAATTATCTATCTTATTATCACACAATTCTCTATACTTGGCAATTTAAAATATTTATTTCAATCTATTGTAATATTTCGTGTTGATTTTATAAATAATTTTGAAGATAATAATGCTAACTTTCTAATTTAAAGAGGTTAGATAAATCTATGGTGGACTATAAAGTATATTTAATAATTGTGAATCACCCTAATTCTGGTAGAATGTATGTTGGATATACTAGACAAGATTTAGATGTTAGATTGAGTCAACATCTTACTAGTCCTCGAAATGAAGATTTTGGTGATGAAATTAAGAAATTCGGGAAGGAATCATTTGTAATAAAAGAACTTCAAAGATATGATAATTATCGAGAAATGAGGATTGGAGAAAAACATCACATTAAAGAATTACGCACATATGAAGATCAAGAAATTGGTATGAATAAAAATGAGGGTGGAGGGGGTGTTGTAGAACAATCACAGGAAACTAAAGAAAAGATTGCCGAAGCTAATAGAGGAAAGCGACGTACTCAGGAAACTAAAGAAAAAATTGCTGAAGTTCGTAGAGGAAGGCAACATACTCAGGAAACTAAAGAAAAAATTGCCGAAGGTCATAGAGGAAGGCAACATACTCAGGAGACTAAAGAAAAAATTGCTGAAGCTAATAGAGGAAAGCGACATACTCAGGAGACTAAAGAAAAAATTGCTGAAGGTCATAGAGGAAGGCAACATACTCAGGAGACTAAAGAAAAAATTGCTGAAACTCTTAGAGGAAGGCAATATACTCAGGAGACTAAAGAAAAAATTGCTGAAGCTCTTAGAGGAAGGCAACTTACTCAGGAGACCAAAGAAAAAATTGCTGAAGCTCTTAGAGGAAGGCAACTTACTCAGGAGACCAAAG